>JANXAZ010000100.1 GCA_025062095.1 Geminicoccaceae bacterium
GGAGTCAGCCCCCCCTGCAGGCGAGGAAGTAGCCAACGACTCGCTTTACATCAGAGAGACCTTAGACCCGACCCTGCTGGAAAGTACGGACGAGACGCCCGCCGAGCTGGTGCGCCGCGCAGCAATCGCGGACGCCGAACGCCGCCAGCTGCGCCAAATCGCACAGATCGCTGAGTCCATGCTCCATACTGACGCCGACACGAAACTGCTCCACTGTGTACAGCTGGTAGACCAGCTGCTGCGTGAGGGCTTCTGCCCCATCCTCTGGTGTCGATTCGTGCGCACCGCCGAGTATGTGGCGGAGGCACTCAAACAACGCTTGCTTGGTCAGCATCCCGATTTGCAGGTGGTGTGCATCACAGGGCAACTCGCCGATGAAGACCGCCGCGCGCTGGTGGAAGCCATCGACGCCGAACGCCCCCGCGTGCTGGTCGCCACCGACTGCCTCTCGGAAGGCATCAACCTGCAAGAGAAGTTCAACGCCGCACTGCACTACGACCTGCCGTGGAACCCCAACAAGCTGGAACAGCGCGAGGGGCGCGTCGACCGCTATGGGCAGTCTGCCCCGGTGGTGCGCACCTACCGCTACTACAGCCCGGATAACCCCGTCGACGGCGTGGTCATCCGCGTGCTGCTGAACAAAGCCGCCGAGATACGCAAAACGCTGGGAACCTATGTGCCCGTGCCCGAAGACGATGAGTCGGTGCAACGCGCCTTGCTGAGCGCGCTGTTTATGAAGCCCCTGCGCAGCGGGACGCAGCAGCTCGCGCTGGATATGGAGATGCCCGCGATTG
>JANXAZ010000101.1 GCA_025062095.1 Geminicoccaceae bacterium
CCCGCTTCGCGGTGCCGAGCCCGCCCCACGTGTGGTACCTCTGAAGCCTCGCCCTGACGAAGAAGGGATTAAGACTGGCGCTGTCGCGGGGCAGGACCAGGAGGTCCCGCTTCCTCTGAAGCCTCGCCCTGACGAAGAAGGGATTAAGACGAAGGCGGGGGAACTTACCCTGCCAAGGTCGTCGGGCTCTGAAGCCTCGCCCTGACGAAGAAGGGATTAAGACCCTGTACGCCCTCATCATCACGTGGTGCTTCGTCTCTGAAGCCTCGCCCTGACGAAGAAGGGATTAAGACGGAAGCCCGGAAGCGAGCTCAACGCGGATGTCACTCTCTGAAGCCTCGCCCTGACGAAGAAGGGATTAAGACATGGGCCGAGGGGGAACTCCATGACTTCCATCACTCTCTGAAGCCTCGCCCTGACGAAGAAGGGATTAAGACGTCGACGATGACGAGGCCGTTGCGCTGCAGCTCTCTGAAGCCTCGCCCTGACGAAGAAGGGATTAAGACCAAAATGAATGACATCACCCTACGCCATTCGAGCCTCTGAAGCCTCGCCCTGACGAAGAAGGGATTAAGACTCCGAGATGAGCCCGTCTTCGACGTCCTTGGCGAGCTCTGAAGCCTCGCCCTGACGAAGAAGGGATTAAGACCCACGGTGACGGCCGTAGTCATCAAACACCTTAACTCTGAAGCCTCGCCCTGACGAAGAAGGGATTAAGACCGGTGAAGATGCGGTAAAGAGCCAGGCCAGCGGCCGCCTCTGAAGCCTCGCC
>JANXAZ010000102.1 GCA_025062095.1 Geminicoccaceae bacterium
TGAACCGCGTTCCCTGCTCGGCTGGCTGGTCGTCGGGTTCCTGGCCGGTTGGCTCGCCGGCTTGCTGACCCGGGGACGCGGCTTCGGCTGCCTGGGGAACGTCGCCGTCGGCCTGGTCGGCGCGCTGGTCGGCGGCTATCTCTTCCACCTGCTCGGCATCCGAGGGCCGGCGGGCTTCGTCGGGAGTCTCGTCGTCGCGCTGGTGGGAGCCGGGGTGCTGCTCGTCGCGGCCAACCTGCTCCGCCGCTGAGGACGGAGACGCCCGTGGAGCGGCGACCGCTCGTCGAGCTGGATACCGTGACCAAGGTGTACCGCGATGGTGCCCGCGAGGTGGTCGCCCTGCGAGGAGTCTCGCTCCGGATCGAGCCGGGCGAGTGGGTGGCGGTCGTCGGCCCGTCCGGCTGCGGCAAGTCGACGCTCCTCAACCTCGTCGCCGGGCTCGATCGGGCGACCTCCGGGCGCGTGCTCGTCGACGGACTCGATCTCGGGACGTACGACGAGGAAGCCTTGGCCCGCTGGCGCCGGCGGACGGTCGGGATCGTCTTCCAGTTCTTCCAGCTCCTGCCCACGCTCACGGCGCTCGAGAACGTGCAGTTGCCGCTAGCGCTCGCCGGGCAGCGGCAGGCGCGGACGCGCGCGCTGGAACTCCTCGAGGCGGTCGGGCTCGCCCACGCGGCGCATCGCTTGCCGAGCGAGCTCTCCGGCGGCGAGCGGCAACGCGTGGCGATCGCGCGGGCGCTCGCCAACGAGCCGCGGCTGCTC
>JANXAZ010000103.1 GCA_025062095.1 Geminicoccaceae bacterium
GTTCGAATCCCGCTCCCTCCGCCAGCGCTCCGCGAGCGCGCTCCCGCGCCCTCGGGGAGCGTCCGGATCCGCGGCACAGGACGTCCGGTTCGATCCTGGGCCGATCGGTGGTCGGTTCCCGCGTGCGCGCGATCGTGTCGCGGCCGAGCGATCTTCGGCGCGTTCGGCGGCGGATGGCGCGTTCGCGCCGTCTCGACGAGGCTTTCCGAGAAGACCCCGAGGACCTTTCGACGAGGCCTCGGCAATAATGCCGAGGAAGTCGAGTCTCTGAATGCCCTAGCGCTCGTCGTTCCTCCAGCTTCAATGAGGCCTCGGCAATAATGCCGAGGAAGTCGTAAAAGGCACGGTCCCGTACGACGTCGTCGTGGCCCAGCTTCAATGAGGCCTCGGCAATAATGCCGAGGAAGTCCCCCGCCGACGACCCGTGGTGGGACACGCACTATCCGCCGCTTCAATGAGGCCTCGGCAATAATGCCGAGGAAGTCTCCGGCTTTCTCGCGCACGTTCGCGCCGTTCGGCGTGCTTCAATGAGGCCTCGGCAATAATGCCGAGGAAGTCCACTTGTTCCTATACACAAGGCATACTACGGGATTCAATGCTTCAATGAGGCCTCGGCAATAATGCCGAGGAAGTCGGCGAGGTGAGGAAAGCCTGGAACGAGCTGGCAAGAGCTTCAATGAGGCCTCGGCAATAATGCCGAGGAAGTCCGTCGTATACGAGAAAAGGATCGGCTCCGCAGCAAAGCTT
>JANXAZ010000104.1 GCA_025062095.1 Geminicoccaceae bacterium
TGAGCCAGCCCAGCGGCCGCCTCTGAAGCCTCGCCCTGACGAAGAAGGGATTAAGACCCCACTCTGTCGTCGCCCACGCGGCTGCTCTGAGCCTCTGAAGCCTCGCCCTGACGAAGAAGGGATTAAGACAGGGGGGCGGGGTCGAGGGAGTCGTAATCGACTCCCTCTGAAGCCTCGCCCTGACGAAGAAGGGATTAAGACGCCGCGGCCCTGGCCAACGCGACCAGGTCCTCGCGCTCTGAAGCCTCGCCCTGACGAAGAAGGGATTAAGACGTGTAACCGCGCGGGCCTTTGACGGTGGCCGTAAGCTCTGAAGCCTCGCCCTGACGAAGAAGGGATTAAGACCAGATGCTCGCCGAAAATTCCCCATTCCACGAACGCTCTGAAGCCTCGCCCTGACGAAGAAGGGATTAAGACGCAACCGGTTGCACGGGTCAGACGTCCTCGCCCTCTGAAGCCTCGCCCTGACGAAGAAGGGATTAAGACGTCAAGGGGCTAGGATGCTCAGGGCGACCTTAAGACCTCTGAAGCCTCGCCCTGACGAAGAAGGGATTAAGACCGCGGGCGAGGCGCCTCACTTGCCCGTGGAGGCGGTCTCTGAAGCCTCGCCCTGACGAAGAAGGGATTAAGACCGTACGACACCCAGAGCACAACGGCGCCCAAGAACGCACTGTAGCCACGCCCACCCGCAGAAGTGAATAACACACCGACGGGCAACGCACAAGC
>JANXAZ010000105.1 GCA_025062095.1 Geminicoccaceae bacterium
GTAGGGTACACTTACTGGTGCCAATGGGGAACTCGGTTCGCAGGGCGGTCTACCCCGGCAGCTTTGACCCGCCAACGATGGGGCATTTGGATATCATCCAGCGCGCCGCACGCCTATTTGATGAGCTGGTAGTGGCAATCGCTGTCAACTCGCAAAAACAACCGCTGTTTAGCCTTGAAGAGCGACTGCAAATGCTCCAGGAATGCTGTGCCGACCTACCGAATGTGCGTGTAGCGACGCTGGAAGGGCTGCTGGCGCGTTTCGCGCAGCAGATAGGCGCATGCGCCATCGTGCGGGGGCTGCGCGCCGTGTCCGACTTCGAATACGAGTTCCAGATGGCAACCATGAACCGCCAACTCGCCCCCGAGGTAGAGACCTGCTTCCTAATGACCATCAGCAGTATGCGTTTCTGTCGTCTTCCATCGTAAAGGAAGTAGCACGTTTGGGTGGCTCCGTGGAGGGCTTGGTGCCCCCAAACGTCGCCCAACGACTTGCCGAACGCTTTCGGCAGTGACGACAGGAACTGCCACACGCTTTCCGAACAATTCGCTGGCTTAGGGGAGGTTCTAAGCGATGACCCACACGGATGTTATGATGATTCGAAAGTGGCTGAGGGAGCTAGACCAAGCTTTTGAGAATGCACGCAGTTTCGGTCCATTTGTGATCGGCTTAGATAAGAACGAGTGCCACAATCGCGTGC
>JANXAZ010000106.1 GCA_025062095.1 Geminicoccaceae bacterium
GGATCCGGGAGCCGGGACAGTCTCCACTTCGCGAATTTGTCGACGAGCTCCCTCCACTGGTCGGGCATCAATCCGACGGACTTCGCCCACGCCCGCATCTCCGCGACGAACGCCGTGTCGCGCTCGTCGTCGCCGACGAGTTCGACGCCTTCGGGCAGCACGCCCTCGCTCGCGCGCAGCGGATAGACCTCCTCGAGCTCGCCGGACAGCGCTTTTTCGCGCTCCGCGCGGAGCTCTTCGAGCAATTTGGCTTTGAGCTCGTCCTCGCGCTTGGAGAGCCGCGCCCGGAGGTGCTTGTAGCTGTCGACGAGCCCCTTCCAGTCGATTCCGGTGTCGCGGACGAACTGTTCCGGAACGTCGATCCATTCGGGAAGCGGTTTGCCGTCAGGACCCAGCGGAACCGTCCCCCGGAACGCCCCGTTTTCGGCGGACGCGGGCGCGTTCGGCTCGGGCCCGGATGGCGAGGTATCGGGCGCGGTCGCCTTCGCGCCACGCGAGCCCGAGAGCATCGAGCGGGGGGCATTGGGCCGTTCGGAAGCATTCCCGCTCCCACCAGAGCCGTAACGGTTCGAGCTCGGCGCTTTCGACGAATCGGAGGCAGGCGTCGTCGACGAGGTCGCGCTCTCGTTCACGGTCATCGTTTTCTCTCTCGTTCGGGACTTTCTTCACGGCACGGAATC
>JANXAZ010000107.1 GCA_025062095.1 Geminicoccaceae bacterium
TATACTAAAAGTGCCTGCGCAGTGCCATAACACTCGCAGGCGCGGCTACGCAGGCGGTATCTGCGCAGCATGGAGAATTGTACCTCAAGTTTCGGTACAGGATGTACCATGCGCCAATCCCCTGATGTAGCCTCCCAGACAAATCGGGTTTGCCCGTAGCCTGCCAAAAACGGGCGCGGCGGCAGAGTCTCCATCGAGAGCCTCAGCCTGCAGCGGGATAGAACTGGGAGGCATGGAACGGGATACAATCGGTAGGGGAGTAGTAGGAGTAGGAACTCCACTGATAGCGTGGAATCGAACCCGCGCCGCCAGCTTGGAAGGCTGGAGCTCTGCTCGAACGCCATTACGCCTACTCCCGATAGCGCAACGCCCCCCAGTCCATCCGCAACGGCTACGACTCGCGCGACTCTGTCGCCGACTGGGAGAGCTATGCACAACTTCAGCCTAACGGTACTCCATACAATCGTAGATGAGCTAACCGAATCGTTGCAACTCTGGCTCGACGCGCTCACAGCGCGGGGGGCAAGCCCGCGAACCGTGAGCAACTATCGCGAATGTGTCGGCAGGTTTATTGACTACCTGCATGCCCAGTCCATCACCACGCTCGACGCGGTTCAGCCTCGCCATATCAGGCAGTGGCTAATCGACAGGCGCGCGGCGGGCGTTTC
>JANXAZ010000108.1 GCA_025062095.1 Geminicoccaceae bacterium
AAGGCGCGGCGATCGGACGTCTCCATGCCCATCAATTACTATCCGGACGACGATCCGACCAAGCCGCCGCGCAATTGCTGGCGCGCTTACGCGCATCTGTTGTTCGGGAACTGGATCAACGAGATGTATCAGACGACACCGTACGATATCTCGTTGATCGGGGTCGAGCCGCGGGCGAAGGCCGCCTGACCGCGCGGCCGTTCGCGGTTCGCCGAACGCCTCCTCCGCCGCGCGCCCGCGCGCGGGCGGCGGGGCGCGCCGGGGGCATCGGCCCGGCCGTCTTTCGCCGGGCGCGCGTACCGGCGGGTTCTTCGCCGCGGGAACGGCGCCCCGCCGCCGCGCCCGCCGAGCGGAGCGCGCGAGGAAGAACCGGGCCGCGGAGGCGACGGTTGACGCTCGGGCGAGCGCCGCTCCACCATGCCGGTGCGGGTCGGCACCCGCGGGAGCCCGGCGATGTTCGAGAGCAGCCTCGCGTCTGTGCCCAACGACCTCGAGGCCTATTGGATCCCCTTCACCCCCAACCGCCACTTCAAGCGTCATCCGCGGCTTCTCGCCCGCGCCGAGGGGGTCTGGTACTACACGCCCGAAGGTCGACCGGTGCTCGACGGCACCGCGGGGCTGTGGTGCTGCAACATCGGCCACCGGCATCCCAAGGTCGTGGAGGCG
>JANXAZ010000109.1 GCA_025062095.1 Geminicoccaceae bacterium
TGATCGGCGGAGGCACGGTCGGCACCAACGCGGCGCAGATGGCGCTCGGGCTGGGGGCCGAGGTGCTGTTGTTCGACGTGAACATCGAGCGTCTGCGGTATCTCGAGGCGGTGCTGCACGGGCGGTTCCAAACGAGGATGTCGAGCGAACAGGCGCTCGCCGAGGCGGTCCGCGAAGCGGATCTCGTCATCGGTGCCGTCTTGATTCCGGGCGCTCGAGCGCCGAAACTGGTGAGCCGGGAGATGGTGCGGAGCATGCGGCGAGGGAGCGTGATCGTCGACGTATCGATCGACCAGGGCGGTTGCGTCGAGACCGCCAGGCCGACGACGCACGATGCTCCCGTGTACGACGTCGACGGCGTGCTGCACTACATGGTCACGAACATGCCCGGTGCCGTGCCGCGGACGAGTACGTTCGCGTTGAGCAATGTCACGCTGCGGTACGTCCTGGAATTGGCCGATCTCGGCTTCGCCGCTGCCGTGCGGCGCGACCGAGCGCTCGCGAACGGCGTTAATGTGTGTAGAGGGAAGATCACGCATCCGGCCGTCGCTGAGGCGCTCGGGATGCCGTTCGAGCCGCTCGCAAATTTATTGTAGCGAGCGGGCGTTTCCGCGTTGCTCGCTTTCGAGGTAACGTGCGGGAGAGTGGAGGCGATGCC
>JANXAZ010000010.1:0-99771 GCA_025062095.1 Geminicoccaceae bacterium
CTGCGCCGTGAAACCGCCAGCTTGCCGCGGGCGAAAGGAGATCGAAGGATGCGTCTCGGTTGGGTCTTCGCGTTCGTTGCGACGATCTCGTGTTTCGCTGTCGCGGTGCGCGCGGACGAGATCCTCGAGCAGCTCGAAACCGCCAAGCAGCTCTACGAAGAAGGCGATCTCGCCGGCGCGGTGCGCGAGCTCGAATTCGCGATCGAGGCCTTGCGCGGGAAGTTCGGCCAGGCGTTCTTGGCGACCTTTCCCGAACCGCCCGCGGGCTGGCAGATTGCCGAACACTCCGACACGGCGCCGGCGATCCCGTTCCTCGGCGGGACCAATGTCTCCCGGACCTACCGGCAGGCCAACGGTCCGGGGAAGATCGAAGCGCAGCTGTCGACCGGCGGTGGGATGCTCCAGGGCCTCGCCCAGATGTTCGCCAATCCGCAATTGTTGGCGATGCAACCCAACACCAGGCGGGTGCGCATCCAGCGCGAAATGGCGACCACGAACTGGGATCCGAGCAGCAAAGAGGGGCAGCTCGTTCTCGATCTCGGCGGCAAGGTCACGATTCTCCTCAAGGGCAGCGGTCTTTCGGGCCCGGAGCCGCTCGTCGAGCTGGCGAGCCGATGGGATCTCGAGCGCGTGCGCGCGCTCGCCGGCCGCTAGGGGATCGACCCGGGCTATGCGTTGGTGTACGGGCTCCCTTGCGCCGACGGTGACGCTCGCGTGACGGCCGCATACGGACGACGCCGACGCGACGTTCCGAAGCGGTCGCGCGCGAGCTGGGGAGGCGGCCGACAAGGCCGCCACGGGCGGGCGAACTCGGGCGGGTGGCGATGGCATATTTTTTGCAACAACTGATCAACGGCGTCGCCCTGGGCATGGTCTACGGGCTGATCGCCATCGGCTATTCGATGGTCTACGGGATCATCGGCATGATCAACTTCGCCCACGGCGAGATCTACATGATCGGTGCCTTCGTCTCGCTCATCGCCTTCACACTCCTCGGCATGCTCGGCGTCAGCTGGGCCCCGCTCGCCCTCGTCGTGGTGCTGTTGACCGCGATCGCCATCACCTCGCTCTACGGCTGGACGGTGGAGCGGATCGCCTATCGTCCTTTGCGCGGATCGTTCCGCCTCGCCCCGCTGATCTCGGCGATCGGGATGTCGATCTTCTTGCAGACCTACGTACAGATCACGCAAGGAGCGAAGATCAAGACGCTGCAGCCGGTCATCACCGGTGGCTTCACCTTCACCGACGCGAGCGGCTTCACGGTCACGATCAGCTGGATCCAGATCCTGATCGTCTTGCTCACCCTCGTGCTCATGGCCGGCTTCACCTGGGTGATCGCCAAGACCCCGCTCGGCCGCGCCCAGCGCGCCTGCCAACAGGACCTCAAGATGGCGGCGCTGTGCGGCGTCGACGTCGACCGCACGATCTCCTTGACCTTCGTGATCGGGGCGGCGCTCGCGGCGGTGGCCGGGCTCATGGCCACCCTGTATTACGGCGTGATCGACTTCTTCATCGGCTTCCTGGCCGGGGTGAAGGCGTTCACCGCGGCCGTGCTGGGCGGGATCGGCTCGATCCCGGGGGCGATGCTCGGCGGTCTCGTGCTCGGGCTCGCCGAGGCTTTCTGGTCCGGCTATTTCTCGATCGAATACAAGGACGTGGCGGCCTTCACGATCCTCGTCATCGTCTTGATCTTCCTGCCCACCGGGATCCTCGGCCAGCCCGAGATCGAGAAGGTGTGAAGCCCGTGACCACCGCGATCCGCGCTCCCGCCGTCTCGGTCGTTCCCGGTCTCGGCGCCCGCGTCAAGGACGCGGCGCTCGCCGCCTTCGTCGCCTTCGTCTTGCTCGCCCCGATCCTCGGCATGGAGACCGTGCCGGGACCCGACGGTCGTCTCACACTCGACTTCCACTTCGATCTCGTCGCGATCGGGGCGCTCGGCGTGTTCCTCGGCCGTCTGGCGCTCTCCTTCGCCCTCCGGGGGCGGCCGCTCGCGCGCGCGGCGGCGGGACCTCTGAGCGTCTTCGTGAGCCGTTACGGGAACTGGTTGGGAGTGGCCGGGCTCGTCTTCGCGCTCGCGTTGCCTTTGATGCCCTTCTCCAGCCGCTACGTTATCGACGTCGCGACCACGCTCGTGATTTACGTGATGCTGGGCTGGGGGCTGAACATCGTGGTCGGGCTCGCCGGATTGTTGGATCTCGGCTACGTCGCCTTCTACGCGGTCGGTGCGTATTCGTACGCGCTCTTCGCCAAGTGGTTCGGCTTGGGCTTTTGGGCTTGTCTTCCGATCGCCGGTGTGCTCGCCGCCGTCGCCGGGATCCTGCTCGGGTTCCCCGTGCTGCGGCTGCGCGGCGACTACCTCGCCATCGTCACTCTGGGTTTCGGCGAGATCATCCGGCTCGTGCTCATCAACTGGCACGAGGTGACCGGCGGTCCCAACGGCATCGCCGACATCCCGCGCCCCTCGTTCTTCGGCTTCCCGTTCACGCGCAACCCGGGCGAGGGCGAGATCGCCTTCCATCAGCTCTTCGGGCTCGAATTCTCGACCATGCACCGCGTGGTCTTCCTTTATTACCTCGCGCTCGCCCTCGCGCTCGTGACCAACCTCTTCGTGTTGCGGATCCGCAAGCTCCCGATCGGGCGCGCCTGGGAGGCGCTGCGCGAGGACGAGATCGCCTGCAAAGCCCTCGGCATCAATCCCACGAACACCAAGCTCACCGCCTTCGCCCTCGGTGCCATGTTCGGCGGTTTCGCCGGCTCCTTCTTCGCCACCCGGCAAGGCTTCATCAGTCCCGAGAGCTTCACCTTCATCGAGAGCGCGATCATCCTCGCCATCGTCGTCCTGGGCGGCATGGGCAGCCAGATCGGGGTCGTGCTCGCGGCCGCGGTCATCGTCCTGTTGCCCGAGATCGCCCGCGAGCTCGAGACCTACCGGATGCTCTTCTTCGGCGCCGCCATGGTGCTCATCATGATCTGGCGGCCGCGCGGTCTTCTCGCCCATCGCGAGCCTACGCTGCGCTTGCATCCGCGCCCGGGGGGAGGGGGATCGTGAAAACGCCGATCCTCGAGGTCGAGCATTTGACCATGCGCTTCGGCGGGCTCGTCGCGGTGGACGATCTCTCGTTCACTGCCTTCAAAGAAGACGTGACCGCGATCATCGGTCCCAACGGGGCCGGCAAGACCACGGTTTTCAACTGCTTGACCGGTTTCTATCGTCCGACCACGGGCCAGCTCACCTTTCACGGGCATTTCGGACCGGTTCTGCTGGAGCGGATGGACGGCTTTCGCGTGCCCCGTCACGGGCTCGCCCGCACCTTCCAGAACATCCGCTTGTTCGGCGGCATGAGCGTGCTCGAGAACCTGATCGTGGCTCAGCACAACGAGCTCATGCGCGCTTCCGGGTACACGCTCCTCGGTCTGTTCGGGGCGGGCGTCTACCGCCGCGCCGAGGCCGAGGCGGTCGAACGGGCGCGCTTCTGGCTCGAGCGGCTCGGTCTTGTCGACCGCGCCGACTGGCCCGCCGCCTCGCTGCCCTACGGCGACCAGCGCAAGCTGGAGATCGCTCGCGCCCTGTGCACCGGTCCGAGGCTCCTGTGTCTTGACGAGCCGGCGGCGGGTCTTAATCCGCGCGAAACCGCCGAGCTGGGCGAGCTGTTGTTGGAGCTCCGCGATCGGCACGGCATCGCCGTGCTCTTGATCGAGCACGACATGAGCCTCGTCATGCGGATCGCCGACCACATCGTCGTGCTCGACTACGGGCGCAAGATCGCCGACGGGCCGCCCGAGCGGATCAAGCGCGATCCGCTCGTGATCAAGGCCTATCTCGGCGAGACCGAAGAAGAGGAACTCCCGCCCGAGGTGGCGGCCGATCTCGCCGCGGCCGAGGGTGGTTCCTGATGCTCGAGGTGCAGGACGTCGTCGCCCGCTACGGCGCGATCGAGGCCTTGAGGGGCGTCTCGATCCGCGTCGAGCGGGGCGAGATCGTGACCATCATCGGTGCCAACGGAGCCGGCAAGTCGACGCTTCTCATGACCATCTGCGGCGATCCGCGCGCCGCTTCCGGCCGGATCCTTTTCGAAGGCCGCGACATCACGCACTTGCCGACCTACGACATCGTGCGCCTGGGCATCGCTCAGGCGCCCGAGGGCCGCCGCATCTTCCCGCGCATGACCGTGCTCGAGAACCTCATGATGGGGGCGGTCCCGACCGACGGTTCACATTTCGAAGAAGATCTGGAGCGCGTCTTCGCCCTTTTCCCGCGCTTGCGCGAGCGTCGGCATCAGCGCGGGGGCACGCTTTCGGGCGGTGAACAGCAGATGCTGTGCATCGGCCGCGCGCTCATGGCGCGTCCCAAGCTCCTGCTCATGGACGAGCCCTCGCTCGGCATCGCGCCCATCCTCGTCCGGCAGATCTTCGAGGCGATCGTGGCGATCAACCGCGAGCGCGGTCTTCCCATCCTGCTCGTCGAGCAGAACGCCTATCAGGCGCTCCGAATCGCGCACCGGGGCTACGTGCTCGCGGGCGGTCGGGTGGTCAAACAGGGTACCGGTCGGCAGCTCCTCGCCGATCCGGAAGTCCGCGCCGCTTATCTCGAAGGAGGGCATTGATCGCCTTGGAAGAGGTCCTCGGCACTTCGCTCGCGGTTTTCTTGGGGCTCACCGTGGTGCTCGTGGGTGCCGCCGCGTGGCTCACCGGGCGCGCGATGGCCGAGCACTGGCGCGGACCGCTGCAGGTGATCGCGGCCTGCTTCGGCCTCGCGATCGCGGCGCGGTTCCTCACCTTCGCCCTCTACGAAGGCGACCTCTTCTCGCTTTCGGGGTTTCTCTCGACCTGGCTCGTGCTCGCCGCGATCGGGTCGCTCTCGTTCCGCATTCACCGCGTGGCCCGCGTGGTGCGCCAGTACCCCTGGCGCTACCGCCGCGTCTCGCTCTTCGCCTACGAAGAGCTGGAGCGTGGGAGCCGTGGCGGCGAAACGTAATGCGCGCCCTTGTCAACCCCTCGTCGGGCGTTAGGCTACTCGACAAGCCCCGCCGCGTCGGCGGCGGGGACTGGGTAACGAGGCACGAGAGGTCAGGAGAGGTGCGATGACGCGTCTGACTTGGTTCCTGCTCGGCACCGCGACGATCGCGCTCGTCGCGGGTGTCGCCCGGGCCGACATCCTGATCGCCACCGCCGGCCCGGTGACCGGGCCCTATGCCAGCTTCGGCGAGCAGATGAAGCGCGGCGCCGAGATGGCGGTCGCCGACATCAACGCCAAGGGCGGTGTGCTCGGTCAGAAGCTCGTGCTCGAGATCGGCGACGACGCCTGCGACCCGAAGCAGGCGGTGGCCGTCGCCAACCATTTCGTCAACAAGAGGGTCAAGTTCGTCGCCGGCCACTTCTGCTCCGGCAGCTCCATTCCCGCCTCGAAAGTGTACAACGAGGAGGGCATCCTCCAGATCACGCCGGCTTCGACGAACCCGTTGCTCACCGAGCAGGGGTTCAAGAACGTCTTCCGCACCTGCGGCCGCGACGACGTCCAAGGTATCTACGCCGCGAATTACGTCGTCGACAAGAAACTCGGGAACAGGATCGCCATCCTGCACGACAAGTCGGCCTACGGTAAAGGTCTCGCCGACGAGTTCAAGAAGCAGTTGAACAAGCGCGGCGTGCAGGAGGTGATGTACGAGGCCTACAATCAGGGCGACAAGGACTTTTCGGCTCTCATCACCAAGATGAAGGGCGCCGGTGTGGATCTGGTCTACATCGGCGGATATCACACCGAGGCCGGCCTCATCACCCGTCAGTCGCGCGAGCAGGGCTTCAATGCTCAGATCATGTCGGGTGACGCTCTCGTCGATCAGCAGTTCTGGCAGATCACGGGACCGACGGGCGAAGGCACGCTCATGACGTTCTCGCCCGATCCGCGCAACAATCCGGCCGCCAAGGACGTCGTCGCCCGCTTCAAGGCGCAGGGGTACGACCCCGAGGGTTACACGCTCTACACCTACGCCGCCATCCAGGTCTTCGCCGAGGCCGCCAAGAAGGCGGGTTCGACGGATCTCGATGCGCTGATCAAGGTGATGCGCACCACGACCTTCGATACCGTGCTCGGGCCGATCGCTTTCGATCAAAAAGGCGACATCAAGAACCCCGAGTACGTCATGTACCGCTGGAGCAACGGCCAGTACGCCGAGATCAAGGGCTGAGCGAGCAGGCGAGGGGATCGGGGCCGGGCGCACCCGGCCCCGATCGTTCATCGAGGAGATCCGGTATGCCGGTGAACGTCCTGTATACGACCTCGGCGACCGCGACCGGCGGGCGCGAGGGAACGGCGGAAACGCCCGACGGTCGGCTCAAGGTGACGCTCTCGACGCCCAAGGAGCTCGGCGGCGGGGGCGGTCCCGGGACCAATCCCGAGCAGCTGTTCGCCGCGGGCTACGCCGCTTGCTTCCTCGGGGCCATGAAATACGTGGCGCGCGAGGAGGGCAGGCCCAAGATTCCGGACGACACCAAAGTGACGGCCACCGTCGGCATCGGTCCGCGCTCGGAAGGCGGGTTCGGGATCACCGCCGCGATTTCGGTGTCGCTGCCGGGCGTGCCGCGCGAGGAGGCGCTCGCGCTCATCGAGAAGGCCCACCGGGTCTGCCCCTATTCGAATGCCACCCGCGGCAACGTCGACGTCAAGCTCGAGCTCGTCTGATCCACCCGCTCGGCGCTAGGACCCCGCGACCGAGACGAAAAGAGGGGCGCTCGAACGGCGCCCCGGGATTTCGCTCGGCCGTCGTCGACGACCTCCGTGCTCCGCAGCGGGCGCGGGCCGATCGCCGGGCTTGGGGCCCGGGGAAGCCGCAGCGAAAGAGAAGGACCGGTCGATGCGCATAGTCCCGGAAATCGCCGCCGAGGGAGAAGAGCTCGTCGCTTGGCGGCGACATCTCCACGAGCATCCGGAACTGGCCTACGAAGAAGTCGAAACCGCGCGGTTCGTGGCCGAGAAGCTGCGCGCTTTCGGGCTCGACGAAGTCCACGAGGGTCTCGCCCGGACCGGTGTGGTGGGCGTGATCCGGGGTCGCGGACCGGGGCCGGCGATCGGGTTGCGCGCGGACATGGACGCCCTGCCGATCGAGGAGCGGACGAACAAGCCCTGGGCGTCGAAGATTCCGGGCAAGATGCACGCCTGCGGCCACGACGGACACACGACCATGCTCCTCGCGGCGGCGCGGCATCTCGCTCGCACCCGCGCCTTCGCGGGCACCGTCTACGTGATTTTCCAGCCCGCCGAGGAGCTCTACGGCGGCGCGGCGAAGATGATCGAAGAAGGGCTCTTCGAGCGCTTCCCCATGGAGCGGGTGTTCGGGCTCCACAACTGGCCGGATCTGCCGGCCGGCGAGTTCGCGATGCGCGCGGGTCCGGCGATGGCCGCCGCCGACCGATTCACGATCCGTCTCGAAGGGCTCGGCTGCCACGGCGCGATGCCGCATCAGGGACGCGATCCCGTTCTCGCCGCGGCGGCCCTCGTCGCGGCGCTGCAGATGCTCGTCGCGCGCGAGGTCGACCCGATCGACAGCGCCGTGGTGTCGGTGACGCGGATCGTCGCCGGAGAAACCTACAACGTGATCCCCGACCGCGCCGAGCTGTGGGGAACGGTCCGGAGTTTCCGCTCCGAGACCCGGGAGAGACTGCGCAGGCGCCTGCACGAGGTGGCGGAAGGGATCGCGGCCGCCCATCGCATGACCGTGAGCGTCTCTTACGAACGCGGCTATCCGACGCTCGTGAACAGCGCCGAGGAGGTGAGCCTTTCCGCCGCCGTGGCCGCCGAACTCGTGGGCCCCGCGAAAGTGCACACCGACCACCCGCCGTGCACGGGTGCCGAGGACTTCGCCTTCATGCTCGAGAAGAAGCCGGGTTCGTACATCTGGCTCGGCCAGGGCGGCGGAGCGGAGGGGCGCGTCTGCCACAGTCCTTTCTACGACTTCAACGACGAGGTGCTCGTCCTCGGCGCGAGCTATTGGGTGCGTCTCGTCGAGCATGTTCTGCCTTCGGACCGCCAGCGTGGCTGAGGGGGCCTCGCGGCGCATCCCGGAGGGCGCGGCGGGCGTCTCCCGACCGTTGCCGAACGGTAACGATCCGTTAAAATTCTCGGCACAGGAGCGCCGGGGCCGAAACCATGCAGCGCGAACGCTATCCGGGTGAGGCAGCAGGTCTCCGGAACTTCCTGGCGGGATTGTTTCCCGTGGTCGCGCGCGAGCTCGGCTCTTCGAGCCTGCTCTATCACGCGATCCGGCGCGCGCTGCAGACCGGAAGCCTCGCCGACCTGCGCCGTGCGCGGCAGATGTTCAACCTGCTCCCGCGCGATCGTCGCCGCGCCCTCTCGGGCGCCCTGATCGCGGACGGCGGCGACGATCCGGCCTCAGGACGATGCCCGCGCGCGAGCGGACCGTGGGTCGTCTTCGAAGGAGCGGCCTCGGGCGATCCGCGCACACCGCCCTCCGTCCGCCTCGATCATCGCGGAGGCGGTCCCGCGGACGGACTCGAGGTCTTCGTCCGCCCCGGCACCTTGCCGAGCGTCGCCGCCCGCACGCTGCGCCGGATCGCCCAGTTGATCGAACGCGACCGGCGGCTCCTCTCGGGCCGCTTCTGGCTCGGCGACCGCGGCTCGGAGCGCCGCTGAGCCGCTACTCGGCGAGTTCGCCCAGCGTCTCGAGCGGAACCTTGCGCGGCTCGGGGGTCGCCACCGCCTCGGCGCGCGCGCGGGCGATCGCCTCGTCGAGCTCGCTCTGCGTGCACAGGCCCAACAGCACCGGATCGCGCGGGCGGATGTCCTGGCTCTTCCAATGCGTGCGGTTGCGCACCGCCTCGATCGTCGCTTTGGTCGTACCCAACAGCTTGCAGATCTGCGCATCCGAAAGCTCGGGGTGATTGCGCAACAGCCAGGCGATCGCATCCGGTCGGTCTTGGCGCTTGGCGAGAGGCGTGTAACGCGCCTCCTTGCGCTTGGGCGGCTTGATCGTGAGCGCCACCGACTTGGCCATCTGCAGCCGGGCCTTGGGGTCCTTCTCGCAGCGTGCGATCTCTTCCCGCGTGAGCGTTCCGGTGATCGTCGGATCCAGCCCGCGGATCCCCACCGCGACGTCGCCGTCCGCGATGGCCTTCACCTCGAGCGGGTGCAGACCCGTGAACTCGGCGATCTGTTCGAAGGTCAACGACGTGTTCTCGACCAGCCACACTGCGGTGGCCTTGGGCATCAAGGGCCGTTCTTGGCTCCGGTCCATCGAAGGCTCCAATCGCGATCCGGCTGCCGCTCGGCGCTCCTGCACGATCGCCCGTTCCGACGGGGCGGTCCTCAGTCGGGCACCGGGACGGTGTAATTGAGCGGCAGCCGACCGCCGTCGATGTAGATGATCTGACCCGTGATATAGCTCGCCTCCGCGCTCGCGAGGAAGAGGGCGAGGCGGGCGACCTCGACGGGCTCGCCGAGCCGGCCCATCGGGGTCCGCGAGAGGATCCTCCGACGCGCCGCCTCGTCGGTCATGACCTGGCGCAACAGGTCGGTGGCGATCGAGCCAGGCCCGATCGCATTGACTCGGATCCCCTTGTCGGCGAGGGCGAGCGCCATCGCCCGAGTGAGTTGGTTCAGCCCGCCCTTGCTCACGACGTAGGCGAGCTGGTCGGGGATGGCGAGGATCCCGTTCACGCTCGACATGTTGACGATCGCGCCGCCGCCCCCCTCGACCATCGCCTTGGCCGCGGCTCGGCCCATCAGGAAGGCGCCTTTGAGGTTGACGGCGAGCACGGCATCGAAATCCGCTTCCTCGAGTTCGAGGATGTCGCCGCGCTTGAGGATGCCGGCGTTGTTGATCAACACGTCGAGGCGGCCCGTCCAGGAGAGCACCGCTTCCACCGCCGCTTCGCAATCCTCGCGACGGCTAACGTCGCAGGGTTGAAAGCGCACGCTGCGGCCCTCGGCGCCCAGGCGCACGGCCACCGCTTGCCCGCGCTCTCGATCGATGTCGGCGACGAGCACCGAGGCTCCTTCGGCCGCGAAGGCCTCCACGCAGGCGAGCCCGATCCCCGAGGCCCCGCCCGTGACGATCACGCTCTTGCCCGAAAAGCGCATGGTCCGGTTCTCCTCCACCCGCGTGTGTTCTCCTTTCGGGCCCGGCGATCAACCGCGCGGAACGAGCTTCCACACCTTGCCCGTGCGCCCGTGCGGCCCGAGCTCGGCGTTGCTCAGAACGTACAGTTCCCCTTCCGCGTCGCGACCGAGGCCCAAAACCCGAGCGTCGAGCTCGAGGACCTTCTCGATCGACCAGAGCGCGCCCCAGACCGGAGGTGGCGTGGCGACGAAGATCTGGCCGGAAGGCTCGCGAAAGCTCCGGCTCCAGTCCCCGAACACGAGTTTGCCCGAAAGAGCGGGGATCGCCGAGCCGCGATAGACGTGCCCGCCCACGGTCGCCGTGCCGATCCCTTCCCGTCCGAGCGCGACACCGGGAAGGCCTACGGCCGTGTTCGGATATTCGACGATGGGATCGCGGAGGGGTTCGCCGAAAGGACCGTGACGGGGGCAGCTCGGAGGCGGGTTCTTGGGGCGCGAGCGATCGAAGCAGTGCCTGCCCTCCCGGATCGCCCAGCCGTAATTCCCGGGCCGATCGACGAGATAGATCGCTTCCCACAAGGTCTCGCCGACCGCGGAGACGAAGAGATCGGTGCCATCGAAAGAGAGCCGCCAGGGTTGACGGAAACCCCAGGCCCAGATCTCCGGCCGGCCGAGGCCGTTGGCGAGGGGGTTGAGCGGCGGGACGGCGTAGCCGGGAAAACCGCGGTCGACATCGAGCCGCAGGATCTTGCCGTAAAGGCTCCACGGATCTTGGGCGAGACGGTCCCAATGGGCGAGTTCGGGCGGCACCTCGAACGCTTCGTAGAGGACTTCCGGGCCGACCCCGTGCACCCCGCCACCATCGCCGAGGCCGACGTAGAGATACCCGTCGGGTCCGAAGGCCAGGCCGCCCCCGAGATGCTTGCGGCTCGGCCAGGGCAGCTCCAAGAGCACGCGCTCGGAAGCGGGATCGACGCGGTCCCGCGCTCCGGCGGTCGTGAACTCGCTCAGCCTGCGCGTGTGGTTCCAGCCCGCGGGGGCCCCGGGCGCGAGAGGGGCGGTGTAGGTCGCGAACAGCCGTCCGTTGCGCGCGAACTCGGGATGAAAAGCGAGGCCCAGAAGACCGCGCTCCTCGAAGCCACGGGCGAGAAAGACGAGCTTGTCGCGCAGATCGAGGAAAGGGATGTCGCGCAGGCGGCCGTCGCCCTCCAACAAGAAGACGACGCCCCGTTGATCGACCACCACCGCGCGCCCGCTGCCGTCGGGAAGCGAGAGGAGATCGATCGGGGCCGCGAAGCCTTCGGCGACGAGCTCGAGCGCGAGCGGCGGTGATCGCGACGGTTCGCGCGCGGCGCCGACCGGGACCGAGAGCGCACCGAGGAAAAGCGCCGCTGCGGTCAGGCCGACACGGAACGCGCTGGGCCGCTTTCGTCGCGCGCCCGAGCACTCGTTCGTCTTTGCCGATCCCCGCCCCATGCCGCGCTCGCCTTTCCCCTCACGCTCGGAGGACGTTCGTTAGCAGGCGCCAGAGACGGTCGGAAGCGAGCGCGGCCGCGGGAGGAACCGGCTCAGCTCTTGCTCGTCGGGCAGGTGGACAGTCCGAGGAGCTTGTAGGCCGGGCAGAAGCCCAGGACGGCGGTGGCGAGCGGGATGATCCCGATCCATCCCCAGGGCGTCTGCGGGCCCACGAACACCATGAGGATCAGAAAGATGCCGACCAGGCCGCGGATCACGCGATCGACCGTTCCGACGTTGGTGGTCACGGGCGTCCCTCCGGAACACGGAGCCGCACGAGGCTCGCGCCGACGAATCTAGGCACGGATGACCGTGTCGCCAGCGCGGATCCGCGCGCGGTCGTTCCCATCGCCGCGGCGCCGTCCGTTTTTGTTTCCGGAAGGGGCGAGCGACCGCGATCGCAGGGCTTAAGGCCAGGGCGGAGCGGTGTGGCCGGCCAGGGGCGCGTCGCGCCGCTGGAGAATGTAGAACTGCCAGGTCGGCGAGAAGTCCGTGACCATGACCCGGACGGTGACCGATTCGCCCGGTCGGATGACGCTGCCGCTGAAGACCACCGCATCGAGGGGTTCGTCGGTGACCTGTACGCTGTCGAAACGGTCCGAGCCGAAAAGGCGCGCGGCTCCGATGGCCTGACCGAAGGAAAGGCCGTCCTCGAAGGGGCTCGCGCGACCCTTGAGCTCGCGCACTTCCATTTCGAAGCTGTGCCAGGGCCGGTTCGTGCGGTTGGTGACGATCTTGACGAGGACGAACCCCACACCGTGCCCGGGAGCGACGCGATTGCCGAAGCTCGCGCGCATCCCGCGCACGGTGAGGACCGCGGGCCCTTCCTCGGTGATGTCCTCGACGAGCGTGATCGGATCCTCCGGGGTGCCGGCACCCCAGGCGTCGCGGAGCACGAGGCCGCCTTCCTCGTCGCTGAACTCGAGGCCGCCGGCGAGCAGGCGCGCGGCGTGCGCGCTCGCGGTAAGAGACGAAAGAAGGACCAGCGCGACGAGCGTCCGGACGAGCGCCCGCGCCACGAGCCTCCGGTTTTCGCGGGGTACGCGCTCCGGCTTGTCGGCGCACTCCGGCATCGGACACCACTCGAGCGAGCACGCGAGGCATGCTACCAGATCCCGCCCGCGACGCGCCAGGCACGCCACGAACTCGAACGAGCGGACGTCGAAGGCGCGGACCCGAGGCAAAGGGAACGCGCGTCCCCCACGGGCCGGGCGGGAGGCGAGGGCGTCCGGTTCGGAGCACTCGTACGCGGGAAGGGCCGATCGCGGCACCGAGGCCCGGGCCGGAGGCCCGGCGGCGCGGACCCCTGCCCGAGCCGCGGCTTCGCGAAAGCGCCGGGAAGACGGGAACCGAGCTCGGTGCTTTCCGGGGCGGTCTTCGGCCGCCTCTTCCGCTTGCGCCGCACCGACCCTCCCCTCATCGTCGCCTTGTTCGTTCGAGGATCGCCGGGGTGAGCGCGTGAAGGCTCTGGCTCTCGTCTTCCTCGTCATCGTCGCGCTCGACCGCGCGGGAGCGGCCGTGCCCGAACCGCTCGAGCCGCTTTTCGCCTGGAACGCGATCGGGCGCGTCAACGTTCCGCACGGCTTTTGCACGGGAACGCTGGTGGGTGCTTCCGAGGTGCTCACTGCCGCCCATTGTCTGTGGTCGCGCCGGCGGGGCCGGCTCTACGATCCGGACGAAGTCCACTTCGTGGCCGGCTGGCGACGCGGCAGCTGGGTCGCGCACGCGCGGGCCGCGTCCTTCCGCCTCGCCCCCGACCTCGTCTTCGATGCGCGCGGTCTTCCCGAGCGGCTCGAGACCGACTGGGCGGTCTTGCGGCTCGCGCAGCCGCTCTCGGGGTTCGAGCTCTTGCGGCCGTTACCGGTGGGCTGGCCCGGCGGGCGCCCCCGCCCCGAACCCGAGGCGCAACTCTTGGGCTACGCCCAGGACCGTCCCCACCTTCCCGTCCGGCTCGGCCCCTGTCCCGTGGCCGCCGAAGATCTCCGGGGATCACTGGTTCTGCACGGCTGTCCGGCTCCCCAGGGTCTCTCGGGAGCGCCGCTTCTGGTCCCCGATGGCGGCGCGTGGAGCGTCGTGGGAGTGCATCTCGGCAGCGTCGCGGTCTCCGGGCGGAGAATGGGGGCTGCGATCCCCGTCCGCCGCATCTTGCCCGATTGGCTCTTCCGTTGATCGGCGAGACCTGCCCGAAACGCGGGCATGCTGCGCATCCGACGAGCAACGGGGCGCAACGGTCCGCCCGCTTGAGCGCGCATGCGAGGCATGGCAAGGCGGTTGCTACGAGGACAACGAAAGCGCGAAGAAGATTTGCGAGCTTCGCCTTCACCGTCCGCAGAACGAAGGAGTGTTCCGTGAGCCGCGGTCTCGCCCTTGTCCTCCTCCTCGCCGCCTTTTCGGCCTCGGTGCCGGAGGCGCGGGCGCACACGCCGGGTGCCGTGGGCGCCGGCCTCGTCGAGGGGTTCGCCCATCCTTTGAGCGGCTGGGATCATCTTCTGGCCATGCTCGCCGTCGGGGTTTGGGCGGCCCAGCTCGGCGGTCGCGCGATCTGGGCGGCGCCGGCCGGCTTTCTCGGCGGTCTCCTCGCGGGAGGGCTTCTGGGGATGGGCGGCGTCGCGCTCGTCGCGGTCGAGGCGGGGATCCTCGCCTCGCTCGTCGTCGTCGGGGCGTCGATCGCACTCGCCGTACGGCCGCCTCTGGTCGTCGGCCTTCTGCTCGTCGCGCTCTTCGGGCTCCTGCACGGCCACGCCCACGGCACCGAGTTGCCGCAGACCGCCGATCCTCTCGCCTACGTCGCGGGCTTCGTGTCGGCTTCGATCCTGTTGCACCTCCTCGGCGTGGGGGCGGGGGTGGCGGCGCGCCGCTTCGCGTCGCCGCTCGTGCCGAGGATCGGAGGCGGGGCAGTCGCGGCCGCGGGGATCGCGGGGTTCCTGGCGGGCTGAAGCGCCGCGGCTCGCTCGCGGATCAGCCCCGGCAGTGGACGACGAGACGCTCGAGGAAGGCCTCGCAGGCGGCGAGCTGGGCGAGCTCGACGTATTCGTCGGGTTTGTGCGCCTGCTCGATGTTCCCGGGACCGCACACGATCGCCGGGATCCCGCCGTCGCGCCGGAACAGACCGCCCTCGGTGCCGTAAGCCACCTTCTTGTGATCCGCCCTGCCGCTCAGACGCTTCACGAGGCGCGTGAGCTCGTGGTCGGGGGCGATGTCGACCGCCGGCAGTTCCGTGAGCCGCTCGAAGCGGATCGCGCTGTCGGGTCCGCGTGCGCGCATCGCGGGTACCAAGATCTCCTCGGCGTGCGCTTTCACTTCGGCGACGAGGCCCGCCGGATCGACCTCGGGAAGCGTGCGGAACTCCCAGTCGAACCAGCAGCGCTCGGGGACGATGTTGAGCGTCGTCCCGCCGTGGATCTGGCCCACGTGCGCGGTCGAATGGGGCACGTCGAAGGCGGGATCGAAGGGCCCGCGCTCGGCCATCCGTCGACCGATGTCGCGGATGCGCAGGACGAGTTCGGCTGCGTACTCGACGGCGTTCACCGCCTTGGGGGCGAGGGAGGAATGGGCCGAAGTCCCGGTGACGGTGGTCCGGTAGCTCTCCTTGGCCTTGTGGGCGACGACCACCTCCATGCCCGTGGGCTCGCCCACGATCACCCCCGCCGGCTTGACCGGGCACAGTCGGTCGAGCGCGGCGATGAGCCGCCGGACGCCTCGACAACCCACCTCTTCGTCGTAGGAAAGAGCGATGTGCAGCGGCCGGGCGAGCGGCCGCTCGAGCATCACCGGGACCATGGCGAGCACGCAGGCGACGAAGCCCTTCATGTCGCAGGTCCCGCGGCCGAAAGCGCGACCGCCCTCGACGCGCAGGCGGAACGGATCGCTGCTCCACTCTTGATCGTCGACCGGGACGACATCCGTGTGCCCCGACAGAACATAGCCGGGGGTGTCCGTGGGGCCGATGGAGGCGAAGAGATTGACCCAATCTCCGCTCTCGTCGGGAAGGCGGTGCACCGCGACGCCGAGATCGCGCAGATAGGCCTCGACCCACTCGGCGAGCGGGCGGTTCGGGTTGCGGCTCACCGTGTCGAACGCGACGAGCCTTTCGAGGATCGGGATCGAACGCGGCACGGACATCGCGGGCTCCGGGGGCGACGGCAGCGACGTAGAGGGCCGCGCGCGGCGCGGCAAGCGGTGCGCCGTCGCCGCGTCTTCCCGCACGACCTCCGTTCTGCTAGCCGCGAGCGCGATCTCGGTCCGGAGAGCCACTCGTGAAGTACGCGGTCTTCATCCACACGAACGAGAAGCAATACGTGGGCGCGCTCGTTTCGGCCCATTCCATGCGACGCTTCTCCAGGCACGCCGATGCGCTCGACATCCGGATCCTGCACACCAAGGACTACCCCTTCTTGTGGGCGCGCGAGGGACAGCGCTTCAAGCGCGGCCGCGAATGGCGCGAATGGCGGATGAGCGATCTGCAGTCCTTCACACCCTTGCGCTTCGCGCCGCCTCGGGAAATGGGCTACGAGGGGCGAGCGGTGATCGTCGATCCGGACATCTTCGCGGTCGGCGACGTGTGGGAACTTCTGACCCGCGACATGGGCGGCAAGGCGATCCTGTGCCGCAAGCGCCCGGGCAAGGAAAACGTCCCGGGGCACTACGCCACCTCCTGCATGTTGCTCGATTGCGCCAAGCTGAAGCACTGGGACGTCGAGAAGAATTTCGCTGAGCTGTTCACGGGCGAGCGCGATTACGCCAAGTGGATCGAGCTCGAATACGAAGACCCCGAGACCATAGGTCTGTTCGAGCCGGAGTGGAACGATTTCGACCACCTGGACGAGAAAACGAAGCTCATCCACAACACCAAACGCCACACCCAGCCCTGGAAGACGGGCTTGCCGATCGACTTCGTCGAGGCCGACAAGTTCAAGCTCTGGTCGCCCAGAGGGTGGGTGCAGCGGATCCACCGCACCCTGTTCGGACACTACGCGTATCGGGGAACCTACAAGCCGCACCCCGATCCCCGCCAGGAGCGCCTGTTTTTCGCCCTTCTCAAGGACGCGCTGAAGGCGGGCGTGCTCGACGAGGCGCTCTTGAAAGAGCACATGGCCAAGAACCACGTCCGCCACGACGCTCTCGAGGTCCTGGCGCGCACGCCCGATCTCGACCGGCTCGACATCCTGGGCCCGCGCCTCGCGCAGGCGGCCTGAAGCCCGGTCCCCGGCGGCGCGACTTCGGCTCCTCGCTGACAGCGGATCTCGATCCTCGGGAACGCCGGCCGGTCGCTCCCGTAGCGGGTGCTCGCGGGCACCCGACGGATCGCATCCGTGCGGCCGGACGCGGCTCCGGGCGCCGGGCGGGCTCGGCAAAGGCCTCGGTCAGCGGAAGCCTTCGATCGATTCTTCGAGGCGGCGCCAACCCTGCTCGCGCAAGAATTGCTCGAGAGCGCTCCCTTCCCGCACCGCGCCCAAAACGGCGTCCCCGAAGACGGGCTCGCGCCAGAACGAACCTTCCGCCCAGGAGGGCTTGGGGACGCGCGCGATCTCCCCGGTCGAGGGATCGCGCAGGTAGGTCTGGTCGCTCAAGAGATTGGACCAGGCGGTCGAGTTCCGACTGCGTTCCTCGCGTCGCTCGGCGAGCCAGTCGCGGAGCCATTCGTTCGTGCGCCTCTGATCGCGGTTCCAGCGCTCGAGGGCGGAAAGCGCGGCCGCGGGATCGAGACGGAAGCTGTTGGCGATGCCCCGCACGATGCTCGTCGCGCGGTCCCAGTTCGCGCGTTCGGCTTCGGTCAGGAACACGGAGACGTTCACGAAGAGCGAGGCGTCCGACGTCCAAGGTCTTGCCTGACCCCCTCGGACCATGAAGCCGCCGACGAAAGCCTGGCGACGAAGCGAGCCCGAGTGCGCGACGAGATCGAAGCGCACGGGCGAGCCGCTCGCGCCCGGAGGCAGAGGCGGTGCGGGCAGCTCGGGGCCGCTTCCGGGAACGTCGCGCAAGCCGTCCACCGACCAACCGCGGCCCGTCTCCGACTTCCACAGCTCGCTCAAGAAGGTCGCGAACGCGCGCGGCGAATCGACCGCGACGAAGCCCGGCCAGCCGTACGCCTGGCCGTTGACGATCAGCGTGGTTTGCGCCTGCACGCCGAAGGGGCTCTGCAGCGCGTAGACGGCGACGTCGACCGCATCGATCCGGGTGCGCAGCTCCGGGGTTCGGATCTCGAGCACCGGCAGCCGCTTGTCGCCCTGGCGGACGATGCCTCCGCGGAGCGTCGCCTCCTGCGGAACGTGAACCGTTCCGGCGACCGCCCCCGTCTCGAGGTCGTAGAAGACCTCCCGGCGGAACGGCACCCGCTCCTGCGGCTCGAGAAAACGGATCTCGCGCACGAAGTCCAAAAGCGCGCGCAGCTCGTTCCGCGAGCTCGGCTGCGGAACGAAGAGGGAGAGAACGAGGGTGCCACCGGGATCGGGCAGCACCAGGGCGAACTCTTCGTATGCCTCGAAGGACGCCCGGTCGGCGAGACGGGCGGGCACACCGAGCCCGCTCGCGCGAACGAGGGCACCGCTCGCCAGTGGACGCCAGAAGACGCGCGCGGCGCCACCGCTCCCGGTCCGTTCTCGCGCCCAAGCCCGCAACGCGCCTTCGAGACCCCCTTCGGATGCCGGGGAGACGCGGAGGAGGACGAAGCGGCGCCGATCGGTCCAGAGATAGCCGTCGTCGAGAACGCGCGCAGCCCAATCCGTTCGTTCGGGATAAACGAGGCCGTGCAGCCGATCGACGGCGAGTTGAGCACGAGGCGCCGAGAAGGCCGCCGAAAGTGCGACTGCCAAAAGACCGAGCAACGCGAGCCGTACCGCGCCCATCGCCCCGATCCCGTGTCGCGAAGGCGAGAGGTTCGACTAATCACCAGAAAACTACTGCGCAGCCGGCGGTCTGCGCAAGCTCCCGGCCCCGAGGCTGCCTCGATCGCTCGCGCAGGTGGTGTGCGGATGCGGTCCGCCGCCTTGACGCGCTCGCCGACGCTTCCCTGACTCGCCGGCGATCCGAAGGCTCGGGGAGAAGGGGGATGGCGGGAAGGCTCGCGGGGAAGAAAGCGCTCGTGACCGCGGCGGGGCAGGGGATCGGCCGGGCGATCGCCCGGCTTTTCGCGCGAGAAGAGGCCGAGGTCCTGGCGACCGACGTCGATCCGGGCAAGCTCGTCGACCTCGCCGGCTGCCGGACCGCGAAGCTCGACGTCCTCGACAAGAGCGCGATCGAGACGCTGGTCGCGGCCGACGGGCCGTTCGACGTGCTCGTCAATTGCGCGGGCTTCGTGCATCACGGTACGATTCTCGACTGTTCCGACGAGGACTTCGCTTTCACGATGGATCTCAACGTCCGCTCGATGTTCTGGACCTGCAGAGCGGTCCTGCCGGGGATGCTCGACAAGGGCGGCGGCTCGATCGTGAACATCGCCAGCGTCTGCTCGAGCGTGAAGGGCCTGCCCAACCGCTTCGTCTACGGCACGAGCAAGGCCGCCGTGATCGGGCTCACCAAGGCGATCGCGGCGGATTTCGTCACCCGGGGCATCCGCTGCAACGCTATTTGCCCCGGGACCATCGATACGCCGTCGCTGCAGGAGCGGATGCGCGCGCAAGGCGATTACGAGAAAGCCCGTGCGGCCTTTCTGGCCCGACAGCCGATGGGGCGGTTGGGGACCCCCGAGGAGGTGGCCTGGCTCGCCGTCTATCTCGCCTCGGACGAGAGCAGCTTCACCACGGGGGCGATCCACATCGTCGACGGCGGCCTCGTCATGTAGTCGCGCCTTCCGACCCCGGGGCCCTTGCGGTCGGACCCGGGATGGGCTGACAATCCCGAGCATGCAGCATCGGAGACCCACCGAGACGACCGCGATCTTCGTTTTTCTCTTCTGCTTGCTCGTCGGGCTCGCGAAGGGCGCCCTCGCGCGCGAGCCCGCGGGTCCCGTGCTCGTGATCGAGGTCGAGGGGGCGATCGGCGTGGCGGCGGTCGAGCAGCTAGAGAAAGCGCTCGCCGAGGCCCGCGCGCGCGACGCCGCGGCGCTCGTGTTGCGTCTGGACACACCGGGCGGGCTCGTCGTCTCGACGCGCGCGATGATCAAGGCGATCTTGGGCGCGCCCGTGCCCGTCATCCTGTGGGTGGCGCCGTCCGGGGCGCGCGCCGCCTCGGCCGGGACTTATCTCGCCTATGCCGCCCATCTCGCGGCCATGGCCCCGGGCACGCACATCGGCGCCGCGACCCCGATCGCGCTCGGGGCGCCGCCCACGGCCCCGCGCGAGCCGGGGGGCGAGAAGGATCGCCCCGCGCCGACCGATGCCGCCGAGCGCAAGGCCTTGAACGATGCGATCGCCTATTTGCGCAGCCTCGCCCGGTTGCGCGGTCGCAACGCCGAATGGGCCGAGGCGGCGGTGCGGGAGGCGGCGACCCTCACCGCCGAGGAAGCGGTCGAGAAAGGCGTGGTCGAGTTGCTCGCCGGCTCGCTTCCCGAGCTCCTCGAGAAGGCGCACGGCCGCCCGGTGCGCCTGGCCGAGGGCGAACGCACGCTGTTGTTGCGCGATCGTCCGGTGGAAACCCTCGATCCGGGCCTGAGGCTCAAGGTCCTGCAAGCGATCGCGGATCCCAACATCGCCTTCGTTCTCCTCTTGGTCGGCATTTACGGCATCCTGTTCGAGTTCTGGAACCCGGGAACCTTCCTTCCCGGGATCGTGGGGGGCATCGCGCTCTTTCTGGCGCTCGCGGCGCTGAGCGTTCTGCCCGTTCAGATGGCGGGGGTGGCGCTGCTGCTCTTGGGGATCGCCCTCATGGTCGCGGAGGCCTTCACGCCGGGGATCGGGATCCTGGGCCTGGGCGGTCTCGCCGCCTTCATCGCCGGCGCCTTCTTCCTCTTCGATCCCGGCGCGGCCGATTTCGACCTCCGCGTGGCACTGCCGGTGTTGATCGCGGCGGCGGGGGTCTCGGCGCTGTTGCTCATGGGCGTGCTCGGGGCGGCGATGGGCGCGCGCCGCAGGCGCGTCGCCGCCGGCGCGGAGGCGTTGCTCGGCGCGGAGGGGCGGGTGGTGGCCTGGGACGGAAGAGAGGGACGGGTGCGCGTGCAGGGCGAGCTCTGGGATGCGCGTGCGGACCGTTCGCTCGCTCCGGGCCAGCTCGTGCGCGTCAAGCAGCGCCGGGGTCTCGTGCTCGACGTCGAGCCGATCGAGGAGAAACCGTCGTGAACGTCGATATCGTCTCGGAGCTCGTGGCGAGCGGCTTGCCGCTCGTCGTCCTTCTCGTGATCCTCGCTTATTCGTTCCGGATTTTGCGCGAGTACGAGCGCGGTGTCGTGTTCATGCTCGGGCGCTTCTGGAAGGTGAAAGGTCCCGGGCTCGTCATCGTCGTCCCGCTCGTTCAGCAGATGGTCCGGGTCGATCTGAGGACGCGCGTGTTGGACGTGCCGAGCCAGGACGTGATCAGCCGCGACAACGTCTCGGTGAAGGTGAACGCGGTCGTCTACTACCGCGTCCTCGACCCCGAGAAGGCGATCATCAACGTCGTCGATTTCGACGAAGCGACGAGCCAGCTCGCCCAGACCACGCTCCGCTCGGTCTTGGGCCAGCACGAGCTCGACGAGATGTTGGCCGAGCGCGACAAGCTCAACGCCCACATCCAGCGCATCCTCGACGCTCAGACCGATGCTTGGGGGATCAAGGTTTCGAACGTCGAGCTCAAGCACGTCGATCTCAACGAGAGCATGATCCGGGCGATCGCCAAGCAGGCGGAAGCGGAACGCCTGCGGCGCGCCAAGGTGATCGACGCGGAAGGCGAGCTCCAGGCGGCGGAGAAGATCGCGCAAGCCGCCGAGATCTTGAGCAAGCGCCCGGAAGCGATGCAGCTGCGTTATCTCGGCACGCTCCTGCAGATCGCGAGCGAGCGCTCGAACACGATCGTCTTCCCCTTGCCGGGGGAACTCCTGGCCGGGCTCGTGCGCGGCAAGGCCGCGAGCTGAAAGGGCTTCATTCCGCCGCTGCCCGCACGGTGCCGTCGAAGACCACGAAGGGGCGCTCGCCCAGGAGCTCGAAGGCGCGCACCGGCTGTTCGCGACCCCGGGGCGCGAGGATCCCGATGTCGGCGAAGCGGAACCCGGTCCGGATCTCCTCCGCCACCTCTCGGCTCGTCACGATCGCCACGTCCTTGGTCTCGTCGAGCCGGTCGCGGGCGAGCTCCATGAGCCGCTGGGCGACGTTCACCGTGTCGCCGACGACCGTGTAGTTGACCTTGCCCGGGGCGCCGATGTTGCCGACCACGAGCGGCCCCCGGTGGATGCCGATGCGCAGCCGGAACACCGGCTCGCCGCGTGCGCGCTTGAGCGCATTGTCGGCTTCGATCGCCCGCCGGATGGCGAGCGCGGCGCGGCAGGCGCGCAGCGCCCGGTTCTTGATCTTCTCGGGCGCGCCCCAGAACGCGAGCATGCCGTCGCCCAGATATTTGTCCACGGTACCGCCTTCCTCTTCCACGCAGCGCGCGAGGATCGTGAAATGCGCGTTGAGCAATCGTGCGACCTCGGCCGGAGGCAAGGTCTCGGCGATCGCCGTGAAGCCCTGGATGTCCGTGAACATCACCGCGAGGTCGCGCTCCCGCGAGGGAACGGCATCGGGCCGACCGGAGCGGACGAGCCGCTCGACCAGGCTCTTGGGCACGTATGTCCCGAACGCTTTCAAGGTCGCGAGCATGGCGTTGAAGGCGCGGGCGAGGGCGTCGAGTTCGCGCAGACGGCTCGGCGGTAGAGGCTCGAGGGCGGCGAGCTCGAGAGTGGAAACGCGCTCGACCGCGGCGGTCACCCGCGCGACCGGTCGGGCGAGCGCCCGGCCCACGGCGGCGGCGAGGACCACCGCCGCCACCGCGATCGCCGCGGCGGCGACGAGGAACACCCGCATCGGCAGGAAGAGCGGGTGGACGAGGATTTCCGGAACGACCAGCCCGATCGTCCAGGGCACCCCGCCGAAGCCGGCGATCTCCTTGAACAGGACGAGTTCCGCGCGATCGTCGGGTCGAGCGACGCGGACCACGCGCACCCGTGCGTCGGTGGTGGTCTCGAAGGCGGAGACCGGCTCGCCCCCGGCGATCGCCGCCAGGCTGCGATCGGCGAAGCGATCGAGGGGAACCAGCGGCTCGCGGCGGGTCGCCGTCGGCACGAGCCGGAGAAGCGGATGGGCGAGCACCCGGTCGCGACCCAACAGCACGAAAGGTCGCGTCTCGCCGTTGCCGGCGAGCTCCGCGACCAGTTCCGAGAGCTTTCCGACGGTGATCCCGGCGCTCACCACGGCCACGAGGAGCCCGTCGCGACGGATCGGGTGCAGGGCCATGAGCACGGCCTCCCCGAGCCGTCCGCCGTAGATCGGCTCGACCCAGACCGTCCCTTGCGCCGCGGCGGCGCGTTCCAGACGCGCCTCGAGCTGGGGATCGCGGCCGAAGCCGGGGACCTCGCGATGGCTCTCGAGGGCCCCGTTCGGCCGCCGCAGAAGCGCCCGCACCCGGCGGTCGGGGGTGGCGACGCCGATTCCGGTCAACTCCTCGTGGCTCAGGAGGAGCCCGCGCAAGAGCGCATCCAGCGCCTCGTCCGCGTCGGGGTCCAGATACCGGTTCTCGAGCACGGTCGCGAGCGCGCGCACGTCGCGCTCGGCCTGCGCGAGATGCTCGACGAGCCCGCGCTCGAGCCGCTCGATCGCTTGCACCGCGCGTTGGCGCAACAGCTCGCGCGTGAGTTCGCGCGCCACCGTCCAGCCGATCGCCGTCGCCGCGGCGATACCGAGGAGCACGACACCGCCGAGTGCGAGCGCGAGCAGGCTGCTCAGGGCGATCGATCGGGGCGCGGACAGTGGGCGGTCTCCCCTGGTCGCGATCGTTGCGGCCTCGCGTTGCGGCCGGTGGACCGGGCCCTTATATGCCGGGACGGGGGCGTTCGTCTGCCCCGATTCTCCCGGAAGAGTCCATGGATCTGCGCAACATCGCGATCATCGCGCACGTCGACCACGGCAAGACGACACTGGTCGATCGGCTCTTGCAGCAATCGGGAACATTTCGCGAAAACCAATACGTCCCCGATCAGGCCCTCGATTCCCACGAGATCGAGCGCGAACGCGGCATCACCATTCTCGCCAAGTGTACCTCGGTGCTGTGGAAGGGCACGCGGATCAACATCGTCGACACGCCGGGGCACGCGGATTTCGGCGGCGAGGTCGAACGCATCCTGGGCATGGTCGATTCCTGCCTTCTCCTCGTGGACGCGGCCGAAGGCCCGATGCCGCAGACCAAGTTCGTGCTCGGCAAGGCCTTGAAGCGGGGTTTGCGGCCGATCGTGGTCGTCAACAAGGTCGACAAGCCGGACCAGCGGGCACAAGACGTCCTGAACGAGGTCTTCGACCTCTTCGTCGCTCTCGACGCGAACGAGCAACAATTGGATTTCCCGTATCTTTTCGCTTCGGCCAAGCAGGGCTGGGCGGTCGAGCGGCTCGACGAACCGCGCGTGGACATGACCCCGCTTTTCGAACGGATCGTCGCCCACACCCCGCCACCCGCGGTCGATCCCGAGGGTCCCTTTCGGCTCCTCGTCTCGATCCTCGAGGCCGACCCTTATCTCGGCCGGATCCTGACCGGGCGGATCGAAAGCGGCCGGATCCGCCCCGGTGCCACGATCAAGGCCCTGTCCCGCGACGGCCGTCCGCTCGAGACGGCACGGGTCACCAAGGTCCTGGCGTTCCGCGGCCTTTCCCGTCAGCCCATCGAGGAGGGCACCGCCGGTGACATCGTGGCGATCGCGGGCTTCGAGAGAGCGACGGTGGCCGACACCTTGTGCGATCCCGTGATCGAGGAGCCCTTGCCCGCCCAGCCGATCGATCCGCCGGTCATCGCCATGACCTTCCGGGTCAACGACGGGCCGTTCGCCGGGCGCGACGGCACCAAGGTGACCTCGCGGCAGATCTGGGAGCGGCTGGTGCGCGAGGCCGAGGGCAACGTCGCCATCCGCGTCAAACCGAGTACGGAACGCGACGCGTTCGAGGTCGAGGGCCGCGGTGAGCTGCAGATGGCGATCCTCATCGAGCAGATGCGGCGCGAAGGCTTCGAGCTCTGCGTCGGGCGGCCGCGCGTGCTCTTGCGCGAGGATCCCGAAACGGGACGGAAGCTCGAGCCCGTGGAGGAGGTGGTGATCGACCTCGACGAGGAGTTCGCGGGCGTGGTGGTCGAGAAGCTCTCCCGCCGCAAGGCCGAGTTGCTCGAGATGAAGCCCTCGGGTGCAGGGAAACTCCGCCTCGTCTTCAAGGCCCCGGCGCGCGCGCTCATCGGCTATTTCGGCGAGTTCTTGACCGATACCCGCGGCACCGGCGTCATGAACCGCGTCTTCGCCGGTTACGAGCCGTGGAAAGGTCCCATCCAGCAGCGCCACAACGGCGTGCTGGTGTCCACCGAGCAGGGCACGGCGGTCGCTTACGCTCTTTGGTACTTGCAAGAACGCGGCCCGCTGTTCGTCTCACCGGGCGACGAGGTCTATTGCGGGATGATCATCGGCGAACACAGCCGCGACAACGACCTCGAGGTCAACCCTCTGCGCGAAAAGAAGCTCACCAACATCCGCGCCGCCGGCAAGGACGACAACATTCTCTTGACGCCACCCGTGCCCATGACCCTGGAGCGGGCCATCGCCTACATCGCCGAAGACGAGCTCGTCGAGGTGACGCCCAAAGCGATCCGACTGCGGAAGAGACTGTTGGACCCGCACGCGCGACGCCGGGCGGCGCGGCAGAAAGAGCTGGCCTGAGTCGAAAGCGCGGGACCTTCGCTCCGGGAAAGGGGCGGGGGCGCCGCGGGCGCGCGAAGGCCCCGTTCCTCCGTTCGACTCAACAGCGAAGCGGAGGGTGCCTTCTGCTCGCTTGCGACGCCCCGACGGCTTCGCGTTCCGCCGTCGGCGGCCGGTCGGCCGGCCGTGCCGTGCGCCTCGGTGTCCCCCCGCGACGATCGCCTCGGTCGCGCGAGGGCTCGTGCGAGGACGGTGCTCCGGGAGCGGAGGGGAAGAAGACGCGAGGCGAGGGCGGTCGCCGGCCGGGAGGAAAACGTGAGGTGGCGGTGCGAACGAACCGGGCGAGAGAGTCTCTCGTCCGACACCCGGGCGCAGGTTTTCGTCTTTCGCCGAGGGATTCGGCGAAACGATCGCCGCCGTCGCGAGCCCGAGCGGAAAAAGCCCGAAGGGACGGTCGCTGGCCGCACGCCCGATCTGGTCCGTGGGGGCGGAGCCTGGTAAGCGCGGCGGAGCGTTTCCTCCTCGGCCTTTAAAGGCACGGGCGTTGGTCGAGTTCGCCGATCCGCTACCTCTCGCGCTTTTCTGGGCGGCCCTGGGCTTTTTCGTCGGGCTTGCGCTCGGTCTTCTCTGGGGCAGGAGAGAGCGCGCGGCGGTGGCGGAGCTGCTCGCGCAGGCCGAGCGCAAGCGCGAGGCCGAAACCGAAGCGCTTCTCGATGGCGTCAAGCTCGCGTTCGGCGAGATCGCGCTCGATCATCTCCGCCGCGTCGCCGAGCAGCTCGCCCAGGGGCTCGAGACCACGCTGTCCGCGGAGCGGCGGGTCGACGCCGCCCGCCTCGCCGTCGAGCGGAGCGAGCTCGAAGCGCGGCTGAGCGGTCTGACCGGGCAGCTCGAACGCCTCGCCGGACTCGTGCGCGAGCTCGAGCGCGACCGCGAGGCCAAGCTCGCAGCCGTCGCGGCCGAACTCGGGCGGACGGGGGAGCGCCTCGAGGCCTTGGCGGCCGAGACCGGCAAGCTCGCGCGGGTGCTCGGGCAGTCCCGCGCGCGCGGCCGGTGGGGCGAGCGGCTGGCCGAGGACCTCCTGCGCGCGGCCGGGCTCGTCGAGGGAGTGAGCTGGGTCCGGCAGAAACCCCTCGACAGCGGCGGCCGACCCGACATCACCTTTCTTCTGCCCGACGGCGCGCGGCTGCACCTCGACGTCAAGTTCCCCTTCGAGAAATGGCTGGCGGCGCAAGAAGCGCCTGAGGGTGCCGAGCGCGAGCGTCTCGAAGCCGGCTTCGTGCAGGACGTGCGCGCGGCGATCAACGAGGTCGCCCGCCGCGACTATCGCGACCCGGCGGAAGGCTCGCTCGGCATCGCGCTTCTGTTCGTGCCCAACGAGGCGCTCGCTCTGTCTCTTCTGAGCCTCGCTCCGGATCTCTTCGAAGAGGCGATGGCCAAGGGAGTGCTGTTGGTCTCTCCGGCCAGCCTCTTGGCGATCCTTCTCGTGATCCGCCGCGCGATCGAAGCCTTTCGCGTCGAGGGCGCGCTGCGCGAGCTCGCAGCCGAAGCGCAAGCGTTGCGGGAGGCGCGCAGCGCCTTCGAAAGCGAGCTCGAGCGGCTCGGCAAACGCCTGGAAGAGGCGATCCGGGCCTTCCGCGCGGTGGAAGCGATCCGTCGGGACCGACTCGACCGCCACCTCGATCGGCTGTTGTCGTCGCAGAAGCCCGCTGCGGGCGAGGGGTGAGCGGGATCGACGCCGACCCTCGGCTTGAACCAGGGGCGAGGGGATCCACCTACGGTTACGAGCAGCCGAGGTTCCTTTGCGCGCGAACAGCCCCGCCGCTCGCGCGGCTGCGGGTCCGCAGGGCCTTCTGACCCGTCTTCTTCGTCCCGATCCGGACGCGTCGCGGGACGGGAAGGCGGTGCGCGATCCCGAGGTCCCGCCGCCCGGTCGTGTCGAGCTCCTTTCGCGAGCTCGGGGGCACTGGTGACGGCCGGTATCTTGCCCTTCCACGATCGACGGTCGAGAAGTCGACGATCGTCGGGATCGCGCGGTCGCTCGAAGCGAGCCGGTGGGGGCCCGACGCGCTCGGGCGGGTTCGAGCGCAGGTGCACGAGGAGGAGGGAGAGCGGTGCGCGAAGCGGAAGCGATCCGCGCGAAGGTACGCGCGAAATACGCGGCCATCGCCCGGGCCGCGGAGAAAGGCTGCTGCGAACCGAAGGCGGTGGGCTGCTGTGCCGACGGATCGCTCGACATGATCGGGGACGCTTATCGCGACGTCGAAGGTCGCGTCCCCGAAGCCGATCTCGGCCTCGGTTGCGGCGTGCCCACGCGCCACGCCGGGCTGCGACCCGGTGAGGTGGTGCTGGATCTCGGCTGCGGTGCCGGCAACGACTGTTTCATCGCCCGCCACGAGGTCGGATCGGGGGGACGGGTCATCGGTGTCGACGCGACGCCCGAGATGATCGCGAGAGCACGGGCCAACGCACGCAAACTCGGGTTCGACAACGTCGAATTCAGGTTGGGCGAGATCGAGAACCTTCCGGTGGCCGATGCGTCCGTCGATTGCGTCATCTCGAATTGCGTGTTGAACCTGGTCCCGGACAAGCCGCGCGCCTTCGCCGAGATCGCGCGCGTGTTGAAGCCCGGCGGCCGTATGTGCGTCTCCGACATCGCGGCCACCGGGCCTCTGCCCGAACCGCTGCGCGCGGCGGTCGAGCTCTACGTCGGCTGCATCGCGGGGGCCCTGCCGCTCGACGATTACCTTCGTCTGCTCGAAGCCGTCGGCCTCGAGGAGATCGAGATCGTCGAACGCCGCCCGATCCCGCTTCCCGATTCGGTCCTCGCGCCCCGGCTCGACGCCTCGGAGCTCGCCGCCTTCCGCGCTTCGGGCGCGGAGCTTCTGAGCGTCACCTTGCGCGCCCGCCGCCCGCGCTCCGAGTGTCGCAAGGGGCGGGGCGTCTAGCGCTTCTCGCGGGAGGAGTCGGAGCGACGGAGGAGCACGTAGAGCGCTCCACGGCCCCCGTGTGAGCGCCCGGCTTCGGCCCAACCGAGCACCTTTTCGGCGAGCGGCGGCTCGGCGAGCCAGCGGGGCACGGCGGTGCGCAGGATCCCACCCGAGCGCTCGCCCCGGCCGGTGATCACGAGCACGCAGCGATGACCCGCTTCGGCCGCCCGCGGCAGAAAACGGGTCAGGGCGGCGTGCGCCGCTTCTTGCGTGAGGCCGTGCAGATCGAGCCGCGCGCCGAGAGGAAAATGCCCCCGGTCCAACCGGCGGCGCATACGCCTATCGAGCGGGACGGGCCGGGGCGGCCGCGGCGCCGGTCGCAGCCCGGCGGCCGGGGCCGCCGCTGCCGGCGGCTCGGGCACGGCGCCGGGCTCTTCGGCCGGTGCATCCGGCGCGGCGACGGCCGGCGCTGCCGGGGGTTCGGGCGTCGCTTTCCGCTCGGGCGAGCGGAGGACGTCGCGGACCGCCCGGTGCCACAGGGCGAGCTCGAGGGCCGTGACTTCGCGCGTGCGGTCGCGCACGATCGCGGCTCCTTCACGAGGGGCGATCGAGAAGAAAGACGATCAAGCGCTTGGGCCCGTGGGCGCCGAGCTCGATGGCCGGCGGGATGTCGCCCGTGCGCGAGGGCCCGGTGATCAGGTTCACCGAGCGCGGCGGCCAACCCGCGAGCCCGCGCAGCGTCGCCCAGGCCTCCTCGTAGGAGCCGGCGATCCGCACGGTGGGCAGAACGACCAGGCTCGTCTCCGGCAAAAAGGCCAGAAGCGTCGGCCGCTCGGGTGCGGAGGCGAGGAGGACGGTGCCGGTCTCGGCGATGCCGGCGAGCGCGACCGTGAGCCCCACGGCATCGGTTTCGCGGGGAACGTCGCACCGCACCTCGAGCAGCGGCTCGGTTTCGAGCGCCGCGGCATCGAGGAGCGGATCGGCGGCGCGGACGAGAGCCGAAGGAAGATTGTGCCGGCGCAGGCTGGTCGACACCGCGTCGCGCAGGGCCGCGAGATCGGGGATCCGCACGATCTCCGTGCCCACCGCCTGCGCCTTGGCGCAGAAGAGGGCGATGCGCGCCTCGCCTTCGAGGCGTGCGCGCGCGGGCACGAGCACCGCCCGCGGCCGCGCGAGGCGCTCCCGCACCGCGGCGTCCGCCGCGGCCTCGTCGACCCGCGCGAGCCGCTCGCGGATCGCGGCGAAGATGGCCCGTCGCGCCTCGCTCATCGCCCGGTCCCGCGACGCGCCCGCCACTGCGCGGTGAAGGTGGATCCTTCCGGTGCCGGGAAGTCGCGGCTTTCGGTCCACCCTCGCGCGAAGGGCAAGCGCGCGAACCGCCCGCGCCGACGCCCGAATGCCCCGAGCAAGGCGACCGCGATGCGCGTCGCGAAGCGGTAGAGCGGCGGGCGACGGGCGAAAAAGGCCCAGAGCGCGAGACCGAAGCGTGCCGCGGGCGGAGCGAGACCGCGGCGGTGCGCCTCCTCCCGCCAAAGACGCATGAGCCCGGGCAGCGGGATGCGCACCGGGCACACCTCCTCGCAGCGGCCGCAAAAGGTGGAGGCGTTGGGCAAGGGCCAGCTCTTCTCGATGCCGACGAAGTGGGGCGTGAGCACGGAGCCCATGGGACCCGGGTAGACCCAGCCGTAAGCGTGACCGCCGGCGGCGAGATAAACGGGGCAGTGGTTCATGCAGGCCCCGCAGCGGATGCACCGCAGCATCGCCCGCATGGGCCCGCCGAGCATGCGCGTGCGGCCGTTGTCGAGGAGCACGAGATGCATCGCCTCGGGTCCGTCGCGCTCGTCGGGACGCTTGGGGCCGGTGAGAAAAGTGGTGTAGGCGGAGAACTCCTGACCGGTCGCGGATCGGGCGAGCAGGCGCAACAGCACGAAAGCGTCTTCGACCGTCGGCACCACCTTCTCGATGCCGGTGATCGCGATGTGCAGCTTGGGCAAGCCCTGGGTGAGCTCGGCGTTGCCCTCGTTGGTCACGGTGACGATCGAGCCGGTCTCGGCGATCAGGAAATTGGCGCCGGTGATGCCGACGTCCGCCTCGAGATACCGCTGGCGCAGAACGCGTCGCGCCTCGGCGACGAGCGCCGCCGAGTCCTGCTTGGGCGGGCCGCCGTGGGCCTTGGCGAAGAGCTCGGCGATGCGCTCGCGCGTCATGTGCACGGCGGGGCCGACGAGATGGCTCGGCACCTCGCCCGCGAGTTGCACGATGTACTCGCCGAGATCGGTCTCGATCACGCGCAATCCGTGTGCTTCCAAGAACGCGTTGAGGCCGATCTCTTCGGCGACCATGCTCTTGGATTTGGTGACCGTGCGGGCTCGCGCGGCGCGGCAGAGCTCGAGGACGATCGCGCGCGCTTCCGCGGCGTCGCGCGCCCAATGGACGACCCCGCCGCGCTCGGTGAACCGCCGCTCGAAAGCCTCGAGGTAGAAATCGAGGTGCGCGAGCGCGTGGTCCCGGATCGCCACCGCGGCATCGCGCAGGGCTTCGAATTCGGGCAGGTCCGCCGCCGCCCGTGCCCGCGCCGCCTGCCAGCCGGTCTCGAGCCGAGCGAGGGCGGTCGAGAGCACGGGATCGGCGAGGGCGCGCGTCGCCCGCTCGCGGAAGGCGAGGCTCGTCGGTTCCATCAACCCACCCTTCCGACCCCGATGGGCGGCGTTTCGAGCCGGCCCGCCAAGACCTCGGCGACGTGCCGCACGGCGAGCGTGCTGTTGCGGCGCGCGAGCCGGCCGGCGATGTTCATGAGGCATCCGAGATCGCCCGCGAGCAGAAGCTCGGCACCGGTGGCCTCGGCCCGGCGCGCCTTGTCCTCGACCATCTTGGTCGAGATTTCCGGATATTTGACGCAGAAGGTGCCCCCGAAGCCGCAGCAGACCTCGCAGCCCTCCATCTCGACGAGCTCGAGCTCCGAGATCGCACGCAGAAGTGCGCGCGGTTGGGCCTTGATGCCGAGCTCGCGCAGGCCCGAGCAGCTGTCGTGATAGGTCACCCGACCGGCGAAGCCTCCCGGCGGCTCGCTCATGCCGCGGACGTCGACGAGAAAGGAGACGAGCTCCCAGCTCTTGTCGGCCACCGCGCGTGCGCGCGCCTTCCAGGCGGGATCGTCGTCGAAGAGCTCGGGGAAGTGTCGGCGCAGCATGCCGGCGCAGGAGCCGGAAGGCGCGACCACGAAGTCGTAAGGCTCGAGGGCGGGGATGGTCTGCCGGGCGAGCTCCTCGGTGGTCCGCCGGTCGCCCGAGTTGAAAGCGGGTTGACCGCAGCAGATCTGGGGCTCCGGCACTTCCACGCGGCACCCGGCCTTTTCGAGCAGCTCCACCGCCGCCCAGCCCACGCTGGGACGGAAGAGATCGACGAGACAAGTGACGAAAAGGGCGACGCGCGGAGAATCGGCCATGTCGTCCTCGAACCGCTGCGACCGAGAGCTAATTCCGGCTCGCGGCGCGAACAACCCTCCGCGCGGCGGGCTTCCGCGCGCGGATGCCGCGACCTAAGGGACGCATCGAGCCGCCGGGCGGCGAGGAAACACAGATGGTCGAAAACGAACTGCCGAAAGCGGCGCTCGTGACCGGATCGGCGCGACGCATCGGGCGCGCGCTCGCGCTCGCGCTCGCGCGCAGCGGTTTCGACGTCGCGCTCCATTATCGCTATTCGGAACGCGAAGCGGAAGCGACGGCGGCCGAGATCCGCGCCCTCGGACGTCGTGCGGTGGCGCTGCGCGCCGATCTCGAACGCTCGCCGGAAGTCGAAGCGCTCGTTCCGCGCGCGGTCGAGGCTCTGGGACCTCTAGGCGTGCTCGTCAACAACGCCTCGATCTTCGAGCTCGACCGCATCCGCACGCTCACCGAGGCGAGCTGGAACCGTCACATCGCCATCAATCTCACGGCACCGACCTTTTTGTGCCGCGCCTTCGTCCGCCAGCTGCCGGAGCGGGCGCAGGGGCTCATCGTCAACATCCTGGACGAGCGAATCTTCAATCCCACGCCCAATTATTTGTCTTACACGGCGAGCCGGTTCGGGCTGTGGGGTGTCACCCAGGTACTCGCCCGCGAACTCGCCCCGCGCATCCGCGTGAACGCCATCGGCCCCGGGCCGACGCTGCCCGAAGCCGGCATGACCGAGGCCGAATTCGCCGCTCTGTGCGCGCGCATGCCCTTGCGGCGCGGCTCGAGCCCCGAAGAGCTGGCGGATGCGCTCCTGTTCATCCTGCGCGCGCGCTCGATGACCGGGCAGATGATCACCCTCGACGGCGGTCAGCAGCTCGGCTGGCTCACCCCGGGCGGTCCGGAGAACGAGTGATGCATCCCGCGATCCGCGCGGCGCGCGCGCTCGGTTGGCGAAGCGAACGGGTGCCGGTTCCGGGCGGCCGGATCCACGTGGTCCGGTCGGGCGAGGGACCCCCGCTTCTCCTCCTCCACGGTTGGCCCGAATTCTGGCTGGCTTGGCGTCCGCTCATCGAGCGCCTCGCAGGCCGTTTCGCGCTCCTCGCCCCGGATCTGCGCGGCTTCGGGGCGACGGGGAAATGGGAGTCGGAGCCTTCCGCGGCCGTCGGCCCCGAGGTCCACGCCCGACACCTGTTCGATCTCCTCGATGCGCTCGGCATCGCGCGGGTGGGGCTCGTGGGTCACGACGTCGGGGCCTACGTGATGCAGGCGATGGCGCGCCAGGCTCCCGATCGCTGCGCGGGCCTGTTCTTTTTCGATTGCCCCCATCCCCTGATCGGGGCGCGCTGGGCGGCGCCGCGCCAGCTCGCCGAGATCTGGTACCAGACGTTCAACCAGTTGCCTCTCGCTCCGCTTCTCGTCGGCGCGAGCCACGCCGGCTGTCGCGCTTTTCTCGCCCATTTTTTGCGCCATTGGGCACATCGCAAGGACGTCTTCGAGGCCGAGCTCGACCTCTGGGCCGAGGTCTATCGCATGGAGCACAATCTCGAAGGCGGCTTCGACTGGTACCGATCGGTGGCGGCATCGCGTCTGGCGGTGATCGAGGGAAGGGCTCCGGCTCCCGCACCGATCCGCCTTCCGACCCGGGTGCTCTGGGGCCGGCACGATCCGGTCCTGCGCGCCGAATGGGCGGATCGTCTGCACGAGATCTTCACCGACCTCGAATGTTCTTTCGCCGAAGGATCGGGCCACTTCCCCTTCCGCGAGGAGCCGGAGCTCGCCGCCGAGGCCGTGGCCTCCTTCTTCGTCCGGATAGGCTGGACATGACCGCGGACCGCGGTCGGCGCGCGCAGCGCGCGACGGGCGCTGAGTGCGAGGGTTCGAATGCGCGCCCGCTCGGTCCTTGTCCTCTGTGCGGGCGGCCGATGATCGCGGGGGCGAGCGTCGATCGCCACCATCTCGTGCCCAGAAGCCGGGGCGGACGCGAAACCGTCTTCATGCACCGCATCTGCCACCGTAAGCTGCACAGCCTGTGGAACGAGCGCGAGCTCGAACGGTCGTTCTGCGACATCGAGGCGATCCGTGCCCACCCCGAGATCCGCAAGTTCGTCGCTTGGCTCGCGAACAAGCCGCCGACCTTCTGGGCGCCGACCCGTCCCGCTCGTCGTCTGCGCTAGCATGCTTTTGGCCGCGAGCGCGGTACTCGCGCAGCCGCCGACGAGCGAGGGCGCGCGGCTCGCGCAGCGACGCTGCGCCGCCTGCCACGGCGAGAGCCTGACCGAACGGTTCGCGGACGCGCGCCGAAAACGAAGTGACGAGGAGCTGGACCGTTTCCTCGAGCGTCATTTCGCGCCCGATCCGCGCGAGCGGCGGGCGATCGTCGATTGGTCGCTGACCCGCGCCGCGGGCGCGGACTCCCCGCCTCGATGACCGACGGGTCGGAGGATCCTTCCGTGAGCAGCGAGCGTCCGTTGCGCCTGGCTCTCATGGGCGATGTGATGACCGCGCGGGGGATCGATCAGATCCTTCCCGATCCCGTGAGCCCCGTGATTCACGAGCCGGTGATGGCCTCGGCGCTCGGCTACGTCGAGCTGGCCGAGGCCGCAAGCGGCCCGATCCCGCGCGCCGTGGCGTGGGATTACGTCTGGGGCGATCTCATGGGAGCGCTCGCGGAAGCGGAGCCGGACCTGCGCATCGCCAACCTCGAGACCGCGGTCACGCGAAGCGAGGATTGGCTGCCCAAGGGTATCAACTACCGCATGAGCCCGGGCAACGTCCCGGTGTTGAAGGCGATCGACTTGGACGCCGTGACCCTCGCCAACAACCACGTCCTCGACTGGGGGCGCCAGGGTCTTCTCGACACTCTGCGGCATCTGCACGCGGCGGGCATCGCCACGGCCGGAGCCGGACGCGATCGCGAGGAGGCGGAAGCACCGGCCGTGCTCTCTCTTCCCGGTGGTGGGCGGCTGCTCCTGTTCGCGTTCGGCCACGGCTCGGCCGGGGTGCCGGCGGACTGGGCGGCGGGACCCGGGCGTCCCGGGGTGGCGCGGCTCGCCGATCTCTCGGCGGCGACCCTCGAGGTCCTCGCGACGCGGATCGCGAAGGCGCGCCGCGCCGGCGATCGCGTGGTGGTTTCGCTGCACTGGGGCTCGAACTGGGGGTACGGGGTGCCGGAGTCCCATCGCCGCTTCGCCCGCGAGTTGATCGCGCGCGCAAGCGTAGACGTGGTTTTCGGCCATTCCTCGCACCATCCGCGTCCGCTCGAGATCTTCCGCGAGCGGCCGATTCTGTTCGGTGCCGGAGACGTGCTCAACGACTACGAAGGGATCGGCGGCTACGAAGAGTTCCGTCCCCAACTCGTGCTCGTCTATCTCGTGAGCCTGAGCCGGATCGACGGTCGCCTGGTGCGTTTCGAGGCGCTGCCGTTCCGGATCCGACGGTTCCGCCTCGAGCGGGCGCAGGAGGACCAGGCCCGCTGGCTCGCGCACACGCTCGATCGCGAGAGCCGCCCCTTCGGTGCGCGGGTTCGCCTGCTCGACGGACGGTTGCGGATCGAGCCGCTCGCGGAAGGCCGCTAGGCTCGGAGCGCGGGGTCGCGCGTTGCGCGGCCCGCGCGACCGACCGACGATGGGACGCGTCAGCCGAGAAAACGAGCCGGATGGTGGAGCGAGCGAGCCGCGACGCCTTCGACCCCGCTGGTCTGTCCGAGCGGTTGGGCGCTCTCGTCGGGCGGATGGGTCGGATCGCCGCGCGTTGGCTCGAGCGGGCGACGCGCGAGGACGAAGCGTTCGCCGTCCCGGCGCCCGAAGTGGTGGCCGAGACGCTCGAGGCCCTTGCGCGCGCGCTGCTTTCGGATCCGGATCGGTTCGCGGCGGCGATCCTAGATTGGCACGGGCGTCTGTTCGCTCTCCTGGGTCGGCAGCTCGCCCGTCGCATCGATCCCGATTTGCCCGCGTTCTACGAGCCCGAGCCCGCAGATCGGCGTTTCGCCGATCCCGACTGGTCGGAGGATCCGCGCTTCGACACCCTCAAGCAGGTCTATCTCATGACCTGCGCCTGGCTGCGCGAGCTCGTGGCGACGGCACCCGGGCTCGATGCCAAGACGCGCGCGCGCGCCGCCTTCTACGTCCGCCTCGCCCTCGAGGCGCTCTCCCCAGCCAACCATCCGGCGACCAATCCCGTGGTGTTGCGCGAGGCGCTCGCGAGCCGCGGGGAGACCCTGTTGCGCGGCCTCGAGCGACTCGTCCTCGATCTCGAGCGAGGTGGCGGGCGCCTTCCTCCCGCTCCGGGGCGGACGGATGCCTTCGTGCTCGGGCGCGACATCGCCACCACCCCCGGGGCGGTGATCTTCGAGACCGAGCTCGCGCAACTCATCCAGTACGCTCCGACCACGGAGACGGTCTTCGCCCGCCCTCTTCTCATCGTTCCTCCCTGGATCAACAAGTATTACATCTTGGATCTGCGGCCGCGCAACAGCCTCGTGCGCTATCTCGTCGACAACGGATTCACGGTTTTCGTCCTGTCGTGGGTCAATCCCGGGGAGGACCTGGCGCACAAGACCTTCGAGGATTATCTACGGGAGGGGCCGCTCGCGGCGATCGAAGCGATCGCGCGGGCCACGGGCGAGCGACGCCTCAACCTCGTCGGCTATTGTCTGGGCGGCACGCTCGCGGCCTGTCTGCTCGCCCATCTCTGGGCGCGCGGGGAAGAGCGGCGGGTGGCGAGCGCCACCTTTCTCACCACCATGCTCGATTTCGCCGAGCCCGGCGAGCTCGGCGTGTTCATCGACGAGCGACAACTCGAGCTCCTCGAGCGCCACATGGCGCGCAAGGGCTACCTCGAAGCGCGTTGGATGCAGCAGGTCTTTTCGCTGATGCGCGCCAACGATCTCGTGTGGAGTTTCTTCGTTCAACAATATTTGTTGGGGCGCGAGCCGCCTCCTTTCGACTTGTTGCATTGGAACGCCGACGGCACGCGCATGCCCTACATGATGCACAAGTTCTATTTGCGTCAGTGCTATCTCGAGAACCGGCTCGTCGAGCCGGGAGCGATCACGCTACTGGGTACTCCCATCGATCTCGGCAGGATCGCCACGCCCGCCTATTTCCTTTCGACCCGAGAAGATCACATCGCGCCGTGGCGCTCCACCTACGCGGGGGCCCGGCGGCTGTCCGGGCCCGTGCGCTTCGTGCTCGCCGGCTCGGGCCACATCGCGGGGGTCGTCAATCCCCCCGAGGCCCGAAAGTACGGCTATTGGACCCGCGCGGTGCTGCCGCCGGATCCCGAGGCCTGGCTCGCGCGGGCGCGCTTTCGGCCCGGGAGCTGGTGGCCGCATTGGCGCGCCTGGCTCGCGCGCTTCGGCGGCCGAAAGGTTCCGGCTCGTCCGCCCGGAGCGGGGCCGCTGCCCGCGATCGAGCCCGCTCCCGGCCGCTACGTGCGCATGCGCGCCGACGATTGATCGCGCGACCGACCGAGGAGACACCCGCCCGCTCCCGCGCCGATGCGATCGGCGGCGCGGTCTTGCGGGCCGCACCGCGGTGCTCCGACCTCCGATCGACCGCGAACGAACGTGCCGGGCGATCATCGCATAGCCGGGTATTCCTTCGACCCGCGTTCCGATCTTCTGTGGCTTTTTTGCATCAATTCGTGGCGAAACGGTATCGGGTTGCGCCGGACTTCTGCCTGTGTTCAACACTGTCGCGGGTCGTCGGCTGACGGCGAGACCCCGCGGTAACCGCAGCGGCGTCGCCGCGTCGAAGCTCGACGCGCGCAGACGTTCAAAAAACCAACCAGCGCGGAGGCCCAGCCTTGCCCTGGGACCCCAAGTCCGACGAAGTCACTGCCTCCTCGATCTCTGAGGCCGATCGCAGGTGCGAACCGACGTCTTCCCGGACCGTCGACGAAGAGGTCCTGGAGCACGTCTCGGCTCTGCGGCGATACGCCTTGTTGTTGATCGGCGATCCCGACGAGGCCGACGATCTCGTGCAGGAAACCCTCGTGCGCGTGATCGCCCAGACCCGTTCGTGGAAACAGGTCCGGGACCTGCGCGCCTATCTGTTCACGACCCTCCACAACGTCTTCGTCGACGGCCATCGCCGCCGCCGCGTCCGGCCCAGCGAGGTTCCGATCGAGACGGTGATCGCCGACCTTTTGGCCCCGCCGCGCCAGCAGGACTGGATGGAGCTGCGGGATCTCGTCGCCGCGCTGCGGCTGTTGCCCAAAGAGCAACGCGAGGTCGTGCTCCTCGTCGGGCTCGAAGGGATGAGCTACCTCGAAGCGGCAAACGTGCTACAAGTTCCGCTCGGGACGGTGATGTCGCGTTTGTCGCGCGGTCGCGAGGCGTTGCGACGCCTCGTGAGCCAGGGCGGCGCGGCGAGGCTGCGGGTCGTCAAATGAAGAACGCCCAGGGCGCGTGGACGCGGTCGGGGATCGACGAAGGCGAGCTCCACGCTTTCGTCGACGGTCGCTTGACGGGAGAGCGACGCGCCGCCGTTCTCGCGCACTTGTTGCTGCACAGCGGCGATCGCGAACGGGTCGAGGCCTATCGCCGTCAGCTCGCCGGCCTCGCGCGCATCCGCGCGGGCCTCGACCGCTACGGCGAGGGCTTCGCCCCGGAGTTGCAGCGCGCCCTGGTCGAACGGATCGCCGGCGCGCGGCGTCATCAGCGGTGGTTGCGCCTGTGCTCTCTCGGGCTCGCCGCGGGTCTTCTGTTCGGCATCGGCGTGTGGACCGTGCGGGAATGGGCGATCCCGAGCAGTCGCCTGGTCGCGAACGTGTTCGAGCCGGATTTCCCCGCGCCCGAGTTTCCTTTCGGCGACGCCTTCGGTCGCGAGGAGCGGCGCGTCGACGGGGATCGCGAACATTCGCTCGCCTGGTTCGCGAGCCATCTCCGCGACCAGACGCTCGAGATCCCGGATCTGCGCGAACTCGGCCTCGTCCCCGTGGGCGGACAGGTATTGGACCGGGCGCGCACGCCCGCGGTGCGGCTGGCCTGGTCCGACGGGCAGGGCGGGATCATCGATCTCTACGTCGGCGTGGTCGCCTCCGATGCCGATCAGGCCTTCACCATGGTCGGCGACAGCCGCGTGGCGCTCCATTGGCGTCGCGGCCGCCTCGTGTTCGCCCTCGTGGGACCGGCGGGCAGCCCGCATCTGCTGCAGGCGGTGCAATCCGTCCTGCGCGGGATCGACAAGCCAGCGGGGCGCGCCGTGCCGGCGGGCGAGGCCGGTCGCGCGGCCGAAGAGCCGCGCCCGATCCGGGCGGTGGTCGAGCCCGAGGCCGGCGCCAATCCGCCCGCCCTCGAGCGCCCCGCGCCTTCCGCCCCCGCGGTCGAGCCCGCCACGGTCAAAGGAGCGGTACCGGCCAAGACGCTCTGAGCCTCGCCCTCACCCGCGGAGCTCGGCGAGCAGCCGGCGCATCGCGGTCTCGATCAGGAGCACGTCGTAGGCCAGGCAGAGGAAACGATAGCCGCGGGCGAGAAGATCCCGGGCCCGCTCGGCCGTGGACGCGAGCCCGCCCAACACGATGCCCGCGGCCAGGATCCCGCGCTCGGCTTCGGCCACCGCGGCGAGGAATTCGGGATCCTCGAACGCTCCCGGCTTGCCGAGGCTCGTCGAGAGATCGTAAGGCGCGATGATCGCCGCGTCGATGCCCGCCGTGGCCGCGATCGCGTCGATCGCGCGCACGGCCTCGATGTGCTCGACGAGCAGGATCGCGAGCACGGCCTCGTCCGCCGAGCCGCTGTAGGCGAAGGCATCGAGCCCCCAGCGCGAGGGGGCGTAAAACGGGCCCCATCCGCGCTCGCCGGAAGGCGGGTACCGGCAGGCGGCGACCGCCCGTCGCGCATCCTCGGCCGAGCGGATCAAGGGAAAGACGATCCCGAGCGCCCCGGCATCGAGTAGAGGTTTGGCGAGCCAAGGCAGGTTCCAGGGAACGCGCGCCAGAGGCACGCAAGAGGAGACCGCCGTCGCGGTGATCATCGCCTGCGCGGTCTCGGGCGAAACGGGCCCGTGCTCGCAGTCGACGATCAGAAAATCGAAGCCGCAGCCGGCGAGGATCTGGACGAAGGGCGGGGAGGGGAGCGAAACGAAGGTACCGAAGACCGGCTCGCCGCGGGCGAGCTTCTCCTTGAGCGGATTGCGCAGCCGCATCCTCGCGCCTCCCCCGTGCTCGCGCCCCGAGCCTGGCTTCGGCGGTCGCTGCCGGCAAGAGCCGAAACGTCCGCGAGCGAAGGGAACCCCGGGCTCTGCTCGGGTCGATGCGCCGCGCGCGAAGGCACCTCTGCCTGTGCGGCGAACGGCGTCGGAGACTCCGGAGAGCCACCGGAGGCCGGGACCCGGGCGCGCCGAACCACCGGGTGCCGCGGTCTTTCCGAGCGGCGGGCGCACGGCAGCACGGTGCTCCGCGCGAGCATCGAAAGCTCCCGGGCCGATCGGGGAAGGGCGGAAGTCGAGGCCGGCCCGAGGGCGCATCGACCTCCGCTCGGAACACGAACCGACCGGCGAGCGCCGCGGGCCCTCGTGCTCCGCACGCTGCCGAGCGCCGGTCGCCTCGGGGCTCGCGAATCGAGGGGCTTCGGGCGACGCCTCTTCTCGTCGGAGCGGCGGCGCAGACGCCCGAGGGGATCGCGTTCGGATGGAGCCGTCGCGGTCTCAGGACGTCTTGTCGGCCGGCTCGAGGAGATCCTCCACCGTCCAGGCGAACCGCTCGCCCGCCCATTTCGAGAGCTTGAACGCCCAGCCGTCGAGGCGGGCGGAAAGCTCGCGGGCGCGTTCGACCGCGGGCTTGGCATTGGCCGCCGGCTCGCCGGGCAGCGCTTCGCCGGTGAAGACCGCGAAGCGGACCCAGAAGCTCGCATCGTCCCCTTCGCCCTCCTTGTGCAGGCGGGCTTCGAGGACGATCCCGTCGACCGTCTCGAAGCGGGCGCGGGGCGCGTCTTCCGCGAACGGCACCTTGGCGGCGGCGCGCACGTCTTGCAGCGAAAGTCCGGAAAGGGCATCCGCCAGCCGTTCCACGCGGTTGGGATCGGCTTTGCGTCCCGCCGGCACCGGCTCGAGCGCGAAGTCGGTCGCCTCGCGGCTCGTGCGCCGAATCGCGAGCCGATCCTCGCGGTCCGGGCGCAAGACGACGCGGGCGATCTGGGTGCGCGGCAGGTCGACGATCTGCCGATCGATCCAATCCAGCGGCTCCTCCGGCACCTCGATCCGGCGATCGAGCAGCCAGGCGCGCGAATCCTCCGCGCGGCGCACGTACACGCCGCCGCGTCCGGGCCCGAACAGGCCGTAGCGCGTCTTTCCGACGTAAAGACGGGCGATGGTCTCGCCCCGGCCGTCGACGAGAACGAGCTCTTTGGACCGCGACTTGCCGCCGTCCGGGCGCGGCGTGCCCGGTTCGTCGAGCTCGAGCCGGTTCCACCGCTCCGGCCGATCGGTCTTGGCCTCGAGCAGCCGCGCGGTCACCAGGCTGCGGGCGAGGCTCTGGACCTTGCCGGGATCGACGGGATAGCCGTCGAGTTCGTCGATGGTCCAGCCGCGCTCGGTCCGCCGCACCGTCGCCGTCTTGTCCTCGTAGCGGACGCGGATGGACGCGACTTCGCCGATGCGTTCGGCGAGACCCGGGAAGAGGGGTTCGTCGTAGACGACGGTGGTGACCGGAACGTCGCGGGTGATGATGGCGTGCGCGGCGAGCGCGACCGCGCCGAGCGTCACGCTGGCGAGCACCAACAGGCCCTTGGGCGACACCCGTACCTCCCCTTCTCAAGCGGTGGCGAACCGGCGCTGCCAGCGCGCGCGGCGGACGAGCGCCACGACGATGCCGACGAGCGCGACGAGGGCGGGAACGAGGACGATGCCCGAAAGCCGCAGCCGGTCGCGCAAGGTCTCGATGTCCCGCCGCAGAGCGTATTGGACGTCGCGCAGCTCGCGTCGCGTGTCCAAGAGCTGCACCCTGAGCGCGTCGATCTCCGCCCGCTGCTCGGCGGTGACGAGGGCAGCGGCGTCCTCGGCGCGTTTGACCTCGAGCGAAGCGAGCTTGTCCTGCAGGCTCTTGAGCCGATCCAAGAGCTCTTGCTCCTTGGCCCGGTAGGCCGCCTCCGCCGCGCGTCGGATCTCCTCCACGCGCACGAAGGGACGCAAAGTGACCTCGCGACCGCGCAGCCCGCCCAGCGCCGAGGCCCCGGCCAGATAATCGAGGGCATTGGCGACGAAATCGGCGTTGTCGGCCACCGGGATCAAAACCTGCTGCCCGAGCAGCGCCTGGCTCGCGAGCCAGGCCCGATCTTCGAGGAGATCGGTGTCGGCGACGAGCACGATCGCCGCCGGCGCTTTCGATTCGCGCAGACGCTCCGCCGGCTCGCCGACCCCTTCGGGCAGCTGATCCGGCCAGGCCGACTTGAGGGTGCCGGTCAGACGCGCGGCGAGGAGGTACTGCTCTCCTTCCGGCTTGAAGCCGCGCAGAAGCGAGAAGGGATCGGGGAAGGCCGCCACCTTGGCTGTCTCCACGAGCGCGCTTTCCGGGCTCGAGCGGACGAGGGGAACGAGCTCGATCGTCGCCCCTTCGCGCTTCCGGATCGCGCCCGCGGTCATGAAGGTGAGACGGTTGAGCTCCGCGGTGATCGGATCGGCACGGTTGAAGGCGCTGCGGTCGTAGGCCAACCAAGCGAGATAATCGACGATCTGTTGGCGTCCGCCCGCCGGATACTGCACCTGGCGCGCCGCCCGGCGGTCGGCGACGAAGCGGTCGGCGACGATCTCAACGCCCCAGGTTTCCAGGAGTTTGCCGAGGGAGGAGGCTTGCGCGCCCACGGGTGGCACGCGCGAGCGCATCGCCGCCGCCTCCGAATGGGGATCGAGGAAAGCGAGGAGTTTGCCGCCCCGCAGCACGAACTGGTCGATGGCGAAGAGAGTCTTGTCCGAGAGACGATTGGGATGCACCAGCATCACGATCTGCACGTCGGCATCGAACTTCTCGATGTCGCCCGCCATGTAGCGGATCGTGAAGAACTGGCGCAGCTGCTCGTAGACTTGCCACGACCGGAACTGGTTGACGGGGTCGCCGGTCATCGGCAACCCCGAGATCAGAGCGACGACCGGTTTTTCGGGATTGGCGAGGTTGTAGACCAGCCGCGTGAGATCGTACTCGAGGAACCGCTCGCGCTCGGGGGAGAGCAGCGGAATGACGTCGACGTCGTCGGTGCCGTTGGTCCCGGCGATGCCCAGATAGCCGGTCTGGCCGCCTTCGAGCGCGATCGCCTGCAGACCGAAGCCGACCGCCCGGTCCTCCTCGACCGAGAAGGGCTCGGGATCGACGAGTTCGAGGGTGATCTTGCCGTTGCTCGCCACGACGTAGGCTTTCAACAGGTCGCGCACGCGGTCGGCGTAGGAAGCGAGCAGCGGATTGGCCTCGCGCACGCCGCGCGAGACGTAGAGCCGAAGGGTGATCGGCTCTTTCATGTTGGCGAGCAGATCGAGCGTCGGCTTGGACAGGGTGTATTGGCTCTTCTCGGTCAGATCGAGCTTGAAGCCGCGCAAGGTCAACGTCGCCCAAGCAGTGGTCGCGACCAGCAGCACGGCGGTGAGGAGAAGGCCGAGGATCGCGAGCGTGCGGCGATCGGTCATCGTCTCGACTCCTTACGCCGCTTTTTCGAGTTCGACGATGAGCGTGTTGACGATCAGACAACACGCGACGAGCGTGACGAGATACACGGCGGTGGCCGCGCTGACCACGCCCTTCATGAGCTCGTTGAAATGGGTGAGGAGGCTGAAGCTCGCGACGATGTCGACGACCACGGGGGGCGCCCAGGGTTTGAAGGCCGCGAGCACGAGATCCACGCCGCTCATGAGGAAGAGGAAGCAGATCGCGGCTCCGAGCACGAAGGCGATGACCTGGTTCTTGGTGAGCGCGGAAGCGCACGCGCCGATGGCGATGAAGGCGCCGGCGATCGCCCAAGAGCCGAGATAAGAGGCGAGGATCACGCCGTTGTCGGGTTCGCCCAGATAGTTGACGATGATCCAGAAAGGAAAGGTCAAGGCGAGGGCGATGCCGGTGAAGATCCAAGCGGCCAAGAACTTGCCGAGCACGATCTCGAAGGTGGACGCCGGTAGGGTGAGCAAGAGCTCGATCGTGCCGGTCCGTCGTTCCTCTGCCCAGAGGCGCATGGCCACCGCCGGCACGAGGAAGAGGTAGAGCCACGGATGGAACACGAAAAAGCTCTCGAGATCGGCCTGGCCGCGCTCGAAGAAACCGCCGACGAAGAAGGTGAAGGCCCCGGCGAGCGCGAGGAAGATGACGATGAACACGTAGGCCAGCGGTGTCGCGAAATAGGCCGCGAGCTCGCGCCGCATCACGGTGCGTACGACGTCCATCGCAGACCCCCGTTCACGTCGCTGCGTTCGCGGTGAGGGCGCGGAACACCTCGTCGAGTCGCCCGCGCTCGACCGCGAAGCGCTCGACGCGGATACCGCGCGCGTGCAAGAGCTGGCTCACCGTGGCGCCGATGTCGGCGCCGTTGGTGGGCAGGACCAGAAGGGTGGCCACTCCGTCGACCTCTTCGACGCGCCGGACTTCGCGCACCGTGTTGAGGGTGCGCAGCGCGGTCGCCGCTTCCTCGGCGCGCTCGCGGTCGATCGTCACGCGCACCGCGTTGTGGTTGGGAGCGCGGCGTTCGAGCTCTTCCGGGGTCGCGTCGGCGACGATGCGGCCGCGGGCGATGATCACCGCGCGGTCGCACACCGCATCGACCTCCTCCAGGATGTGGGTGGAGACGATGATCGCCTTCTCCGCGCTCATCGCTTTGATGAGCTTGCGCACCTCGTGCTTCTGGTTGGGATCGAGCCCGTCGGTGGGCTCGTCGAGCACGAGAACCGGGGGATCGTGCAGGATCGCCTGAGCGAGCCCGACGCGGCGGCGGAAGCCCTTGGACAGCGTATCGATCGGGCGGTGCGCGACTTCCTCGAGGCTCGTGAGCTCGATCGCGCGCGCGATCTTGCGCTCGAGTTCCTTGCCCTCGAGCCCGCGCATCCCGCCCACGAAGCGCAAGAGCGCCAAGGGGCTCATGTCGGCGTACAGGGGGGCTCCCTCGGGCAAATAGCCGATGCGCTTTTTGACCTCGCGCGCCCGTTCGACGACATCGAAACCCATGACCTTGGCGGTGCCGGAAGTCGGCAAGAGGTAGCCGGTGAGCATCCGCATGGTCGTCGACTTGCCGGCCCCGTTGGGCCCGAGAAAGCCCAAGACCTCCCCGCGGCCGACCGAGAAGCTCACCTCTTCTACGGCGCGCACGTCGCCGAACCGCTTGGTCAGCCGCTCGAGCCTGACCATCTCCTGCACGGTTACTCTCCTCCCGGGACTTGGGCGAGCCGAGGGCACACCGGCCCCTCGGGGAGCGCTTTCGGCGCGCGGCCGCGGATATGGACCGACGCCCCGCGGCTTTCAAGCCGAGCACCCGCCCCCTTGATCTGGATCAAGGCGGCGCCCGGCGCGCGACCCTAACGAGCGTGCGAAGCGGAGGTTTCCCCGTGCGTCCGGAGCTCGTCCGTCTGTTCGAAGCGGCGCGCGTGCCTCGCTACACGAGCTATCCCACCGTGCCGCACTTCAGCCCGGCGATCGGTCCCGCCGAGCACGCCGCTTGGCTGCAGGCCGTCCCCGAAGACCGGCCGGTCTCGCTCTACCTCCACGTTCCCTATTGCCACAGCCTCTGCTGGTACTGCGGCTGTACCACCGCGGTGAGCGCGGATCCCGCCCGCCCGCGCGCCTATGCGGCGCTCCTCGAGGCCGAACTCGAGCTCGTCGCGGCTCTGCTGCCGGGACGGCTCGCGCTCGCGCATCTGCACTTCGGCGGCGGCACGCCCACCTCGATCGGCCCGGAAGCCTTTCGCAGGCTCCTGAGGCGCATCGGCGAGCGCTTCTCGATCCTGCCCGAGGCCGAAAAAGCGGTCGAGATCGACCCCCGTTTTCTTTCGGCCGAGATGATCGAGGTTCTGGCCGAAACCGGCATCGATCGAGCGAGCCTGGGCGTCCAGTCCTTCGAACCGGCCGTGCAGAAGGCGATCAACCGCATCCAACCGATCGACCGCACGCTCGCCGCGATCGAAGATTTGCGCGCGGCGGGAATCCGCCGGATCAACGTCGATCTGCTCTACGGCCTGCCGCACCAGACGGTCGACGGGTGTCGGGCGACGGTGCGCGCGCTTTTGCCGGTAGCGCCCGACCGCTTCGCCATCTTCGGCTATGCACACCTGCCCGCCCTCAAAAAACACCAGCGGCTGATCCGCACGGAGGACCTGCCCGATGCGCCCGCGCGCGTCGCCCAGTTCGAGGCGATGGCCGAAGAGCTCGAAGCGGCGGGCTACGTGCCGATCGGGCTCGATCATTTCGCCCGCCCCGACGACGCGCTCGCGAAAGCCGCGCGCTCGGGCGCGTTGCGACGCAATTTCCAGGGCTATACGACCGATACCGCCGAAACGCTGATCGGGCTCGGCGCCTCGGCGATCTCGAGCTTCGCGGACGGCTACGCTCAGAACCTCCACGAGCTCGTGCGCTGGCGCGAATCGGTACGCGCGGGGCGGCTGCCCACCGCGCGCGGGATCCGGCTTTCGGCGCGCGACCGTCTCGAGCGCGCCATCATCGAGGCGATCATGTGCTTCGGCCGCGTCGACCTCGCGGAGATCGCCGCGCGCTTCGGGGTCGACGGGGAAATCCCGATCGCCGCACCCGACCGGCTCGCGGAGCTCGAACGCCTCGGCGTCGTGATCCGCGAGGGCACGCGCCTGCGCGTGCCCGTCGAACATCGTCCGCTTCTGCGCGTCGTGGCCTCGTGCTTCGACCGCTATCTCGAACCCGGGATCGCGCGTCACGCGCTCGCCGTCTGAAGCATCCGTCCCGCAGCGCGAACCGAGGCGGCGTTGAGGGGCGGGGCGTCGCCCCGTAAACTCGGCCGGACGGGACGAGCGGAAACATGTGCGGCTTCGCGGGCGTCTTCGATCCGAACGAAGGGCGGGGCGCGGTGCTGGAAGCGCTCGCGCGCGCGATGATCGCCCCCATCGCCCACCGCGGGCCCGACGACGAGCATGTTTTCGTCGAGCCCGAGGCCGGTCTCGCACTCGGCTTTCGGCGGCTCGCCATCCGCGATCTCTCGCCGAGCGGACGGCAGCCCATGGTCTCGGCCTCGGGGCGGCACGTGATCGTGTACAACGGCGAGCTCTACAACGCCGAAGAGCTCCGAGCCGAGCTCGAAGCCGCGGGTCTGCGGCTGCGCGGCCGCTCGGATACCGAAGTCCTTCTCGAACAGCTCGAGCGCTTCGGCCTCGAGGCGACGCTCGCCAAGAGTCTCGGCATGTTCGCCTTCGCGCTGTGGGATCGACACGACCGCAGGCTCTTTCTCGCGCGCGACCGCCTCGGCAAGAAGCCGCTGTATTGGGGGCTCGAGCGCGGGAGGCTGCGCTTCGCTTCCGAGCTCAAATGTTTTTTCGCCGATCCCACCTTTTGCCCGGAGATCGATCGCTCGGCGCTCGGGCTCTATCTCCGGCTGGGTTACGTGCCGGGAGAACGCTCGATCCTCGCCGGCATCCGCAAGCTCGCCCCGGGCGGGTGGCTGGCGATCGATCTGCGCGGGCGCACGAGCACCGGCCGGTTCTGGGATCCGGTCGAGGTCGTGACGCGCGGCTTCGCCGAGCCGTTCCGCGATCACGAAGACGAGCTGCTCGTCCGTTTCGAAGAGCTCTTGTCGGATGCGGTCCGGCGTCGGCTGGTGAGCGACGTCCCGTTGGGCGCCTTTCTTTCCGGTGGCATCGACAGCGCGACGATCGTCGCTCTCGCGCAGGAGGCGAGCTCGCGGCCGCTTTCCACCTTCACGATCGGCTTTCGCGATCCCGCCTTCGACGAATCGGCCCAGGCGCGCGCCGTCGCGCAGCGGCTCGGGACCGACCATCACGAGCTCGTGGTGGACGCCGAGGCCGCGCTCGCGCTCGTCCCCGAGCTCCCGCGCTGGTTCGACGAGCCTTTCGCCGATGCTTCCGCGGTACCGACCCTCGTCCTTTCGCGGTTCGCGCGCGAGCGGGTGGTCGTCGCTCTTTCGGGAGACGGCGGGGACGAGCTCTTCGCCGGCTATCGGCGGTATCGCGAGACCGTCGACCTCGCTGAAAGGCTCGCCCGCATCCCGCCGGCCGCACGGCGCGCCTCGGCGGAGCTCTTGAAGCGTTGCCCCGAGCCGATGTGGCGGCTTTTGGGGCGGCTCTTGCCGGAGCGCGCGCAGCCCGATCGGCTCGGCGAGCGCATCCGCCGTTTCGCGCGCATTCTCGCGGCCCCGGCCGAGCGCGCGAGCCTCGAGATCGCGGCGCACTGGAGCGAACCCGACGCGCTCGGCGCACCGGGACTCCTCCCGGAAGGTTTCGAAGGCGGGTTCGCCGCGCGCATCCCCGACCTCGGGACCCGTCTGCAGCTTCTCGACCTGCTCGTCTGGCTTCCCGACGACATCCTGGTCAAGCTCGACCGGGCGTCCATGGCCGCGAGTCTCGAGGCGCGCTGTCCTCTGCTCGACCACCGGGTGGTGGAGTTCGTCTTTCGTCTACCGCCTTCGCTGCGGGTGCGCGGGGAAGAGAGCAAGTATCTCTTGCGCCGGCTGCTTCGTCGACGCCTGCCCGCTGCGCTCGTAGACCGTCCCAAACGCGGGTTCTCGGTTCCGATCCACGATTGGCTGCGCGGGCGCTTGCGCGATTGGGCCGAAGAGCTGTTGGATCCTCACCGGCTGGCCGAAGCGGGCCTCGTCGAGCCCGCGCTCGTGCGCCGCTTCTGGCGCGAGCATCTCGCCGGACGCTGCGATCGCCGCTTTCCGCTCTGGAACCTCTTGATGCTCGAGGCTTGGCGGCGGCACTGGCTCGCGCGCGCGCAAACCCCCGTTCGCGCCGCGGCCTAGTCCGCTTCCGGGCCTTCCTCGGGCGTCGTTCCGGCCTCTTCCTCGGTTTCGGCGATCACCACGACGCCCCCGCCGCGGCTCTTGGCGGTGTAGAGGGCGCGGTCGGCGCGCTCGAAGAGCAGATCGGTCTCCCGTCCGTGCAGGGGATAAACGGCGGTGCCGATGCTCGCGCGAACCGTCAGCGCCACGGGTCCGACCGAAAGGGGTGCGGCGAGGCGCGCGAGCAGGCGTTCGGCGGCGAGCCGCGCTCCTTCGAGATTCTGCAGATCACACTGCAGGAAGGCGAATTCGTCGCCGCCGATGCGCGCGAGCGTATCGGTCGAGCGGATCGCGGGCTTCAGCTGTCGCGCGAAGGCCACGAGGACGGCATCGCCGACGCGATGGCCGTGGCTGTCGTTGATCGCCTTGAAGCCGTCGAGGTCGAGGAGATGCAAGGCGACGAGGCCGCCGTAGCGATCCGCCCGGGCGATCGCCTGATGCAAGCGGTCTTCGAGGACCAGGCGATTGGGCAGGCCGGTGAGGGGATCGAAAAGAGCCAAGCGCGCGATCGCCGTCTCGCGGGCGAAGCGGGCGGTGGCATCGCGGACGGCGAGGATCCGCAGCGGCCGGCCCGAGAAGCCCGGCGGCCCCGCCGCGACTTCGACCGGCAGACGCGCGCCCGCAGCGCGTTTGGCGAGCATGTCGACGACCAGGCCCGGGCGCGCGAAGAGCTCGTTCCAGACCGTCTCGGGTGCCTCGAGCAGCTCGTCCAGCGCGCGGCCGACGAGGGCGTTTTCCGGCTCTCCCCAGAGGCGTACGGCGGCCTCGTTGGCGTGTCGGACGAGCCGGTGCGCATCGACGACGAGGATGGCTTCCGGCAGGTGACCGAACAGCGAGACGATTTCCGGACCCAGTTCCTCGTCGGGTCCGATCTCCCCGTTTCCTTCCCCGCTCGCGAGATCGAGCTCGCAGAGGAGAGCGTCGCGGGGCAGGAGCGTCGCGGCCGTTCGCGGGCGATCTGTGCGGCTTCGCGCCGAGGAGCCGCCCACCGCGTGGCGATGGCTCTCATCGACGACCGGTAATAGGACGAGCAACGACAACCATCTCGGGCCACACGGTTCCATGTCGCCTCACCATGCCGAGCGGGAATATCTTCAACAGCTCATGAAGAATAGAGCGCTGAGGAGTCCGCCGTGCAAGACACTACTTGATGCTAGCGCGACGGCACTTCGGTCTCCTCGAAGTTGACCGACCCGGTGATCCGCGCCGCCCAGCGCGATCGAGCGAGTGCGTGCGACCGAGCACGACCTCAAATTGAACCGTGAGCATCCGCGGATCGCCGAGGTTCGAAGCCGAAAAGGCGTTCGCGGCGCTTACGGTAAGCTCGCTCCTTTCGGCCTTGCGCGGGCTCTCGTGCCGAACGATGCCCCGCGACGGGGCTCGACGAGAAAAGGGGCTGCGCGATGCGTCTTTCCCGCGATCGGCTCGAAGCGGCGCTCGCTCTCGCCGAGGGACGTCCGCTCACCGGTCCGTTCGAGCGGCTCGTGGGCTATCGCTTCGGCTGGGACGAGCGCGCGGGTCTCACCGTCGAACTCGACCTCGAGGAGCGCCACGCGAGCCAATTCGGGGGCGCGCACGGGGGCGTGACGCTTCTGCTCCTCGACACGGTGGGCGGGGTCGCGGCCGCCCTCGCAGTGGGCGAGGCGCTCGCGCGCATCGCCACGATCTCGCTTTCCGCCAACTTCATCCGCGCGGCGAGCCCGGGTCGGGTCGTGGCGACGGCGCGCGTCGATCACCTCGGCAAGGCCGTGGCGCATTGCACGATGCAGCTGCACGAGGCGAACGCGGCCGGCCCGCTTCTCGCGACCGCGATCGGTGCCTACCGGCTGTTCCGCCGCGGCGGTTGAGCCCGCATTCCGGCTCCCATATAGGAGCGAGCGGGAGCCGACGGCCGCTCGGCCGCAACGCGGGAGGAGGCGATGGCGAAGTTCGGGATCGGTCAGCCCGTACGCCGCGTGGAAGACCAGCGTCTGGTCACCGGTCGCGGCCGGTACACCGACGACGTCAATCTGCCCGGGCAGGTCTACGGCGTCGTCGTCCGCAGCCCGCACGCGCACGCGCGCATCCGACGGATCGACACGAGCCGAGCGCGTTCGGCACCGGGCGTGCTCGCCGTGCTCACGGCCGAGGATCTGGGCGAGGCCGCGATCCCCTGCTTCGTGCCGATGACCAACCGCGACGGGACCAAGGCGCCGATGCCGCGCCATCCCGTGCTGTGCAGAGAGGTGGTCCGCTATCTGGGCGATCGGGTGGCCTTCGTCGTCGCCGAGACGAAAGCCCAGGCTCGCGACGCGGCGGAGCTGATCGAGATCGATTGGGAAGTCCTGGAGGCGGTCACCGACACGGCCGCCGCGCTCGAGCCGGGCCGACCGCGGGTGCACGAGCAGTGCCCGAACAATCTCGCCTTCGACTGGGCGTTCGGGGACGCCGATGCGGTCGAGCGGGCCTTCGCGCAAGCGGCGCGTACCGTGCGGCTGGAACTCGTCAACAACCGTGTCGTCTGCAACGCGATGGAGCCGCGCGCGGCGGTCGCCGAGTGGGACGCGCAGACGCAGAAGCTGACGCTGCACGTGTGCAGCCAGGGCGGCTGGGCGTTCCGCGACATCCTCGCGGGCCATCTCGGCTTGCCGAAAGAAAAAGTGCGCATCGTCACCCCGGACGTGGGCGGCGGCTTCGGCATGAAGATCATGTATTACGGCGAGTACACCTTGTGCGCTTTCGCCGCCCGCATGCTCGGCCGCCCGGTCAAGTGGACCGCCGACCGGTCGGAGAGCTTCGTTTCCGATACCCAGGGGCGCGATCACGTGACGGTCGCCGAGCTGGCCTTCGATGCGGATCACCGAATCCTCGGGCTGCGCGTCGACGTCGTCGCGAACATGGGCGCTTACTATTATCTCTACGCGCCGTACATCCCGACCGGGGCCGCGCTCAAGGTGCTGCCCGGGGTCTACGACGTGAAGAATTTGTACTACCGCGTCCGCGGGGTGTTCACGAACACCGTGCCGGTCGACGCCTACCGCGGCGCGGGCCGTCCGGAATCGATCTATTGCATCGAGCGGCTCATGGATGTCGCGGCGGCGGAGCTCGGCGTCGACCGCATCGCGCTGCGGCGCAAAAATTTCATCCGCCCGGATCAGATGCCGTTCAAGACCGCCGCCGGCGAACTCTACGACTCGGGCGAGTTCGAGCGGGTGATGGACACGGCGCTTGTGCGCGCGGACTGGCAGGGTTTCCCGGCGCGACGGGCGGAAGCGGCGGCGCGCGGCGCGTTGCGCGGAATCGGCCTCTGCTATTACATCGAATCGACCATGGGCAACCCGGTCGAGCACGCCACCGTGCGCTTCGCGCCCGACGGGGCGGTCGAGGTGCTGGTGGGCACCCAGAGCAACGGCCAGGGCCACGAGACGGCCTACGCCCAGGTCCTGAGTGCCCGTCTGGGCGTGCCCTTCGAGCGGATCCGCATCGTGCAGGGCGATACCGATGCGATCCCGGAAGGCGGCGGGACGGGCGGCTCGCGCTCGCTCACGGCGGAAGGCGTGGCGATCACCGCCGCCGCCGATCGCGTGATCGAAAAAGGCAAGATCGCCGCGGCCCATCTCTTCGAGGCCGCGGTCGCCGACATCGCTTTCGCGGACGGCACCTTCCGCGTCGCCGGAACCGACAAGGCGATCGACATCATGGAGCTCGCCGAGCGCGTGCGCGCCATGACGACGCGGCCGCCCGGGCTCGAGGAGGGGTTGGACGCGAGCGCCCGCATCGAACTGCAGGCGTGGACCTTCCCCAACGGCTGCCACGTCGCCGAGGTCGAGGTCGAGCCGGAAACCGGTGTGACGCGCGTCGTGCGGTACACGGTGGTCGACGATTTCGGCGTCGTCGTGAACCCGCTTCTGGTCGAAGGTCAGGTCCACGGCGGTGTGGTGCAGGGGATCGGTCAGGCCCTGTTCGAAAGGACGGTCTACGACGCGAACGGTCAGCTCCTGACCGGATCGTTCATGGATTACCGCATGCCGCGCGCGGACGATCTCCCCTTCTTCGACTTCTCCACGGTGGAAGTCCGCTGCCGCAACAATCCCTTGGGGGTGAAGGGCTGCGGCGAGGCCGGATCGGTCGGCTCCTGCGCGGCGGTGATCAACGCCCTCGTGGACGCGCTCTCGCCCTTGGGTGTTCGGCACGTGGACATGCCGGCCGTGCCCGAGAAGATCTGGCGGCTCGCGCAAGCCCGAAAGAAAGCGGCCTGAGCGCGCCCGGCGGGTCTACTCGCGCGGCTCGGGCGCGGCCGAGCCGAGGAGCAGCGCGAGCAGTCCCGCCACCGCCGCGCTCGCGACCTCGAGACCGCTCGCCGCGAGCCGGGCACAGCCGGCCGCGCTCGCGAGCCCGAGTTCGCCCCAGGCGAGCGCGATCGCGAAGGCGCGGGCGGAGGAGGAAGCGAGCCGAGCCGGGCCGAGAGGCCAGGAGAAAGCGGGAACGAGCGACCAGCCGCGCGCTTCGGCGGGCTCGAGGGCATGTGCGGGATCGGCGAGGGTCCGCGCCGCAGCCGCCGCGTTCCCGCTCGCACGCGGACCGTAAGAGACGCGAATGCCCGCGCCGGTGCCTCCCGCGGAGGCCACCGCGCGCGCGTGGCAGCTCGCGCGGTCGTCGTTGGCCGCGCGAGGCAGAGCGATCAGGCGTCCGATGTCGTCGGCCCGGATCATCATGGCCGTTCCTCGTCGTTTCCGCGCACCGACCTCCGCTCCGCGGCGTCGTGCGGTGGGCGTCCTCCCCGACGCGCGCGAAGCTCGCGCGCGAAGAAAGGGCCCTCAAGGTCGGGCTCGCGCTCGGAAGGCATTTTGTCATCGGAGCGTTGACGAAAGGTCACGAAAGCGGAGCGGCTGCATACCGCGATGCGCCCTTCGTCACGAGCGCAAAGTCCGCCGCAGCCGTCCGAGCAGCTCGAGCCGCGAACGATCGTCCGGCAGCACGCGCAGCTCGTCGGCGATGTCGAGCAGCAACCGCGCATGGGCGTTGTGCCAGTCGGCCGCGACCGCGGCGAAGCGGGGATCGAGCCGGGTCGGGCCGGGAAGCGGCCGCGGTGGCCGGTCCGAGGCGAGCTCGAAACGCTCATCGAGCCGGGGGACGAGGATCGCGAGCGGGTCGAAGCCCTCGGCGGCGAGCGCGGCACGGAGCGCGGTGGTGGCGCATTCCGAGCCGCGCACGAGAAAAATCGCCTTCCGGACCGGCCGCCGGGCGGCGATCCAACGCACGAGCTCCTCGCCGTCGGCGTGGCCGCACACGCTCTCGAGCGCGCGGATCCGGGCCCGCACCGCCACCTCCTCGCCGTCGATCCGCAGCCGCTTCTCCCCCGAGAGCACGACTTGGCCCAGGCTACCGTACGGCAGATGGCCCCCGAAGAGCACCGTGACCTCGGGTCGCCACAGAAGCTCGCGGAGCGCGCGGCGGGAGAAGCCGGCCTCGGCCGTCCCGAGCGGGGCGAGGAGCACCGCGGGACCCGAGAGCGCACCCGCGTCTTCGGTTTCGGGATCGCAACAGGCGAGGACGCTCGACCGGGCGAGGAGCTCGGCGAGATCCTCCGCCCCGAACGCGCTCGCCCGGCACGAGGCGAGCGCGTGCAGCACTCGCGTTCCGTGTCGACAGACGAAGCGGACGGGAACCGGGGGCAACGCGCCGTCCCTCACCGCCTCGAGCAAGAGGAGGAACAGCTCGCAGCTGCGCTCGAGCCCGAGCACGGGGAGAAAGGCGAGCCCGCCGCCCTCGAGCGCCTCGGCGAGCTCGCGCACGAAGCGCCGTCGGCGCTCGGCGGCGCTCTTCTCGCCGCGCCGGCGATCGCCGTAGAGGCTTTCGGCGACGAGGTAGTCGACATCCCGAGGCGCCCGGGGATCGGGGTCGGAAGAGGCGGCTTCCGGGCCGAGGTCGCCCGAAAAGAGCAGCCGGGCCGGACGGCTCGTGCCCTCGTCGATCTCGAGCTCGATCGAGGCCGAGCCGGGGATGTGAGCGGCGTTCCAGAAGCGAGCGCGCACCCCCGGGGCGGGTTCGAACCAGCGCCCGAAATCGCAGGCTTCGATCCGCTCGAGACAAGCCCGGACTTCGGCCTCGCCGTAGATCGGCGCGACCTCCGGCCCGCCGCGCCGACGGAGGCGGCGCCCGAGGCGCGCGGTTTCGGTCGCGAGCGCGTGGGCGACTTCGGGCAGAAGCGCCCGCAACAGCTCGAGGGTCGCCTCGGTCGCCATGATCGGCGCGCGCAGGCCCTCGGCGACCAGCCGCGGCAGGAGGCCCGCGTGGTCGAGGTGGGCGTGGGTGAGGAGGACGCAGTCGAGCCGCGCGGGCGCGAAGGGAAGAGCGCGCCGGTTGAGCGATCGCACGGTGCGCGTGCCGGAGAACAACCCGCAGTCGACGAGCAACCGGCCGGCACCGTGTTCGACGAGAAAACAAGCGCCGGTCGTGGTCGAAACGCCTCCGTGGAAGCCGATGCGGATCGCCATGAGCGTTCCAGCGAGACCCGGTCGCAGGGAGCCGGTGGTCGCTTATCCGAGCGCGACGTCAACTAAAAGGAGATAGACCTCTCGGTCAATCGCCTCCTGCGTAGTGCTGGCGGATGGCCTCCCAAGCTTGCTCCGCGGTTTCGACGAATCGGAAGATCGCGAGGTCCTGCTCGTCGATCACTCCGTACTCGACCATGGCGTCGAAGTTGATGATGCTGCGCCAATAGGCTTCGTCGAAGAGAAGCACGGGCATCCTTCGCGCTTTCTTGGTCTGGATCAGACACAATGTTTCGAAAAGCTCGTCGAGCGTACCGTAGCCGCCGGGAAAGACCACGAGAGCTCGCGCGCGCGTCAGAAGATGCATTTTCCGCAAAGCGAAGTAATGAAAGCGGAAGCACAGCTCCGGCGTGACCCAGGGGTTCGGTGCCTGCTCTTCGGGGAGCACGATGTTGTGCCCGACGGTCGGCGCTCCGGCCTCGCTCGCGCCGCGGTTCGCCGCCTCCATGATCCCCGGCCCGCCGCCGGTGACGATGACGAACCGGTGCGGATTGCCCTGCTCGCTCTCGCGCGCGACGAGGGCCGCGAAACGCCGCGCCTCCTCGTAGTGGCGGGAGAGCTCTTCGAGCCGCCGGGCGACGGCGAGCCGGCGGTTGGCGTCGGCGTCGAAGGGATGGGCGCGGGCGGCCTCCTCGGCTTCCTCGCGCAGCCGGCGGGCGCGTTCGGGTTCGACGATGCGGGCGCTGCCGAAGACGACGATCGTCGATTCGATCCGATGTTGCTGCAGCGTGAGTTCGGGCTTCAACAATTCGAGTTGGAGCCGAACCGGGCGCAGCTCCTCGCGCAACAAGAAGTCGATGTCGGTGAAGGCGAGGCGGTAGCTCGGCGAGCGGGTCTGGGGGGTGTCGACGCGCGGCGGCTCGCGCAGGGCGTCTTCGCGCGCACTGGGCAGAGGCACGTGCGGTTCGGGCTCGCGCAACGCCATGGAGTTCTCCGGAAGCAGAAAATCGGCGTCGGGGCCGCCCTTGTCGCGCAAGCGACTCGCTCATGCAACCATCGCGCGATACTCGTGCCGGCCGAAAAGAACCACGGCCCCGGTGGCGTTCCACCGGGGCCGTGCACTCGCCGCCGAAGCGGGGAGGGAGGTGGGGGGAGGCGTGCCTCAGGCGGCGAGGGTCTTGACCTCGTCGAGGTTGGCCGCGGCGCGCTTGACCAAGAGGTCGACCACCTCGGCCTGCGCCTTCATGCCGAGATCGAGGGTCTCCTTGGCGTCGGCCATGGCCTTCTCGATCACCGACTTGGCCTCTTCGACATAGTCCTTGGGCTGCTTCTTGACGTCGAAGGCCCGGAACAAGCCCTCGAACTTGCCGACCGAGTCCTTCATCATGTCCGCCTGCCGCTTGGCCACGGTCTGCCAGAAGTCGAAGACGATCTTCTGCGCCGCGATCAGGGTCTCGAGGTTCGCCTTGTTCAGGGCGATCCAGGCGTCGAGGTCGAACTTGGGGAAATTCGCCGAATTGGTCTTTGCGGCAGTCACGGTACCCTCCATCGGCCGGTTTGCTGCGCTGCACAATTCATATCGCATCGCAGTAAGAGCCGGCAAGGGAGGGGCGCGCCGCCCGGACGCGGAATGCGCGGGGATCGCCTGCGACCGGGTGCCGCAGGGGCCGCTCAGCCGAAACGACGGAGGGTCGGGCCCAGGCGTCCGAGCACCGCCGCCCCGGCCGCCAGGCTCCGGTGCAGGACGTCGCGCGCGCGCGCTTGACCGGGGCTGTCGTCGCGCAGCCACACCGCGAGGGTCTCGAGGGTCACGATCGTGCCCCCGATTTCCTGCAGCGCGCGCTCCGCGCCCCGTCCCGGCACCCGGGCGACGTCGAGGAAGGCGTGCACGAGCCGGGACAAAGAGAAGATCATCGGCACCCAGTGATGCGGGTGCGAGGGCCACATTTTGGCCCGGAGCATGACCCCGGTGAGCCGGCGATGGGGGGCGAGCGCCTCGAACCACCGCCACATCACGCGTTCGAGCCGCACCTTGGGATCGCGATCGGCGAGCAGCTCCGGCGGGGTCGACCACACCGCCGCGAGCGCGCGCGCGAACCAAGCGTCGGCGATCGCGTTCGTATCCGGGAAATGCGCGGCGAGGAGCGGAAGGGGGACCTCGGCGGCCTCGGCGACGTCGGAAAGGCGCAGCTGGTCCCAGCCGAATTCCTCCGCGAGCCCGAGGGCGATATCGAGCACCCGGTCGAGGTCGAGCGCTCGATCGCCCGCGCCTCCGCCCGACGCTTCGGCCAAGGCCTTCAGCTCGAAAGGCGACCGACGCGATCGAGCGCCGCCGGGCGCGCCAGGCCGTAGCGCTCGAGCGCCGGGCGGACGATGCGCTCGACCTCGGCCCCGCCCAGTTCGTCCATGAGCGCGCAGGGCGGCTTGGAGAAGCGCAGCGCTTCGCGCGCGCCGAGATCGATGTCGGCGGGAGCGGCCACCTCCTCGTCGAGCTCCTGGAGCACCGCCACGAACACCCCCATGCGCAGGCGGTCGCGGATGCGCGCCCGCCGCTCGGGCGGGATCTCGCCCGCTTCTCCGATCTCGAAGCTGCGATCGGCTTCCCCGACCTCGATCAGGCTGCGGGCGGGGGCGTAGAAGGGGCCGAGGGGAGCGAGGTTGCGGATGGCGTGCAGATTGATGCGCGGCTTGATGAGGTTCTGGACGCGGAAGGGGCCGGCCGCCGCGCCCACCGCCTCTTCCGCCACCGCGTCGATTTCGGCGGTGGTCGCGAGACCTTCGTCGAGGAGCCGGCAGGCCTCGTTCGTGTAGGGGCAGAAGAAGCGGTTGATGGCGAAGCCGTACGAGTCCTTGCAAGTAATGGGCTTCTTGCCGGTGGCTCGACAGAAGGCGAGGGCGGCGGCGATCGTCTCCGCCGCCGTCGCCTCGCCTCTGACCACTTCCACGATCGGGTTGATCTGCGCCGGGCTGAAATAGTGCAGGCCGAGGAAGCGCTCGGGACGGCGCATGTGCCGGGCGAGATCGCTCACCCGCAAGCAGCTCGTGTTCGTGGCGACGAGCGCGTCTTCGGGCACGAGCCCCGAGAGCTCCTCGAACAGCCGCGCTTTCAGCGTGAAGTCTTCGAAGATCGCCTCGATCACGAGATCGCAGGCGGCGAGCTCGGCGAGCGATCCGACCACGGCGAGGCGCGTCGCGGCCGCGGCGGCGGCTTCCGCGCTCAGCCGCCCGCGCTCGACGCTGCGGGCCCAGAACGCCTGCGCCTGGGCGACGGCGCTCTTCGCCTGTTCGGGACGAACGTCGAAGAGCCGGACGGCGATGCCGTGCTGGGCGAGGTTGGTGGCGATCCCGGTGCCCATGGTCCCGGTGCCGACGATACCGACGGTACGGATCTCGCGCATGTGCCTTCTTCTCCTCCGCCTGGGGAGCGCTCGCCGTCGCGACGGACTCCGTCACTCGCGCAGATGTTCGGGTAGCTCGTGCACCGAGACCCAGGTGAGGTCCTTTTCGACTTCGCGGACGACTTTCTCTTTCACCTTCTCCGAGAGCAGCTCGCGCAGCTCGCCCATCATCTTGGGCGGGGCGACGAGCATCAGGCGCGCGAAGCGGCCGGCGTTGTTGGCTTCTTCGAGCTTCTCGGCGAGTTCGCGGGCGAAACGCAGCTTCTCGACCTCTTTGGGGTCGGTGGAGGGCTCCATCGCGTGGCGGTTGCCGACGTGGCTCGAATCCACGCTCCGGCCGGGGCGATCGGCCAAGAGCTCGGAACCCTTTTCCCGCCCGCGCCCGAAAAGCTCGGGCATGACGAGCTCGAGTCCGCCCACGCGCGGGTCGCCCTGGAAGATCCGCGCCCGCGCGCCGTCGGCGACGACGACCCACATGGTTCGATTCGGCATGTCCGCACGGTCCTCGCTTCTGGTTTCCCTCGCGGTCAACGACGGTCGTCCTCGAACTGATCGGCGGTGAGGATGTCGTAGACCCGGGCCGCCGGTCCCTCGAGGGGAGGGGGAGCCTCCCCCAACACGTCCTGGGTTCCGCTGGCCCACAACAGCGCCTTTTCGATCTCCGCGATCGTCGCGCCGGTGGCCAGGATCCGAGCGAGCTTCTCGGGATCGTCCTCGCCGATGAGCCGGGCGATCTCGCTCAAGCTGGGACGAGTCTCGGAGACGGGTCGGGTCATGGCGTTTCTCGGGATGCGCTCGCGGTCCGCGCTTGTGCGTTCGATGCGCTCGCCGCCCCTTCGCCGAAGGAAGCGCGCGCGGCGCGCACCGCCGCTCGCCACGCGGGGCCGTTCTCCGCCCCTTCGACGAGCACGATCGCCGGGGACAGGGCGGCGAGCCGGGCGGAAAGGCCGGATTCGTCGGCGAGCGGGCACACCTCGACCCTCGCCGCCGGACCCAACGCGGCCTTCGCTTCCGCCGCGCGGTTCGCATCGCTCGCGAGGACCACGAGCGGCAGGCCCGCCCGCTCGGCGAGGTCGCGCGCGAGTTCGAGCCCGCCGTCGGTCCGCTCGTGGACGAGCACCAGGGGGCCGCTTCCGCGGCGGATGACCAGGACGGGGCCGGCGCGACGGGTCGGCGGCTCCTCCCAAGAAGCGGCGGCGAAGGCCAAAAGATCGCTTTCGGCGAGCATCCCCGCTTCGAGGCCTTCGGCGGTTTCGATGCGCCAGCGGACGCGGCGGGCGGCGGCGATCCGTTCGAGACGGTGCTTCGCGCGCTCGGCCATCACCCGCAGCATCAAACGCGTCTGGGAGACGTCGAATTCGAAATCGGTCGCCGCCGTGCGCGGCACGATGCGCGTGAACGGCAGGGCGGCGGACGCCATCAGCCGTTCGTCGGCGAGCAGGATCGCGACGATCTCCCGCTCCAGCCGCTCGGCCATCGCGAACGCCGCCTCGAGGGCGACGAGCGCCTCTTCCTCGGGCGGGAGCGCGACGACCAGGCGCGCGGGTTGGGCCGCGTTCACCTCTCGTCCTCCCGTCTCGGCTCCGCTTCGCCTTCGCGGGCGGCGAAGGCGCGACGCTTTTCGGCCAAGGCGCGGAGCCGATCCTCGGCTCTCCGGAACACCGTGCCCTCCGGGAAGAGACCGTCGGGCCCGCGTTCGCCCGCGGGAAGACCGGTCAGGATCTCGATTCCCTCCGCGATCGTGCGCACCGGATAGATGGCGAACAAGCCTTGGGCGACCGCGTCGCGGACCCGCTCGTGCAGCATCAGATGCCGCACATTGGCCGCGGGAATCAAGACGCCGTGGCTGCCGTCGAGGCCGCGGGCGGCGCAGAGATCGAAAAAGCCTTCGATCTTCTCGTTCACCCCCCCGATCGCCTGGACGTTGCCGTATTGATCGACCGAGCCCGTGACCGCGAGACTCTGTCGGATCGGCACTTCCGCGATCGCCGAGAGGAGCGCGTAGAGCTCGGTGGAGGACGCGCTGTCGCCCTCCACGCCGCCATAGGACTGCTCGAAGACGAGTGTGGCGGAGAGCGAAAGAGGAACGTCGGGCGCGAAGGTCGCCGCCAGGAAGCCAGAAAGAATGAGCACGCCTTTGGAGTGGATCGGCCCTCCGAGCTTCACTTCGCGCTCGATGTCGATGACCTGGCCGCCACCCATGCGCACCCGTGCGGTGATCCGCGAGGGGCGGCCGAAGACCAGATCGCCGAGTTGGATCACCGAAAGGCCGTTGACCTGGCCGATCGCGCTGCCGCTCGTCGCGATCTGGATCGTGCCGGCGGTGATCTCCTCGAGCACGCGTTCCCGCAGCCGGCCGACCCGGCGATCGCGGGCATCGAGCGCGCGACGCACCGCCCCGTGGTCGATGACCGGGGCGGAGCCGGCCTGGAAATGGGCCTCGCGCAGGACATCGGCGAGATGCTCGACCTCGCTCGAGAGCTTCTCGCGGTCCTCGGCGCGCCGCGCGGCGTGCTCGAGCAGCCGCGCCACGCCGCACGCGCGCACCGGCTTGAGCCCTTCGCGTCGCACGATGGTGGCCACCAGCCGCGAAAACAGCGAGACCTTGTCGCCGTCGCGGGGCACCCGCTCGTCGAAATCGGCGGGAATCTTGAAGAGCCGACCGAACTCGGGGTCGAGTTCGACGAGAAGATAATAGAGCAGCCGCTCGCCCAGGAGGACGACTTTGAGATCCAGGGGCGCGGGCTCCGGCTCGAGGGTCTGCGTCCCCAGCACGCCCAACGCCGCGAGCGGCGATTCGATGCGGATCTCGCGCGTCGTCAGCGCGCGCTTGAGAGCCTCGTAGGCGAGCGGCCGGGTGAGGAGCTTGCGCGCGTCGAGCACGAGATAGCCGCCGTTGGCGCGGTGCAGGGCACCGGCGCGGATCATGAGGAAGTCGGTGACGAGCGCGCCCATCTCGGCGCGGTGCTCGATCCGCCCCACGAGCCGTTCGAAGCTCGGATCGTCCTCCTGGATCACCGGGGCGCAGCCGCGTCCCGTGTTGTCGACGATGAGATTGACGCGGTAGCGGCGGAACAACGGATGGCCGTCCTCGAGCGCGAGCGCCGCCGGCGAGGCCTGTTCGGGCAACTGCAGGAAGGCTTCGACGTGCTCGATGATGTCCTTGCGCGCCGCTTCCAAAAAATTCAGGACATCCGGAAGATCGACATAATTGGGTCTGATCGTCTCGAACAGATAGTTGACGGCGAAGGCTGCCGTTTCGTCGTTGAGCGCCTTGATCTTCTCCCGCGTCTCCTTCATCCAGCGCGGGGCGTTGGCGAGCGCGTCGCGGAGCTTTTTCTGGAGGTTCTCGACCGTCTGCTCGATCTGCCGGCGGATCGAATCGGGAAGCGCCTGGAAGATCTCCGGGGTGACGATCCGTCCGTCGGCGACGGGCGCGAAGGCGAAGCCCATGGGCGAGCGGATGAGCGCCACGCTGTGGCGTTTGGCTTCCTCTTCGACCTCCGCGATCGCCCGCTCCTGACGCTCCTTGAGCTCCTCCTCGATCACCTGGCGGCGGGTGCGGTATTCTTCGTTCTCGAAGGCGTTGCGCAGCGCCGGCAACAAGTCGGTGAGCAGCCGGCGCATGTCGGCCTCGAGCCGCGGGCCGCGGCCGGCGGGCAGGCGCAAGAGCCGCGGCGCGCGCGGATCGCGGAAGTTCGTGACGTAACAATAATCGAAGGGGGGCGGCTCGCCCGCCGCCCGTGCCTCGAGGATCCGGCGCACGGTGGTGTGCTTGCCGATCCCTTCCGGGCCGAGGGCGTAGACGTTGTACCCGGGCCTGCGGTTCGCGAGCGCGTAATGCAGAGCTTCGCGGGCGCGATCCTGCCCGATCGTGTCTTCGAGATCGGGCAGCTCGTCGGTCGTCTCGAAGCCCAGGTCCTCGGGCCGGCAGCGCCAGGCGAGGGCCTCGGGCGGAAGCGGTTGCGGCGAGGCCAAGAGATGAGCTCCCGAGCCGGAGTTGTCGCGATCGCGCGCGGGCGACCTAGCCGACCGGAAGGGGCCGCGTGAAGAGGCGACCGAAGCGCGCGAGCCGGTCCTCGATGCCGGCGAGCCGGAGCGCGTGCCAGGCCATGGCGTGGTTGGAAGAGGTCACGGGCTTGTCGAGCCGGTCTTCGAGCGCACAGAGCCCGGCGACGAGCCTCAGGCTCGTGCAGGACACGAAGACGGCTTCCGCGCGCCGATCGCGCCCGAGCTCGAGCACCGCCGCTTCGATCGAGGCGGGATCGATCCGCGCCACCTTGCCGTCGTCCTCTTCTTCGAAGCTGCCGAAGACCGGGATCTCGAGCCCGCGCGCCTCGAGGTAGCGGCGGACGACCTCGTTGACCGCGCGCGAATACGGGGTGAGCACCGCCAGCCGGCGGACGCCCAGGGCGCGGAAGGCGGCGAGCGCCCCGCCGATGGGCGTGGTCACCGGCACCCCCGGCCGCACCTCGTGCACGCGCGCGGCGATGCGCTCTTCCCCGAGTACCACCGCCCCCGAGGTGCAGCCGAAGGCGATCACCGAGAGCGGCAGCACCGGCACGAGCACCCGCACCGCGGCCGGGATGTCCTTTTCGAGCGCGGCGAGCGTCTCGGGGGTGACGCGCACCTCGTTCCACATCCGGCTCTCGTAAAGCGCCACGCCTTCGAGCCCGGCGAAGATGTGGCGCCATTCGTGCTCGATCGTCTGGTCGGTGGCGAGCACGACGAGCCCGATGCGCGCTCGCGCCCCGATTCCCTCGTCGAGTCGAAACTCGAGTCCGCCGCGGTAATCCATGGTCGTCGCCTCGCACGCGCCCTCAGTGCGCCTTCGGCTCGAGACCGCTCGGGTCCCATTCCGGACGCCGGCCGGCCAAGAGATCGGCGGTGATGCGGGCCGTCCCGCAGGCCCAGGTCCAACCCATGTGGCCGTGCCCCGAATTCACCCACAAATTCCGATGCCGCCCGCGTCCGATGATCGGAAGATTGTTCGGGGTCATGGGTCTGAGGCCCGCCCAGTATTCGGCGCGGCTCCAATCCCCGGCTTGCGGGAACAGCTCGTGGGCGGCTTTGAGCATCGGGGCGAAGTCTTCGGGGCGGTGCGACCAGTCCCACCCGTCGAGCTCGGCGATCGCGGTCAAGCGCACCCGGTCGCCGAAATTGGCGAAGGCGAAGAGATTGTCCTCGTCCACCCCGGGCAGCTGCGGCGGGTTGTTGGAGCCGCCCACGGGAAGGGTGATCGAATAGCCCTTGACGGGCCAGATCGGCAGCTCGAGCCCGAGCTTCTTGCCGATGGGCGCGCTGTAGCAGCCGAGCGCGAGCACGAACGCGTCGGCGGCGACTTCGCCGCGATCGGTGATCGCGCTCTCGACCCGATCGCCCGCGGTGCGGAAGTCGCGGACCGTTTCGCCCAGACGGAGCACCGCGCCCTCGGCGGCGCAACGCCGGGCGAGCTCGCGGGTGAACAGCCGCGCGTCGCCGCTCTCGTCGCCCGGAGCGTAAAGCGCACCCGCGAAGCGATCCTTCACCGGCTCGTAGACGGGGTCGAGCGCCGCCGCTTCCTCCGGGCTCACGCGGCGCACCTCTACTCCGGCGTCGCGCAGGATCTTGGCCTTCTCGTCCGCCGCGGCGAGGCCGGCCGCGCGACGGTAGAGATAGAGCGCCCCGCGGCTGCGCATCCCGCAGGCGATCCCGGTCTCGGCCAGGACCTCCGCCAGGCGCCGTTGGCTGTAGAGCGCCAGGCTCACCTTGCGCATCGTGTTGCGCGCCGCTTTCTCGGCCGTGCACTGGAGCGCGAAGCGCAGCGCCCAGCGCCAGAAGTCGAGGCTCCCCTGGAAGCGGAAGCGCAGCGCGAGATCGTCGCGGAAAAGCGCTCTGATCAGCGTCTTGAGCGCCGCCGGCGAGGACCAGGCGTAGGCGTGGCCGGGAGCGATCATCCCGGCGTTCGCATAAGACGTTTCGGAGGCCGGCTCGGGGCGCCGGTCGAGAACGACGACCTCGTGTCCGTCGCGCAAGAGTTCCCAGGCCGTGGCGACGCCGACGACGCCGGCGCCGAGGACCGCGACCTTCACGACACCCTCTCAGCGCGCGGCGACGACCATGATCTCCACGCAGTAATCGGGCGAAGCGAGGCGCGCTTCCACCGTCGCGCGAGCGGGCGCGCAGCCTTCGGGGACCCAGGCGTCCCACACCCGGTTCATCTCGTCGAACTGGCGCATGTCCGCGATCCAGATGTTCGCCGAGAGGATCTTGCTCTTGTCGGTGCCGGCCTTGGCGAGGAGCGCATCGATGCGTTCGAGCACGTTGCGGGTCTGCTCGGCCATCGACGCTCCGGGCTTGTCGACGGCGACCTGGCCCGCGAGGATCACGAGATCGCCGAAGACGACGGCTTGGCTCAGCCGCTTGCCGGGTTCGATGCGTTCGATGCTCATCGCGGCCCTCCCTCCCTCGAGAACCCGAGTTTAGGTGCAGAGGTCTCGGCGGTCGAGCCGCGCGCTCGCGGCCCGGCCGTCCGTTCAGCGCAGGTCTTCGACCGGGATGAGAAGCCCAGCGGCGGCGAAGCCGCCGTCCACGCACAAGACGTGCCCCGTCACATAGCCCGCCCCGTCCGAGACGAGATAGGCGACCGCCTCGGCGACATCGGCCGGCTCGCCGTAGCGGCCCATCGGGACCTCGCGGATCCAGCCCGCGCGCGTGCGCTCGCTGTGCACGGCGCGCACGAGATCGGTCTCGATCGGTCCGGGCGCCACCGCGTTCACCGTGATGCCGAAGGGAGCGAGCTCTTGCGCCGCGACCTGGGTGAGGTTGATCACCGCCGCCTTGGAACTTCCGTAAGCGGAGCGTCCGGTCGAGCCCCGCAGGCCGGCGACGGAAGCGACGTTGACGATGCGCCCGGGGACCCGGTGCTCGACCATCCAAGCGGCGGCGGCGCGGCTCGCGGCGAAGAGGGAGAAGACGTTGATGCGATAGATGCGCTCGAAATCGGCGAGCTCGTGCTCGAGGAAGGGCTTCTGCAGCGCGATGCCGGCGTTGTTGACGAGGATCTCGAGCCCGCCCATGGCCTCCGCCGCTGCGCGGATCGCCTCTTCGACGCGCTCGAGCTCGCCGAGATCGAGCACCAGCGCGCGCGCCTGCGCTCCGCGCGCGCGCAGCGCTTCCGCGGCGCCCTCCACCGCCTCGCCCGCGCGGTCGATCAAGGTCAAGACCGCCCCCGAGCGCGCCAGCCGCTCGGCGATCGCGCGCCCGATCCCGGCCGCCGCTCCGGTCACGATCGCCCGTTTGCCCCGCAGTCCCACCGCTGCCCCCCTTCGTCCGCGCGCAGTTCGTCCAAGAAGGCGTCGATCGCCGCGAGCGTCGGTGCGCGCCGCTCATGGTGGGGGACGTGTCCGGCACCGGGCAAGAGGCGGGCGCGCACGGGCCCGCCGAGAGCGCGCGCGATCGCCGTCAGGTGTTCCGCCGAGGCGTATTCGTCCGCCTCGCCCTGCAGAAGGAGAACCGGGCAACGGACCGCGCGCAGCCGGTCCTCGACGGTCCACGAGCGGAAGTCGGGAGCGAGCCAGGTCTCGGCCCAGGCGCGAAAGACCGCTTCGGTGCGCGGGCCGTGAAAGCGCTCGAGTTTGCGCCGCAGCTCGCCGTGCGCGAAGGCCGCGACCGCGGCCCGGATCCCGAGGAGGGTCTTTTCCTCCACGAAGGCGTGCGCGGCGATCGCGATCACCGCCCGCACCCGCTCGGGAAACGCGGCCGCGGCGAGAAGCGCGATCGTGCCGCCGTCGCTGTGGCCCAGGAGGATCGCTTCTTCGATCCCGGCCGCTTGCAGCACCGCCGGCAGTTCGTCGAGCGCCATGCGGTCGAGATAGTCGAAAGGGCGCGGCAGCGGCTCGGGATCGGAACGGCCGTAACCGCGCCGGTCGTAGAGGAACACCGCGAGCCCGTGGCGCAGAGCGAGGATCTCGGGCAGATCCTTCCAGAACCCGGTGCAGCCGAGCCCTTCGTGCAGGAGCACGAGCACGGGACGGTCGGGGGCCGAGGCGGGACGCAGCCATTCGCCGTAGATCCGGGCGCCCGCGGCGCGCAACGCGACGGGTGTGCGCGCGGGCGCGGGGAGCTCGGCGCCGGTCTTTGCCATCTCCGTTCCGTCGTGTAGCAGCGCGAGCAGCGATGGACGGAGATCGCTTCCATGTCCAGCCTGTTCTGGCTCGAGGATCGGATCGCGCTCGTCACCGGGGCCACGCGCGGGCTCGGCTTCGCCATGGCGGAAGCGCTCGCCGCGCACGGCGCGCGGGTGATCGTCAACGGCCGCAATCCCGAGACCGTCGCGGCCGCGACGAAAAAGCTCAACGATCTCGGCTATCACGCCGAGCCGCTCGCCTTCGACGTCACCGATGCCGATGCGACGCTCGATGCGATCGAGAAGATCCGCGAAGTCCACGGACGGCTCGACATCCTCGTCAACAACGCCGGCGTGCAGCATCGCGTACCGTTGACGGAATGGACCGATGCCGATTTCGAGCGGCTCTTGCAGAGCCATCTCGTCTCGGCTTTCCGCCTCGCGCGCGAGGCGGCCAAGCTCATGATCCCCCAAGGGCGCGGTCGGATCATTTCGACCGGTTCGGTGATCGCCATCCTCGCCCGGCCCACCATCCACGGCTACGCCGCGGCGAAAACGGGCCTGCACGGCCTCACCCGTTCGCTCGCCGCCGAGCTCGGGCCCAAGGGGATCACGGTCAACGCCGTCGCCCCCGGCTATTTCGCCACCGAGATGAACGCGGCGCTGCTCGCCGACGAAGCCTTCACCGATTGGGTCAAGAGGCGCACCCCTCTGGGCCGCTGGGCGCAGCCGCACGAGATCGGTGGGGCGGTGGTCTTTCTCGCCTCCGATGCCGCCTCTTATGTCAACGGTCACGTCCTCGTCGTCGACGGCGGCCTCTCGGTGACGCTCTGAAGCGAGGTCGAAAGGACGCTCTCAGCCCGAAGGCGGCAAGAGATCCGCGGCGTCGAGAGCGAGTTCGGGAACGAGCAGGGCCTGCAGATTCTGTCCCCGGGCGAGCGCGGCGACCGTCCGATAGCCCTCGGGGGCGGGATCGCGGTGGACCTCGAGGCGATCGGCAGAAAGATCGACGAGCCACACCTCGGGGATGCCGAAGCGGGCGTAGAGCGGCAGCTTGACCCGGCGGTCGTAGTCCCGACCGCTCTGCATCACTTCGATCAGGAGGAGGACGTCCGCCGGACCGGGGTGGCCGCGCGCGTAGCCGTCCTCGCGCCAGCGCAGCACGGCGAGGTCCGGTTGCGGTTCGTCGAAACGATCGAGCCGCAGCGGGTTCTGCACCGAGACCAGGTAGCGGCGCGGCGGGAGCCGCGTCACCAACCCGGCGAGCGCCAGATTGACCGACCCCGCGTGCTCGCTGCCGATCGGGGACATGTCCACGATCTCGCCCTCGAGGAGTTCGACCCGAACGTCCTCGCCGAGAATCCCAGCCTCGGCCATCTTGTAATAGTCCTCGACGCTGAAGCGGTGCGGCGACGGCCGTCCGGCCTCCGCCCGCTCCTTCGCTTCCGGCTCGGCGATCGCGCCCATCTCTTTTCTCCGCGCCTTTCCTCGCTCTTTACGGCCGTGGCGCGATCGGAGGCAATCGGTCGGCTCCCGTCCGATGCGGGCGATCGCGCGCACGGTCCGTTCGCGCTAGCCTGGTCGTCGCGCGCGGTCGGGAGAAGAAGAGCCGGAGGCGACGTCTCCGCCGGCGACGGCCCGCGGGTCGCGGGACGAGGGGCCGGGAGCCGGAAAAGCGGAAGCGATGAGAGAAGCCGAGCCCGTCCTCGTCGGGATCGACGCCGGCACGAGCCGGATCCGCGCGCTCGCCTTCGCCCCCGACGGCAGGCTCCTGGCGGGGGCCGCGGGGCCCACGCCCTATCGCCGGCCGGCGCCCGAGCTCGCCGAGCTCGACGCGGAGGAGCTGTTCGCGACCACCGTCGCCACCCTCGGCGCGCTCGCCCGGCGACTCGAGGAGCCCCGGCGCGTGATCGGCCTCGCGGTCGCGAGCGTGGGCGAGGCGGGGGTGCTCCTCGATGCCGAGGATCGCCCCCTCGCCCCGATCCTCGCCTGGTTCGATCCGCGGCCCGCGGCGCTGCGCGCGGATCTTCTCGATCGCGTCTCTCCCGAACGCTTCGCCCGCATCGCGGGCGTGACCGCGGATCCGATCCTGGGTGCGCTCAAGCTCGCCTGGTACGCGCGTTCCGCCCCCGAGGCCTTCGCTCGTGCCCGAAAGTGGTTACACCTTGCCGATTGGCTCGCGTTTCGGTTGGGTGGAGCGCCGGCGACGGATGCGAGCCTCGCCTCGCGCACGGGTCTTTTGGATCTGCGCGCGGGCCGCTGGTCCGAGGAGCTCGCCGCGCGCGCCGACGTCCCGATCGACCTCCTGCCCGAGATCCTGCCCACGGGCACGCGCATCGGCGCGTTGTCTCCGGAGATCGCCGCCTCGACCGGTCTTCCGGCTTCGGCCGCGATCGCCGTGGGAGGCTACGACCACGCGCTGGGCCTTCTCGCCGTCGGCGGCGACGAGCCGGGGGTGGTGGTCGACAGCATGGGCACGGCCGAAGGGCTGGCTCTGCCGCTTCCCGAGCCGGTCCTCGACGGTCGGCTCGCCGCCTCGGGCTTCAGCCAGGTGCTGATCCGGGTCGACCGTCCGCGTGCGTGCGTGCTCACCGGCCTCGCGACCTCGGGCGCGGCGATCGACTGGGCGTGCGCTCTGTTCGCCCGCGGGACCTCGCGGAAGACGCTCGTCGCCGCGGCCCGCGCCGTCCCGCCCGAATGCGGCGGGGTCTTCTTCGTACCCCACTTGCGCTTTCCCTCTCCGCCCGCGACCGAGGCCGAAGCGCGCGGGATGTTCTTCGGTCTTTCCCCGGACAGCGATGCGGCGACGCTGTTCCGCGCCGTCCTCGAAGGCCTGGCCCTCGATTGGCAACGGATGCTCGTTCGTCTGTGCGACTTGCTCGAGCGGCCGCTGCCCGAGCGGATGCTCGCCATCGGCGGCGGCACGCGCATCGGGCTTCTGCTGGAAATCAAAGCGAGCCTCGCGGGCCGGCCTCTGGCGGCGGCGGCGATGCCCGAGGCGACGGCTCTGGGTGCGGCACTCGCCGCCGGCATCGGGGCCGGGCTCTTTTCCGATCTCGTCCGGGCGCGCGCGGGCCTGCGCCTTTCCTTTCGCACGATCCGTCCCGATCCCGCCTGGCCGCCCGAGCGCGCGCGGCGCCATCTCGCCCGCTACGGGGAGCTCGTGTGCGCGCTGGCACCCCTGCAACGGCGCGCGGCCGCCTGGCGCGCCGAGGCTTGAGGGCAATGCGCGCGCGGCGCGCGTTCAAGGAGAGGTGCCGCCGGGGCGGGGCAGGTGGAGGGCGGCTCGCACGAGCACTCGGCTCGCCTCGGCGCGCGGGCGGGCGAGGACGTCGTCCACCGGCCCGTCCTCGACGATCCGACCCCCGTCCATGACGAGCACGCGGTCGGCCACCGCGCGGACCACGGCGAGATCGTGGGTGACGAAGAGCGTAGCCGGGGCGTGCGCGGTGCGGATCCGCTCCAAGAGGTTCAACAATTGCGCGCGCACCGAGAGATCCAGCGCCGAGAACGGCTCGTCGAGGATCAGGAGCCGCGGCCGGCTGGCGAGCGCCCGGGCGATCGCCACGCGCTGACGCTGTCCGCCCGAGAGCTCGTGCGGGAAGCGCCCGGCGAGGGCGGGGTCGAGCCCGACTTCTTTCAAGAGTTGCGCGACCCTCGCGCGCAGCTCGCGTCGGGGGACGAGCCCGAAGGCGCGCAAGGGATCGGCGAGCTGCGCCCCGATCTTCCGTCGGGGTCCGAGTGCGGCCAGCGGATCCTGGAAGACGATCTGGAACTCGGCCCGCATACGGCGCAGCGCCTCCCCGCGCGCGGCGAGGAGATCGCGGCCGCGGAAGCGGATCGATCCGCTCGTCGGTTCGAGAAGACGCACGATCAGCCGCGCGAGCGTGCTCTTGCCGGCTCCGGAGGCCCCGACGAGGGCGACCCGATCGCCCGGACGAAGCGCGAAGGACACCTCCTCGACGATCGGGCGCGCGACCCCGGGCGGCCGATAGCCGAGACCCGCGACCTCGAGGAGGAACCCCTCGTCCTTCACGGGGCGTAGAGATGGCAAGCCACACCGTCCTCGGGCCCGCCCGTCCGCGGCGGGGGCGTGGTCCGGCAGCGCGACGCGGCCAGCGGACAACGCGGCGCGAAGGGGCACCCCGCGATGTCGCGCTCCGGATCGGGCGGGGAGCCCGGAATCTCGGGCAGCGGGCGGGGCGGGGGGCGGTCGAGCGAAAGCGCCGCGGCGAGAAGCGCGCGCGTATAGGGGTGGCGCGGGGCGCCGAGGACGCGCGCGCTCGGCCCCACTTCCACGCAGCGGCCGGCGTAGAGCACGGCGATGCGATCGGCGATCCGCGCCGCCACCGCGGGATCGTGGGTCACCAGGAGAAGAGCCGTGTCCCGCGCGCGCACGAGCCCGTCGAGGAGATCGAGGATCTGGGCCTGGTTCACGGTATCGAGGGCGGAGGTGGGCTCGTCGGCGAGCAGGAGCCGCGGCTCCGCGGCGATCGCCATGGCGATCGCGATGCGCTGGCGCTCGCCGCCCGAAAAACGGTGGGGAGCGTCGCGCGCTCGCTTCTCCGCCGGCTCGATGCCCACCCGGCGCAGAAGCGCCACCGCTTCCGCGCGCGCCGCCGACCAGGAGGCGCCGCGATGAAAGCGGATCGGCTCGGCGATCTGAGTGGCGACGTCGAGGACGGGATCGAGCGCCGAGAACGGATCCTGGAAGACGAAGCCGACATCCCGACCGAGTATCGGAGCCCGGCCGAGAAGCGGAAACAGGATCTCCCCGCTCCGTTCGGCCTCGGGGCCGAGAAGGCCCGCGATCGCGAGCAGAGCGGTGCTCTTGCCCGAGCCGCTTTCACCCAGAAGCGCCAGACGCTCGCCCGCAGCGAGGACGAGGTCGAGCCCGCGCAGGGCGCGGATCCGCCTCCGGTCCCGGTGGAAGACCACCGCAAGATCGCGCAGCGAGAGCAGGGGAGGCGCGTTCACGCGGCGGCACGGCGCGGGGCGAGGGCCTCGGCCAGCCCCTCGCCCACGAGGTTGACGGCGAGCACGCTCAGCACGAGGGCGGCACCGGGCAAGAGCGCGAGCCAGGGAGCGGAGACCAACACCGCCCGCCCCTCGGCGATCATCGCCCCCCAAGAGGGCCGGTTGGGATCGCCGAGGCCCAAAAAGGCGAGCGCCGCCTCGACGAGGATCGCCGCGGCGGCGAGGAGCGCGGCGAGAGGGAGAACCGGCGGCAGCGCGTTCGGCAAGACCTCTTTGAGGGCGACTTCCGGGCGAGAGAGACCGGCGGCGATCGCGGCGAGCACGAAATCCGCCCGCCGCAGCTTGAGCACCTCGGCGCGCAGCAGACGCGCCGGAGCCGGCCAGGAGGCGGCGGCAATCGCGGCCACCGTCGACCCGAGCCCGGGTCCGGCGACGCTCACGAGCGCCAGGGCGAGAAGAAAGCCCGGTACCACCTGGAAGGCTTCGGCCAGACGCATCGCGAGCTCGTCGACGAAGCCGCCCGAAAAGCCGGCCAGAAGGCCGATCGCGCCGCCCGCGAGGAGGGCCGCGGCGGTCGCGGCGGCGGCGACGAGGAGCGAGGTGCGGGCTCCGGCGAGCAGGCGGGCGAGGAGATCGCGCCCGAGCCGATCGGTTCCGAGGGGATGAGCGGCTTCGACGAACGGCGGCAGAAGGATCGCGGGCGAAGGCGCCTCGGGGTCGAGCGGCCACAGAAGGGGAGCCGAGAGCGCGAGCGCGAGGAGGAGGAAGAGCAAGACGAGGCCCGCGCAGGCGGCGGGCTCGCGGGCGAAGCGGAAGACCGCCTCGCTCACCGGCGCTCCGACGCGAGCTCGATCCTCGGGTCGAGCCGGCCGTAGAGCAGGTCGACCACGAGGTTGAGGAGGATCACGAGCAGCGCGCAGACGAGCACGATCCCCACGAGCAGGGCATGGTCGCGCGCGATCACCGCCTCGAAGGCGAGCCGGCCGAGACCCGGCACGGCGAAGAGGCTCTCGACCACCACGCTGCCCCCGACCATCGCGGCGCCGTGCAGCCCGAGCACGGTGAGAAGCGGCACGAGGGCGTTGCGCGCGACGTGCGCGAGGACCAGCCTCTTGCGCGGAAGGCCCTTGGCGCGCGCGGCGCGCACGAAATCCGAACGCCAGGCCTCGACCATGCCGGCGCGCAAGACCCGGGCGTAGAGCGCGGCGTAGACGAGGCCCAAGGTGAGCACGGGCAAGACCATGTGCCGCGCGACGTCGAGCAGGCGCGCGACGCCAGCGTAGCCGGCACCGATCGTCTCGATCCCGGCGGAAGGCAGCCATCGCAGGCGCACGGCGAAGACCAGGACCAGGACGATCCCGAGCCAGAAGCTCGGGGTGGCGTTGAGCGCGAGCACGAAGGCGGAAGCGAGGCGATCGGCGAGGCCGCCGGGTCGGCTTCCGCAAAGGAGCCCCAGACCGGCGCCGAGCAGAAGCGCGAGGGAGGTCGCGGCGGCGGCGAGCGCGAGGGTGATCGGCAGCCGCTCGAGCACGAGCTCGGCCACCGGCCGATCGAAGGCGAGCGAGACGCCGAGATCGCCCGTGACGAGACCGGCGAGGTAGAGCAGGAACCGGGTCCAGACCGAGCGGTCGAGCCCCCAGCGCTCGCGCAGCTCGCGCACGAAGCCGGCATCGCCGCCCAGGCTCGCGACATAGGCGTCGACGGCATCGCCGGGGGCCGCCTCGAGCAAGAGGAAGCCGCCGGTGATCACGATCGCGAGCACGGCCGGCGCTTGCGCGAGGCGCCGGCGGGCGAGCGCGAGCCCCGGGCTCATGCCTCGAGCCAGCAATCCGCCCAGTTGGAGACCGCCCAGCGCGGATTGGAGGCGACGTTGCGCACGCTCGTCCGGGCGACGGTGAGAAAGGTGAACTCGCACACCGGAACGATCGGCAGATCCTCCATCGCCAGCCGCTGGAAGCGCCGGTAGAGGGCCGCGCGCTCTTCGGGGTCGAGGGCGCGCGCGGCGGCGCGGATCACGCGGTCCATCTCGGGATTGGCGTAGCCGTACTGGTTGGAGAAGGGCACGCCGGCGGGAAGCCCGCTCTCGTAGAGGATCGTGGTCGAGATCGCCGGGTCGTTGCGGTAGACGGGCGAGCCGATCGCGAGATCGAAGGCGTGATCGGTATAGACCGCCTTCTGGTGGCCGGCGGGGTCCTTGAGGACGAGCCGCGCCTCGATGCCGATCGTCCTGAGGGCCTGGCGCAGATATTCGCCCATCTGCCGCGTCTGCTCGAACCAGGGCGCGGGCATGAGTTCCACGGCGAACCGCACGCCGTCGGCCTTGCGCGGGTAGCCGGCCGCGTCGAGCAGGGCTTCGGCGCGCGCGGGATCGAAAGGATAGCTCGGCACGTCGTCGGTATAGAACGCCTTGTCGAAGCGCGGCACGGGGCCGGTGGCCGGCTTGGCCCAGCCCAAGAAGATCGTGCGCACGACGAAGTCGCGGTCGATGGCATGCGCGATCGCGCGGCGCACGCGGACGTCCGCGAGCTCTTTTCTGCGGTGGTTGATCTCCACGGTGATCTGGTAGGTGATGCCCTCGTAGCCCTCGGCGATCACCGCGATCCCGGGCACGGAGGCGAGGCGCTTCATGTCCGCCAAGGGGACGGCCGAAAACGCCGCGAGATGGATCTCGCCCGATTCGAGCGCCGCGGCGATCGCCCCGCGGTCGGGCAGCACGCGATAGACGATGCCATCGAGCCAAGGCAGAGGCGCTCCCCAATAGTCCGGGTTGCGCTCGAGCCGGTAATACTGGCCGGGTTTGTGCTCGACGAAGCGGAAGGGTCCGGTCCCGACGAGCTTCTGATTGTGGGGATTGGCGAGCGGATCGGTGCCTTCGAAGAGCCTGCGGGGCACCACGGCGGTGAGCGGGGGGAGCGCGTTGGCGACGAGTTGCGCCGGGGTGGGCTCCGAGAAGCGCAAGACGGCGGTATGAGGATCCGGGGTGTCGACCGCTTCGAGATCCTTGAAGAAGGCGCGACCGAGGTTCTGATGCTTCTTCCACAGCTCGAGGGCGCAATAAGCGACGTCCGCGCTCGTGAAGGGCGTGCCGTCGTGGAAGCGCACGCCCGGGCGCAAGCGGAAGGTCACGCTCCGGCCGTCTCGCGAGCCTTCCCACGAGAGCGCCAGGCGCGGCTCGAGCCCGGCATCGGTGTAGGCCATCTCGGCCAAGGGCTCGACGACCTTGCTCGCGACGAAGAAGACGCCGTTGGAGGCGACGAGCGCGGGGTTGAGGTTCCGGGGCTCGGTGTCGGCGGCGACGACGAGCACGCCTCCGCGCCGCGGCGTTGCCGCGCCGAGGGAAGCCCCGGGCGAAAGCAGCGGCACGAGCGCGGAGGCGAGAAAGGCGCGACGGTCGAGCTTCATGGTCGGCGCGTTCCCCACGAGCTTCGGATCGGGCGCCGGCTTGGCGCCCGCGCGCGAGGATGCCAGAGTGGCGGCGTATGAGGACGACCAATCGCGCATTCGCGAGGGAGGCCAAGCATGCAGCGTCGGATGGTTCTCGCCGGTCTCGCCACGATTCCCGTCTTCGCGCGGCAGGTCTGGGCCCAGGCGCCCGCGGGTCCGCACAGCCTGCCCCCCTTGCCCTATCCCACCAACGCCCTCGAGCCGCACATCGACACCCGCACGATGGAGCTCCACCACGGCGCCCATCATCGCGCGTATGTCAACGGTCTGAACGCCGCTCTCAAGGACCACGGGGAGGCGGCGAAGCTTCCCCTGCACGAGCTCCTCGCCAGGCTTTCCGAGCTGCCCGAGGGCATCCGCACCGCCGTACGCAACAACGGCGGCGGCCACGCCAACCACACCATGTTCTGGCAGGTCATGGGCCCGGGCGGCGGGCAGCCGACGGGTGCGCTCAAGGAGGCCATCGAGCGCGATTTCGGTGGGCTGGAGAAGCTGCAAGAGCAGTTCAACGCCGCCGGGCTCAGGGTGTTCGGCTCCGGTTGGGTGTTCGTGACCGTGGATAGCGCCGGAAAGCTCGCCATCGTCACCCGTCCGAACCAGGACACGCCCTTGATGGAGGGCGGGCGGGTGCTCTTCGGCAACGACGTCTGGGAGCACGCCTATTATCTTCTCTATCAGAACCGTCGCGGCGATTACCTCAAGGCCTGGTGGAACGTCGTGAACTGGGCGGAGGTCGGCAAGCGTTACGACGCGGCCAGGGCCGGAACGCTCGCGATCTGAGGGCGCGAGCGAGGAGGCGGGCGGGGTCGGAAGACCGCACCCCGCCCCGTCCGCTCAGACGAGGGCGTCGAGCGCCGCGAGCAGCCGCGTCCCCATCTCCGCGGTGGAGACGCGCGTGCAGCCCGGCTGCATGATGTCCGGGGTGCGGTAGCCTTCTTCGAGCACGCGCGCGACCGCCTTCTCGAGACGATCGGCTTCGGCCGGAAGGTCGAAGCTGTAGCGCAAGAGCATGGCGAAGGAGAGCACGCAGGCCAGGGGATTGGCGATGCCCTTACCGGCGATGTCGGGCGCGCTGCCGTGCACCGGCTCGTAAAGAGCCGGCCGGCGGCCGTCGGCGCCCGGGGTCCCGAGCGAGGCCGAGGGCAGCATGCCCAGCGATCCCGTGAGCATCGCCGCGCAGTCCGACAGAAGGTCGCCGAAGAGATTGTCGGTGACGATCACGTCGAACTGTTTGGGATAGCGCACGAGCTGCATGGCGCAATTATCGGCGTACATGTGCTCGAGCGCGACGTCCGGGAACTCGCGATCGTGCACCGCCTGGACGACCTCGCGCCAGAGCACGCCCGTGTACATGACGTTGGCCTTTTCGACCGAGGTCACCTTGTTCTTGCGCTTGCGGGCGAGCTCGAAGGCCACGCGCGCGATGCGCTCGATCTCGCCGGTGGTGTAGACCTGGGTGTCGACGGCGCGCTTCTGGCCGTCGGGGAGCGTCTCGATGCCGCGCGGTTCCCCGAAATAGACCCCGCCCGTGAGCTCGCGCAAGATCACGATGTCCAAGCCTTCCACGAGCTCGCGCTTGAGGGTCGAGGCATCGGCCAAGGCCGGGAAGACCATCGCCGGTCGCAGATTGGCGAAGAGCCCGAGCTCCTTGCGCAACCGCAACAGCCCCCGCTCGGGCTTTTTCTCGAAGGGCAGGGAGTCGTACTCGGGGCCGCCCACGGCGCCGAACATGACGGTGCCGATGGCCTTGGCCTTGGCGAGGGTCTCTTCGGTCAAGGGTACGCCGAAGCGATCGATCGCCGCTCCGCCCACGAAGTCTTCCTCGACACGGATGGCGAGCTGGCGCTTGCCGAACCAGCCGATCACCCGGCGGACTTCCTCCATGACCTCCGGCCCGATGCCGTCGCCGGGAAGAAAGAGGATCGCTCGCTCGCTCATGGCGCGTCCTTTTTTGTGAGGGGGCGGGCCGGACCCCGGGTCCGCCCGCGCGATCGCGGTGCGCGCCGGCTCAGACCGGCCGCGGGTCGAGCCAGGGGAACTGTTGGCGGCGACGGGCCTCGAAGGCGGCGATCGCGTCGAGGTGTTGGAGCGTGAGGCCGATGTCGTCGAGGCCGTTCAACAGGCAATGGCGCTTGAAGGGATCGATCGCGAAGCGCTCGACCGTCCCGGAAGGGGTGCGGATCTCCTGCGCCTCGAGGTCGACCTCGAAGGTCGGATCGGGAGCGGTCCGCGCCTCTTCCATCAGGGCGTGCACGCGGTCCTTGGGGAGCGTGACGAGGAGCATCCCGTTCTTGAAAGCGTTGTTGTAGAAGATGTCGGCGAACGAGGGCGCGATCACGCAGCGGATGCCGAAATCGAGAAGCGCCCAGGGCGCGTGTTCGCGCGAGCTCCCGCAGCCGAAATTCTCGCCCGTGATCAAGATCACCGCATTGCGGTACTTGGGCTGGTTCAAGACGAACTCGGGGCGTTCGCGCCCTTCGTCGTCGTAGCGCAGGGATTCGAACAGCGCCACGCCGAGCCCGGTGCGCTTGATCGTCTTGAGATGGCGGGCGGGGATGATCTGATCGGTGTCGACGTTGATGAGCGGCAAGGGCGCGGCGATCCCGCGCAGGTTCCGGAAAGGCTGCATCGCTCGGGCAATCCGCTGCGGATCCGCCCCGGTCCTTAAGCGCGGCCGCGGCGTCCGACAACCCCGCTCGCGCGCGAGCGGGGGGCGGGCACCTCAGCCTTCGAGGAGCCGGCGCGCGACCACCTGCGCCTGGATCTCGGCGGCGCCCTCGAAAATGTTGAGGATGCGGGCGTCGCACAAGATCCGCGAGATCGGATATTCGAGCGCGTAGCCGTTGCCGCCGTGGACCTGAAGCGCGAGATCCGCCGCCGTCCAGGCCACCTGAGCGGCGAGGAGCTTGGCGAGCCCGGCCTCGAGATCGCAGCGGCGGCCCGCGTCCTTGGCGCGAGCGGCGAAAAAGGTGAGCTGACGAGCGAGCTGGGTCTCCACCGCTGCCCAGGCGAGCTTCTGGTGCACGCGCGGAAAAGCGATGATGGGCTTGCCGAACTGGCGGCGCTCGCGCGCGTAAGCCAATCCCTCTTCGATCGCCGCCACCGCCACGCCCACCGCGCGCGCGGCGGTCTGGATGCGGGCGCTCTCGAAGGTGGCCATGAGCTGCTTGAAGCCCTGGCCCTCGACCCCGCCCAGGAGGTTCTCGGCGGGGACGGGGAAGCGGTCGAAGGAAAGGGTGTATTCCTTCATCCCGCGATAGCCCAGAACCGGGATCTCGCTTCCCGCGAGCCCCTCGACCGGGAAGGGGTTCGCGTCCGTCCCGCGCGGCTTCTCGGCCAAAAGGATCGAGAGCCCCTTGTGCCCGCGTTCGGGCCGGGTGCGGCAGAGGATGGTCATGAAATCGGCGCGCGCGGCGTGCGTGATCCAGGTCTTCTGGCCGGTCACGCGCCAGAAGCCGTCCTCGAGCACCGCGCGGGTCTCGAGATTGGCGAGATCGGAGCCGACGTTGGGCTCGGTGAAGACCGCGGTGGGGATCAGCGTTCCCGATGCGAGCCGCGGCAGAAAGCGCGCCTTTTGCTCGGGCGTGCCGGCGCTCGCCACGAGTTCGCCCGCGATCTCGTTGCGGGTGGGCAGCGAGCCCACGCCCAGATAGCCGCGGGAGAGCTCCTCGGTGACCACGCACATGGCGAGCTTGCTCATCCCGAGCCCGCCGAACTCTTCCGGCACGGTGAGCCCGAAGACGCCGAGCGCGGCGAGGTCCAGGAGGACCTCTTCCGGGATCAGGGCATCGGAGAGGTGCCAGCGCTGGGCGTGCGGTGCGATCCGCTCCTCGGCGAAGCGGCGGAACTGCGCGCGGACGAGCTCGAGGCTCTCGTCCGCGAGACCCGGGTCGCCGAGATCGCCGGGCGCCAACAGCTCGGCCAGGCGCCGGCGCGCCTCCGGCTGCGCACCGGTGCGAACCAGGGTGCGCACCTCCGCCCGCTCGAGGCAAGCGAGGTCGGTCTCTTCGAGGCCGAGCTCGTACGGGCGGACGATCTCGCCCTGGGCCATCGGCCAACCGCCCGACAGCCGCGCGAGATATTCCGCGAAGCCCCAGGCGAGCTGCAGGCGCTCGCGTTCGCCGAGCCGGTCCGTCGCCTGCAGCCGTTCGGCCCAGTCCAACAGGGCCTCGAGGGCGCGCAGATGGACCTCGAGCCAGGCCAAGCCGTGGGCGGCGTGCTGCTCTTGCTCCAGCCGGTCGAGATCGAGCCGGCCACCCGGGGCGAGACGGCGCGCCAGCCGTTCGCGCGCGCGGTCGCGGAACGCGCGGGCGGCCTCGAGGGCCGCGCGATACGTGCCGAGCGCGCCCTGAAGGCGCGGAGGCAGGAGATCGAGGCTGGCCATCTTCGCCGATCCTCCGGCGGAGGGTCTTGCGCGCGGCGAGACCCTCCGCGCTGGCGCATGCGCCCCGCGCCGCCCTGGGCGGAGCCGGAACCGTGCGCGTTCAGCCCTCGAGCGCTTCTTCGAAGGTCCGCATCCCCGGCCGTCGCGCCTGCACGAGCACCGCCATGTTGCCGGGCTTGTGCTGGTTGCGCAGCATCTTCAGATGCGCGCGCGGGATGTCGTGCCAGGAGAAGACCTCGCTCATGCAGGGGTCGACCTGGCGGTTGATGACGAAGCGGTTGGCGGCGCTCGCCTGCTTGAGGTTGGCGAAGTGGCTGCCCTGCATCCGCTTCTGCCGCTGCCAGAGGTAGCGCGCGTCGAGCGTGAGCTTGTAGCCGCTCGTGCCGCCGCAGATCACCACCATGCCGCCGCGTTTGACGACGAAGGCCGAGACCGGGAAGGTGGCCGCTCCCGGATGTTCGATGACGATGTCGACGTCGTTCTTGCCGGTGATGTCCCAGATCGCCTTGCCGAAGCGCTTGGCCTCGGAGAGCCAGCGCCCGTAGGCTTCCTTGTCCATGGGATCGGGCATCTCGCCCCAGCAATCGAAGTCCTTGCGGTTGATCACCCCCTTGGCGCCGAGGGAGAGGACGAAGTCGCGTTTGTCCTCGTCCGAGATCACCCCGATCGCGTTCGCCCCCGAGGCGGCGACGAGCTGGATCGCCATCGAGCCGACCCCGCCCGCGGCGCCCCACACGAGCACGTTGTCGCCGGGCTTGAGGGTGTGCGGCGGATGGCCGAAGAGCATGCGATAGGCGGTGGCGAGGGTGAGCACGTAGCAGCCCGATTCCTCCCAGGTGAGGTGCTTGGGCCGCGGCATGAGCTGGCGCGACTGGACCCGGCAGAACTGCGCCAGCCCGCCGTCCGGGGTGTCGAAGCCCCAGATCCTTTGGCTGGGCGAGAGCATGGGATCGCCGCCGTTGCACTCCTCGTCGTCGCCGTCGTCCTGGTTGCAGTGCACGACGACCTCGTCGCCCACCTTCCAGCGTCTGACCTTCGAACCCACGGCCCAGACGATGCCGGTGGCGTCCGAGCCCGCGATGTGGAAGGGCTGCTTGTGGATGTCCAACGGCGAAACGGGGACGCCGAGGGCGGCCCAGACGGCGTTGTAGTTGACCCCGCTCGCCATGACCATGACGAGGCATTCGTCCTCGCCGATGCTGTGCGTCGGGACGACCTCCTGCTGCATCGCCACCGTCGGCTCGCCGTGCCGCTCCTTGCGGATCACCCAGGCCCACATGTTGCGCGGCACGTGCCCGAGAGGCGGGATCTCGCCGATCTCGTAGAGATCCTTGGTGGCGATGCGGTTGACCATGGGCGCCGCGGGCTCGCGATGGATCGGGATCACCCGGGCACCGGTGGAAGCTGCGGGTTGGGCAGAGGCGAGGGCGACGGCCGGCGCCGGGGCGGGGGCGACATCGGTGGCACGGGCGCCGTCGGTGCCGGTGGCGACCGCCGCGTTCTCGAAGAAATCCGAGGGTTCGAGGGGGATGCCCTCGCGTCGGGCGATGGCGAGGAGCTCTTCTTGGCGGCGGGCGGGAATGGCGCCGCGGCGCACCCAGCCCGAGACGGCGGTCTGCCAGATGCCGAGGAGTTCGGCCACGCGCTGCTGCGACCCGAACTTGGCGATGATCCGTTCGACGTTCTGCCGGCTCATCTGCGCTCTCCCGCTCACGGCCGCGACCAAGCTGACACGAAGCCTGCTGGACGTCAACGATCTTTCGTGTTTGACGCGTTGCAGCGAACATGTTAGTGCGCAGGCGTCAAGCCGCTTCGTGTTGAAAGCGGCCGGCGAGCCGGGAGAAAGGCCATGGCGAGCGAGGCGGAACAGAACGATCGGCCGGTCCGCGACGCGCCCTGGCTGTTCCGCACGTACGCCGGGCACAGCTCGGCCGCGGCGTCGAACGCCCTGTTCCGGCAGAATCTCGCCAAGGGCCAGACGGGGCTGTCGATCGCCTTCGATCTGCCCACCCAGACCGGCTACGATTCCGACCACCCGCTCGCGCGGGGCGAGGTCGGCAAGGTCGGGGTGCCGATCTGTTCGATCGCCGACATGGAGGTGTTGTTCGAGGGCATCCCTCTCGAGCGCATGAACACCTCGATGACGATCAACGCTACCGCGATCTGGCTCTTGGCGCTCTACGTCGCCGTCGCCGAGCGCCGGGGCGTCGCGCGTGCCGAGCTCGCCGGCACGACGCAGAACGACATCGTCAAAGAATATCTCGCGCGCGGGACCTACATCTTTCCGCCCGCGCCCTCGCTCAAGCTCGCCACCGATCTGATCGTCTTCACCGCGCGCGAGATGCCGCGCTGGAACCCGATCAACGTCTGCTCCTATCATCTGCAGGAGGCGGGGGCGACGCCGGTCCAAGAGATCGCCTATGCTCTCGCCACCGCGATCTGCGTGCTCGACGCGGTGAAGGCTTCGGGGCAGATCGCCCCCGAGGAGCTGCCCAAGGTGGTCGGGCGGATGTCCTTCTTCGTCAACGCCGGCATCCGTTTCGTGACCGAGATGTGCAAGATGCGCGCCTTCACCCGGTTGTGGGACCGGATCGCGCGCGAGCGCTACGGGGTGGAAGACCCCAAGCTGCGCCTGTTCCGCTACGGGGTCCAGGTCAACTCCCTCGGGCTCACCGAGCAGCAGCCGGAGAACAACGTCTACCGCATTCTCCTGGAAGCGCTCGGGGTGACGCTTTCCAAGCGCGCCCGCTGTCGGGCGCTTCAGCTCCCGGCCTGGAACGAGGCCCTCGGTCTGCCGCGTCCTTGGGATCAACAGTGGTCCCTGCGCCTTCAACAGATTTTGGCATACGAGACCGATCTCCTCGAGTTCGAGGACCTCTTCGACGGCTCGCCGGTGGTCGAGGCCAAGGTCCGCGAGCTCGAAGAGCAAGCGCTCGCGGAGCTCGCGCGCGTGGAGGCGATGGGCGGGGCGATCGCGGCGGTGGAAAACGGCTACATGAAGTCTCGCCTCGTGGAGAGCAACACGAAACGTGTCGCGGACATCGCCTCCGGGGCGACGAAAGTGGTGGGCGTGAACTGCTTCACCGAGAGCGAGCCGTCGCCTCTGCTCGCCGAGGGCGGCGGTTTCCTGGCCGTCGATCCCGAGGCGGAAGCGGCGCAGATCGAGCGGCTGCGCGCGCACCGCGCGCGGCGCGACGGGAAAGCCGTGGCGGCGGCCCTCGCGGCGCTGCGCGAAGCCGCGATCGAGGGCCGCAACCTCGTTCCGCCCTCGATCGAATGCGCCCGCGCCGGCGCGACCACGGGCGAGTGGGCGCAAGTCTTGCGCGAGGTCTTCGGCGAGTACCGGGCCCCCACGGGCGTGGGCGCGGTCGCGGGGATCGCCGCGGATCTCTTGGCTCCGGTGCGCGCGCGGGTGGAGGAGGCGAGCCGTCGTCTCGGCCGGCGCCTCAAGATCCTGATCGGCAAGCCCGGCCTCGACGGGCATTCCAACGGCGCCGAGCAGATCGCGGTCGCGGCGCGCGACGCCGGGATGGAGGTGGTCTACGACGGCATCCGCCTCACCCCGGCGCGGATCGCCGCCACCGCCCTCGAAGAAGGCGTCCACCTCGTGGGCCTCTCGATCCTCTCGGGCTCGCACGAGCCGCTGGTGCGCGAGGTGTTGGAGCGCATGCGCAAGCTCGGGATCGGCGAGGTACCGGTGGTCGTGGGCGGCATCATCCCGCCCGAGGACGCCGAGCGCCTGCGCGCGCTCGGCGTGGCCCGCGTCTACACGCCCAAGGACTACCGGGTCGACCGGATCATGGCCGACATCGTCGAACTCGTCCTCGCCGCGCACCGCCAGGCGGCCTGAGACGCGACCGCGCCAAAGCGCGCGCGGGGCCCGCGCGGCGGTGCGTTGCTCGCCTCGCGCCGCGGCTCCAGGATGCGCGGGCGCGGGAGAGGAGCGAGAGGCGATGCGCGAAATCCGTGTGGCGACCTTCGACGGGCCGGGAGCCAGGCCCGTCATCCGCACCGTCCCCAAGCCCTCGGTGCCGAAAAAGGCGGCTCTGATCCGCATCGGCTGTTGCGGGGTGTGCGGCACGGATCTGCACATCCTCAAGGGCCATTGGCCCAAGCCCCTGCCCTGGCCCTTCACTCTCGGCCACGAGCTCGCCGGGATCGTCGTCGAGAAGGGGTCCGAGCTCGAGACCGACTGGACCGGGCAGAAGCTCGAGGTCGGCTCCAAGGTCATGCTTCCGCCCCTGATGCCCTGCGGGACTTGCGACTGGTGCCGGCGCTATCCCGAGCACGCCAACAAATGCCTCACTCCGGTCTATTACGGCCGCTACATCGGCTTCGACGTACCACCCCACTTGTGGGGCGGATGGGCCGAAATGGTCTACGTCGATCTCGACATGTTCCCCGGCACCAAGATCTACAAGCTCCCCGATGACATGCCGCTTCTTCTGGGCTCGCTGTCCGAGCCCTTGACCTCCTGCATCCGCGGCTTCGAGCGGGCCAAGAAGGTCGGCGGCTTTCCCTGGGGAGCCACGGTCGTGATCCAGGGCACGGGGCCCATCGGCATCCTCGCCATCGCCGCGGCCTACGAGATGGGGGCGGGAAAGGTCATCGCCGTGGGCGCTCCCGAAAAGCCCCGGCTCGAGCTGGCCCGCGCTTTCGGGGCGGTGGCCACGGTGAACATCGAGGAATACGCCACCCCCGAGGAGCGCATCCGGCGGGTGCGCGCGCTCGCCGGCGGCTACGGGGCCGATCTCGTCATGGACTGCTCGGGCCATCCCACGGCCGGGCCCGAGGGCGTCGAGTTCTTGCGCGACGGCGGCTGTTACGTCGAAATGGGCCAGTTCACCGACGCCGGGCCGATCCTCACCAACTGGCACCGGATCTGCACGAAAGACGTCACGATCCTGGGCTCGTGGGGTTTCACCGCCAACGACATCCCGCTCGGCATCCGGATGCTCGATCGCGCCCGCGATCGATATCCCTGGCGGTCGATGCAGACGCTCTTCCCTTTCGACGAAGCGGGGGTGCAGGCGGCGATCGATGCCGCCAACACGATGCGCGTCGTCAAGGCGACGATCGTTCCCGACGAAGCGCTCCTCGCCCTTTAGCCGAGACCGCGCGGGTGCGGCGGCTCGCCGCGAACGAGGGGGCGCGGCGCGCGCGAGCGCCTCGGGGCGCAGCGAAGGGGGCCCGAGAGGCGGAGCGCCGCGCGGCCGCCTCTTCGGCGCTCGCCTCGGGCACGAGGCTCGGAGTGCGCGGCGCTCGGCCGATGGCGCCCGGCGCAACGGGGCTTGCGCGCTCCGCCGCGTGCACCGTGCGAAAACGCCGCTTATAAGCCTTCGCGGGAAAGGAGGAGGGACCGATCCGTGCCGACGATGCGCGCGATGGTGCTCGATGCTCCCGGCCGGCCGTTGCGCCCGGCCGAACTTCCGGTTCCCGAGCCGGGTCCGGGGGAGGTGCTCGTGCGCGTGCGCGCCTGCGGGGTCTGCCGCACCGATCTCCATCTCGTCGACGGCGAGCTCCCGAACCCCAAGCTGCCGGTCGTCCCCGGACACGAGATCGTGGGCGAGGTCGTCGCCCTCGGCCCCGGGGTCGAGGAGCCGCACCCGGGCCAGAAGGTCGGCGTGCCCTGGCTCGGGCGGACCTGCGGCGTCTGCCGCTTCTGCCGTTCGGGGCGGGAAAATTTGTGCGATTCGCCGCTGTTCACCGGCTACACCCGAGACGGCGGCTACGCCGAGTACACGGTGGCGGATGCGCGCTTCTGCTTTCCGCTGCCCGAGGGCGATCCCGTCGCCTTGGCGCCGTTTCTGTGCGCCGGGCTCATCGGCTTCCGCGCTTATCGCACGGCGGGGGAGGGGAAGAGGCTCGGGATCTACGGTTTCGGGGCCGCCGCGCACATTCTCGCTCAGATCGCCAGGGCCGATGGGCGCGAGGTCTACGCCTTCACCCGACCCGGAGATACGGCGGCGCAAGCCTTCGCGCGCGAACTCGGAGCGAGCTGGGCGGGAGGCTCGGACGAGCTCCCGCCCGTTCCGCTCGATGCCGCGATCGTCTTCGCGCCGGTGGGGGCGCTCGTGCCCGTGGCGCTGCGCGCGGTCGACAAGGGCGGCGTCGTGGTCCTGGGCGGCATCCACATGAGCGACATCCCCTCCTTCCCCTATCGGATCTTGTGGGAAGAGCGCGTGTTGCGCTCGGTCGCCAATCTCACGCGCGAAGACGGCGCGGGATTGTTCGCGCGACTGCGAGGGCTGAAGGTCGCGACGCACACCCGGCCGTTCGCGCTCGAGGAGGCGAATCTGGCCCTCGCGGCTCTGCGCGAGGGTCGTTTGCAGGGGGCTGCCGTCCTGGTAGTATGAAATCGCGCGCGCCTCGGTCGCCCGCGAAGAGGCGATCGGCGAGAAAGGGGGAGGAGGCCGGCGGTGGACAAGCTCGGCCGCGTCCGCGAGGCTCTGGCGGACAGCGATCTGTTCGGCTGCCTCACCGAAGACGAGATCGATCGGTTGCTCGCCTTCGGCACCATCGTCAAAGTGCCGGCCGGAAAGGTGATCTTCCAGAAAGGCGATCCCGGCGACAGCCTGGCCGTGGTGATCAGCGGGCGCATCCGCATCGGCACGGTCAGTGCCGAGGGTCGCGAGGCCGTGCTCAACTTCATCGAGCCGGGCGAGACCTTCGGCGAGATGGCGATCCTGGACGGCAAGCCGCGCTGCGCCGATGCCACGGCGATCGAGCCCTGCGAGCTGTTCTGCTTGCGGCGCCGCGACGTGCTCGCCTTTCTGGAGGCTCACCCCGAAGTCGCGCTCAGGGTGATCGGCGTGCTCTGCCAGCGCCTGCGGCGGACCACCGAGATGGTCGAAGACGCGAACCTGCGCGCGATGGGCCCGCGGGTGGCGCGCGCGCTCCTGCGCCTCGCCGCCGATCACGGCCGACCGGTGCGCGAAGGCATCCGGATCGAGCTCGATCTTTCTCAGCGCGAGCTCGCCGCCTATTGCGGGCTCGCGCGCGAGAACGTCAATCGACAGCTGTCGAGCTGGCGCGAAGCCGGGCTCTTGCGCACCGACGGCCGCCGGTTGGTCCTCGTCGACCGACCGGCGCTCGAGCGCATCGCCGCCGACGGTCGCTGAGCCGGCGCGCCGTGGCCCGGCGCGGAGCCGAAAAGGCTCGAGGAGGGTGCGGGTGATCCGACGCGAACGATTGGTCGTGGAGACGCAGGGGCGGGGCTTTCGCGACCTCACCGCGCGCGTTCGGGAAGCGGTGGCGCGGCTCGCCCCCGACGCCGACGGGCTCGCTCATCTCTTCTGCCGGCACACGAGCTGCTCGCTCTTGATCACCGAGAACGCCGATCCCGACGTGCGCGCCGATCTCGAGCGGCTGGCCCGGCGCTGGGCCCCCGACGGCGATCCGGCCTACGCCCACCGGATCGAGGGACCGGACGACATGGCGGCGCACGCGCGCTCGGTGCTCACGGGTTGCGCGCTCACCGTGCCCTTCGAGAAGGGAAGGCTCCTGCTCGGCACCTGGCAGGGCATTTACCTGTGGGAGCACCGCACCACCCCGCATCTGCGCGAGCTCCTGCTCACCGTCTTGACCTGAGCCCCGGCATCGGGCTGAGCCGTGCGCGGCGACCGACGAACGGAACCCCCGCTCCATGGCCGAGCTTCCCGTCTTGCGGCTCGAGATCGGCTCGGTGGTGCTGACTGCCGATCTCTTCGACACCCCCACCGCGCGCGCGATCGCGCGGGCCGTGCCCTTCGAATCGCGCGCCTCCACCTGGGGCGAGGAGGTCTACTTCGCCGTGCCGGTGCAGGCGGCGCTCGAGGCGGACGCCCGCGACGTGGTCGAGCCGGGCGAGCTCGCCTTCTGGGTCGAAGGGCGGTCGATCGCCATCGCCTTCGGCCGCACGCCCGTCTCGCGCGGGAACGAGTGCCGGCTCGTGGCCCCGGTCAACGTCTGGGGCCGGGCGCGCGAGGACGTGCGCGCGCTGCGAGCCGTGCGGCCCGGGGATCGCATCCGCGTCCTGCGCGCAGCGGACGCCGCGCCGTGAGCCTGCCCGAGGGCGTCAAACCGGCGACGATCCTCGCCCAGGCCGCGGGTGCGCTCGACGAGTCCACGGGCGGTGTCGTCCCGCCGCTGCAACCGTCCACGACCTTCTTGCGCGATCCCGACAATCGCTACCGCCGCGGCTTCGATTACGGGCGCGACGCCAATCCGGGCGTGCGCCCGCTGGAGGCGGTGGTCGCGGCTCTCGAAGGCGGCCGGAGCGCGCTCGCTTTCGCTTCGGGGATGGCCGCGATGACCGCGGTCTTCCGGGCTCTTCCGCCCGGATCGCACGTCGTGGCGCCGCGGGTGATGTACTGGGGCCTGCGGAAATGGCTCCGCGATGTCGCGGATCGGGGGCTTTTGACCGTCGATTTCGTCGACATCGACGATCTCGACCGCGTCCGCGCCGCGCTCGCGCCCGGGCGAACGCGGATCCTCTGGGCCGAGACCCCGGCCAATCCGACCTGGGTCGTGGCCGATCTCGCCGGGCTCGCCGAGCTCGCGCACGCCGCCGGCGCCCGGCTCGTGGTCGACAACACCGTGCCCACGCCGCTATTGACGCGTCCGTTCGCGCTCGGCGCCGATCTCGTCGTGCACAGCGCGACCAAATACCTCAACGGTCACAGCGACCTCTTGGGCGGTGTCGTGGTGACGAAGACCGAAGACGAGCTCTGGACGGAGCTCCGCCGCATCCGCCACGACGAGGGGGCGATCCTCGGCGCCTTCGAGGCCTGGCTGTGCCTGCGCGGCCTGCGCACCCTCGAGGTGCGCCTCGCGCGCCAGTGCGCGTCGGCGATGCGGCTCGCCGCCGCGCTCGCCGGCCATCCGAAGATCGAGCGCGTGCTCTATCCGGGACTGCCCGCGCACCCGGGTCACCGCGTGGCGGCGCGGCAGATGACCGGGGGGTTCGGGGGGATGCTCTCGATCCTCGTTCGCGGCGGCGCCGAGGCCGCGATCGCCGCGGCGGCGGCGGTGCGCATCTGGAAGCGCGCCACCTCGCTGGGCGGCGTCGAAAGCCTGATCGAGCACCGTGCCTCGATCGAAAGACCGGACAGCCCCGCACCACCCGGGCTCTTGCGCCTCTCGGTGGGGCTCGAGGATCCCGACGACCTCTTGGCCGACCTCGAGCGATCGCTCGCTTGAAGGATCCGGAGCGCGCGGGCGCGGAGGTCACGAACAGGTCGATCTTCGGCTCCAGCCGAGAGGGAGGACCGGCGACCGTGCATGCCGATCCGCGCGATCTCGTGATCGAGAGCCTCGTGGTCCGGTTCGGTCGGACGACGGTCCTCGACCGTCTCGATCTGACGGTGGCCGAAGGCGAGTTCGTGGCCCTCCTGGGCGCTTCGGGCTGCGGCAAGACCACGCTTCTGCGCGCCGTCGCCGGCTTCGCTCCGGTCGCTTCCGGGCGCATCCTCGTGGGCGGGGTCGAGATTCAGAACTCGCCGCCCGAGCGGCGCGAAGCCGCGCTCGTCTTCCAGTCTTACGCGCTCTGGCCGCACATGACGGCGGCGCAGAACATCGCCTTCGGCCTCGAAGTGCGCGGGCTGCCCAGAGCCGAGATCCGCGCGCGCGTCGAAGAGATGCTGCGGCTTCTCGGCCTCGAGGGGCTCGGCGAGCGCAACGTCACGCGTCTGTCCGGCGGCCAGCGCCAGCGCGTCGCGCTCGGTCGGGCGCTGGCGATCCAGCCGCGCCTGTTGTTGCTCGACGAGCCGCTCTCGAATCTCGACGCGCGCATTCGGCACGAACTCCGCCACGAGATCCGGAGCCTGCAGCGCCGGCTCGGGATCACCGCGCTCCACGTCACGCACGACCGCGAGGAGGCCATGGTCGTGGCCGATCGCATCGCGGTCATGGACCGGGGCCGCATCGTCCAGATCGACACGCCCCGGAACCTGTGGCTCCGCCCGAACAGCCCCTTCGTCGCCGCTTTCATGGGAGCCGACAACCGCCTCGAGCTCGAGGTCGAGCCCGTCCCCGAGGGATTGCGGCTGCGCTGCCGCGAGCCGCCGGCGGAAGCCCGGACCTCGGGCACGGACGGCGGTCCCCACCTGCCGCAGGGACCGAGCCCGCGCATGGTCGCGCAGTTCCGCTCGAGCGCCGCTCGCTTGGTGGCTCCGGATGTGCTCGTGCCCGGGTCCCTCGTGTTGCGGGGACGGATCGAACAGGCGGCCTATTTGGGCGATATCTGGCGCCACACGGTACGGATCGGATCGGCGAGCCTCTTCGTCGACCACGATGCGCGGCTGACCCCCGGCGAGCCGGCCGGCGTCGCCGTACCGGTCCGGGCGCTGCATCTGTTCCCCGCATCGGCCGCCGAGCCGGCCGCCGTCCGACCGGACGGAGAGTACGTCGCCGGGCGCGCCGCCTCGGCGGATCGAACGATGCGGCTCGGCGTTCCCGCCCGGAGGCGCCGGGCGTGGTTCCTCGGTGCGCTCGGCGTGCACCGTCGCTCGTGAGGCCGGCGCGGAGGTTGCGCGATCGATCTCGAAGGCACCGTGCGCGCCGGTGCGCACGCCCGGGGGCGAGCGCGCGGCCTCGCTCGCATCCGCGGGCGCGAGGCTCCGAATGCAGCTCCGAACGTCGCCTTCAGGGATGAGCCAGGAAGCACCAGGCGCTGTCGGGACCGTGGCCGGTGCAGGAAAGGAACCCCGCGCGGTCGAGCGCGGGCCGGCCGGCCAGCCAGTCGTCCGGGTCGGAAAGGCGCAATCCGCTCTCCGCGAGCGCCGCCCACACCCGTTCGCCGAGGCTGCGGGCGTCGGCGGTCGGGGGCACGCGATGGTAGAAGAACACGAACGGGCGCCAACGCGCGAGCGTCGCCCGCGCTCCCGAAAGGATGGCGTCGTGGGCGCCCATGCCGTCGATCTTGAGGAAGCGTAGGGGAAGATCCGGCGGCACGAGCGCGTCGAGCGTCCGCACCGGCACGAGCTCGAGACGCGTACCGGGCAGAGGCCCGCCGCGCGGATCCCAACCCACGAGGGAGCTCAGACCCGCCGAGCGCGCATGGCGGAAGAACGGGACTTCGCCGCAGCGATCGGCGAGGGCCACGGCGTGCACCTCGGCGCGCGGATAGTGCCGGCGCAGCGCCGCCGCGAGCTCGCGGATCGGCTCGATCGCCAGATGGCGGCCGTGCGGGGAAAGGCGCAGGGCCTGGGCCAGGTAGAAGCCGCGGTGCGCGCCCACGTCGACGGTGTTCGAATCGGGTGCGAGCACGCGGCGCATGATCGCGAGCCCGGCGCGTTTGTAGCGAAAGGAGCGGCTGGCGTGTCCGCCCTTGAGCGTCGCGAGTGCCGCGAAGCCGAGCCGGGCGGGCACATCGAACCGGGTGCCGGCGACGAGATCCTCGATCGCGGCCAAGAGCACGGGCGTTTCCTCTCCTCGCGGGACGACCCCTCCTTATCCCGAGCTCCGACGACCGCGAAGCCGGCATGGCGGTCATGCGTCACCGGAATGCGTGTCGCCGTGACTCGCGCGCCTTGTCGGTCCGGACCCTGCGCCGCGTCGCGAGCCGGTTCCGGATCCCGCCCGTTCCAGAACCCCCTTCTTCTCGGTATCGAAGCCCGAAAAGCCCAAGGGAGCCCGCATCCGTGATGGTCCGCGCCGTCGTCTGCCACGCCGCGCACGATCTGCGCATCGAAGAGCGCGAACTCGCCCCGCTGGGCCCGCACGAGGTGCGGGTGAAGCTCGCCGCCGCCGGCATCTGCGGCTCGGATCTGCACTATTTCCACGAGGGCGGGATCGGCGATTTCCCGATCCGCGAGCCCTTGGTCCTCGGCCACGAGATGGCGGGCACGGTGGTCGAGCTCGGGCCCGCCGTCCGCGGGCTCGAGGTCGGGACGCCGGTGGCCGTCAACCCCACCTGGCCCTGCCCCGGAGTGCGCTTCGACCTCGGCGTCCGCGGCCATCTCGACCCCGAGATCCGCTTCGCCGGCTCGGCCCGCACCTTTCCCCACACCCAGGGCTTCTTCGCCGAGCTCGTCACCGTCCGCGCCGAACAATGCCGGCCGGTACCGCCGGCCCTTCCCCTCGAAGAGGCGGCGATGGCCGAGCCCTTGGCCTGCTGTCTGCACGCGATCCGCCGCGCCCGCGAGGTGCTCGGTCGGCACGTGTTGGTCCTGGGCTGCGGGCCGATCGGCTGTCTCACCGTCGCCGCGGCGCGTCTGGCGGGGGCGGCGCGCATCACCGCCTGCGATCTCGTTGCGGCGACGCTCGAAAAGGCGCGGATCATGGGCGCCGACGAGACGATCGACCTCTCTTCCGATCGCCGTCCGCTCGAGCGGCTGCAACGAGGCGGCGGTTCGGTCGACGTCGTGATCGAAGCGGCGGGATCGGCGGCGGCCGTGCGCGACGGTCTCCTCGCCGTTCGCCGCGGCGGCACCTATGTGCAGTTCGGCGTCCTGCCCCGAGGCGCGCACCCCGTCCCGATCGACGCGATTGTCGCGAAAGAGCTCGACGTCTCGGGCACCTTCCGCTTCTGGGAAGAGTTCGACTGGGCGGTGGAAGCGATCGCGCACCGCCGCCTCGACGTCCGGCCCTTGCTCACCGAGCTCGTGCCGCTGAGCCGCGCCCGCGACGCCTTCGCGCTCGCCTCCGATCGCCACCGGGCGATGAAGGTCCAGCTCGTCCCCGGCTGAGCCGACCGGAGCCGGCCCCGACGGGGTTTGCCGCGGGCGCGCGCCGGTTTAAAGGAAATCCCCCCGCGACCGCGAAAGGGAGGACGTCGATGAGCCTCGCGAGCTTTCTCGACAAAGCGCACGAGCGCCTTCTCGATCTCGAGCGGATCTTGGGCGAGCTCGGGGATGCGAAAGGGGCGGCGGACGCCCGGGCCGAGCTCGAGGCGGTGCGCGAGCGGCTCAAGGCGCTCCGCCTGCAGGGCGCCGATCTCTCCGAAGAGGCGGTCCAGGGTTTCTCCCAGCGGCTCGATGCCTTGACCGCGCGCATCGGCGCTCTGCGCGGTCGCGCGTAGCCCCGTTTCGCCTCCGCCCGCTTCAGGCGCGCCGCGGCCGCCGCTAGAAGGGCGGCGGCGGGGCGCTCGGGCGGAAGGAGAAGAGATGGACGAGTCGGTGTTCGCGACGCTGCGGCGGGGGTTCGCCGGGCGGGAGGAGGCGCGCTTTCTCGAGACCCCGGACGGACGCTCCTGGACCTACGGGGATCTTCTCGCCCGCTCGGCGGCGTACGCCCGGATGCTCGTCGGCTCCGGGCTTTCCCCGGGCGATCGGGTGGCCGTCCAGGTCGAAAAGTCGGCCGAGAACCTCTTCTTGTATTTCGGCTGTCTTCGTGCGGGTGGCGTGTATTTGCCGTTGAACACGGCGTATACGCTTTCCGAGCTCGAATATTTCTTGAGCGATGCCGAACCGCGGATCGTCGTGGTCGCCCCCGAGCGGGTGGCGGAGGTGAAGCGACTGGCCCCTCGCGCCGTCGTCCTCGCGCTCGACGCCCGAGGCCGGGGTAGCGCCGCCGAGGCGGCGGACGCCGCGGCCGGTCCCTTTTCCGATATCCCGCGCGGTGCCGACGATCTCGCCGCCATCCTCTACACCTCGGGGACCACGGGCCGCGCCAAGGGCGCGATGCTCACCCATCGCAACCTCGCCTCGAACGCAATGGTCTTGAAAGATTATTGGCGCATCACGGCCGAGGACGTGCTCTTGCACGCGCTGCCCGTCTATCACGTCCACGGCCTGTTCACGGCCACGAACACCCTCGTGGCGGCGGGGGGCGCGATCATCTTCTTGCCCCGCTTCGATCTCGATCTCGTCTTTCGCTTCCTTCCCCGCGCCACGGTGATGATGGGCGTGCCCACCTATTATACGCGCATGCTCGCCGATCCCCGGCTCGGGCGGGAGACGGTCGCGAAAGTCCGCTTGTTCATTTCGGGTTCCGCGCCGCTTCTGCCGGAGACTCATCGCGCTTTCCTCGAGCGGACGGGACACGCGATCCTCGAGCGCTACGGCATGACCGAGACCGGGATGAACGCCTCCAATCCTTACGAGGGCGAGCGCCGCGCGGGCACCGTCGGCTTCCCGCTGCCCGGGGTCGAGATCCGCATCACCGATCCCGAAACCGGCCGCGTGCTGCCCGCGGGCGAGATCGGGATGATCGAGGTGCGCGGCCCCAACGTCTTCAAGGGCTATTGGAAGAACCCGGAGAAGACGAAAGCGGAGTTCCGCGAGGACGGCTTTTTCGTCACGGGCGATCTCGGCCGCTTCGACGAGAAGGGTTATCTTTCGATCGTCGGTCGAGCCAAGGATCTCGTGATCTCCGGTGGCCTCAACGTCTATCCCAAGGAAGTCGAAGAGGCGATCGACGCCCTGCCGGGGGTGGTCGAAAGCGCGGTCGTGGGCGTGCCCCATCCCGACTTCGGCGAGGCGGTGATCGCCTGTGTCGTGCGCGCGAAAGGCGCTGCGATCGACGAAGCCGCGATCCAGAAGGCGCTCGCCGACAAGCTCGCCGCGTTCAAGCGCCCCAAGCGGGTGATCTTTCTCGACGAGCTGCCGCGCAACGCCATGGGCAAGGTCCAGAAGAACCTCCTGCGCGAGCGTTTCGCCGATCTCTTCGCGGCCGCGCCCGCGGCGCTGCGCTGAAGGTAACGGCGGACGTCGGGCCTCGTGCGGACGCCGAAGATCCGCCCCGCGGTCGCGCGAGAAAGCGTCCGCGCGCGCCCGGCCGAGGGCTTTCGACAGCCGATCGAGCACATCGCAGTGAAGGCGCCGTGCGCGCCGCCACCCCGAAGCGCCGGGGCGATGCGTTTCGGTCCGGCGCCCGCGGTCACTGCGCCGTCCAGCCGCCGTCCACGGACAGTGCCGCACCGCGGATCTGGGCCGCCTCGTCCGAGCACAAGAAGAGCACGAGCGCGGCGATCTGCTCCGGGGTCACGAACTCGAGGCTGGGTTGTTTTTCCGCGAGGAGCGCGCGCTTGGCTTCTTCGAGCGCGACACCCTCGCGCGAAGCGCGATCCTCGATCTGTTTGTGCACGAGGGGGGTGAGCACCCAGCCCGGACAAATCGCGTTGCAGGTGACGTTCGTGCGGGCGGTCTCGAGCGCGACCACCTTGGTGAGTCCGACGAGCCCGTGTTTGGCGGCGACATAGGCGGCTTTGTTGACGCTCGCCACGAGCCCGTGGGCGGAGGCGATGTTGACGATCCGTCCCCAGTTGCGGGCGAGCATCTGTGGCAGCACCAGGCGAATCGTGTGGAAGGCGGCGGAAAGATTGACGGCGATGATCGCGTCCCAACGCTCGACCGGGAACTCGTGGATCGGGGCGACGTATTGGATACCAGCGTTGTTGACGAGGATGTCGATTTTGCCGAACTCGGCCGTGGCGTGCTCGATCATCGATGCGATCTGCTCGGGTCGGGCCATGTCCGCCCCGTCGTAGACGACCTTGACGCCGTACTCGGACGCGAGCTGGTCCCGCAGCCGAGCGACGAGCGGGGCTTCCCCGAAGCCGTTGAGGAGCACGTCCGCGCCGGCGCGCGCGAGGGCGCGCGCGATCCCGAGCCCGATGCCGCTCGTGGAGCCGGTGACCACCGCCGTTCTGCCCGAAAGCGTACCCATCCTTCCCCTCCTCCGGCCGCGACCGTCTCTTAGGCGAGCGAGGGCTTTCCTGTCGATCGTTGGACATCGCTGCCGGCTCCGTTAGGCTGCGCGAGAAGCGACGCGGAAGGGGAGGGGGAGATGAGCGGAGCCTGTCGGCTCGACGGCAAGGTCGCGATCGTCACCGGCGGAACCCAGGGCCTCGGAGAGGCCGTCGCGCGGCTGTTCGTCGCGCGCGGGGCGGAGGGCATTCTCCTCGTCGGTCGCGACCGCGAGCGCGGTCGCGCCGTCGCCGAGGCGCTCGAGGCGGAAGGGGCGCGCGCGCTCTTCGTGCAGGCGGATCTCGCCGATCTCGACGCCGTGCGTCGCATCGTCCCCGCCTGCGAGGGCGCGTTCGGACGCGTCGATTGTCTCGTCAACGCCGCCGCCCTCACCGACCGCGGCACGGTGCTCTCCACCGATCCCGCGCTCTTCGATCGGTTGGTCGCGGTCAACGTTCGTGCCCCCTTCTTCCTGATGCAGGACAGCATCCGGCTCATGCTCGACAAGGGCGTGCAGGGATCCATCGTCAATATTCTCTCGGTGTCGCAACACGGAGGACAATCCTTTCTCACCGTCTATTCCGCGACCAAGACCATGCTCGGGGCCCTGACCAAGAACGTGGCCTTCTCGGTCCTGCCGCACCGCATCCGGGTCAACGGGCTCAACATCGGCTGGATGAACACCCCGGGCGAGCACGCGATCCAGAAAAAGGCCCACCACGCCCCCGACGACTGGCTCGAGAGAGCCGCCGCCACGCGTCCGTTCGGTCGGCTGCTCGAACCCGCCGAGGTCGCGCGCGCGGTGGCCTTCTTGTGTTCGGACGAGAGCGGGATGATGACCGGGGCGCTGATCGATTTCGATCAGACCGTCCTCGGATGCTGGGACGAGCCGCCGGTGCCCAAGACGAACCTCCTCGGAACCGGCTAACCGGGGTCGGTTTCCCCCGCCCGCGCTTCGGTGCGCGCGAGCGCTCGGGCGAGAAGGGTTTCGAGTTCGACCTCTCGGATCCCGAGCGCGCGCAGATGCTCCACCGTCTCGCGCAGATACTCGAGATTGCTCCCGCCCGCCCCGCGCGCGCGGCACAGGCGGCGGAGGATCTCCGCGCGCGGAAGATCGCGCTCGAAGCGGGGGTCTTCGGTGCGCGCGAGATAGGTCCAGGCGGAAACGACGGCGCCCGAATCCAGAAGCGTGATCGGCACCAAACGGCGCTCGTAGAGATAGCCGCGCACGTTTTCGCGTGCATCGAGCGCAGCGAGGATCGCGTTTTCCGCGCTTTTCGCGATCGCGAAGGCGCGGCCGACGCAAGAGCCGCCGGGGGCGAGCCCGAGCACCGAGCCCGGCTCTTCGGGTGTTCCGCGCCAGTGCTCGGAGCGGATGCACAGAGCCCGGTGCCAGCCGTCGAGGCGGGCCGGCACCGAGCGCGAAAACGCGAAGCCCGGCTTCCACATCAAAGAGCCGTAGCCGAAGATCCAGACGACCTCGGCCGCGCTCACGGGCTTCGCGCCAGGCGCGCGCGGATGCGCCGCATGCCGAGCCAGACGAGGACGACCACGACGGGGGCGAGGACGGCGGTGACCAGCGCCTCCTCCACGCCGAAGAGGTGGTGCGCCGCGGGCTCCACGACTTTGGCGAGGACCGAGAGGGCATAATAGCTGATCGCCACCACCGACAGACCCTCGACGGTTTCCTGCAGGCGCAGCTGCGCCTTGGTGCGCTCGGCCATGCCGGCGAGGATCTCCTGGTTCTGGGCCTCGAGGGCGACGTCGACGCGGGTGCGCAAGAGGTCGGTGGCGCGCGCGAGCCTCGCGCCCACGCTCTCGATGCGCGTCTCGATCGCCGTGCAGGTGGCCATCGCCGGCCCCAGACGCCGCTCGAGAAAGGGGGTGAGGCGCTGATAGCCGGAGATCGAGCTCTCCTGGAGCTCGGCGAGGCGCTGCTGGACGATGCGGTGGTAGGCCTTGCCGGCGCCGAAGCGGAAGGCGTGTCCGTCGACCAGCCGCTCGACCTCGCGCGAGAGCGCGGTGAGCCGGTCGAGGAGCGCCCGCTCGCCGGCGGGTCCCTGCACGTGGGCGAGATCCTCGACGATCTCGTGCAGCCGCTGCTCGAGACGGGCGATCGCGGGGGCCTGCTCTTGCGCGATCGGATAGGCCAGAAGCGCGAGCATGCGGTAGGTGTCGATCTCCACCAGCCGCCGCACGGTGCGCCCGGCACGCGCCGCGGTGAGCCCGCGATCGAGCAAGAGATAGCGGGTGAAGCCCTGCGGCCCGATGCGGAAATCGGTGAAAAGACGGGCGTGCGCGCCGGCCACGAGGGCACCGGCGACGTCGTCGTGGCCGAAGAACCGCTCGACGACGAGCGCGGCGGGCTCGCCCGGATCGGCGAGAAACCGGATGTCGGCGGCGGCGATGCGCACCTCGCCCAGGCCCTGGACGATCTCGTCGAGAAGAGCGGGGATCGGAAGCGACGGCGCGAGAAGGTCCTCGGGCCAGGAGCCGACGAGGGTCAGCGTGCCGAATTCCCCGTGGCCCTCCCATTTGAGCCTCTGGGTTCCGAGCTCGACGATCGCCTGCTTGGCGCCGGCTGCCGGCACCGGCAGGGCGTGGCGGCCGCAGAAGGCGGCGAAGGCCTCTTTGAGCTGTTTGGAGCCGGGATCGAGGAGTGCCAGGTGGAGCACGCGCCCGGGCGGGTGCAGGGGGATGCTCGGGCGGCTGTGCAGCTCCTCGTTGAGGCGGTGGCGGAGCGGATGATCGTGCAAGGGCTCAGCCCGCCCCGTTGTCGCGGCGCGCTTCGGCCGCCGCCGCGAGGCGTTCCTCGAGGGCGCGGGCGGCGGCGAAAAAGCGCTCTTTGGCCTCCGCCACGAAGGGGTTCTCGCTCTCGATGGCCAGGAACAATTCGTCCGAATCGTAGCGGACGAGCTCCACGCTCTGCATCAACAATTCCCACGTCCGCGTCGTCTGCAGAACGTCTTTGGGCTCGATTTCCACCATGATCTTGGCGATCAGATGAGTGAGGCCCTGCACGTAGGCGAGCTCGCGGTCGTGCCGTTCGGGGGTGGTACGGATCACCCGCAGCCGCAAGCGTTCCTCGAGGAAACGCGCGATGCACTCCTCGCGTCCCCCGCGCCCGGGGCAGAGCGCGATCTTGAGCCCGGCGATGCCGTCTCTGCCGCTCTGCGGGCCGAACAGCGGATGGGTGCAGACGAAGTCGATCGAGTGCGGCAACAGCCGCTCGAGGATGCGATAGGGTTTGAGCTTGACCGAGCAGACGTCGACGACCAGCGCACCGGGCCGCAGATGGGGCAGCATGGCCCGGATCGCCCGCTCGAACTTCTGCACCGGCACGGCCGGAACGACGATATCGGCCGCGGCTGCCCGGGCGAGATCGACCGCCTCGACGTCGTAGATCTCGGTGATCGGCGTCAGGTCGCGGAAAGGGTCGTAGACGAAGGTGCGGAAATAGGGGGTGAGGTGCCTCAGCATGAACTCGCCGAAGGCGCCGCAGCCGATCACCCCGAGCGTCTTGGGCATCAGAGCGCGCCCGCGTGCGGTGGACCCTCGAGGAAGGCGCGCAGCACCTCGACGAGCTTGTGGTTGTCGTGCTCGAGCCCGACCGAGATGCGCAGGGCGTGCGGCAGGCCGTAGGCCCCCATGGCCCGCGGGATGAGCCCGTGGCGCTCGAGGAAGGCCTCGGCAGCGGCCGCGTCGCGGCCCGGCTCGCGCGGGAACTCGACCAAGAGGAAATTCCCCACCGAGGGGTACACGCGCAGGCCGAGCGCGAGCAGCCGCTCGCGCAGCCAGGGCAGCCAGCGGTCGTTGTGCGCTTTCGCGCGCGCTTGGTGCTCGGTGTCCTCGAGCGCGGCGATCGCCGCCTCTTGCGCCGGCTGGCTCACGTTGAAGGGGCCGCGGATGCGGTTGATCACGTCGACCACCCGGGGGGAGCCGTACATCCACCCGACCCGCAGCGCCGCGAGGCCGAAGAGCTTGGAGAAGGTGCGGGTCGTGACGACGTTCTCGTGCTCGCGGGCGAGCTCGAGGCCGCTCGCGTAATCGGGCGCGGAGACGAACTCGGCGTAGGCGGCGTCGATCACGAGGAGCACGTCTTCGGGCAGTCCGGCGCGCAGCCGCGCGAGCTCCTCGGCGGAGAGATAGCTGCCCGTGGGGTTGTTGGGATTGGCGAGGAAGAGGATGCGCGTGCGCGAGCTCACGCGCGCAAGAAGCGCGTCGACGTCGGCCTTGAGCTCGCGCTCGGGCGCGGCCACGGGATGCGCCCCGGCGGCGAGCGCCGCCAGCCGGTACATGAGAAAGCCGTGCGCCGAGTGCAGGACCTCGTCCCCGGGCCCGGCGTAGGCGCGCACAAGGAGCGCGATGAGCTCGTCCGAGCCGGCGCCGCACACGATCCGCTCGGGATCGAGATTGAAGCGGCGGCCGATGGCGGCGCGCAGTTTCGTGCACGCCCCGTCGGGATAGCGGTGCAGGGATCCGGCGACCGCCCGATAAGCCTCGATCGCCTTCGGGCTCGGGCCGATCGCGCTCTCGTTGGCGGAGAGCTTGACCGCCGGGCCGCCGGCTTCGGTCTCGGCCTTGCCGCCGACGTAAGGGGTGATCTCGAGAATGCCGGGGCGAGGACGCGGCGCGACCATGGCTCACTCCGAGGCGAGGGCGAAAGGCGGCATCTGTGCGCCCGCGCCCGCCCCTTCGCCGGACAAGGGGCTCGGGAAG
>JANXAZ010000010.1:99868-101862 GCA_025062095.1 Geminicoccaceae bacterium
TGGCTCACTCCGAGGCGAGGGCGAAAGGCGGCATCTGTGCGCCCGCGCCCGCCCCTTCGCCGGACAAGGGGCTCGGGTAGGCGCCGATCGCCAGGGCCCGCAGGAGCTGCCCGCGCAGCGCCGGAACCCGCGCTTCGAGCCTCTGCTCGCCGCGCGCGAACCATCCCGAAAGCTCGACGAGATGGCGCGTTCTGCCGTCGCGCGCGAGGCTCGCGAGCGGGCGCGGGAAGAGCCGCGCCTGCTCGAGCGCGAGCAAAAGGCCGGCGCGGCTGATCGCCCCTTCGGTTTCGAGGACGAAGAGGCTGCGGTCGTCGCCCGAGGGCTCGGGGTCGAGGGCGGCGAAGGCGAGGGCTTCGCAGCCTCCCTCGGCGACGAAGGGCAGCCGGCCGATGGCGCACAGCGCATCGCCCGGGGGCTCCAAGAGGTCCGTCCACCAGTCCTCGCCTTCCTCGGGCAAGGGCAGAACGGCGATCTGGGCCTCGCCCGAGGCGACGCGGCGAAGCGCGCGGCGCGGATCCGTCGCGCGTTCGGCCGGTGTCGCGGAGCCGAACTGGTCGCGGGCGAGGTCCCACACCCGCTCGCGGCCGGCGGGCGCCCAGACGGCGAGCGCGAGGGGGGTCTGCAGGCGGGTCGAGGCGGCGAGCAGTTCGCGCCAGGTGCGCACGAGGGTGCCGGTGGGGATGCGACCGTCGGCGCGCGCGACGAGCCGGCGCAGGATCGCCGCCTCGCGCGCCGGTCGCAGCGCCAGGCCGCCGCGCTGGCCGGCCTTGGCGGCGGCGATGCGCGCGACGACCGCGAAGCGCTCGACCAACAGATCGAGGATGCGGTCGTCGATGCGGTCGATCTCGGCGCGGAAGGGGGCGAGGTCGGGCTCGGCTGGCATCGGGATCCGGAAGCGAACGGCGCCCCCGAGGTAGCGTCGGGTGCCCGACGCGTAAAGTTCCACCGTCGCGCGGACGAGCCTTGACAGCGACGTCCGCGCCGCCCAGCTTGTCGAGCACGTGGTGATTTGGGCCGGCCGGCTTGCGGGCCACGTAAAACAAGCCGCTAAAAGGTCGGGCATCGCTCGGACCCGACCCGTTTGGTCGGGTTTTTTGTTGCCCGCGGAGCCCCCTGGGGCGCGGCCGGCCGCAGCGGTGGCGAGGGTGACCGACGATGCCGATCAAGATCCCCAACGATCTCCCCGCGGCCGAAAAGCTCCGCGCCGAAGGAGTCATGGTCATCGGCGAGGACGAGGCGCTGCGTCAGGACATCCGTCCGATGCAGATCGCGCTGCTCAACCTCATGCCCGACAAACCCAAGACCGAGACCCAGCTGGCGCGGCTCTTGGGGGCCACGCCCTTGCAGGTCGAGCTCACCTTGCTCACCACCTCGACCTACCGGCCGAACACGGTGCCGTTGAGCCATCTGCAGGCCTTCTACACCACCTGGGAGGAGGTCCGCCATCGCAAGTTCGACGGCCTCATCGTCACCGGGGCGCCCGTCGAGCTCCTGCCCTTCGAAGAAGTCAAATACTGGCCGGAGCTGTGCGCGATCTTCGATTGGTCGCGCACCCATTGCCATTCGAGCTTTTTCATCTGCTGGGGGGCGCAGGCCGCGCTCTACCACTTCCACAAGGTGCCCAAGCACACGCTTCCGACCAAGCGCTTCGGAATCTACACCCATTACGTGATCGAGACCCGCGACGCCCGACGGCCGCCGCTCATGCGCGGCTTCGACGACTATTTCCTCGTCCCCGTGTCCCGGCACACCGAGGTGCGGATCGAGGATCTGCCCAAGAACGCGGGCCTGGAGGTGCTCGCGGTGTCCAACGCCGCCGGCCTCTGTCTGCTGCACGAGCCGAAGTATCGGGCAGTGTACATGTTCAACCATCTCGAATACGATACGATGACGCTCCACGAGGAATACATGCGCGACAAGGCGCGGCGATCGGACGTCTCCATGCCCATCAATTACTATCCGGACGACGATCCGACCAAGCCGCCGCGCAATTG
>JANXAZ010000110.1 GCA_025062095.1 Geminicoccaceae bacterium
CCGGCCGCCGGGAGCTCGCGCGCGCGAGCTGGCGGCTCGCCGGGCTCGTGACGCTCGCCGATTGGATCGCTTCCGCGCAGCGGTGGTTTCCCTACGAGGACCCGGATCACGATCCGAAGGCCTATCTCGAGACGATCGCCCGGCCGCGGGCCGAACGGGCGCTCGCCGAGGCCGGCATCGGTCGGGCCTCGCCGGCGCCCGCACTCGGGACGGAAGCGCTGGTGGGGCCGGATGCGCGACCGACCCCGTTGCAACGGGCGGTGGCCGAAATCCCACTGCCGGAAGGACCGGCGCTGTTCTTGATCGAGGAGCAGACCGGGGCGGGCAAGACCGAGGCGGCGCTGTCGCTCGCCCACCGGCTCATGGCCGAACGCGCCGCGCGCGGGCTCTATCTCGCGCTGCCGACCATGGCGACCGCGAACGCGATGTTCGCGCGAATGGGGGCGTCCGGTCGGCGGTTGTTCGCCGAGAAGGAGCCACCTTCGCTCGCGCTCGCGCACAGCCGCGCGGCTCTGCACGAGGGATTCGTCGCGGTCCCGGTGCCGTTCGACGAGCCGGACGAGAAGGGCAGGGACGGCGACGAAGCGGGGCGCGAAGCGCGTGCTTGGCTCGCCGACGACCGCCGCAAGACCTTCCTGGCCGATCTCGGGGTAGGCA
>JANXAZ010000111.1 GCA_025062095.1 Geminicoccaceae bacterium
ATGCGGATCGATTGCGTGCCGACTCAGCGTCTTAATCCCTTCTTCGTCAGGGCGAGGCTTCAGAGTACGCACCGGTCGCGGTGCGCTTCGACCGCTGGACAGTCTTAATCCCTTCTTCGTCAGGGCGAGGCTTCAGAGGCGAGGAGCCCGACGGTCCAGACCCGCCGGGGGGCGTCTTAATCCCTTCTTCGTCAGGGCGAGGCTTCAGAGGCTTGACCGTGCTCGGCTTCGGCGTCCGTACGGAGTCTTAATCCCTTCTTCGTCAGGGCGAGGCTTCAGAGTCGCCAGAGGAAAGAAAGGAGTTCGCACGTCTCGTCTTAATCCCTTCTTCGTCAGGGCGAGGCTTCAGAGGCGGTATTCGGTCGTCTAGTTTGCCGGGGCGGGGTGGTCTTAATCCCTTCTTCGTCAGGGCGAGGCTTCAGAGTGAATGGTTGTTGAAAGATAGGGTGTGGGCCTTGGGTCTTAATCCCTTCTTCGTCAGGGCGAGGCTTCAGAGCTCCGGCTCCGGGTCTGCTCTCGCGCGGACGGCGAGTCTTAATCCCTTCTTCGTCAGGGCGAGGCTTCAGAGTACCCCAGACGGCCCGTAATGGGCCGTCATGGTCGGGTCTTAATCCCTTCTTCGTCAGGGCGAGGCTTCAGAGCCCTTA
>JANXAZ010000112.1 GCA_025062095.1 Geminicoccaceae bacterium
GCCGCGCGCTACCCCGTTGCCCTCTCCATCGATACCACCAAGAGCGAGGTGGCGCGGCAGGCGCTGCAGGCGGGCGCCCATCTCGTGAACGACATCAGCGGCATGACCTTTGACCCTCGTATGCCCGATGTGGTGGCGGAGGCGGGCGCGCTGGTGATCCTGATGCACATCAAGGGCACCCCCAAAACGATGCAGCAGAACCCCACTTATGACGATGTGGTGCGCGAGGTGCGCGACACGCTGGCGCAGCATGCCCTCCGCGCCCAACAACGGGGCATCCCCAAAGAGCATATCTGGATCGATCCGGGCATCGGCTTCGGCAAAACGCTGGCGCATAACCTGCAGGTGCTGCGCCACCTGCCCGACCTCAAGGCGCTGGGCTATCCCGTGCTGGTGGGCACTTCGCGCAAGTCGTTTATCGGGCAGATTCTGGGCGGATTGCCCCCTGAGGAGCGACTGGAGGGCACTTTAGCGACGCTCGCGCTCGCCATCGCCTGGGGGGCAGATGTGGTGCGCGTGCACGATGTGAAGGAGGCCGTGCGTGTTGTCAAGGTTGCAGACGCTTTAGTGCGCGGCATCCCCGCTGAACACCCTGCATAATCACTTCGCCCAGTTCGGGACCGTTGAAG
>JANXAZ010000113.1 GCA_025062095.1 Geminicoccaceae bacterium
GAGAAAAATAGCCCTCGATGCGTCTTAATCCCTTCTTCGTCAGGGCGAGGCTTCAGAGCCGGCCGGCTTTTTTTTCACGTTCCGACCGCCCGCGGGGTCTTAATCCCTTCTTCGTCAGGGCGAGGCTTCAGAGTTCCTGAGTGGATCGAAAGAATGCTCGAGGACCCTCGTCTTAATCCCTTCTTCGTCAGGGCGAGGCTTCAGAGAGGAGCGGTGTATGCACAGAGTGATTTTCGCTAGGTCTTAATCCCTTCTTCGTCAGGGCGAGGCTTCAGAGGCGGTGCGAATCGTGGAATCGGGCGGCGACAGGGGTCTTAATCCCTTCTTCGTCAGGGCGAGGCTTCAGAGGTGGAAAAAGATGATCGCGAAGGCCGAGGCGTTCGTCTTAATCCCTTCTTCGTCAGGGCGAGGCTTCAGAGCCATGCGGGGGAGGGCGACGTTGTAGAGTGGCTCGATGTCTTAATCCCTTCTTCGTCAGGGCGAGGCTTCAGAGGTCGCGATTTCGGACCTGAAAGCAGCCGTTCTGGTCTTAATCCCTTCTTCGTCAGGGCGAGGCTTCAGAGGAAGCGTCCTCTAGAATCCGCCGATACCGCAGTGGTCTTAATCCCTTCTTCGTCAGGGCGAG
>JANXAZ010000114.1 GCA_025062095.1 Geminicoccaceae bacterium
GCTCACGCACAAGCGCACCCTCTCAGCGATGGGGCCGGGGGGTCTGCGGCGGGAGCGTGCGGGCTTTGAAGTGCGGGACGTACACCTCAGCCACTACGGCCGGATCTGCCCGATCGAGACGCCGGAAGGGCCGAACATCGGTCTGATCGGTCGGCTGGCGATCTATAGCCAGGTGAACGAGTTCGGGTTTATCGAGACTCCTTATCGGAAGGTGGTGCGGGTGGTTCCTAACCGACCGGAGCTCCTGATCGGCCGGATCCTGCGGGAGGACGTGGTGGATCCGGAGACCGGGGAGCTGATGGCGCCGGCCAGGACCGAGGTGGACGCGGCCCTAGCCAAGCGGATCGCCCGCCTGCCGCTGGAGGAGATCAAGGTCCAGCCCTTTGTGACCCAGGAGATCGTTTATCTCACCGCTGATGAGGAGGAGCGCTTCGTCATCGCCCTGGCAAACGTGGAGCTGGACGAAAAGGGACATTTCCAGCAGGCCCGCGTCCCCGCCCGTCATATGGGGAAATTCATGATGGAGGCCCCGGAACGGATCGACTACATGGATGTGGCCCCGCGGCAGATCGTGGGGGTCTCCGCCTCCCTGATTCCATTCCTGGAGCACGACGACGCCAACC
>JANXAZ010000115.1 GCA_025062095.1 Geminicoccaceae bacterium
ATTGAAACCGCTGCTCGTAGTGGTCGCGCGCGAGTATCTCGACGATCGCTCCCCGCGCGGGAGCGCGGATTGAAACGCTTTTCGCCGCGAGCAAAACCGCGAGCGGCGGCATCGCTCCCCGCGCGGGAGCGCGGATTGAAACATCCGCACCGCAATCCTTGCGGGCGAGATCTCCCGCATCGCTCCCCGCGCGGGAGCGCGGATTGAAACGACTGAAAACGACACCGTCGTGCGCGGCATCGCGGATCGCTCCCCGCGCGGGAGCGCGGATTGAAACGGCTTCGGCGTTCGGACGGACGCCGAGGGCGCGGATCGCTCCCCGCGCGGGAGCGCGGATTGAAACCTCGCCCTTGCCGGTCTCCACGTCAGGGCGCCGGCATCGCTCCCCGCGCGGGAGCGCGGATTGAAACCACTGCTCGTGGCGGTCGCGCGCGAGTATCTCGACATCGCTCCCCGCGCGGGAGCGCGGATTGAAACAGAGACAACGGCCTCGGCAGCCCCTCGGGGCCGAAATCGCTCCCCGCGCGGGAGCGCGGATTGAAACCGCTGCTCGTAGTGGTCGCGCGCGAGTATCTCGACGATCGCTCCCCGCGCGGGAGCGCGGATTGAAACG
>JANXAZ010000116.1 GCA_025062095.1 Geminicoccaceae bacterium
CGAATCTGGGCTCGTCGCGGTGGTCTTAATCCCTTCTTCGTCAGGGCGGAGAGCTAAAGCCGAGGACGCTGTTCACTGGAGCCGCGCCCTCGAGTCTTAATCCCTTCTTCGTCAGGGCGGAGAGCTAAAGCCCTCGGGGGCCTCCTCTTTTGGGCGACCTGTCTTGTCTTAATCCCTTCTTCGTCAGGGCGGAGAGCTAAAGCAACGCCTGGGGATTCGTCCAGACCTTCGTCGGCGTCTTAATCCCTTCTTCGTCAGGGCGGAGAGCTAAAGCGGCCGTCGCAGAGGAAACGGCCATGGACACCGCGTCTTAATCCCTTCTTCGTCAGGGCGGAGAGCTAAAGGGCACCGCCTCCAGGGGCAAGCGCGCCGTCTCGCGTCTTAATCCCTTCTTCGTCAGGGCGGAGAGCTAAAGGCACTCGCCCTTTTTAAAATTTTCACCGTGGCGGGGTCTTAATCCCTTCTTCGTCAGGGCGGAGAGCTAAAGGGATCACCGTGCTCGAGGTCGGTTCGCCGCGGCCGTCTTAATCCCTTCTTCGTCAGGGCGGAGAGCTAAAGCGCGGTCTTCCGCGCGGGCGGCAACGACCTCGAGTCTTAATCC
>JANXAZ010000117.1 GCA_025062095.1 Geminicoccaceae bacterium
CGCGTCCACGATGCGGTCGAGGACCTTGCGGTTGGCGCCGCCGCGGATCGAGTTGGTGGCGACGAGCCCGACCCTCTGGGCGCGACCGGCTAGGAGCGCCTCGCCGGCTTTGGCGATCCAGTAGCAGACGAGATCGGCCTCGCGCGGCACGCGACCGTCGTAGACGGCGAAGAGCCGATCGACCGCCGCATCGCCGAGCCCCTTGCGCAGGAGCTTGCCGCCCAGAAACGGGGGTTGCCGATGATGACGTCCGCCTCGGGCCACGCGGCCTCGCTGCCGTCGGGGTTCAGAAGCGCGTCGCGGCACTCGATCGTCTCGAGCCTTTCGAGGATCGGCCGCCGCTCGACCCCGAGCCCGTGCCGCTTGAGCCACTGGATGTCGGCGATCCACACGGAGGCCCGGGCGAGCTCGCAGGCATAGTCGTTGATCTCGATGCCGAGCATCTGCCGCGGGCCGACCTCGCTGCGCCGCAGCTCCTGTCCGAGCCCGAGCTCCTCGGCCTCGATCAGGACCCGCCATTCCAGATCCTTCATGGCCTGAAGCGCGAGATCGAGGAAATTGTCCGAGCCGCAGGCGGGGTCGAGCACGCGGAACCGGCGC
>JANXAZ010000118.1 GCA_025062095.1 Geminicoccaceae bacterium
GTGGGCGGGCTGGAAGCCGCCAAAGTCGCTGACGAACTCAAGCGGCGCGATGTGCCCGTGCTGCTGAGCCTGGAGATGCCCGAACCGCTGCGCAGTTATGACCCGCTCAGCCTGCCGACGCTTACCAGCCTGCGCAACCGCGCCCTCGCCTACCAGAACGCCGCGATTCTGCACGAGAAGGGCGTGCGCTTCGCCTTCACCACCGAAGGCGTGGGCGACCCCGAACGCCTGCTGCGCAACATCCGCACGGCAATCGCCAACGGCTTGCCCAAAGACGCCGCCCTGCGCGCCCTCACACTCGCCCCTGCCGAGCTGCTCGGCATTCAGGACAAGTTCGGCGACCTCGCGGTGGGCAAGACGGCGAGTTTCGTGGTGGTGCGGGGCGAGCTGTTCGAGCCGCGCGCCCGCATCGAGTTCGTATTCGCCGACGGCAAACGCTTCAAGGTCAGCGAGGAGCAGCCCGCTGCCGCCGCGGCGCCCACGCCGCCGTTTAGACGCCCGCGCAACTGGGACGCCGAGAACACCGCCAGCCTGCAGGAAGCCTCTTGCTGCTACCACCACGCGCAGGGCAGCACGCTGACGCACATCCACAGCCACGAC
>JANXAZ010000119.1 GCA_025062095.1 Geminicoccaceae bacterium
CGCGCGACCGGCCGGACGGCAAGCCTCTGGCCGCGCTCGAGAAATGGATCGAGCTCCGCAATCTTTCGTTGTTCGCCCACGGTTTCGAGCCCGTCGGCCGCGACGGGTGGGAGGCGGTGCGGCGCTGGATGGAGCGCTTTTGGCTCGACGCGATTTGGCCGCATCTCGGCTGCGAGGATAGGCTCCCGCAGCTTCCGACGAGCTTGTCGGGCTTGACGGACGGGCTATGATGTGTCCTGTGATGTATGGGGTTCCACACGCGGAGGTTGGGTCGGGGGTCAACTCGTTCGCCCCCTGTGGATTTTGGCATCGTGTATCGGAAGCCCTTGAGCCGCCTCGCTTTTTCGAGGGGGGTCCCCTTTAGCTCTCCGCCCTGACGAAGAAGGGATTAAGACAGGAAGACGCCGAAGGAGAAGGGCGCCCCGAGGCCTTTAGCTCTCCGCCCTGACGAAGAAGGGATTAAGACCTCCACGGGCGAGGAGTCGGGCCGAGAAGGACTCGGCTTTAGCTCTCCGCCCTGACGAAGAAGGGATTAAGACCCCAGGGCGAGGAGGGGGGCGACCATCAGTCGCCCTTTAGCTCTCC
>JANXAZ010000011.1 GCA_025062095.1 Geminicoccaceae bacterium
AACAGGGCGCGGAACGGCGTGTCCGCCCCTGCCACCACGGGTAGGCCTCGGAACGAGGCCGAGGAGAAAACGAGGCTCGCGTTCGAAAGGCCGCACAAGAGGAACGCGGCTTCGAGGACGCTCGTCTTACCGCACCCGTTGCGACCGGTCAGCACGGTGACCGGCGGGAGCTCGTCGAGAACGAGCCCGCGGATGCCGCGAAAGCGCCGAATCTCAAGCCTTCGCAGGACGCGCTCGGAGCCCGTTCGCGCCTCGGGCATAGTCCGCCGCCTGCTCGGGCGGAGGCGAACCGGGGTCGTCGCCGTGCTCACCACCCCTCCGGCCAGCCGAAGATCTCGGGATCGTGGAAGCGGAAGAGGGCGGGGTCGATGGGCCGGCCGAGGACGAGCTCGTCGAGAAGGATCGTGGTCGTGAAGCCCTGAGGATCGGTGATCGACCAACGGCGCAACTCCAGGGGCCTTTCGGCGAGCACGACGACCACCCGCCCCTGCTCGGGCGCCCCGGCGCGGATCACGGCGAGCGCGATCTCGCCCGCGCGGCGCTGGACTTCCGTGACCTCGAGCTCGCCCGAGAGCTTCACCTCGCGATCGAGGAGAAAGGACAGCGGCGTCTGCGACAGAGGCAGTACGTTCACCTGCTTGACCGCGGCGTCGACGAAGATGACGCGCCAATCCGTGGCGAAGATCTTCACCCGCGAAGGCCGGTCGTAATCGAGCCGCAGTCGACCCGGACGGGCGAGCCACAGCCGCCCGGTCGCCATCCGCCCGTCCTGGGCGAGCTGGGTGAACCGCGCCTCGAGCGTCGTGATCGCGTTGAAATAGGCCTCGACCCGGCGGACGAGCTCCTGCTCGGCCGGGGCGAGGGCGGCGCGCGCCGGGCGCCAGCCGGCGATCGCAACGAGAAGCACGAGGAGCCGCCGGCGCGCGAGGCCCGCTTCAGAGCCGCGTCGGTTCCGTGCCATCGACCCCGCCCCGGCCGATCAGCACCTGGCGCCGGCCGACGTGGTCGGCGGGGCTGATCAGCCCTTCTTGTTCCATCCGTTCGATGAGCTTGGCCGCGCTGTTGTACCCGATCGCCAATCGGCGCTGCAGATAGCTCGTCGAGGCCTTGCCGTCGCGCATCACGATCTCCACGGCCTGGGCGTAGAGCCGATCCTGTTCCGCCCCTTCCGCCGCAGCGGCGAAGAGCGGGCCGGCGGGGCCGGGGCCTTCGCTTTCGGCTTCCTCGGTCACGCCCTCGTGATAATCGGGCGGACCCTGGGTCTTGAGGTGGCGCACCACGGCCTCGACCTCGGCATCGGTCACGAGCGGGCCGTGTACGCGGACGATGCGATCCCCGGGCATCAAATAGAGCATGTCGCCCTGACCCAGGAGCTGCTCGGCGCCGGAGTCGCCCAAGACCGTGCGGCTGTCGATCTTGGAAGAGACCCGAAAGCTGATCCGCGAGGGAAGATTGGCCTTGATCACCCCCGTGAGCACATCCACCGACGGCCGCTGCGTGGCGACGATGAGATGGATCCCCGCCGCGCGCGCCTTCTGCGAAAGCCGCTGGATGCAGTGCTCGATCTCCTTGCCGGCGGTGAGCATGAGATCCGCCACCTCGTCGACGATGACGACGATGAGCGGCAGAGGCTTCGTGTCGATCGGCTGGTCCTCGACGATCGGCAACCCGGTGCCGGGCTCGAAGCCGGTGCGCACCTTGCGCACGAGCGTCTCGCCGCGGGCGAGCGCCTGTTCGATGCGGCGGTTGAAGGCGAAGATGTCGCGCACCCCCAGATGCGACATGAGCCGATAACGCTCGTCCATCTGGCGCACGACCCACTTCAAGGCGACCACCGCCTTGTGGGGCTCGGTGACCACGGGTGCGAGGAGGTGCGGGATGTCCTCGTAGACCGAGAGCTCGATAACCTTGGGATCGATCATGATGATCCGGCACTCGGAAGGGGTCAGCCGGTAAAGAAGCGAAAGAATCATGGCGTTGATCGCCACCGACTTCCCCGACCCCGTGGTACCGGCGATCAGAAGATGCGGCATGCGCGCCAGATCGACGATCACGGGCTGACCCGCGATGTCTTTGCCCAGAGCGAGGGGCAGGCGCGCTTCGCTCGTCCGCCAGATCTCGGATTCGAGGAGCTCGCGCAAAAAGACCGTCTGTCGTCGCTCGTTGGGGACCTCGATCCCCAGCACGTTGCGGCCGGGCACGGTCGCCACGCGCACGGAGAGCGCCGAAAGCGACCGAGCGATGTCGTCGGCGAGGCTGATCACCCGCTGCGAGCGCGTGCCGGGTGCCGGCTCGAGTTCGAAGAGCGTGACCACGGGGCCGGGCTTGACGTCGATGATCTGGCCTTTGACGCCGAAATCGTCGAGCACGGCCTCGAGCCGACGCGCCGTCTCCATGAGCGCGGCGCGCGAAAGTCCCGGATCGGCGACCGCCCGCGGCACCGCCAAGAGATCGAGGGAGGGAAGGACGAAACCGTCGGCGGCACGCCGCGCTTCTTCCCGTTCGGTGCCGCGCCCTCCGCTCGCCGCGCCCGAGCGCGCGGGCTCGGGCGGAGGCGGCGCGGGCGCGCGGTCGGAAAGCCGTCGACGCGGCTTTTCGACTTCGACCCGCCCGTCTTCGGCCTTTTCCGTCTCGCGCACCGCCGCCGGTCGGCGCAGCGGCCGCACCACGGTCTCTTCGGAAGCGCGGGCCCGTCCGCTCCACAGGGCACCGAACCGGGCACGCAACTTATCCCGCAGGAGGGCGAAGCGGCCGCCGCCTTCGCCGCCCTCCTCGTCGCCCGCCGTCGCCGTCGGCCGGGTCTCGGGGCCGGCGAAGCCGACCCGGCGCAGGGCCGCGCCGGAAAGCCGCCCGCCTTCGCGGGCCGCGGCCCCCAACCATCGACCGGCGCGGGCCGAGACGCGACCCACGCACGCGAGCGCCGCCCGCGATTCGCCCCAACGCAGGCCGAGCGCGAGGATCCCCGCCGCGAGCGCGACGCCCCCGGTGATCCAGCCGTAGAGCCTTCCGTCGACCCAGGGGCGCAGGCGATTCATCAAGAAGTCGCCGACGAGACCGCCGAGGCCGGTCCGAAACGGCCACCGCGCGGGCTCGGGCACCGGACGGTCGGCGAGAAAGGCGCACGCCGCCAGAAGAGCCACGGGCAGGGCGAGAAAGGGAAGCCAGGGCCATTGCAGCGGGCGATCGAAAAGAAGCCGCAATCCGCGCGCCGCGAGCGCCAGAGGCAGAAGCCAGGCGGCCAGCCCCAGGGTCTGCAGAACCACATCGGCCACCGTGGCACCGATCCGCCCGGCGTAATTGCGGATCTTGCCGGCTCCCTGAGCGGCGTGATTGAAACTCGGATCGGCGGGATCGAACCCGATCAGGGCGAGGGCGAGCCAGAAGGCGAAGGCCAGGAGGGCGGCACCGATCAGGATTCGAGCGGCGGCCTTGACCCAGCGGCGCGCGCGCGGCTCCTCGAGGCTCGGAACGCTGCTCGCGGCCATGACGCCGATCCCGCCGCCTCACCCCAGGACCGCGACCAGGCGGTCGAGCGCGCGCTCCAGCACCTCTTCTTCGTGGACGAGCGCGAGCCGCAGATAGGGCCGCCCCGGGTCGCGTCCCTGCGCGTCGGGTACCGCGAGGTAGGCTCCGGGCAAGGCGCGCACGCCGCCCTCGCGCCACAGGCGCACCGCCGCCGCTTCCCCGTCGCCGACTTCGAGCCACAAGAAGAAACCCCCCGGCGGCCGATAGAAGCCGAACCGATTGCCGAGCCGGCGTTCGGCCGCATCGATCTTGCGTCGGTAGCGCGCGCGGTTGGCCTCCACGTGCGCTTCGTCGCTCCACAGCGCGGTAGCGGCGGCCATCAGCGGCAAGGGCTGCACCGCGGCGCCGTAGGCGCGCAAGCGCGCGAAGCGGCGCAAGACTTCCGGATCCCCGGCGACGAAGCCGGAGCGCAGCCCGGGCGCCGAAGAGCGCTTCGAGAGCGAGTGGAAGACGACGAGATTGGCGAAATCGCGGCTTTCGGCCCACGCCACCTCGAGCGCCCCGGGAGGCGGCTCCCGATCCCAGATCTCCGCGTAGCACTCGTCGACCACGAGAAGGAAGCCGTAGGCGCGGGCGAGCCGCAGAGCGCGGGCGAGATAGGCGCGATCGGCGATCGTGCCCTGGGGATTGGCGGGCGAGCAGAGATAGAGAGCCGCCGTGCGCGCGAGGAGTTCGGGATCGAGCGCGTCGAGATCGGGAAGGAAATTCGACGCGCGCTCGGCGGAGAGAAAGACGGGCTCGGCGCCGGCGAGCACGGCCGCACCGACGTAGACGGCGTAGACCGGGTTGGGCACGAGCACGACCGGCCGTGGCCCCGTCGACCCCTCGGGCACCAGGACCTGGGGCAGGAGAAACAGCCCTTCTTTGGTTCCGGCCAGAGGCAAGACGTGCCGGTCGGGATCGAGCGCGTCCGTCGGCAGGCCGTAGCGACGCGCGAGCCAAGCGCAGACGGCGGCGCGGAAGGACCGCGTCCCTTCCACGGGCGGATAGCGGTTCCACTCGTGGGCGTGGCGGGCGACCGTCTCGGCGAGAAGCGGGGGCGGCTCGTGGCGGGGTTCGCCCAGGGCGAGATCGAAGGTCTCGCCCGTCGGTGGATCGATGCCGCGCAACAGCGCCGCGAGGCGGCGGAACGGGAACTCCTGGAGCCGGTCGAGACGCTGGTTCCACATGCGGGCGCGGGTTCCGAACTGCCGGGTCGGGCCGACGACCGTCCGCGGCAGCCGACTTTAACACGCGCCGCCAAGCACTTGCAACGATTGGACGACGGCCGTCGACCGCGCGCTCGTTCCGCTCACGCGGAGCGGACCGAGCGCGTGCGGGCGGCGATGCGGTGATCGAGCCGGGCGTCTTCGACACCCACCGGTTCCTGGTGGATGATGATCTCGGCTTCCGGGAAAGCCGCGCGCAGCTCCCGCTCGATGGCCTCGGTCACCTGATGGGCCGCACGCAGGGTCATCGAGCCGTCGAGCTCGATGTGGAACTCGATGAAGCGTACCCCCGCGGCTTCGCGCGTGCGCAGATCGTGCAGGTTCTCGACCTCGGGATGGGCGCGCACGATCGCCTCGATGCGGGCTCGCTCGGCCGAGGGCAGCTCGTGGTCCATGAGCGTGTCCACCGAACGGCGACCGATGCGCCAGCTCGCGATCAACAGCGATCCGGCCACCGCGACCGCGACCAGGGGATCGGCCCACAGAAGACCCCAGCGCTCGACCGCGACGAGCGAGCCGAGCACGGCGGCGTTGGACAAGAAATCGGTCAGGTAGTGCAGCCGATCGGCGGCGATCGCTTGCGACCCCGTGCGCCGGATCACGTAGCCCTGGAACGCCACGAGCCCCGCCGTGGCGAGGATCGAAGCCGCCATGACGAGAAGCGCGAGCGTACCGGCGCGCAACGGCTCGGGCTCGAAAAACCGACGGGCGGCTTCGAGCACGACGAAGAGCGCCGAGCCGCTCACGAGCGCGGCGAGGCCCAGAGCGGCGAGGGATTCCGCCTTGCCGTGCCCGAAGCGGTGACGCCGATCGGGCGGCTGATGGGCGATGCGCACGGCGAGCCAGGTGACCGCCGAGGCCGCGATGTCGGCCATGGAATCGACGAGGGAAGAGAGAACCGCGGCCGAGCCGCTCGCGAGCGTCGCCACGAGCTTGAGCAGGACGAGAAACCCGGCCACGGCGAGGCTCGCCCTCGCCGCCCGCTCTTTGAGCCGGCCGGCGTCGGTCACGGCCGCCGCTCCGATCCGCGCGCGCCGAACCCGCTCGCGGCGTCCGCGGACGTTTTCCACAGGACCGTGGACGAAGCTGTGAGCGGGGCGGTGAACGGCGCGGGGCGAATCCCGCCAACCCCCTGAGCCGGCGATGGGGATGACGAGGAATCGACCGCGGCCCCGCCGCGCGCCCTGCGCGAACTCATCGGATCTTCAGCCCTTTTTCCGATCGTCGTCCTATCGAGAAGCCTCTCGTCCCGCCTCTTCGCGCGCCTCGCGCAGCACCTCCTTGGCGATGCGGAAGGCGCTGTTGGCGGCCGGAACGCCGGCGTAGACCGCGACCTGCAGCAACACTTCGGCGATCTCCGCCTCGCTCACGCCGTTTCGGAGCGCACCGCGCAGGTGCAGCGCCAGCTCCTCGTGATGACCGAGGGTGGCGAGCATGGCGATGTTGAGCATGGAGCGGATCCGACGCGACAGCCCCGGGCGCCCCCACAGCGCACCCCAGCACCAGGCCGTGAGCATCTCTTGGAACGGTCGGTCGAACTCGGTCGTCCGGGCGAGCGCACGGTCCACCCATTCGTCGCCGAGCACCGCGCGGCGCACCTCCAGGCCGCGGCGGTAGAGATCGCCGAAACTCCCGAGCGCCGCCCGGTCCTGTTCTTCGAGGAAGGCGAGGAGGGCGCGATTGAACGCCTCCGCCGCTTCGACGTTGAGGATGTGGGCGGCTTCGAGCACGAGGAGCTCGGCTCGCGGGATCTGCGCGCGGAGCTCCTCGAGGCGCGCGGGAGGCGTGGCGGGATCGGCGTTCCCGGCGATCAACAGGGTCGGCGCGGCGATCCGATGCAGCTCGGCGCAGAGATCCGTGTCGCGGACCGCGGCGGCGGCGGCGGCGTAGCCCGAGGCCGAGGTGGCGCAGAGCACGGCGCGGAAGCGCGCCACCTCGCTCGCGCGGCGCTCGCGGAAGGCGGGGGTGAACCAGCGCTCGAGCACCGCATCGGCGATCGCCTCGACCCCGCCGCGCTCGACCGCCGCGATCCGCTCCTCCCAGGTCGCGCGCGGCCCGAAGCTGCAGGCGGTGGCGCAGAGGGTGAGCGAAAGGAGCCGCTCGGGGTGATGGATGCCCAGCCACTGGCCCACCGCCCCGCCGAGCGAAAGGCCGCAGAAATGCACGCGCTCGATGCCGAGCGCATCGAGAAGAGCGAGGACGTCGCGCGCGAGATCCTCGAGCCGATAAGGCCCGGGCGGAACCGAAGAGGCACCGTGACCGCGCATGTCGAAGCGCAAGACGCGGTAGCGCCCGAGCAGAGCGGGAAGCTGCGGCTCCCACATCGAGAGGTCGGCACCGAGCGAATTGGCGAACACGACCACGGGCGCGGTCTCGGGCCCGCCGAGCTCGTAGTGGATGCGGACCCCGGGGACCTCCACGAACGGCATGGTACCTCCTTCTCTGCCCGAGCACGGCTCTCGTGGCAGAGCGGCGCGTCCCGTGCAACCGACCCCGCGCCGCACCCGAAGAGGGACGAAGGCGGGCTCGAACGCGATCGATGCGCAGGGCGCCGATTTGGCAGCGGGGGGTGATTTGTGGCACAAGAGCCTCGGATCGGACCGCGCCCCGGACTCGTTCGGACATCGGGTATGGCTTCTGCCTCGGTTTCGCCCCCCGCGATCGTGCCCGTGCCGCGCGAGCCGGCGAACGAAACGGCCGAACCGGAAGAGCTCGCGCACCCGGTCCTGCGCCTTCTCGTCGCGCGCGGCCGACTTCCGGCCGAGAGAGCCCGCGAGCTCGAAGAAACGGCCCGCACGGAAACGGAGCCGCTCGTCGTCCTCGCCGTGCGCCGAGGCGGGATCGAGCCCGGCCTTTGGGCAGAAGCCGCGGCCGAGCTCTTCGGGATCGCGCGCGCGAGGGCCGAAGATCTCCCCGAAGCCCCGGTGCTCGGCGAGACGATCAGCCCGCGCTTCCTGCGCCGCGTGCGCGCGGCTCCGATCGCCTTCGACGACGAGCGCATCCGCGTGGCCCTCGCCGATCCCGCAGACGAAGCCGCGCTCAAAGCGATCGCGCTCGCCACCGATCGCGCGGTCGAGCCGGTGGTGGCGGCGCTCGACGAACTCGAGGCCGTGCTCGCGCGCTGGTTCGAGCGCGGGCCGGAGGCCATGCGCCGGTTGGTGTCCGACCTCGAGCATCACGAGACGGAAGAGCGCGACGAGCTCGAGCGGCTCATCGACAGCGCCCGCGAGGCGCCGGTGGTGCGGCTCGTCAACCAGATCCTGGGCGACGCCCTCGCGCTCGGGGCGTCCGACATCCACATCGAGCCTTTTCCCGACCGGCTGCGGGTCCGCTATCGGGTCCACGGCCGGCTGCGCGAGATCCTCTCCCCGCCGGTGCGCTACGCCGCCGCGATCGTCTCGCGCATCAAGATCCTCGCCAAGCTCGACATCGCCGAACGACGGCTGCCGCAGGACGGGCGCGCGCGGCTCGAACTCGAGGGCCGGACGGTGGATCTGCGCGTCGCCACGGCCCCGAGCGTGCACGGGGAGAGCCTGGTCATCCGCCTGCTCGATTCCGACCGCCGCGGCGCGAGCCTCGACGAGATCGGCCTCGCGCCCGAACTCGTGGCGCGCTTCGATCGCATCTTGCGCTCTCCGTACGGCATGTTGCTGGTCACCGGGCCCACGGGTTCGGGCAAGACGACGACGCTGTACGCGGCCTTGCGCCGCCTCGATCGCACCGCGCTCAAAGTCGTGAGCGTCGAGGATCCGGTCGAATACCAGATCGAAGGGGTGACCCAGATCCAGGTGCGCCCCGAGATCGGTCTCGATTTCGCGCGCGTTCTGCGCTCGGTCGTCCGTCACGATCCCGATGTCATCATGGTGGGCGAGACGCGCGATCCCGAGACCGCCGAGATCTCCGTGCACGCCGCGCTCACCGGCCACCTGGTTCTTTCCACCTTGCACACGAACAGCGCCGCGGGTGCCGTCGCGCGTCTGTTGGACATGGGGGTGGAGCCCTATCTCTTGGCCTCGGTTCTGCGCGCGGTCGTGGGGCAGAGGCTCGTGGGCGTCCTCTGCCCGCATTGTCGGGAGCCCTGCGAAGCCGGCCCGATGGAGCGCGACCTTCTCGCCCGCGCCGGCATGCTCGGCTGCGCGCCGCGGCTCTTCCGCGCGCCGGGCTGCCCGCGCTGCGGCGGGCTCGGGATCGTCGGCCGCATCGGCATCTTCGAACTGCTCGAGGTCGACGATCGCATCCGCGAGCTCGTGCGCGATCGCGCCCCCACCCAGGCGGTTCACGCCGCCGCCGTCGCCGCCGGCATGCAGACCATGCTCCGCGACGGCATCGGCAAGGCGCTTTCGGGGCTCACCACCCTCGCCGAAGTCGCCCGGGTCACCGAGGACTGGTAGGGACGGCCGTGGCGCTCTTCGCCTATCGGGCGCTCACCGCCAAGGGCGAGCGGGTGAGCGGCGAGATCGAGGCTCCGGATGCGCGCGCCGCCGTCGCGCGGCTGCAAGAGCGGGGTCTCTTCCCGATCACCGCCGAGCCCGTCGCCCCGCGCGCCACACTGCCGATCGCGGGCGGGCGCCGCTTGGCGCGGGCGGTGACCGAGGCCACGCGCGAACTCGCCACCCTTCTGGGCGCCGGCCAGGCCCTCGCCGACGCCCTCGGACTGCTCGTCGAGACCACCGAGCATCGCCGCTTGCGGGCCATCCTCGCCGAAGTGCGCCAAGCCGTGCGCGCGGGCAAGGCGTTGAGCGAAGCCTTGAGCGCCCGTCCCGAAGCCTTCCCGCGCGCGTACGTCGGCCTCGTCCGCGCCGGCGAGGCGGCGGGAAATCTCCCCGACGTGTTGCGCGCGCTCGCCCTTCAGCGCGAAAAGAGCGAGCAGCTCGAGCGCAAGCTCGTCTCGGCCGCGATCTATCCCTGCGTGCTCTTGCTCGCTTCGCTCGCCGCCGTGGCCGTGCTCCTCCTCGTCGTCGTGCCGCGCTTCGCACCGCTGTTCGCCCAGGCCGGGTCGGCCCTGCCGGCGAGCACGCGCTTCGTGCTCGCCTTCGCGGACTTTCTCGGCGCTCGGGGAGACGTCCTCGCCCTCGTCCTCGCGTTCGCGCTTTTCCTGTTCCTCGCGGCTCTGCGCCGCCCGGCGGTGCGGGCGGCGATCGACGCGAGCCTTCTGCGCCTTCCGCTTTTCGGAAAGCTCACGCGCGAGCGCGCGAGCGCGGAAGCGATGCGGGGGCTCGCGACGTTGCTCCGAGGCGGGCTCGATCTGGCCTCGGCGCTTTCTCTCGTGCGCGAGATGATCACCAATCGCGCCGTGCGCGCCGCCTTCGACGACACGGTCCTGGCGGTCCGCGAGGGTCGGCCCTTGTGGAGCGCGCTCGCGCGCGCCGACGTCCTCGCCCCCCTCGCCGTGCGGCTGTTGCGGGTGGGCGAAGAGAGCGGACGGCTGGCGGCGGTCACCGAATATCTCGCCGAAGCCTTCGAGGAACGGGTGGCCAACCGGCTGGCGCGTCTGGTCGCTCTCGTCGAGCCCTTGCTCGTCGTCATCTCGGGTCTTCTCGTGGGCGGGATCGTGGTCTCGATCCTGGCGGCGGTGATCGCGGTCAACGATCTCGCGTTCTGAGGCGCGCCGCGCCTTCTCTTCGGCGCGAGAGCGCCTTGCGGGCTTCTTCGGCGCAGAAGAGGAGGACGGCCCCCGCCGCGCCGACGAGCCAGGCCGCGGGCGCGGGCGGTGCGGTCCCGAACAGAGCTCGGCCCGGCGAGGTGAACAGGATCGCGAGCAAGAGCCCGGCTTCGGAAAGAAGGGCCGGAAGGATCAGAGGGTTGCGCGGGAGCTCGGGGGCGAAGGAGGCGATGCGCTCGTGTCGGCAGACGAAGAGATTGGCCATCTGGGCGAGCACGATGCCGGTGAGCGTGGCGCTCGTGGCCTCGAGCCGGAGCGGATCGACGGGGGAAAGGGGGGTGTCCCATCGCCATCCGCCGAGCCACAACACCACCGCGTAGGCCGAAAGCGATCCCAAGGTCTCGAGGATCCCGAGCCAGAGGTAGGCACGGACGAACAGTCCGCGATCGAGAAGCGCGGCGGTTTTGGCCCGGGGCGGCCGCTCCATGGTGTCCGGAGCCGGCGGTTCGGCGCCGAGGGCGAGCGCGGGCAGCAGATCGGTGCCGAGGTCGACGGCCAGGATCTGCACCACGGTCAAGGGCAAGGGCACGCCCAGAAGGGCGAAGAGGAGAAAGGGGACGAGCTCGGGAACGTTGGAAGCGAGGATGTAGGTGAGGAAGCGGCGGACGTTGGCGAAGACGGCCCGGCCTTCGGCGATCGCCGCCACGATCGCCGCGAAATCGTCGTCGATCAGCACGATGTCGGCGGCTTCGCGGGCCACGTCGCTTCCCGATCGGCCCATCGCCACCCCGATCTCGGCGCGTTTGAGGGCCGGGGCGTCGTTGACCCCGTCGCCGGTGACCGCCACGGTCTCTCCCCGCGCCTGCAAGGCCTTGACCAGACGCAGCTTCTGGTCAGCCGCCAGGCGCGCGAAGAGGATCTCTTCGGCATCGAGAGCGAGCTGGAGCTCGGCGTTCGACAACCGCGCCAAGCGATCGCCCGTGATGACCCGCGGCCGCTGCGAACGGACGAGGCCGATGCGCCGCGCGAGGGCGAGAGCGGTCAGGGGATGGTCGCCCGTGGCGACGATCACCCGGATCCCCGCCCGGCGCGCGGTCGCCACCGCCTCGGCGGCACCGGGGCGCGGGGGATCCTCGAAGCCGACGAAGCCCGTGAAGACGAGCTCGTTCTCGTCCTCGGGCGTCTCTTCGGGAGCGAGGGGGCGGTAGGCCAGGGCCAGCAGCCGATAGCCGCGCTCGGCACAGGAAGCAGCGGAGGCGAGGAGCCGCGCGCGCGCGTCGGCGCCGAGCGGGGCGGGGCCGTCCGCCGCGGCGATGCGCGTGCACCGCGCTAGGACCGTCTCGGGGGCGCCTTTGCAGAAGAGCAGCCGCTCGCCGGCGCGATCGTGGATCGTCCCCATCCGCTTGCGGTCGGCATCGAAAGGGATGGTGCTCAGGACCGGCAGGGGGGCGATCCCGTGAGCGCCGGCGGCCTCGACGAGCGCGCGTTCCATGGGATCGCCCACGAGGCCCCGGGGGCCCGGCACGAGCCCGTGACAGGAGGCCGCGACCTCGAGCAAACGGCGGATCACGGGCTCGCGCGGATCGAGGGCGGCGACCGGAACCGGCTCGGCGGCATCCGCCGGCTGGACCACCCGCACGACCATCGCGCCCGTGGTGAGGGTGCCCGTCTTGTCGGTGACGATCACGCTCGCCGCCCCGAGCGTCTCGATCGCGGGCAAATGCCGGACGAGTACGCCGCGCCGCGCGAGGCGCTGGGCGGCCATGGCGAGCGCCAGGGTGACGGTGGGAAGGAGGCCCTCGGGGACGTTGGCGACGATCACGCCGAGCGCGAAGACGGCGGCGGCGGACGCGGAGAGGCCGACCGAAAGCCCGGCGAGGAGAAAGACCGCGCCGAGAGTGCAGGCGACGGCCGCGATCCAGCGACTGGCCCGGGCGATCTCGGCGAGGAACAGCGAGCGCGGCTCGGGTTCGGCCTGGACGAGAGCGACGATGCGGCCGAACTCGGTCTGATGGCCGGTGGCGAAGACCACCGCGCGGCCCTCGCCCGCGACCACGGTGGTGCCGGCGAGGACGAGGTTGGGGGCTTCGAGGGGCGAGAGGAACGGAGCGGGTGCGGCCGAGCGCGGCCGGGGGCGCGCCTCGCCGGTGAGCGTGGCGAGATCCACGCGCAGCGCGTTCGCGACGACGAGACGCGCATCGGCCGGGATCAGATCACCCGCCTCGAGGAGGATCACGTCTCCGGGTACGAGCGTCTCGATCGGCACTTCCTCGAGCCGGCCGCCGCGGAGCACCCGGGCTCGGGCCGGCAGCAACCGCGCGAGAGCGGCGAGCATCCGCTCGGCACGATACTCCTGGGCGAAGGCGAAGACGCCGTTGACGAGCACGACGGCGACGATCGCGACGGCGAGCGTGTCCAGCCCCGCCTCGGGATCGAAGCGATGGCCGATCCAGGCGAGCGCGGCCGCGGCCCACAACAGGAGCGCGAAGAAGTGGGTCAGCGTGGCGAGGAGCCTCGACAGCGCGGGCGGGCGCGCCCGCGCCTCGAGCCGATTGGGGCCGAAGCGGGCGAGGCGACGAGCGGCTTCCTCCGGATCGAGCCCCTCGGCCGAAGAGCCGAGGCTCTCGAGGACTTCCTCGGGTTCCTGTCCGACGAGGGTCGACAGCTCCACGGCCCGGCATCCGCGCGCGGTTGCGGGCGCGTTCTACGCGGAGGCGGGCCCTCGCGGGGAGAGTGCGCCCGCGTTCTCAGCCGAGCATGCTCTGCCACATGCTGCGGCCCCAGTTCATCGCCGCCTCGCTCGATTCGCGGGTGGGGGCGGGATCGACGTGGAAGCGCGACTTGGCGCCCTCCCCGGGCACGAAGCTCGATTCGACCGCGATCATGATGGCGCGGTCGCGGGTGACGGCGGCGAAACAGATCCCGGCCGGGAGTTCGGTCGGAGCCGCCGCCGGCTCGGGCTCGCCCGCGATCCGGCGCAGGATCGCGCGCGCCGCCACCGCCCCGGCGTTGAAGGCGACGTGGCCGCTCTTGGGCAGAGGGGTTCCGGCGGCATCGCCCACGATCCAGATCCGCTCGTCGCCTTGGGCGCGGAAATCCGGCAACCGCACCGCCGCCCAACGCTCGCCGAGGCCGGCCTCGCGCAGAAGCCGCGGCGCGCGCATGGGCGGGACGATGTTGGCGTGGGTGAAGGGGACGTCGACCACGCCGCAGTCGAGCGCACCCTTCTCGAAATTCACCGCCTTGACTTCGTGGTCGGGCAGATACTCGACGAGACCGGCGTAGGTCGTGCGCATCGCTTCCAGGATCGGCTCGGCGATCGGGGGCGGAAGCGGCCGGGGGTTGGCATCGGCGACGACCACCTTGCCCTTGGTGCCGCGCTTCTTGATTTGCTCCGCGACGAGGCAGGCGCGCTCGTAAGGGGCCGGTGGGCAGCGGTAGGGCGGCTTGGGCACGGCGATCGCGAACGTGCCGCCTTCGCTCAGGAAACGGTCGACGAGCGCCTTGACCGCGTGCTGCTCGAAAGGCCGGAAGCCCACGGGGAGTCGGTCGCGGGCCTGGGCGAAGCCGGCGATCGCCTCTTCCACGTACTCCACACCCGGGGAAAGCACGAGGAAGTCGTAAGGGATCCGCGCGCTCGCGGTCGCCACCTCGCGCCGATCGCGGTCGATCGCCACGGCGGCCTCGCGGATGCGGCGCACACCGAGGGCGTCGATCGTCGCATAGCCGTGCTCGAAATCCGAGAACGGCCGCTCGCCCACGATGTAATGGATGCTCAAGGGGCAGGAGACGAAGGCCGGGTTGGGCTCGAGAAGGACGAGCTCGATCCCCGGTCTGCCGGCGAGCGCGCGCACGGCCCCGAGCCCGCCCCAGCCGCCGCCGACCACGACGACGCGAGCGGGTGCGGCGCGCACCGGACGCGGGGCGGCGAGAAGGGCGCCCGCTGCGGCTCCGGCGAGAAAGGAGCGTCGGTCGACGCCCCCGACTGTGCGAGCTGTGCGCGAGGTCATGGGTTCCGTGCCTCCCTGTTCGCGACTGGCATTTGAGCTTCTTCTCATGAAGCCGCCGGCCCTTGTCAAGGCACCGGAGACGATAAAATACGCAAATCAAATGTATTTTCTTTGATATTGACAACGCGATGCGTAGAATTCAACCTCGCTCCGCCGTGCCGTTGCGAGCAGACGGCTGGCGCGTGTGCGGGGAATCCCGATCGAGCGTCCGGCGGTCGTCCGGACGTGTACCGCGGCGGGTCGAACGGCGAACGAGAGAACATCTCGATCGATCGACCCGTCGATGACCGAATTGCCGGCCTCGAGCCGGCCCGATGGTTGGAGATCGACGATGAATCTCTCTCGACGGCGTCTCCTTTCTTCGTTGACCTCCTTGTCGGTGGCACCACTCGCTTTTCCGGCACGAGCCGCGGTTCGGCACGAGCTCGTTCTCGACTGGGCGACCTACAATCCCCTCAGCCTCGTCCTGAAGGACAAGGGTTGGGTCGAAGAGGATCTCGGGCGTGACGGCGTCCGCGTGCGCTGGGTTCAATCCTCGGGCTCCAACAAAGCCCTCGAATTCCTCAACGCAGGTTCCCTCCACTTCGGTTCGACCGCGGGCGCCGCGGCGCTTCTGGGTCGGATCAACGGCAATCCGATCAAGATCGTTTACGTCTTTTCCAAGCCCGAGTGGACGGCGCTCGTCACCCGACCCGATACCGGGATCGCGCGGGTCGAGGATCTGCGCGGGCGTCGCGTCGCCGCGACCAAGGGGACCGATCCTTTCATCTTCTTGCTGCGCGCTCTCGATCGGCACGGCCTGGCGGCCAAGGACGTCCAACTCGTGCTGCTCCAACACGATCAGGGCAGAGCGGCGCTCGAGCGCGGCGACGTCGACGCCTGGGCCGGTCTCGATCCGATGATGGCCCAGGCGGAGCTCGAAAGCGGCGCGCGGCTCTTCTACCGCGATCCCGATGCCAACAGCTGGGGCGTGCTCAACGCGCCCGAGGTGCTCGTCGCCGAACGTCCCGATCTCGTCGCCCGCATCGTGGCCCTTTACGAGCGCGCGCGACGCTACGCCCGCGAGCATCCCGCCGAGCTGCGCGCGCTGCTCGCCCGCGCCGCGCGCATCTCCGAAGCGGTCGCCGCGCGTCAGCTCGAGCGCACGAGCCTTTCGGATCCGCGAGTGGGAGAAGCGCAGTTCGCTTCCATCGCCGCCGCCGGCAAGGCGTTGCGAGCGGCGGGGATCGTCCGCGCCGAGATCGATGTCGAGGCCGAGACGCGCGCGCTTCTCGAGCCGCGCTTCACGAACGCGCTGCCGCTCGGCTGATGGCGACCCTCTTCGCGCGCTTCGACCGAGCGGAGCTCGGCGCTCCGCGCGCCCCCGGTCGGACGGCGGGCCTCCGTCGCCCGTCGTCCGCGCTGTGGGGGCTCGTGGTGCCCGTCGCCCTCGCCCTTCTCTGGGAGCTCGCCGCCGCGAAGGGCTGGATCGCCCGGCGCCTCCTCCCGCCTCCTTCGACCGTGGCCGCGACTCTCCTCGAGCTTCACCGCTCGGGCGAGCTCTCGCGCCACCTCGCGGCCACGCTCGGGCGGGTGGGCACGGGCTTCGCGCTCGGGGTGGCGGTCGGCAGCCTCGCCGCCGCGCTCACCGGCACGATCGATGTCCTGCGCCGGCTCCTCGATCCCTCGATCCAAGCCTTGCGCGCGATCCCCTCGATCGCCTGGGTACCGCTGTTCGTGCTCTGGTTCGGGATCTTCGAGACGCCCAAGATCCTCTTGATCGCGCTCGGCGCTTTCTTCCCGGTCTATCTCGGCCTCGAGAGCGGCATCCGCTCGGTCGATCGCAAGCTCGTGGAAGTCGGGCGCGTCTTCCGGTTGGGCCCGCTCGCGGTGCTCTTGCGGATCCTGTTGCCGGGAGCGCTTCCTTCTTGGCTCACGGGCATCCGCGGCGGGCTCGGCCTCGCCTGGATGTTCGTCATCGCGGCCGAGCTCGTGGGCGCCTCGGAAGGACTGGGTTATCTGCTCGTGGACGGGCAGATGAGCGGCAACGCCGCGGTCATCCTGGGGGCACTGTTCCTCTTCGCCCTCTTCGGCAAGGCGACCGATGCGCTTCTCGTGAGCGCGAGCCGCCGCGCCGTCGCCTGGCAAGACGCCTTCCGCAGCGGAACCTGACGTGCTCGAAATCCGCGGTCTCGCCAAGCGCTACGAAAACGGGCTCCGGGCGCTCGAGGGCGTCGATCTCGTGGTTCCGTCCGGGCGCTTCGTGACCGTGATCGGGCCGTCGGGCTGTGGCAAGAGCACGCTCTTGCGTCTTCTGGCCGGGCTCGAACGCCCGAGCGCCGGCACCGTTCGCCTCGGCGGCGAAGACTTGCGCGGTCCCTCGCCGAACATCGGCGTCGTCTTCCAAGAGCCGCGCCTGATGCCGTGGCTCGACCTCCTCCGCAACGTCGCCTTCGGCCTGTCGCGCCGGATCGCGCGGCGCGAGCGTGCGGCGATGGCCGCGCGCGCCATCGCTCGGGTGGGCCTCGCCGGGTTCGAGCGCGCCCTACCCAAGGAGCTCTCGGGCGGCATGGCCCAACGGGCCGCGCTCGCCCGCGCCCTCGTGACCCGTCCCCGGTTGCTCCTCCTCGACGAGCCCTTCAGCGCCCTCGACGCCCTTCTGCGCGCCCGGCTGCGCGAGGAACTCCTGCGGATCTGGGCCGAGGATCGGCCGACGGTCGTGCTCGTGACCCACGATCTCGACGAGGCCGTGCTTCTCGCCGATACCGTCGTCGTCCTGGGCGGACGCCCGGGCAGCGTGCGCGCGGTCGTCGAGAACGACGCCCCGCGACCGCGCGCGGTCCACGAGCCGGGAGTACGGATGCTGCGGGGCCGTTTGCTCGCTCTGCTCGGCAGTTGCGAGCGCGCCGCCACTTGAACCGATCGAGGAGGATCCGATGACCCCCGAAGAGCTCAGAGCTCTGCAGGCACCCCTCAAGGCTCGCTACCGGGCGGATCCTTCGGCCGCGCTCGTCACGCTGCGCGCCGAAGGAGAGCTCGGCGAAGGGCTCGCCTGTCGGGTGGAGACCGCCGGGGGCCCGATCGAGGCCGGACTGCACCCGGCCACGGGCGGCTCGGGCCTGCAGGCCTGCTCGGGGGACATGCTCCTTCAGGCCCTGGCCGCCTGTGCCGGCGTGACCCTCAAAGCCGTGGCCACCGCCCTCGGCGTCCCCGTCCGCGCCGGTAGAGTGCGGGTGGAGGGCGATCTCGACTTCCGCGGTACGCTCGGTGTCGCACGCGAGGCCCCGGTCGGGTTCCGGGCGATCCGGCTCGCCTTCGAGCTCGACACCGATGCCGCCCCCGAAGAGCTCGAGCGCCTGCTCGCGCTCACCGAGCGCTATTGCGTCGTGCTCCAGACGCTGAGGACACCGGTGCCGACCGAAGCCCGCATCCGGCGTGCCGACTGACCCCGCTTTCGCGCGCCCGCGCGAGGCGCTAAAGGGCCAACCGCGTGAAGCGCGCGCGAAGGGGCGGATCCCTGCACCAACGGTTGCTCCTGGTCTTCCTCCTGGGCCTTTGCGCCTGTGCCGCGGCGCCCAAGGCGCCCCCGCGCGACCCCGATCTCGACCTCTGCACCACCCGCAATCCGGCCGCCGCCGCGGCCGCGGCGGCCTGCAGCCGCCTTCTCGACAAGCCGGGCGGAAGCGAAGCGCAACGCGTCGAAGCCCTGCGCACCCGCGCCGAACTCGCGCGCCGGCGGGGCGATCTCGCCGCGGCGCGGGCCGATCTCGACGCTTTGCTCGCACTTCGCCCCGGCGATCGCGGCGCGCTGTCGGCGCGCGCGGGCGTGCGCGAGCGGCTCGGCGACCTCGACGGTGCGCTCGAGGACCGACGGGCGGCTTTAGCGCGCGAACCCGACGACCCGGCGCTCAAGGGCGCCCTCGGCCGCACGCTCGTGCGGGCGGGCCGGCACCAGGAGGCGATCCCGCTCCTCGACGCCGCCCTCGCCGCCGCTCCGGAAGAGGTGGACAGCCTCGCCGCGCGCGGCCGGGCCCGGCTCGCCCTCGGGGACGCGGCGGGAGCCGTGCGCGACCTCGAGGCGGCGCTCGCCCGCGCCCCCGATCGGCTCGACCTCGCGAACGCGCTCGGGCGGGCGCTCGCGCGCGCGGGTGAAGCGGAACGCGCGGTGCGCACCTTCGATTCCGTGCTCGCGCGCGAACCGGGCTCTCTCGAAGCCCGTCTGGGCCGCGGCAACGCGCTGTTGCGCCTGGGGCGCGCGGAAGCGGCGCTCGCCGATTTCGACGCCGTCTTGCGCGCGACACCCGATGCCGTCGACGCGCTCCTCGGCCGCGGCCGGGCGCTCGTCGCCAAGGGCGAGCCCAAGCTCGCGATCGCCGCTTACGACCGTGCTCTCGCGCTCGCGCCCGACCGCGCCGATCTGTGGCACCTGCGCGGGCTCGCCTGGATGCGGCTCGAAGAGCACGAACGCGCGATCCGCGACTTCGGCCGCGCGCTCGCTCTCGAGCCCGAGCGCGCCGAAGCACGGGCGAGCCGCGGCATGGCGCGGCTCAAGCGCGGCGATGCCAAGAACGCCTTCCTCGACCTCGACCGGGCGATCCGCGAAGGCGTACGCGAGAGTTGGTTCCTCTACAACCGCGCGCGCGCCCTCGAAGAGCTCGGCGAGCTCGCGCGTGCCGAGCGCGAATACGCGCGGCTCCTCGCCGACGAGCCCGAGCACGAGCTCGCCAAGAAGGCGCTCGAGCGGGTGCGCAAGAAACGCGCGGGAGGTTGACCATGGCCGCACGTCGCGCGTTTCTTCTGACCGCCGCCGGCATCCTCGCAGCGGCGTCGGGCGGTCCGGCCGCGAGCGAGAGCCGCAAGCCGCTCGAGCCCTTGCAGATCCTCACCCGCCGCGGGATCGAAGAATTCCTCGTCGAGCTCGTCGCCAGTCCCGAAGAGCTCGCCCGCGGTCTCATGTTCCGCACCGAGCTGCCCGAACGGCAAGGGATGCTGTTCGACTTCGGAACCGAGCAACCCGTCTTTTTCTGGATGCGGAACACCTTCATTCCGCTCGACATGCTCTTCATCGGCGCCGACGGCGTGATCAGGCATCTGCACGAAAACGCCGTGCCGCTTTCGGAAGAAATCATCCCCTCGCGTTATCCCGTGCGCGCGGTGCTCGAGATCAACGGCGGTCTCGCCCGCCGGCTGGGCATTCGCGCGGGCGACCGCGTCCGCCACCGGATCTTCCGCGCCGGCTAACCGCGCACGAAGGGGTTCGTGCGCCGCTCGCGGCCGATGGTGGTCGCGGGCCCGTGCCCGCACAGGACTTTGACGTCGTCCCCGAGCGGGTAGATCTTGTCGCGAATGGCGCTCACGAGCGCTTCGTGGTCGCTGTACGGGAAATCGGTACGGCCGATCGAGCCGGCGAAGAGCACGTCGCCTCCTACGAGGAGCGCGAGGGCCCGCGAGAAGAAGACGATATGACCCGGCGTGTGCCCGGGACAGTGCAAGACCTGGAATTCGTAATCGGCGACGTGGACGATGTCGCCTTCCTCCAAAAAACGATCGGGGACGACCGAGCGCGCACCGGGAAGGCCGAAGACGCGCCCCTGCTCCTCGAGCCCTTCGAGGAGGAACCGATCGGCCTCGTGCGGTCCTTCGATCGGCACCGAGACGGGGGCCGCGCCGATCGGTCGCAGACCCCGCTCGAGCGTCGCCTTGAGCGGCGCGGCGCCGGCCGCGTGATCGATGTGGCCGTGGGTCAGGAGGATCCGCTCGATCTCGATGCCGCGTTCGGCGATGACCCCGACGATGCGCTCGATATCCCCGCCGGGATCGACGACCGCCCCGCGCCTGCTCGTTTCGTCGTAGAGGATGGTGCAGTTCTGCTGGAACGGGGTGACGGGGACGATCGCGGCCTTCAGTCCGGACATCGCCTTTTACTCGATGCCGAAGGCGGCGGTCCGCCGACGGCGCAAGGGTCGGCCGGCCCCGGGGTCGCGGCCGCACCGAACCTCCGAACGGGACGGACGCGATCGACGGATGTTCGGGCGACGGCGCGGAGACGGAGCGCAGATTGGCGTCCCCAACGGGACTCGAACCCGTGTTTCCACCTTGAAAGGGTGGTGTCCTAACCTCTAGACGATGGGGACCCGCGCCTGAGCTAATCGCGATCCCGCCCGAGATCAAGAAGCTTCACGCCGCGGCCGCGTCTTCGATCTCGAAACCGACGCGCGGCTCGCCCTGATAGCGCTCGAGCTTGACGCGGCCCGCCAGACGCATCGGCTCGCCGCGCCGCATGAGTGCACCCGAAAGCGCCCGTTCCCGGGCCCGGAAGGCGATGCCGCGCAGGCGACCGCCGGCCGCACCGGCCACCACGCAGGCGAGATGGCCACGGCCGACCTCGCGCGCCTCGACCACCCGGGCGTCGGTCAGACAGAAACGCGGTTCTTCGTTGCCGGGCCCGTAGGGTGCCAGGCGATCGAGGGCGCAGGCGAGCTCGACCGTGACCCCGGCCACGGTGAGCGCTCCGTCGAGGTCGAGCGGCGCCGGCTCGTCCGGTACGAGGACACGCTCCGCCCGCTCGCGCGCGAAGGCGGCGAATTCCTCTAGCCGCTCGACGTCGAGCGCGAGGCCCGCGGCCATGGCGTGGCCGCCGCCTTCGCGCAACAGGCCGAGCCTTTTCGCCTCCGAGACGAGAGCGCCGAGATCGAGCCCGTTCACCGAGCGGCCGGAACCCCTGGCCACGCCCTCGCCGAGGCTGAGCACGAACGCCGGCCGCTCGAAACGCTCGACGAGCCGGCTGGCGACGATCCCGAGCACGCCCGGATGCCAGGCCTCGCCGGCCGCGACCAGCACCGGCGCATCGGCATCGAGTTGGGGTTGCACGATCGCCTCGGCGGCGGCGAGGAGCCGCCGCTCGATCTCCTGCCGGCGCGCGTTGAGCTCCTCGAGCCGGGCGGCGAACGCTTCGGCCTCCGCGCTTTCGCGCGCGAGCAACAGCCGCGTGGCGAGCATCGGCTCGCCCAACCGCCCGCCGGCGTTGAGCCGGGGGCCGAGCACATAGGCCAGATGCCAGCTCTCCCGCACCGCCTCGAGCCCGGCGCGGGCGGCGAGCGCGGCGAGCCCCGGACGCTCGTTGCGCGCCGCGACCTTGAGCCCCTGCCGGACGAAGGCGCGATTGACGCCGTCCAGAGGCACCACGTCGCACACCGTACCGAGCGCGACGAGGTCGAGCAGGCTCAACAGATCGGGCCCCGTGTCGCGGCCGCGCCGCCGCAACTCGCGCGCGGTCGCCGCGAGCACGACGAAGGTCACGCCGACCGCCGCGAGATGGACGAGCGGGCTGCGCTGATCCGGCCGGTTCGGGTTGACGATGCCGTAAGCGGGCGGGAGCTCGGCCTGGGCCGGATGGTGGTCGATCACCAACACCTCTTGACCGCGGGCGGCGGCGGCGGCGAGGGCGGCGAAGGCGTTGGTCCCGTTGTCGAGGGTGAGCACGAGCCGACAGCCGGCGCGCGCGAGCCGCTCCAGGATCGCCGCGCTCGCCCCGTAGCCTTCGACGAGCCGATCCGGGATCGCGATCTCGGGGACGATGCCGAAGCCGTTCAGCCACAGCGCCGCGAGCGCCGTCGAGGTGGCGCCGTCGACGTCGTAATCGCCCACGATCCCGATCCGCTCGCGCTCCTCGACCGCATCCGCGAGCCGCGCGGCCACGCGGTCGAGATCGGCGAGGTGCGAGGGATCGGGCAGGGTGTCGCGGAGCCGGGGCTCGAGGAAGCCCGGCACGTCGGACGAATCGAGCCCGCGCGCGGCGAGCACGCGAGCGAGGATCTCGGGCAGGCCGTGGTGCTGGGCGATCCGCGCCACGCGCGCGGGATCCGCCGGCCGCAGCCGCCAACAGCGCCCCGAAACCGTGCCCTCGACGATCACCGCCGCCCCGTCGCGCGAGCGCTTCCGCTCATCGCCCGAAGCCGGGGACCACCTGGGCCTTGAGCGGCAGATTGTGCTCGGCCTCGATGATCCGCACGGTGCCGGTCTTCGAGCGCATGACGATCGAGTGGGTGATCACCTTGTGGCCCAGGCGGCGCACGCCGCGCAGCATGGTGCCGTCGGTGACCCCGGTGGCGGCGAACATCACGTCGCCCTTGGCGAGATCCTCGAGGTCGTAGACGCGGTCGAAATCGGTGATTCCCAGCCGGCGCGCGCGTGCCTTCTCGTCCTCGTTGCGGAAGACGAGCCGCCCCTGGAACTGACCGCCGATGCAGCGCAGCGCCGCGGCCGCGAGCACGCCTTCCGGCGCGCCGCCGATGCCCATGTAGATGTCGATGCCGCTCTCGGGACGGGCGGTGGCGATCACCCCGGCCACGTCGCCGTCGCTGATCAAGCGGATGCGCGCGCCCGCGGCCCGGACCTGGGCGATGAGCTCCTGATGGCGCGGGCGATCGAGGATCAGGACGACGAGATCTTCGACCGCCACGCCCTTGGCCTCGGCGAGGCGCTGCAGGTTCCACGCCGGCGGCTTGGTGATGTCGATGAGCTTGGGCGGCAAGCCGCCCCCGACCGCGATCTTGTCCATGTAGATGTCGGGGGCGTTGAGAAAGCCCCCGGACGGAGCCATGGCGATGCAGGAGATGGCATTCGCACCGCCTTTGGCGGTGATCGTCGTGCCCTCGAGCGGATCGAGGGCGATGTCGACCTTGGGCCCCCGCCCGGTTCCCACTTTCTCGCCGATATAAAGCATCGGCGCTTCGTCGCGCTCGCCCTCGCCGATCACCACCGTCCCGTCGATGTCGAGGACGTTCAAGGCTCGTCGCATGGCGTCGACGGCGGCCTGATCGGCCGCCTTCTCGTCGCCTCGGCCCATGAGCCGGGCGGAAGCGAGCGCGGCCGCTTCGGTCACGCGCACGCTGTCGAGCGCGAGGTTGCGATCGCTCACCTGGTACTCGTCCATCCTCCCTCCTCCCCCGGTCCGCTCCCGGTGCGGCCGGCCTCTTCAGAGCCGTTCGATACGGATCATCCGCGGCGGCTCCAGGACCGAGGCGAGCGCGCCGATGCGGGCGAGCGCCGCGGTCATCGCCGCCTCGGTGGTCTCGTGCGAGGTCAACACGATCGGCACGGCCTGGCCCGGGTTGCGACCGCGCTGGATGAGCGCCTCGATCGAAATCTCGTGGTCGCGCAACACGGCCGCGATCTCGGCCAGCACCCCCGGCCGATCGACGACCATGAGCCGGATGTAATAGCTGCCGCGATGGGTCGACATCGGCGCGGGACGATGGTCGACGAGGGCGGCGACCGGCACGCCGAACACCGGCAGCCGCGTGCCGCGCGCGATGTCCAACAGATCGGCGACCACCGCGGACGCGGTCGGCCCGGCGCCGGCGCCGCGACCTTCGAAGACCATCGGCCCCGCGTCCTCGCACTCCGCGACCACGCCGTTGAACACGCCCTCGACCTGGGCGATCGGTGCTTCCACCGGCACCATACAGGGATGCACGCGCTGTTCGAGCCCGTGCTCGGTCAGCCGCGCCACGCCCAGAAGCTTGATCCGGTAGCCGAGCTCGGCGGCGTAAGCGATGTCGATCGGGGCGACGTGGCGGATGCCCTCGACGAAGACGGCATCGAAACGCGGCCGGCCGCCGAAGGCGAGCGCCGCCAGAAGCGCGAGCTTGTGGGCGGCATCGATGCCGTCGACGTCGAAGCTCGGATCGGCTTCGGCGTAACCCAGGCGCTGCGCCTCGGCGAGAACGGTCGCGAAGTCGCGGCCGCTTTCGCGCATCTGGGTGAGGATGTAGTTCGAGGTCCCGTTCAGGATGCCGTAGATGCGCCCGATCCGGTTGGCGGCGAGCCCTTCTCTGAGCGCCTTGACGATCGGGATGCCGCCCGCGACCGCCGCCTCGAAGGCGAGCACGGTTCCTCGGGCTTCGGCGAGCGCCGCGAGTTCCGCGCCGTGGACCGCGAGCATCGCCTTGTTCGCGGTCACCACCGCCTTGCCGGCGCGCAGCGCCCGCCGCACGAGCTCGAGCGCGACCCCGTCGGCACCTCCGACGAGCTCGCAGACCACGTCGTTTTCGGGGTCTTCGGCGAGCGAGCGCGGATCCTCGACCCAGCGGTAGGGTTCGATCGATACCGGGCGGGCCTTGGCACGGTCGCGGGCCGACACGGCGGTGACCAGGATCGGCCGACCGACCCGCCGTGCGAGCAACTCCCGGTTGCGCTCGAGGAGATCGAGTACCGCGCAACCGACCGTTCCCAGACCGGCGACCGCGACACGCAGCGGCTCGGCCACGGCTCAGACCATCACGAGATCGCGCGCACGCGCGCGCGCGGGTTGCGGTGCGACGCCGTAGCGGGCGAACAGCGCCCGGATCGAGCGCACGGCCTGGCGCAAGCGGTGCTTGTTCTCGACCAGGGCCATGCGCACGTGCCCCTCGCCGTACTCGCCGAAGCCGATGCCCGGTGCGACGGCGACGTCCGCCTCCTCGAGCAGGAGCTTGGCGAAGGCGAGCGAGCCCATGGCGCGGAAAGGTTCCGGGACGGGAGCCCAGACGAACATCGTCGCTCGCGGCTTGGGCACCGGCCAGCCGGCTTTCGCGAGCCCCTCGACGAGCACGTCGCGTCGCTCGCGGTACAGCCGCCTGATCTCCTCCACGCAGTCCTGGGGGCCGTTGAGGGCGGCGGTCGCCGCGACCTGGATGGGCGTGAAGGCACCGTAGTCGAGGTACGATTTGATGCGGGCGAGGGCGCCGATCAGGCGCGGGTTGCCGGCGGCGAAGCCGATGCGCCAGCCGGGCATGGAGTAGGTCTTGGAAAGGGAACTGAACTCGACCGCGACCTCTTTCGCGCCTTCGACCTGCAGGATCGAGGGCGGAGGCGGACCTTCGAAATAGATCTCCGCATAAGCGATATCCGAAAGAATGAACATGTCGCGCTCGCGCGCGAACTTCACGGCTTCTTTGTAGAAATCGAGATCACAGGTGAGCGCCGTCGGATTGGAAGGGAAGTTGAGCACCATGACCGACGGCTTGGGCACCGTGTGCTCGTAGGCGTGCGCGAACTCGGCGATCAGATCGATCCCGGGCCCGAAGGGCACGTGACGGATCGCCGCCCCGGCGATCATGAAGCCGTAAGGGTGGATGGGATAGGAGGGGTTCGGGACGAGGATCGTATCGCCGGGTGTCGTGATGGCTTGCGCGAGATTGGCGAGCCCCTCTTTCGAGCCCAAGGTGACGCAGACCTCGGTCTCCGGATCGAGCCTGACGTCGAACCGACGCGCATAATAATTCGCGAGCGCTCTCCGCAAGCCCGGGATGCCGCGCGAAGTCGAATAGCGGTGCGTTTTGGGATCGCGCACCGTTTCGATCAACTTGTCGACGATGTGCTTGGGAGTGGGGCTGTCCGGATTGCCCATCCCCAGATCGACGACGTCGCGGCCGGCTGCCCGCGCTTTGGCCTTCATCACGTTGACCTCGGCGAACACATAGGGCGGCAATCGTCGGATGCGATGGAACTCCGGCTCTCTCATCGTCTCTCGGGCTCGCTCCGCGTACGGCTCCCGCCCGGCCCGCACGGCCGATGCGGCGGTTCGGTGTCCGATCCCTCTAGCCGAGCGGTCGCCCGACGTCGATTCCGGAACGCGCCGCGGTTCTTCAGGGCTCGGCGCGCCGCTCGGTGGCGCTGTCGTCGAGCACCTCTCCGAGTTGGATCTCGATCACCCGCAAGATCTCCGTCCCGGGGTTCGCGAGCCGATGCCAGGTGCCGCGCGGGACGGTGACCGCGGCTCCGGGTGCGAGTTCGAGCTCCCGGCCGCCGAGAGCGACCCGCGCGCGCCCGGAAGCGATCACCCAGTGCTCGTCGCGTCCCCCGTGGCGCTGGAGCGTGAGTTGCTGACGGGGCTCGAGCTCGACCTCGCGGACGCGGAGCCCCGGGCGCTCGAGAAGAGTCGCGAAACGGCCCCACGGGCGAAGCTCGCGGGGATGACGAACGGTCTCGTCGCGCCCGGCCGCCGCGAGCCGGCCAACCAGCGCCTTGACGAGCTCGCCGTCGGTTCGCGACGCGACGAGCACGGCATCCGCGGTCTCGATCACCGCTAGGTCGCGCACGCCCACGAGCGCCACGAGCCGATGCTCGGCGCGCACCAGATTGTCGCGGGCGGCCAGGAGCGCGACGTCCCCGCTCGTGGCGTTTCCCGCCTCGTCCTTGCCCTGCAGTTCCCACAGCGCGTGCCACGAGCCGACGTCCGACCAGCCCGGATCGCAGGGCACGACGGCGAGCCGCGCCGAGCGTTCCATCACCGCCTTGTCGACGGGCAGGGCCGGCAATCGGGCGTAGAGCGCGGGATCGGCGATCTTCTCGGGATCGTGCGCGAGTGCCGCGCCCACGGCCTCGAGGGCGCGGGCGAGCTCGGGTTCGAAGCGCGCGAGTTCTTCGAGCAGGACGTCCGCGCGCATCACGAACATCCCGCTGTTCCAGCTGTAGCCGCCGGCGGCCAGCATGGCTTCCGCCTCCGCCCGCGGCGGCTTCTCGACGAACCGCCGGACCGCGAAGACACCCGGCCGGTCGAGCTCCTCGCCGCGTCCGATCCAGCCGAAGCCGGGCTCGGGCCGCGCGGGCGCGATCCCGAAGGTGACGATCCGACCCGCGGCTGCGACGGGCAGAGCCCGCTCGAGAGCGGCGAAGAGCCGTTCGGGCGCGCGCACGAGGTGATCCGAGGGACACACCCAGAGGATCGCGGATTCCCCGAAGAGCGCGCGCGCCCGATGCGCAGCGAGCCCCACCGCGGCCGCGGTGTTCCGCGGGCAGGGCTCGAGCAGGAGGTTGTCGAGCAGCCGCGGATCGATCGCACCGAGCTGGCGGCGGACGAGAACCGCCTGGCCGGCGGCGGCGACGGTGACCACGCGCTCCGCCGGAGCGGTGGCGAGAACCCGCCGAGCCGTGACCTGCAGAAGCGATTCGTCGCCGAGGAGTTCGACCAGATGTTTGGGAAAATCGGCGCGGCTCAGAGGCCACAGGCGGGTGCCCGAGCCCCCGGCCAAGAGCACGGGCACGAGGGTGACATCGCGGGTCGAGCCGTCCTCCACCCGTGACCTCCGCGACGGACGTGACCGGAAACGGGCGGCTCGCTGATAATCCCGCGTCCGCGAGCGAGGCAAGACGCACCGGGCGTCCCGCTTGACCCGCCGGCACCGCCTGCGACATCGAAGTACGGCGCCGAACGCGAGGCGATGCGGTCCCTGGTCGCGACGCGGGGAGGGGAGGATGAGCGGATCGCGCGAGAACCCGGTAGAAGGCATCTTTTCGCTGGGCCTCGATCGCTGCGCCGCCAATTACGCGGCGCTCACCCCCGTGCTGTTCCTCGAGCGGACGGCGGCGATCTGGCCGGAGGCGCCGGCCGTGGTCCACGGCCGCCGGCGCTATTCCTATGGCGAGCTCGCTCGCCGCTGCCGACGCCTCGCTTCCGCCCTCGCCCGTCGCGGGATCGGTCCGGGCAAGACGGTGGCGGTGATGGCACCCAACATCCCGGAGATGCTCGAAGCGCATTTCGGGGTGCCGATGGCCGGGGGCGTGCTCAATGCCCTCAACACCCGCCTCGATCCCGGCACCATCGCCTTCATCCTCGAGCACGGCGAGGCCGAGGTGCTCCTCACCGACACCGAATACGCTCCGGTGATCCGAGAGGCCCTCGCGCGCTCGGCGCGCAAGCCGCTCGTGGTCGACATCGTCGACCCCGAAGGACCCGGAGGCGAGCGGCTGGGCCCGCTCGACTACGAAGCGCTCTTGGCCGAAGGCGATCCCGACGCGCCCTTCCGTCCACCCGCCGACGAGTGGCAAGCGATCGCCTTGAATTACACCTCGGGGACGACCGGCAATCCCAAAGGCGTCGTTTACCATCACCGCGGCGCCTATCTGAACGCGATCGGCAACGTCTTGGTGTGGAGCATGCCCAGGGCTCCGGTCTACCTGTGGACCTTGCCGATGTTCCACTGCAACGGCTGGTGCTTCCCCTGGACCGTGACGCTTCAGGCGGGCGTGCACGTCTGCTTGCGCAAGGTGAGCTCGGAGACGATCTACGCCGCCTTCGCCGAGCACGGCGTGACGCATCTGTGCGGCGCGCCGATCGTCATGGGCATGATCGTCAACGCTCCGCCCGAAGCGCGTCGCCCCTTCGCGCAGAAAATCCGCATGATGACCGCGGCTTCTGCGCCGCCTCCCGCCGTGCTCGAAAAGATGGCGGCGCTCGGCATCGAAGTGACGCACGTCTACGGGCTCACCGAGGTCTACGGGCCGGCGGTGGTGTGCGAGCCGCAGCCCGCTTGGGCGGAGCTCGATCCGCGCACCCGCGCCGAACAACTCGCCCGCCAGGGCGTGCGCTATCCGGTGCTCGAGGAGCTCGCAGTCCTCGATCCCGCGACGATGACCCCGGTGCCGCGCGACGGCAAGACGATGGGCGAGGTGATGTTCAAGGGCAACATCGTCATGCGCGGCTATCTCAAGAATCCGAGCGCCACCGAAGAAGCGTTCAAGGGCGGCTGGTTCCACTCCGGCGATCTCGCGGTCGTCCACCCCGACGGATACCTGGAGATCAAGGACCGCTCCAAAGACATCATCATCAGCGGCGGCGAGAACGTGTCCTCGATCGAGGTGGAAGCCGCGCTCTACCGGCATCCCGACGTGCTCGAGGCGGCGGTGGTCGCCAAACCGGACGAGAAGTGGGGCGAAACCGTCTGCGCCTTCGTCCATCTCAAGGAAGGCTCGACGACGACGGCGGACGATCTCATCGCCTTCTGCCGCAACGAGATCGCGCATTACAAAGTGCCGCGGGTGATCGTCTTCGGGCCGCTGCCCAAGACCTCGACCGGCAAGATCCAGAAATACCTCTTGCGCGAGCGCGCCAAAAGCCTCTGAGCGCCTCAGCCGCCCAAGAGCGCGCGGGCGATGGCGCGGCCTTCCTCCTCGGTCGAGCCGCGGGCCGGTCGATGCCCCGCGCGTCGGTACCAATAGCCGGCGTTGCCGAGATCGCCCTCGATGCGGTGCAGCCAGGCGTGGACCCAGGCGCAAGCGGGGTCGTCTTCGTGCGCTTGGACGAGGCGATGGGCGCGATCCCAGGCACCCTTGAGCCCCCACCAAAGGCCCTCGAGGGCGGGGGTCAAGCCCGCGGGCGGCTCGCTTCGCGCGAGGGTCTGCAAAAAACGATCGACATCCATCGTCGAACGATCTCCTCTTCCGACGCGGCGCCGGGCACACGCCGGCTGCGCGCGAGCGAAGGGGCGGGAGGAGCGTCGTGGACCATCATCTCACCATGCAAGCGAGCTTACCGGTCGACCACGAGCGCGCGACGCTCGTGGGCCGCGTGTGGCTGCCGGCCGAGGACGGACCGGCGCTCGTGGCCGTACGCGGCGCGGAGCTCTTCGACATCACCGTGTACGGGCCGACCATGAGCCTGTTCCTCGAACGCCCCGATCGCGTGGCGATCGCGCGCGAGGCGCCGGCGCCTCGTTTGGGCGCGCTCGGCCCGGTGCTCGCGAACTCCCGGTGGGACCGGCGCCGGCCGCCCGCTCCGTGGCTGCTCGCCCCGATCGATCTGCAGGCGGTCAAGGCGGCCGGGGTGACCTTCGTCAAGAGCCTGCTCGAGCGGGTGATCGAGGAGCAGGCCCGCGGCGATGCGCGGCGCGCGCAGGCGATCCGGGCGAAGGTCGAAGCGGCGATCGGCGGCTCGTTGCGGGCGATCCGGCCGGGCTCGGAGGCGGCGGCGAAGGCGAAACAGACGCTCCTCGCCGAGGGGCTGTGGTCGCAGTACCTCGAGGTCGGCATCGGGCCGGATGCCGAGATCTTCACCAAGGCGCAGCCGATGTCGGCGGTCGGGCACGGCGCCGAGGTCGGGATCCATCCGGCTTCCTCGTGGAACAACCCGGAACCGGAAGTCGTCCTCGTCGTCTCCTCGCGCGGGGAGATCGTCGCCGCGACGCTCGGCAACGACGTCAACCTGCGCGACTTCGAAGGCCGCAGCGCGCTCCTGCTCGGCAAAGCCAAGGACAACAACGCCTCGTGCGCGATCGGACCGTTCTTGCGCTTGCTCGACGCGGAGTTCGATCTCGAGGCGATTCGCGCCGCCGAGCTCCTGCTCGAGGTCGAGGGGCCCGACGGCTTCCGGCTCGAAGCCCTCTCTTCGATGCGCGAGATCAGCCGCGATCCGCTCGAGCTGGTCGGACAGATGATGGGTCCCCACCATCAATACCCGGACGGTGCGGTGCTTTTCTGCGGCACCATGTTCGCTCCGGTCCAGGACCGGCGCGGGCCGGGCAGTGGCTTCACCCACGAGATCGGCGACATCGTCGCCATCTCGACGCCTCGGCTCGGCCGTCTGGTCAACCGCGTGACGACCAGCGACCGCGCCGCGCCCTGGACCTTCGGTACGGGCGCGCTCTTCCGCAACCTCGCGCGCCGAGGCCTTTTCGGCCGCGCCTAGACGCGGCCGTCGCGCTCAATGGGTCGGCACGCCGTCCTTGGGCGCGCAAGCCGCGCGGAGGCGCTCGATTTCCTCTTTGATCCGCAGCTTCTCTTTCTTGAGGCGAGTGATGACGGCCTGATCGGGAAGGGGACGGTGCAGCTCTTCCTGGATGAGCTCTTCCAGGCGCGCGTGCTTCGAGCGCAGGCTCTCGAGATGCTCTTGCATCGGCATCGTCGCACGACCTCCCAGGCTGCGTCGAACCGATGACAATCTAATGACCGAAACCAGGCCTTTCTACAGGAAAAAGAGCGGCGCCGTAGCACGTTCCGAGCGGCCCGTAAACCATCGATTCCGCCGCGCGTTCGCCCCGCGGCGCGCGATCGTTCCCGCCGGATCAATCGCCGAAGCTGATCCCGAGCCCGCGCGCGGTGAGCACGAGCGGATCGAGCGGATCGACGGCCTTGAAGGCGGCACAGGCCGCCTCGATCGGCAGATCGATCACCCGTCGGTTCTGCCAACCCACGACGCGATCGAACTTGCGCTGTGCGACGAGATCGACGGCGTGGACCCCGAAGGCGGAGGCGATCGTGCGGTCGAGCGCGGAAGGCGAGCCGCCGCGCTGGACGTGACCGAGGACGGTGACGCGCGTTTCGGCACCGGTCCGCCGCGCGATCGCCTCGGCGATCACTCGTCCGATGCCGCCGTAGCGCGACTGGCCGTGGGCGTCGGTGTAGATCTGCACCTCCCCGTCGGTGCTGCGGACCGACTCGGCGACGACGACGAGACTGAAGTTGCGGCCCGAGGCGCGTCGCTCTTCGATCTTCGCGCAGACCTTCTCGATATCGTAGGGGATCTCGGGGATGAGGATCACGTCGGCGCCGCCCGCGATGCCCGCGTGCAGGGCGATGTGCCCGGCGTCGCGGCCCATGACTTCGAGCACCATGACGCGATTGTGGCTCGCGGCGGTCACGTGAAGACGATCGACCGCTTCGGTCGCGATATCGACGGCGGTCGAAAACCCGATCGAGCGCTCGGTGTGCCCGAGGTCGTTGTCGATGGTCTTGGGGATCCCGACCAGATTCCACTTCCCCTTCTGGGCCAATCGTCTCAGGATCGCCAGGCTCCCGTCACCGCCCACGCCGATGAGCGCATCGAGCCCGAGCTCGTAATAGCCGGCGATGACCTCGTCGGAGCGGTCGACCACCCCGCCGTCCGGCGTCGGGTAGGCGAAAGGATTGCCGCGGTTGGTGGTCCCCAGGATGGTGCCGCCGAGGGGAAGAATACCCTTGACGCTCTCGGGCGTCAGCCGCTCGGCGGCCACCGGGCGCTTGAGCAGCCCGTGCGTCGCCTCGCGGATGCCCCACACCTCGAAGCCGTAGCCCAGGACCGCCCGCAAGGTGACGGCACGGATGACGGCGTTGAGACCGGCGCAATCGCCGCCGCTCGTCAGAATACCGATGCGCATCGCACCGTCCCCCGCGATCCCCGTCGCGCCGCACGCGCGCGCACCCGGTGAAGCCGACGTCGATCCGTGGTATGGTCCGCGAGATCGTTGTGGGCGCGGACCGCGATGAGCGAGCAGAAGCCACCGAGCGACATCGACACGCGACTGGAGACCCTCAAGGCCGCCCATCGGGCGCTCGACGAGCGCATCCGGCAGCTTGTCGCCGAGGGCACGACCGATCTGCTCGAGCTGCAGCGCCTGAAAAAACAGAAGCTCGCCCTCAAAGACCGCATCGCTTTTCTCGAGCGCCAGCGCATTCCCGACATCATCGCGTAAATCCGAGGGGCACGTCCCAGCGCAGCCGGGTGACGTGACCCATTTTGCGCCCCGGGCGCACCTCGCGCTTGCCGTACAGATGCAACCGAGCGCCCGGTTCGGCGAGCAACTGCGGCCAACGTTCGACCTCTTCGCCCAGGAGATTCTCCATCACCGCGGCCGCGAAGGGTCGCGCGTCGCCGAGCGGCAGATCGCAGATCGCCCGCACGAGCTGTTGGAACTGGCTCACGGCGCAAGCGTCCTGCGTCCAGTGTCCCGAGTTGTGGGGGCGCGGGGCGAGTTCGTTGACGAGCAACCGATCGCCGGGGGCCACGAACATCTCCACGGCGAGCAACCCCACCACACCGAGCCGCTCGGCGATCGCTTCGGCGAGCGCGACCGCTTCGCGCGCGAGAGCCTCGGAGACGGGCGCCGGAGCCGTGGTCGTCTTGAGGATGTGTCGCTCGTGTCGGTTCTCGACCGGGGGATAGCTCGCCCGGGCACCGTCGGACCGGCGCGCGGTGATCACCGAGATCTCTCGCTCGAACGGCACGAAGGCCTCGAGGACGAGCTCGCCGCCGCCCAAGGCCTCGAACGCCGCCTGTGCCTCGGCGGCCGAGGCGATCACCCGCTGCCCGCGACCGTCGTAACCCCACCGTCGGGTCTTGAGCACCGCGCGACCGCCCGCGGCCCGCGCCGCCTCGACGGCTTCTCGGGCCGAACGCACGGCGAAAAAGGGCGTCACCGGAAAGCCGTGTTCGCTCAGAAAGCGTTTCTCGGCGAGGCGGTCTTGGGCGATCGCGAGCACGCTCGGGCCGGGTCGCACGGGCCGCGTCCGGGACAAGCGCTCGAGCGCCGCAACCGGAATGTTCTCGAATTCGACCGTGACCACGTCGACGGAGGCGGCGAACGCGTCGAGCGCGTTCTCGTCGTCGTAGCGCGCGCGCGTGAAGCGGGCCACCGCGAAGGCCGGGCTGTCGGGCTCGGGGGCGAAGACGTGGCAGGAAAAACCGAGCTCCGCCGCGGCGAGCGCGGTCATCCGCCCGAGCTGGCCGCCGCCCAGGATGCCGATCGTCGAACCCGGCCCGATCACGACCGATCCGCTCCCTGCTCCGATTCTTCGGGATGCTCGCCCACGCTCGCCGTCTGCCGCGCGCGCCAGGCCACGAGCCGCGCTTCGAGCGCCCGATCCTCGAGAGCCAGGATGGCCGCGGCGAGGAGCCCGGCGTTGATCGCACCGGCTTCGCCGATGGCGAGCGTCCCCACCGGTACGCCGCCCGGCATCTGGACGATCGAGAGGAGGCTGTCCAGTCCGTTGAGCGCCCGGCTCGGGACGGGAACGCCGAGGACCGGCAAATGAGTGAGGGAAGCGATCATGCCCGGCAGATGCGCCGCCCCGCCGGCACCCGCGACGATGACGCGGATCCCGCTTCCGGCGGCGCCTTTGGCGAAGGCGAAAAGCCGCTCCGGGGTGCGGTGGGCCGAGACGATGCGGACCAGATGCGGCACCTCGAGCTCGTCGAGGATGCGGGCGGCGTGGCGCATCGTCGCCCAGTCCGAGCGGCTGCCCATGACCACGGCGACCTTGGGCGGAGAGCGCGTCACGAGCGATCGCCCTCGACGAGGGGAGGCTGCGGTGCGACCGTCCCCGAGCCGCCGTCGAGCACGACCGTCGCCGACCGACAGGCGGCCTCGTTGGCGGCCCGGATCGCGAGATAGAGCTCTTCCCGCAGAACCGAGGCGGTCGGCGGGAAGGTGATGCCGAGCCGGACCTGGCGGCCTCTGAGCTCGATCACGCGCACGACGATCTCGTCGTTGATGACCACCGCTTCGCCCTCGCGGCGCGTGAGATAGAGCATCTTCGCGACTCCCCTCGCGATCCGGGTCGCTCCCGACGATGCACCCGGAGGCGTTGAGGATCTCTTAACCGTCCCCGCCTTAGATCGGGCGCGCAGCGCCGGTTCGGTGCTTCGGAGGCGACATGCGCGTACCCGCCCATTCCCCGCTCTTCGCCCTGATCTCCGAGCGCGCACGTTGGCTCGGTGCCCGGCACACCGTGCTCGCTCAGAACGTAGCCAATGCCGATACGCCCGGCTACCGGCCGAGCGACCTCTCGCCCTTCGAGCGCGCTCTGCGCGAACCGCCGCGATCGGCGGCTCCGCCTCTCGTGCGGACGAGCCCCTTGCACCTCGCGGGTACCGCACCCGCCCGCTCCGCGGATCCCCGCACGCGCGAGGTCGGGTCTTACGAGATCGCACCTTCGGGGAACGCCGTGGTGCTCGAAGAAGAGATGCAGAAGCTCGCGCAGAACCAGCTCGATCATCAGCTCGCCACGAGCCTCTATACGCGCCATCTGGCGATGCTCAGGACCGCGCTCGGAACCGCGGCGAGCTGATTGGGAACGTCTTTTTCTGAACCGTATCGCGGAGTGGAGCAGAATGGATCTCGATGTGGCCATGCGCGTCGCGAGCTCCGGGCTCAAGGTCCAGGCCGCGCGGCTGCGGGTGATCGCGGAAAACCTCGCCAATGCCGAATCGACCCCGCGCACGCCCGGAGACGAGCCCTATCGGCGCAAGCTGCTGGAAGTCGCGAGCCGCCGCGATCGCCAAAGCGGCGCCACCTTGGTCCAGGTGCGAGCTTATCGGGTCGACGAACGCGAGCCGCCCAAGCGCTACATGCCCGACCATCCGGCTGCGGACGCGGCGGGTTACGTGCGGTTCCCGAACGTCAACCCGCTCGTCGAGCTCGTCGACATGCGCGAGGCTCAGAGATCGTACGAGGCCAACCTCAACGTCATGCACATGGCGCGCGCCATGCTCCAACGCACGCTCGACATCTTGCGCTGAAAAAAGGAGTTTTCGCGATGAAAACGACACCCGCCCGAGCCCTCGCCGCTTACGCGGCGGCGGCGATCTCCGCCGACGAATCCCGAACGAGCGCGGCCGAGACCGGTCCGGACGGCGGTTTCGCGGCTCTGTTGCGCCACGAATTCGCGACCACGGTCGCCACCTTGCGCCACGCTGAAGCCACCGCGGTGAAAGGTCTTCTCGGCGAAGCGAGCCTGCAGGAGGTCGTCGAAGCGATCAGCGCGGCCGAACTCGGCCTGCAGAAGGTGACCGCGATCCGCGATCGGGTGATCGCCGCTTACCAAGAGATCCTGCGCATGCCGATCTGAGCCGAGCGGTGTCGTGAACCCGGAGCAGATCCTCGAAATCGGCCGCGAGGCGATCTGGGTGATGGTGGTGGTGGGCGCCCCCGGTATGCTCGCCGCGCTCTTGGTCGGGCTCACGATCGCGGTGCTGCAAGCGCTCACCCAGATCCAGGAGGCGGCGGTGGCCTTCGTCCCGAAGATCCTGGGCGTCGCGGCCGCCCTCGTGGTCGCCATGCCCTGGACGCTCGGCGTGCTGCAGCGCTTCACGACCGAGCTCTTCGCCCGGATCGCCGCCACGGGAGGCGCGCCGTGAGCGGGGCGCGATCGGTGCGCGCGGGCCGAGGCCGGCCGTGAACCCGCTCGATCTCGTCCGGCCGGACGTGCTCGCGCCGTGGGTGGTGTTCGCCCGTCTCGGCGCAGCCTTCCTGCTCCTGCCCGGTTTCGCGGAAACCTACGTGACCCCGCGGCTGCGCCTGGCGACGGCGCTTTTCTCGAGCCTGCTCGTGACCGGCTCGGGGCTCGTCGCGCCGCCCCCGCTCCCGAGCGAGCCCGCGCGCTTGGCGGCCCTGATCCTGGGCGAGATCGCGATCGGCCTCGCCATCGGCGTCACCGCTCGCTTCGCGCTCGCGGCCGTGCATCTCGCGGGAACGCTCGTCGCCACCAACTCGGGCCTGGCCGCGGCCGCGCTCTTCGATCCCGGCGAAGCCACTCCCGGCACCCTTCCGGGCGCGTTTCTTTCCAGTGCCTTTTTGGCCTTGCTCTTCACGAGCGACGCGCACCACGCGCTCTTGCGCCGCCTGGTCGGGAGCTACGATCGTCTGCCGGTCGGCGAGCACCTGTGGATCGCCGATGCCGCCGAGCTCCTCGCGCGGCTGGGAAGCGAGCTCTTCGCCACCGGGCTCGCGATGGCGGCACCGCTCCTGGCGGTGGCGTTGCTCGCCAATCTCGCCTTGGGTGTGCTCGCTCGGCTCGTGCCGGCTCTCCAGATCCTTTTCGTCGCGTTGCCGTTGCAGCTCCTGCTCGCCCTCGCGGCGCTCGCGGTGTCTTTCGGCGCGAGCCTGCTCCTCGCGCTTCGTTTCCTCGAACGCGCCACCGCTTGGACCTCCGGGTGAGCGATGGCCGAAGAACGAGACGAAGCCGAACGGACCGAAGAACCGTCGCAACGACGGCTCGAGCAGGCCCGCGAGCGCGGTCAAGTCGCGGTCTCGCGCGAGATCGGACACGTTTTCGTCCTTTCGGCCGGCCTCGCGCTGCTCGTCTTTCTCGCTCCTTGGACCGGCGCGCGGCTCGGTGCCGCGATGCGCGCGCTGTTCGCGCTCGCCCCCGCCGGCGATCCGAGCGCACTCGTTCTCGTGCACGAAGCCGTGGGCGAGGTGGCGGTGCCCGTCGGCCTCTGGCTCGCGATCCTGCTGCTCGCGGGACTGGCCGGACCCTTCGCGCAGAACGCGATCGTTTTCAGTGCCGAGCCGCTTCGGCCGCGTCTCGAGCGGATCTCGCCGCTCGCCGGGCTGCGGCGTCTGATCTCGGCCGCGGCGTTGACGGAATTCCTCAAGAACCTCGTCAAACTCGCCCTCGTCGGTGCCGCGGCCTTCTGGTCGCTGCGCGATCTCCTCTCCGAGCTCGCCTCGAGCGTCGCGCTTCCCCTTCTCGGCTGGGTCGAGGTCCTCGGCGCACGCGCTTTCCGGCTCCTCGGCTTCGTCCTCGTCGCGCTCGCGCTCGTCGCCGCGGTCGACGCGCTCTGGCAGCGCTTCGAGCATCGCCGGCGGCTGCGGATGACCCGGCAAGAGGTCAAAGAGGAGTTCCGCGAAACGGAAGGCGATCCCAAGGTCAAACAGAGGCTGCGGCAGCTCCGTTTCGAGCGCGCCCGCCGGCGGATGATGGCCGAGGTGCCGAAGGCCACGGTGGTGGTGACCAATCCCACGCATTACGCCGTCGCCCTGCGCTACGAAGCGGCGACCATGCGGGCTCCGCGGGTGGTCGCCAAGGGAGTGGATCGGATCGCGCTCAAGATCGTCGCGATCGCCCGCGCGCACGGCGTGCCGGTGCTCGAGGATCCGCCGCTCGCCCGCGCCTTGCACGCTGCGGTCGAACCCGGCCAGACGATCCCGGCGAGCTTGTACGAGGCGGTGGCCCGGCTCATCGCCCACGTCTACCGCTTGCGCGGGATCGAGCCGACCGGCTCGTCTCCTCGAGCCTGATCCGCTCGCGCGAGAAAACGCGCGACGATCCGCGGCACGTCGCTGCCGAGCCGGTAGTCGACTTCCGCGGGGCCGCGCAGGAGGGCGCGCAGCGCCGGCAACAAGGCGCGAGGGTCTTCGCACACGTGGATCGGATAGACGGCGGCGATGCGCCGCAGCACCGGGAGCTGATCCTCGGCGGGAAAAGAGCGGCTCGGGCGTCCGCGCCGCGGCACCGCGAGGATCGGTCGTCGCGCGCGCATCGCATCGCCGAGGATCCCGATGCCGCCGTGCGTGATCACCACCCGCGCTCGGGCGATGCGGCACCGGAACTCCTCCGGGTCGAGCCAGCGCGCCCAGGCGAGCCGCGCGGGGATCGCGCGCGATCCGCCGATCTGCGCGAATCCCGAGAGCCGGAGCGCCCCGGCTGCGGCGTCGGCGGCTTCGACGCCCCGTCCCACGCCGCGGTCCATCGTGCCGACGGCGACGAAAAGACCCTCGGTCACAGAAGAGGTCCGCTCGCGAGCTGCGCCTCGGGAAAGCGCGCTTTCTGTTCGGGCCACTGGACGATGAAGAGATCGGCGAAGCGCCGACACAAACGTCCGGAAAGAGATCCTCGGAGCGCGGCCGCGGTCTCGATGAAGATCACTTCGGCGCCCGAGAGTTTGCCCAAGATCACGGTCGGCACCGCGACATCGGCTCCGGTCGAGATCACCAGGCGCGGACGCTCGCGCAAGAGCACGAAGAAAGCTTGCAGGGCGTTGAGCAGGGTGCGCAGGAAGGAGCGCCGGGGATGGCACAGGCTGTAGATCCGCCGCGCCGCGAGGCGCGTCGGTCGCCCGCCCCCATAGGTCACGTGGTAGCAATCGAGGAAAACGATGCCTTCGAGGGCGCGCTCGAGTTCCGCGAGATGGCCGCCGCGGGAATAAGCGAGGCAGGTCCGCCTCGGTTCGACGTGCAGGATCTCGCTCACGGAAGGCTCGTGCGTGGTCGCTCGGCGTAGCGTCGCGCGATCCGCCCGGCGCGATCGAGGATCACGAGAAGCGGCTCGTCCCGGCGAAAACGGTCGAGGGACGCGAGATCGTCGTAGGCGTAGAGGTCGAGCGGGACGAGCCGGAACAACGCGCGCGTGCGCAACCGCAACAGCAAGAGGTTGATCGCGAGCCAGCGCCGCAGGCCCGGCGGGCGCACGAGGCGCAGATCGATGTCCGAGTTCGGTCCGGGCGCGTCCGAGCCGGCCGCGCGCGAGCCGATGCACACCGCTTCTTCGAGCCAGGGAATACGGCGCAACTCCGCCGCCGTCTCGGCGAGGAACCGATCGAGTGCGCGCGGAGATCGACGCCACGCTGGGCAATAACGCGCGCACACCCACAGCTGTCCGTTGAACAGAAAGTTGAAGCTGTGCGCGATCACGAGTGCGGCGAGCCAACCCGCGAACGGCGTCAAGAGCAGTGCGAGCGCGGCCTCGAGGGCGAGCCGGAAGGCGCGTTCGCCGCGGTCCATCCCGCGCGTGCCCTGAAAACACCAGTTGATCGCGAGGATCACGGGGCAGCTCTGCATCACCGCCCGCAGCCACGGGTGGCGCGGGGCGAGCGGGAAGACTTTGGCTTTGGGTGGCGCGACGCTCCTGGACACGCGCGTGTTTCAACCATAAAGTGAGAGAGCGCGCAACCCCGAGTGGAAACGACGGCTGTCGGCGCTCTTCGCCATCCTCTTCCCCTTCGCCTTCCTCTCCTCCGAGGCCGCCCGCCTCCTCGGCCTCGAGCGGGTGCGCGTGCTCGTCTTTCCCTTCGCGCTCGCCGCCCTCCTCGGTGCCGCGCTCGTGCGCGTTCCCCGGCTGCCCGCCCGCGAACCCACCGTGCCGCTGCTGCTCGCCGCCGCGCTCGCGGTCGTCCTCGTGCTCGATGCGGTCCTGGGCGAGGTCGATCCGCTCGATTACCGCATCGCTCTTCTCCTCCCGATCCTGTTCTTCGGCTCCAACCTCGCGCGAGCGGCCGAACGGGTTCGGCTCGCCGAGCTCGCCTGGTGGTCGTTGACCGCCTACGTCGTCGCTACGGCCGCTCTCGCCTGGTTCGCTCCGCCCCCGGCTTTCGTGCGCGGACGCGCCGATCTCGTCCGTCTCGACTTCAGCGGCTCGCTCGTCGCCCACGCCGGGCTGTGCACGATCCATCTCGTCGCCACGCTCGCCCGTCTCGCTGCACATCGCGGTGCACTCGTTCGGTTCGGTCACGGGGGGCTCGCGCTCCTCGCCGGCGCCATGGTCCTCGCCACCGGCACGCGCACCGCGCTCGCCGCGCTGTTCCTCTCTTTCGCGTTCGATTTCGCCGCATCGCGACCGTCGCGGCCGCGGCGTCGGATCCTGGTCTACGCGACCGGGCTGTGCGCGGCGATCGGTCTTTATTCGATTTCGGTGAGCGACGATTTCGTCGAGCGGCTGTTTTTCGGCAGCGGCGCGGATTGGTCCTCCGGCCGGCTGGCGAGCCAGCTCTTCTGGCTCCTCCTCGCCCTCGAGCGGCCCTGGGGATCGGGCTTCGGAGCCGTGCGCGAGCGGCTGCGCGACGGCCGACCGTCGCTCGACGGGACGAACCATCTCGAGTGGCCGCACAACGAGCCGCTGCGCTTTTTCGTCGAAGCCGGCGTGGTGGGTCTTTTCTTCGTCGGGCTGTTGGTCGGATGGCTCGTTCGTCGGACGCTGCGCGCCGCCCGTTGCGAGCGCGACGAGGAGCGCCGGGCTCTGCTCTCGGCGATCGCCGCCGATATGATCACCCAATGTCTTTTTCAGAACTACTTCAACAACATTTATTACGCGACGACGCTCTGCACCCTGCTCGTCGTTCTGATCGAGCAGGCGGAAAGGCGGGACGAGACGACGCGCGCGCCCGCGCACGCGCGCGCCCCTCTTTCGAACCCCGCGCCCGCGACCTAGAAAGCGGGGTCGCGAGCGATCCGGCGTTGCGGGAGGCGAAGGTGGACACGAAGACGGCCGCGAGCATCTTCGATGTGGCTCTCGAGCGGACCCGGGCCAACTACCGGCCGTTGACCCCGATCGACTTCTTGAGCTGGGCGGGAACCGTGTTCCGCGACCGCGTCGGGGTGGTTTACCGCGACCAGCGCTTCACCTGGGGCCAGGTCCTCGATCGTTGCCGCCGCTTCGCCGCGGCCTTGCGCCGGCGCGGCATCGGGCGCGGCGACACGGTGGCGGTCCTGTGCCCCAACATCCCGCCGATGCTCGAGGCGCACTACGGCATCCCGATGGCCGGTGCGGTGCTCAACGCCCTCAACACCCGCCTCGATCCGGGCACGATCGCCTTCATCCTCGAACACGGCGAGGCCAAGCTGTTCCTGGTCGACGGCGAACTCGCCCCTCTCGCCCGCGCGGCGCTTTCGCGCATGGCCCGTCCCCCCGAAGTCGTCGACATCGTCGATCCGTATCATCCGGGCGAGCGCGCGGGGGCGATCGACTACGAGGCCTTCCTCGCAGAGGGTGATCCGGCGTTCGAACCCGTCCTGCCCCTCGACGAGTGGGACGCGATCTCGCTCTGCTACACTTCCGGAACGACCGGCAATCCCAAGGGTGTCGTTTATCATCACCGCGGCGCGTTTTTGAACGCGCTGGGCAACGCTCTCGTGCTCGGCCTGACGCCGCGCTCGGTCTATTTGTGGACCCTGCCGATGTTCCACTGCAACGGCTGGACCTATACTTGGGGTGTCACGGCGATCGGGGGAACGCACGTCTGCCTGCGCAAGGTCGATCCGGCGGAGATCTTCCGCCTCGTGGCGACCGAAGGCGTGACCCATTTGTGCGGCGCGCCGGTTGTGCTCACCATGCTCGTCCACAGCCCGAGCGAGGCGCGACGCAGCTTCCCGCAGCGCGTGGTGGTCGGCACCGGCGGTGCCTCCCCGCCTTCCGCGGTGATCGAGGCGATGAACGCGCTGGGCTTCCACGTCGTCCACCTCTACGGCCTCACCGAGGTCTACGGGCCGGCGACCGTGTGCATGGAACAACCCGAGTGGGACACGCTTCCCATCCGCGAGCGCGCGGCCAAGATCGCGCGCCAAGGCGTGCGCTATCCGACCATGGCCGAGCTCCTCGTGGCCGACCCCGCGACGCTCGCCCCCGTGCCCGCCGACGGGCGCACCATGGGCGAGATCCTGCTGCGCGGGAACACGGTGATGAAGGGCTATCTCAAGAACCCGACCGCCACCGCCGAAGCCTTCGCCGGCGACTGGTACCATACGGGCGATCTCGCCGTCGTCCATCCCGACGGCTACGTCGAGGTGAAAGACCGCTCCAAAGACATCATCATCAGCGGCGGGGAAAACATCAGCTCGCTCGAGGTCGAAGAGGTCCTCTACCGGCATCCCGCGGTCATGGAGGCGGCGGTCGTGGCCAAGCCCGATCCCTTCTGGGGCGAGACCCCTTGCGCCTTCGTGACCCTCAAGCCCGACGCCGAACCGGTCTCGGAAGCGGAGATCATCCGCTGGTGCCGCGAGCACCTCGCGCATTACAAAGCGCCCAAGACCGTGATCTTCGGCCCCTTGCCCAAGACCTCGACCGGCAAGATCCAGAAGTTCGAGCTGCGCGAGCGGGCACGGGCGCTCGCCCAGAGCGGAGCGTGATCAGAACCCCGAGAGTTCGTTCGGCGGCACCTTCGGTTCTGCGCCGAGAACGGCTCTGAGGAGCGCTCCCACGACCTCGACGCTGTTGTCGAAGGCGCCGTGGGTGGCAGCGATCGGTCTCGCGCCGTCGCTCAGACACGGCTCGCGCACCACGAGAGGCGCCGGTCCCTCGGCCCAGAGCTCGAGCCACCGCAACCGCCCGGGATCGTCGAGGTCCACCGGTTCCCGCTCGGGCGCAACCGAAGGATCCCACGCCGCCTCGAGGCCGAGAAGGGGCGCGCGCTGCCGCCGTTCGAGCGCGCGGCTGACGAGATAGAGGAGCGATTTGCCGTAAGGTCCGACGCTGTCGCGGCGCTCGTTGTCGTCGCTCAACACCCAGATCGCGGTGCGGCGGGGATCGATCGTCTTGCGGCGCCGACGCCCGGCCGCCGCGGCGAAGGTCTCGGCCGCGAAGCCCATGGTGCAGGCGGGCGCGAACAGGTGCAGGCTCGCGACGTCGAAGGCGTGTTCCGAAAGTGGTGCGAGGAAGCGGCCGAGGAGGATCGAGCCGGCGGAATGACCGACGAGATGCAGCTCGAGGTCGGGCCGCTTCCGGCGCAGCTGGGCGAGCGCTTCCGCCGCCAGCCGCAGCGCCCCCCTCTCTTCGGTGGCGGCGGCTCCGTTCTCTTTCATCTCGACCCAGAGAGCGCGCGGCAGTCCGATGCCGGCGAGCCATTCGATCGAGCGATCGCGGATCTCGTCGAGCGCAGCGGCGATGCGGTGCAGTGGCGTCCGGCCCGCCCTGAGGCCGAGCCCTTCGAGCACCTTGCGCCCGATGTCCTCGACCAGAGCCGAAAGCGTCTCGCCGAACCCCGAGCGCCAGGCGACGAAGATGGGCCAGATGCCGTTGCGCAAGAACAGCGGCCCCAGCACCTGCGCGCGGCGGATCGCATCGTTTTCGCTGTTGAGCCCGCCGTGCACGTAAATCGCGATCTTCGTGCTCGCGAGAGCATCGAGTCCGGACGCGGGCAAGCGGTGGACGAGGAGGTCGACCTCGTCGCGCGCATCGAAGGCGTCGGGTTGCCGGCGTTCCGCTCGGCCGTCGTTGCCGATCACGAGCGTGTGCCGGCGGGCGCGCGCCTCGTCCCAGCGCGGATCGTCAAGGGCGGGCGCGCGCCGGGCGAGCACCGCCCGCACGAGCAAGGGCCGGTCGATCGCCACCGGCGCGAGCTCGAGACCGGCCGAGGGCTCGCTTCCGATCGCGCCGCGGACGACGGGAGCCCCGGTCACCGCGACCCAGGCGTCCATACCGTTGGCGAGCCAGTCGTCGTAGCCCAGGATCGCGAAGCCGCGGTAGCCCCAGCGCTCGCCCCAGGAGTTCTGGACGATGAAGCCGCGGCGCTCGTAGCCCACGAGCGCGAAGGCGTGCCCGCCTTCCGGTGCCTGTCCGCGCCAGGGGATGACGGGGAGCTCCCGTGCGGGCCCCAGACGCCAACCGCGGTGGACCATGGCCGAGACGTAGACGGCGCCGACCTCTCGGATGGCGGCTTGGAGATCGGCGATCGAACTGCGGTCGATCCGATAATAGGCGCCCAGCGGACGCTCGGCCGCGTCTTCCACCCAGCGCGGATCGGGACGGCCGTCTCTGGGCCAGAGGGCTTCCGCGCAGACCCCGTGCTTGTGCCAGGCCTTCATCGCCCCGCGGCACGAAGAGCCCTCGTAGTCCTCGCCGGGCCATTCGTCGTAGAGGCGGGCGAGCTCGTAGAGCATCTTGGGGCTCACGCGGGCGGGTTTGGCGTGCTCGGGACGACCCGCCGCGACCCAACGCGACCAGTAGAGAAAATTGATGCAGGCCGCGAGGCCGTAGCCCGTGCAGGCGCCCTCCCGGCCCTGATCGAGGATCATCCCGTCGGCGCAATAGGCGGGGAGATACTCCGCGACCAGCTCCGGCGGCGGCCACCGTTCGGGCAGCGGGACGAGCGGTGCGCGATAGGGCAGATCCCGCAGGTCGATGCGATCCGGGGCGGCATCGAGGACGGGCAGCGCTTGAGGCGCTTCGATCGCGGCAGCGGCGCGGGCCGCGGCTACCGGCGCACGTGCTTCTCCGATGCCGAGGCCGCGTTCGAAAAGGCGCGCTTCTTCCTCGCGGCGTTCTTTGAGACCCGGGCTGTCCGGCCACAGCCGCTTCATGGCCCGGATGAGATCGGGAATGCGCGCGAAGTCGCCCTCCTCCATAGCGGCCTTGATCGCGCGCATCTCGCGGAAGCGCTCCGCCGGATGGTCGAAGCCGCCGGCTCCGCGGTTGAAGACGAGCGAAACGAGGGCGCCGAAACAATCGTCGGGCAGCTCGTCGGTGTGCGGCAAGGCGCGCTCGGTCCTGGCGATCTCGCCGGGGATCACGTGCGCATCGAACACCGCTTCGGCGACTTCCCACGGGATCGCGATGTCGGCGAGCGCCCGCAGCAGGGCTCTGATACGACGCACTTTTTCGTCGCGCTCGGGTTCGACGGCCCTGAGCCCGAGGGCCGCGGCGAGCCGCTCGGTCCGCGCGGCCCCCAGATGCGGCCGCCACAGGCGCTCGAGTTCGGCGCGCGTGTGATAACCCAGATCCCAACCGAAGCCGATGGTGATGCCGGAGGCGTGGCCCGGCCAGTGCGGCCGGCTCTTGATCACCTTCTCGTAATACTCCCTGCCCCCGCTTTCGAAGCGCAGGATCAGCTGTCGCGCCGCGGGCGAGAGCGTGCGGCGTTCGCTTCCCCGAACCGGGGCGAGGGCGAAGGGTGCCGGTGCTTCCGCGAGCCCTCGCGCGCGGTCGGCGATCGGTCGCGACCGTTCGGTCTCGGTGTCTTCTTCGTCTCGCTCGCGCGGCATGGTCGTCCTCCCCGGCTCTCTTTTTAGGATTGCATGCCATCGGCACCGAAGCAATGAAAAATTGAAACGGCGGCCGCGGGTCGCGCTCCGCTCGCGCGTGCTCGCGCGCCGCCCTTTCGATCGTCCTCGAAAAGGCGAGATGACGAAGGTTTCATGCTTTTGCAAAACCCGTGAAGATCGCGGTAAGACAAGGACTTGTGCCGTGCCCCCGGGCCTCGGCCCTCTTGCCGGGAGCCTCCTTCGGCCCATATGGAGAAGTCGACCGGCCAGACGCGGCTCCTCGCGGAGGGACGAAGACGATGGCGTTCGGAATGGATCCCAGGGTCGCCCAGGTGCGCGGCATCCCCGTCGAGCGCATCGACGAGGGCCTGCGCAGCTACATGCTGTCGATCTACAACTACATGGGCCTCGGCCTCGCGCTCACGGGGCTCACGGCTTTCGTGGTTGCGACGTCGCCCGCCCTCATGGCGCTGATCTTCGGCACGCCTCTGAAGTGGGTGGTGATGCTCGCCCCGCTCGGCTTCGTGTTCTTCTTGAGCGCGCGCGTGCATCGGATGAGCGTCGGTGCGGCCCAGATCGCCTTCTGGGCCTTCGCGGTCGCGATGGGCTTGTCGCTCGCGAGCATTTTCCTCGTCTTCACCGGCACGAGCATCGCGCGGGTGTTCTTCATCACCGCCGCGACCTTCGGCGCCGTGAGCCTGTACGGCTACACGACCAAGCGCGATCTCTCGCGGTTCGGTTCGTTCTTGGTCATGGGCCTGATCGGGATCGTGATCGCGAGCCTGGTCAACCTCTTCCTCGGCAGCTCGGCGCTGCAGTTCGCGATCAGCGTCATCGGCGTGCTCGTCTTCACCGGCCTCACCGCTTGGGACACGCAGCGCCTGAAGGAAGAGTACGTCGAGAGCCTGGGCGAGGAGCTCGTCGCCAAGAACGCGATCCTCGGTGCCCTGAGCCTCTATCTCAACTTCATCAACCTCTTCGTGATGATGCTCCAGCTGTTCGGCCAGAACCGCGAGTGAGCCTTTTCCGATACCGGCGACGGAAGGCCCGCCCGATGGCGGGCCTTCTCGTTTGGGCGCGTCGTCGACGAGCGGTGGCGCTCTTTTCTCTCGTGCTTCTCGCCGGCTGCACGGCCGTGCGCGCCGAAGGGCGAGTCGAAAACGGGTCTCGGGTGCGGCTGAGTCCGCTGCCGATCGAGGAGATCGCGCGCGGGCTCCGGCTCGCCGCCGACGTCGCGCTCTCCGGTGCCTGGCGGCTGGCGAGCGAGGACCGACGCTTCGGCGGGTTCTCGGGACTCGCGGTAGAAAACGGCCGTCTGTGGCTCCTGAGCGACCGCGGCGGCTTGTGGTCCGCGACCCTCGCCCCGCATGGCTCCGTCCCGGTGGTCGAGGGGTCCTGGCGAGTCTTCGAGCTCCGGCTCGGCGGGAGAGCGCCCGATGCGGAAGACCTCGCGCGCACGAACGACGGCACGCTCTGGGTCGCGATCGAGGGCCGGCACGCGATCGCCCCGCTGCCGGCGGAACCGGAGGGCCCGATCGTCGACCTCGAGCCGCACCCTCTGCCGCAGCCGATCGCCGGGCTTCCCGGCAACGGAGGCGTCGAGGCCTTGGCCGGGCTCGGCGACGGGTCGCTTCTCGCGATCGGCGAAAGCGAACTCGAAGGCCTGCGACCCGCGCTCGCGATGGGGCCGAACGGCTCGCGAAGGCTCGCTTATCGCAGCGGAGCGGGGTTCGCCCCGAGCGCGGCGAGCTGGATCGCCGATCGGCTCCTCGTGCTCGAGCGGCGCGTCTCGCCCCTTTCCGGCTTCGCCGCCCGTGTGGTGGCCGTGCCTGCGCGCGGCGCTTCCGATCTCCCCGAAATCCTGGCCCCCGAGATCGAGCTCGCGCGCTGGGACGGGAGCTGGGCGATCGACAATCTCGAAGGTCTCGCCGCCGAACCCGTGGAGGAGGACGGGACCGTCCGGCTCTGGCTCGTCTCCGACGACAATTTCAGCCGCTGGCAGCGGACCCTGCTCGTGCTCCTGACTTGGCGCCCTCAACCGGCGGTGGTGCGCGCTTCCAGCCGCCGCTTGAGCGGCACGAGCTCGGGCGGGAGCTCTTTTTCCGACACGCTCCGCAGATAACCGTCGAGACCGCCGCGCTTTTCGATCGTCCGCAAGGTGCTCGTCGCGATCCGCAGGCGCACCATCTCGCCCAGCGCCTCGCTGTACAGCCGCCGATATTGCAGATTGGGCAGGAACCGACGCTTGGTCCGGTTGTTGGCGTGGCTCACGTTGTGGCCGACCAGCACGCCCTTGCCGGTGAGTTGACAGCGTCGCGCCATCGATGTGACCCTCGTCGCAGACAGAAAGGGCGGCACCTTTCGGCCCGCCCACAGCTGCCCCCAGCATTACGGCCCCGGAAGCGCGCGCGTCAAGTTCCGAGGATCCGCCCGCGCAGGAGCGGAGCCGGAGGTTCCGGCTCGTCTTCGACCGCGAAAGCGCCGAGAAGCCGATCGCGCACCTTCTCGACCTGGGCCATCGAGCGCGCGTGCACGAGACAGAGCGGACGATCGGGACCGACCGCTTCGCCCGGTGCGACGACCTCGGCGAGGCCGACCGCGAGATCGATCTTTTCCCCGGGACGGGTCCGTCCGCCGCCGAGTTCGAGGACGGCGAGACCCAGCGCGCGTCCGTCGATGCGCGCGACCACGCCCGCGCGCGGGGCGAACAGCGGGACCACGACCGCCGCCGCGGGCAGATAGGTGTGCGCTTTCTCGACGAAATCGGCCGGTCCGCCGAGGGCCGCGACCATGCGCGCGAAGCGCTCCGCCGCGGCACCGCTCGCCCGCGCCGCCCGAAGCCGCTCTCGCGCGTCTTCGAGATCCTCGGCGAGGCCACCGGTCACCAGGAGCTCGGCCGCGAGCGCGCAAGCGACCTCGAGGAGCGCGGGATCCGCCGCCTCGCCGCGCAACACCGCCACCGCCTCCGCCACCTCCAGGGCGTTGCCGGCGTTGCGGCCCAGACACCGCCCCATGTCGGTGAGCAGCGCCCGACAGGCGAGACCGCAACCGCTTCCCACCTCGACCAGGCTCGCGGCGAGCGCGCGGGCGTCTTCGACCGAAGGGAGGAACGCCCCGGAGCCCACCTTGACGTCGAAGACGATCGCCCGCGGCCCGGCCGCGAGCTTTTTCGAGAGGATCGAGGCGACGATGAGGGGGATCGATTCGACCGTCGCGGTGACGTCGCGGATCGCGTAGAGCCGGCGGTCGGCCGGGGCGAGCTCGGCGGAGGCGCCGACGATCGCGCAACCGACCGCGCGCACCACGCGGCGCAGTCGCTCGGGCTCGATTTCCGTCTCGTAGCCGGGAATGCTCTCGAGCTTGTCGAGCGTGCCGCCGGTGTGCCCGAGCGCGCGCCCCGAGAGCATGGGCACGAACCCGCCGCAAGCGGCCACGAGCGGTGCCAGGATCAAGCTCGTCTTGTCGCCGATCCCGCCCGTGGAGTGTTTGTCGAGCGCGGGTCCGGGCAGATCCGACCAATCGAGCCGCATGCCGCTCTCGGCCATGGCACGCGTGAGGGCCGCGGTCTCCGCCCGGTCCATCCCGCGCAGGAGCACGGCCATGGCGAAGGCGCCGAGCTGCGCATCGACCACGCGGCCGTCGACGATACCCGCGACGAAGGCCTCGATCTCGGCCGCCGAAAGGGCATGACCGTCGCGCTTCTTGCGGATGATCTCTTGCGGGATCATCGCCTCGCCCTCCTCGCGGGCCCGCCTCGCCGACGCCGCGCCGCGATCACGCGCATCGCGCGAGCTCCGGCAGAGCCGCGACGAGGAGCCGGGCGAGCTCGTCCGCCGCGGCCGCGGCTCGCGCGAGCGTCTCGGCGTGGCTCGGCGGCGCGGCGGCGAGCCCGGCGGCGAGGTTCGTCACCACCCCGATGCCCGCGACGCGCAGGCCGCAATGCCGCGCGGCGATCGCCTCGGGCACCATCGACATGCTCACGAGGTCGGCACCGAGACGGCGCAACATGCGGATCTCGGCCGGGGTTTCGAAACAGGGCCCGAGCATCGCGGCGAGCACGCCTTCGGCGAGCTCGAGCCCGATCTCGCCTGCCGCGCGATGCAGAAGCGCGCGCAAGCCGGGATCGTAGAGATCGTCGAGAGCGGGAAAACGCGGACCGATGCGCTCGTCGGCGGGCCCCACGAGCGGATTGGCGCCCTGCAGATTGAGATGATCGCTCACGAGCACGAGCGAACCCGGCGGGACGGCCGGGCGCAGCGAACCCACCGCGCTCGCGAGCACCACCACGTGGCACCCGAGCTCACGTAAGAGGCGCACGGGCCGGGCGAGGGCCGCGGGTGGATGTCCCTCGTACAGATGCGCCCGTCCCTCCAGGCAGAGGAGCGGCACCCCGGCCAGCCGGCCGAGGATCAGCCGACCGCGGTGGCCCGCCACGCTCGGCACCGGAAAGCCCGCGATCTCTCGCGCTTCGACCACGAGCACGGGCTCGATGCGCTCGGCCACCGCCCCCAGACCCGAGCCCAGCACGAGCCCCGCAACGGGCGAAAGCGCCCGCGCCGCCTCGCGAAGGCGGTCGAGGGCGCTCTCCCCGACCACCGCCGTTTCGCTGCGGAACCGGAAGGGAAAGGGCAGCAACGCTCCGAGCGTGGTGCGCAGCAACAGCCGCCCGTCCGGAAGGGCGACGCCGACCGGCGCTTCCGGCGCGGCGAACTCGGCCAGCCGCTGCCGACAGCCACCACAAGGCACACAGGGTGGCGGTCCCTCGCCGACGACGAGGATTTCCAGAACGCGTCGCTCCCCGGCGGCGACGAGCGCCCCCAGAGCCGAAGCTTCCGCGCACTGGCTCAGCGGATAAGCGGCGTTCTCGACGTTGCAGCCGGCGAAAATCCGCCCGCTTTCGGCGCGCAACGCGGCACCCACGGCGAAGCCCGAATAAGGCGCCCAGGCACGGGCGCGCGCGGTCGCGGCGGCTGCGAACAACTCCTCCATCGCGCCTCGGCTCGTCCGACCCCGCGTTCGTGCGGCTTTGCGCAAAAGCCCTAAGCCGAGCCGGCGCTCGGCACCAGAGGGCTTCCCGCTTCGGGGCGGTGCGGCGGCACGGGGGAACCGCCTTCAGAGCGCGAACTCGCTTTCGGCGGCGAAGATCGGGCGGCCGTGCCAGCTCGGGCCGGCGGGGCGCGCGCTCACCTGCGGGAGACGCACGGGTTCGGCCAGAAGACAGGTGGCCACGGCGTCGAGCCCGTCGTCGCGGCCGCGCCCGTGCGGTCGCCAGCTGCGCATCTCGTCGAGGAAGGGGCTCGCGAGCACGCTTCGGTGCACGTGCAGACGACGCGCCGCGAGCAGCGGATCGAAGGCCTCGAGGATGCGCCGGTGCTTGGGCGTGGTCGTGGCTCTCTCGACGACCGCGGCACCGACCCCCGCGCGCCGCAGCTCCTGGCGCAACAGCGCCGGCAGAAAGGCGCCGATACCGTTGGTTTCGACGATGATCGAGGGCAGGTGGTAGCGCGCGAGAAAGCGCGCCACCGCCCGACAGAGAAGCGTGGCCTCGTCGGCGCCCTCGCCCGCGCGAACGGCGAGGTATTCGATGGCGTGTAACCAATAATGCCCTTCGGCGTCGACGAACACGGCGGCGACCACGCTCGCGTCCCCGCGATCGGGGCGGCCGTAAGAAGGATCCCAGGCCGCCTGCGCCGAGATCATCCGTCTTCCGCCGATCTCCAGGAACTCGCGCCCCTGGACCGAGACGAGCTCGGCGGGATCGTCGTAGACCAACAAGAGATCGGGATCGAGCCGCACGTCCTCGAGGCGCGTGGGCAACAGCTGCATTTGGCTGCGGAACTTGGCGGGGCCGGCGCGTTCGATCAGCGAATCGACGATGTCCGGCGCGAAGCGATCGGGCCAGCGGCGTTCGCCCTCCTGCGAGAGGAGGGCGACCGTGAGGCGGGTGTAACCGGCGAGGAAAGGCTCGGATTCCCCGAGGTCGCGGCGCGGGTTCTCGGCGTAGATCGAATGATCGCTGTGTGGAGTACCCAAATACATCATGAGCCCACCCGGTGCGAGCACGAAGTCGAGCTCGCGCAGCCGCTCGCGCAACAGAGCTCTCTTTTCGGGTGTATCGGTGGTGTTCGGGACCTCGACGTCGTCGCAGATGACGACATCGGCGCGCGAACCGGTGAGATTGCCTCCGATCCCGCGAGCGAGGAGCGAGGGATCGCGTCCGATCCGCGAGCGGCGGACGGTGAGTCGATCGGCGGCCCAGCATTCGGGGCGGCTCTCCAACAGTCCCTTGGTGAGGCGGTGCCGCTCCAGGATCCCGCGCACGTTGCGCGTCATCTTGGTCGCGAGCGCGTGATCGGCGGCGACGACGAGGATGCGCAGGTCGGGATCCCCGTACAAAAGCCAAGCGCAATAAAGCGCGGCCAACGTCGACTTGCCGGCACTGCGGAACAACAACAAAAGGCGCCGATCCCCGTCGCGCCAGCGTTCGTCGAGCCACTGGCAGACCTGGAGATGGAGCAGGGGCGTGCTCATCCCCTGGTCTCGGTTCCAGAGCCAGACGAAGCGGTTGAAAGAGAGCGGGCGACGGGCGGGCGGCGAGGCTCCCGCCGGTTTGCGAACGCCCGTCGCGGGTCGTAAGAAAACCATGGATCACTCGAGTAGACTGCGTCTCGTTCCGAGCTCGGTGCCGAAAAGGTCGGGAGCGACCCGCAGCAGACGCGAAGGCGCGTCGTCGAGCAGGCTGCGTCGGCCGCGCGCGGCGTGCCGGGCGCGTACGAGCTCGATCCGCGCGCGGGTCTCGCGATCGCGGGCCGCGCGCAAAGCCCGGCTCTCTTCTTCGAGGCCGCGCAGGACGGCGTCGAACGAGCCGCCCGCGGCCGAGATTCCGAGCGCGCCCGCTCGCGCACGCTCTTGCGCGAGCCTGCGCGCGAGCGCCGCCTGTTCGCGGCGCCGTTCTTCCGCTTCGGCCGCCTCGATGCGCCGGATTTCGGCGCGCTTGTGATCCTCGAACCGGTCCTTCCGGTCCTCGCGTGCCCTGTGCGCGAGCGCGAGTTCGAGACCGAGTGTGGCGAGGCTGGTGAGAGCACCCATCAGTCGTTCACCTTGAGCTCGGCTTGCACGGCCAACAACGCGAAGGACGTGGCCGCATCGTCCCGAATGCGCCAAAGGAAATCGTTCTGCCCGCGGCGCCAGCCGCGCGCCCGCACCGACACGTCGCCGGAAAAGGCGGGCGCGCCCGGTTCGGCGAGCGCGAACGAGCGGGGGCCTTCGCCCGTATCCACCGCCAGCCGACGCGCCTCGGCGAGGCGGAAGGTCAGCCGCACCGGCCGATGGGCGGCATCGAGCGCGATCCCGCGGCCGGCGACGGCGGTGGGCGCGGGCTCGATCTCGTGGGCGTAAGGCACGCCGACCACGAGCCGCGAGGCGGCGCGCGGCAGCCGGATCGTCGGAGAAGCGAGAAGACCGCGGAAGACTTGCTCGCCGTCGGCGAGCACGACGACCGCGCGGCCGACGTACTCGTCGAGCCCCGACCAGATCGCGCTCGGCGCGCTCGAGCGCAACACGCGCGCGTGGTCGACCCAGACGTCCTCGTCGAGGACCTCGACGAACCTGCGCTCGCCCCACCGGAGAACGAGATGGAGCTTTCCGCGCAGCACGGCGACGGCGCATGCCTCGCCCGCGAATTCCTGCAGCGACCAGGCGGCCACGTTCGCGTTGCGGTCGATCCCGACCGTGGCGGCGCGTCCGTCGGCGCGCACGATCCACAGCTGGCGACGCCGGCCGTCGAAGACGACGTCAACGGGATCGACCAGGAGATGGCGGGAGAGCGTGGCGATGTCCGCCGCCTGATAGGCCTGTTCGACCTCGGTGTAGAGGAACTCGCGCAGCTCGCGGCCGCTCGCACCGACGAAGAGCGTGGCCCCGTCGACGTCCACGGGCCGCACCCGCGGGCTCGCCTGCGAGCCGATGCGGGTTTGGCGCTCCACCTGGGTCCCGCTCGGGGTGACCGGGAAGCCCTTGACGATCCATTCGCCGGCGGTGGTGAAGATCTGCAGGTTGCGCCCGGGCACGAGGGCGGTGATCACGTGCCGCGTCTCGTCCGAGAGGCGAAAGGCGATGGCCTCGTCGTCGAGACCCGTACCCGGATCGAAGTTCATGGGCCGGCCGGTGCGCGACATCCAGACCCAATCGGGCAGATCGCGCGAGCCACCGAGCACCATACGGTCCTGGTGGAACGAGACGGTGCGCGGCCAACCGCGGGCCGGGCTGAACGCCTCCTCTTCCCACTGCCGCGTCCACCGACTGTCCGGAAAGGAGTCGTAGGCCTTGGCGAGCACCCGGTCCGGCGCCTGGTAGGAGAGGATGCGCACGAAACGACCGGAAATCCGCAGCCAGACGCCGTAATGCCGGGGGGTGAAGACGGGCGCCGCGGAAGCTCCGTCGACGTGGCGGGCCTCGACGACGACGTGATCGCCGGGCGAGGCCCCGGGTGGCGGGTTCGCACCGTCTCGGCGCACGCGGAGCGCGGTATCGGGAGCGGCGACCTTGGCGAAGGGCCCGAGGCCGCGGCGGACCCCCGGCTCCGGCTCGGTCGTCTCGAACTCCCACGGCGCGAGTTCCCAGCTGTCCGAGCCGCCGGCGGCACGGCGGCGTACGATTTCCATCCCGCGAACTTCGGGATGGACGACGTAGAGCCGATCGCGGTAGCGCGCCCAGTCGATCTCGAGGAGCTGGGCGGCGGACCAGGGAGCTTCGAGATCGGCGACCGTCGCCCATTCCCGCAGGACGACCAGGCGGTGGGGCGCGAAGACGAGGAGAAAGGCGGCATCGGCGTCGTCGAAAGGAACCAGGCGCAGCGCGTCCGGCACTTCGGCGAGAACGCGCGTCCCGGGCCGTCGGACGACGCCGCCGGCGGGGTGCACGAAGACGTTGCGCAGCCGGCGCGCCCCGTCTTCTTGCGCCCGCAGATCGATGCGTCCGAACAAGAGCGGATCGAGCTCGCCCGAAGCGAAGCTCGTCTTGACGAGGAGTCGTCGGCTCATCCGAGCCTCGCCTCGACGAGCGTGAAGTCTTCGATGGCGCGCGGTGTCGCCTGCTGACTGTCGACCGATTTGGCGAGCTTGAGCTCGCTCGCCGCGAGGCGGTGCAGCACCTCGGCGCGCGCGGCGTTCTCGGTCAGCGGCAAGCAGAGTTCGGCCGCGAGCCTGGCGACGAGGGCGGCGACGAAATGGGGCGGGAACTCGGCCGCAGCGGGTCGGCGTTGATAGGTCAAGAGCACCCGCGTCGCATCGGCGTGCAGGCGATTGCCGAAGACGCGGTAGACGAGACCGCGACCGCTCTCCCCGCAACCCGCGGAAAGGGTGCGCAAGAGATCCGGAGGCAGGCGAAAAGAGGCGGCGAAATCGCCGGCGGGCGGCACGGGATCCCGCTCGAGCTCGGCCTGGGCCAGCGAGAAGGCCCAAGGATGGGCGAGCAGCGTCGCGTCCCGGACGACGGGGTAAAGACGCGCGGCGAGCTCGGCCTCGACCGTGGGCTCGTCCAAGGAGGCGACGGGTCGGGCGCCGAGCTTGACGAGCGCCGCGGAGCAGAGCTCGGCTTCGGTGAGGGGCATGGGGATCTCCCGGAAAAACGGATCAGATCGCCGGGCCGACGGTCGCGCGCAGGGCGCGCACGACGGTGGCGAGCTCGGTCTCGAACGCGCCGACGACGCAGCCTTCCCGGCTCAGAGCGACGAGCAGGGAACGATCGGCGCGCACGAACACCGTCGCGCGATCGGGCCGGGCGGAGAGCGCCCGGGCGGGACGGGCCGGCCACAAGGCGAGGAACGGTGCGAGGAGCGGGCCCTCGAACTCGTAGCGGGGCGCTTCGATCAACCGCTCTTGCACGATCTCGAGGCTCACCGCGCAGTCGGGCTCGGCGGCCGTCGGTGCGGGCGGGAGAAGCACCAACCACGCCGCGAGCGTCGCGGCGCGCCGGGCGGGCGTGGTCATGATGGCGGACTCCGTGGGGAGGCGGGCGGCGGCCGGGGCGCGACGCCCCGGCCGCCCGGGCAACGGTCGGGCGCGGGTCAGCTCGCGTTGGTCGATCCGATCGGCGTCACGTCCGAGAGATCGACGGTGCTACCGGTGTTCCCGAGCACGACGAGGATGCCGTGGCTCGGCACCAGGCCGACGCCGGCGTTGGCGATGACGACGTCGCCCACGCGCAGCATGGCGGCGGCCGGATTGAAATAGCCCGCGGTGGCGAGTTCGGAGATCGGATCGGAGGTGCGGTAGTGCCAGAGGGTGAACCCGTTGGCGTAGGCGAGGGCGCTCAAGTTGCGCGGATCGCAGGCCATCTCACATCTCCCGGCAGGGGATCTTGACGACGCCTTCGTCGTCGATGAGCACGGCGCCCTGAGACATCCAGCAGGCGACGAAATGCGCGGCGCGGTCGCCGTGCCAGGTGATGTCGGTCACCACGTCCTGGCCGACGGCGTGACCGACGGCGCTCCGGTGGTACCAGAAGCAGGTGCGCATGCCGTCGCGCAGAGGCAGGCCGGAGTGCGCGATCCACAGCGTGCCGAGCCACATCTTGGCCTGGGCGCCGCGCCAGGGCAGGACGTCGTCGCCGACGTAGTCGGCGCTCGCGAACTCGGGCAGAGCGAGGAGCTCGGACCACTGCTTCCAGCCGACGACGGCGAAGCGCTGGCCGTCGTCGGGGACGTCCTTCGCGCCGAGATGCTCGAAAGCGGCGAGGACCTTCTGCTTGGTGAGCCCCTCGTTCGCGGCGCCGATCGAGGTCCTGGCCTGGGCGAGCGCGTTGATGATGAGCTCGTCGGTCTTGCGGCCGAGTGCATAGGCCCCGGCCGCGGCCAGCACCTGACGCTCGTCGATGTTGGTCTTGAGTTCGTCGAGCCGGTCGACCCATTCGCCGGCGTAGTAATCGACGAGCACGGCCTCGACGTGGCTGTGCTCGACGTTCATCACCGGCACCATGCCGTGCCGGGCCTTGGTCGCGGCCGTGCCCCTGCCGACTTTCTGGAAGACGGTGGTGCTGCCGCGGACGTTGTTCTTGGTACGAACGGTCGGGCGCAATTTCGATCCCTGCCGCTGATAGGCGGCGTGGACCTCGCGCTCGAACTGCTTGACGAACGCTTGGTCGATGCTCGTCGACATCGTTGACCTCGTGATCGTGGTTTTCGGGTTCGCGTGAACCGCCGGTTGTCCTCGCGGGGCCGAGCGGGCACGCGGGCTCGTCCGGGGCGGGCCGGTGCGGTTGTCCGCCCGGAACCGCGCATCAGTCGCCGTAAAGGGCTTTGAAGCCCTCGGTGACGCGCGCGACGAATTCGGGATCGCGATCGCGCCAGTACCGGGGATCGCGGATCATCTGGTCGAGGGCCTTCTCGTCGAGGCGCGTCTCGCGCCCTTCGCCCCCGCCCGAGATCCGGGGTTCGGTTCCCGCCATCATGCGATGAAGGGCGAGCACGCCCCGATAGCTCGAAGCGAGAGCGGCGAAGACTTCGGGCTCGAGATGGGCTTCGCCCCAGGTCTTGAGCTCGCGCGCGACCTCGCGCCATCGCTCGGGGCCGCCGAAATGCGCCTCGAGCCGCTCGCGTTCGCGCAGAAAGGCGGCTTCGCTCGCGAGTTCCCGCACGAGCGGGACGAGGCGCTCGAGGGCGAGATCGTAGACCAGCTGCACCTGCTCTTGGGTGAAGCCGGCGGCGTGCAGCCGCCTGTTGATCTCGGGATCGGGCTCGATCAGACCCTCGACCGCCCGAATCTCGTATTCTTCGGGCTTCTCCGGTCGGCCGAGAGCGGCGAGCAGGCGATCGCGCGCTTCGCGATCCTCGGGCCCTTGGGGCAGGGGGAGCGAACGGCCGAGCTTGCGCTCGAGCTCGAGGTAAGAGCGCAAGAGCGCCTCGACGCGGATCGCACCGGCCTCGGGGTCCCAGAACTTCTCGGGCACGCCCGGTGGAGGGCCGTTGCTCGGGCTCGCGGCCTCGGTCGGATCGGAGGGGGAAACGACGGGGGTTTCGTTCTGCAAGATCGCTCATCCTCGGTTCGCGGACGGGACGGAACAGACGCCCTGGCCGCGTTGGATCAGGTGCAGGATGTGCGCGACGACCGAGCGCTGCCCTTCGACGTGACGGAGTTCGGCGTCGCTCGCCGTGGGCGGCACGCGCCGGTCGAGAAAGCAGCGCCGCAGATGGTCGAGCACGAGCGCGCCGTCGGCGCCGCGGAAACAGCGGGCGAAGGCGAGGGCGAGGCGATCGGTCGCGTCGTGCGAGAAGTCCGCGACCTCGAGCTCGGCCCAAGGGTCGGCAGAGGCGCGCGACTTCACGGCCGGCTCTCCGCGAAATGGGGAGCGTCCGCACGCACGAGCTCGCCCGCGACGCCGAGCGCGCGCGCGAGCCAGATCGCGGCGGCGCGCCCGTCGACCACGCCCTGGGCCGCGGGGCCGAGCCGCTGGACCGTCTCGAGCCACAGGACCGTGTTCTGGACGTCGGCGCGCGCTTGGGCGCGGGCGAGGGGCGAGCGATAGTCGACCTCGACGAGCCGACCGTCGAGCGGAAGCTCGGGGATCTCGCCCCGGCGGTGCAGGATGGCGAGGCCGCGGCGCAGAAGCGGGACCAAGAGCTCGGCCTGCAGGCGTCCGAAGGTGGCACCCAGAAGGCGCGCGGTTTCGACCGCGCGCTCGAGCACCTCGGTCGCGGTCATCGGCGGCCCGAGCCGCGGACCCAGGCGGTCGACGAGGAGCGTGTGCCGAATGCGGGCGCGCAGGTCCTCAAGCACGAGCTGGGAGACGTCGAAGCGCCCGGGCGCTTGCAACGGCGTGAGGCCGGCCGAGCCGGGCGCCTTGGGGATGATGGCTCCCGGCTGGAGCTTGATGTTCGCCGGGTTGAGCACGCCGTCGTCGTCGGCGAGCCAGATGCCGGTGACCGCGATCGAGGCGTTCTTGAGGATGAGCTCGACGACCTTGTTCGCGGTGCGGATGTCGGGGAGCGCGGCCATGACCGGAGAGCGACCGTAGAGCTCGCCCGCTCCCTTGCTCCAGCGGAAGGTGAGAAGCGGAGAGGTCTCGAAACGCCCCTCGGCCAGGACGAGGCCGCTAGGGGCGCCCGGCGAACCCGGCGGCAGGTAGCGCAGGAAACGCCAACCCGAGGGCTCCGCCGGCTCGAGCGCGTCGATCACCTCGACGAGCTGATCGGGTCGGGATCGGGCCTCTTCGAGCACGGCTTCGGGCAGAGGAACGCGGGACGACTGCTCGAGGAGCCCGCCCAGGCTGCGCACGACGACGCGATAGCGGCGGGAGATCTCGCCGTGCTCGCCGTCGACGAAAATTTCGGACGTCGGGATGGCGGCGAAGCGGAAGGCGGAGAGTTGTCCCGGCGGCGCCTCCTCGAACAGGAGGTGCGCGGTGCCGCAGGTGACGAGGTCCAAGAAGCACTGGTGGATCTCGACCGCGAAGTTGGAGCGGTCGAAATGCCCCTGCAGGCGCCGGGCGACGGCTTCGAGCGTCTCGGCCAGCGCGCCGCGCTCGCTTTCGGGCACGTCTTCGCCCGGATAGAGCCCGAACCATTCCGACCAGGGCGGGAAGAGTTCCGCCATCAGGCTCGCGGCCAGCTGCTCGACCGCGTCGACGGCGGTGGCGTCGAACAAGCGATCGGCGTAGCGCGTGGCGGATGCGAACTCGGCCCCCAAGCCGCCTCCCCGTTGGGGATGGGCGTAGGCGTAGCATTCGCGCCAGAGCGCCTCCCACGGGACGCGACGGGCGCGGGCGCGGCGCACCCGTTCGTCGAGCAGCGCGAGGTGTTCGGACGGCATGATCGATCCTCGGAAAGGGCGCTGATGAGGTTGATAATCCTATATAGGACCTTTGTCAATCACCGCGACCGTCGGCCGCGCGGCCGCGGCGAAGCCGTGCCGCAGGAGGGCCCGGTAGAGCTGATAAGGCGTCCACACCCCGGGCGCCCGCAGACCCACGAGGCGCTTGACCAGACTCACGCAAGTCAAAGGGGCGCACAGTGACACGCCGTCGGGATTCGACTTGCAGTCACCGGCGAGAGCGATCGCCCCCAGAGACCGGTAATGGGCGAGGAGTTCCCCCTCTTCGTAAGGAGCGATCGCCTCGAGACGGATTTCGGACTTGAGGGGATCGCAGACGATCCAGCCGCAAGGTCGCGCGAGCAGGCAGAAACAGTGCCGGAAGCCCGGCCGCAGGCAGGCGAGGAGGGGCGAGCCGGCGCGGTCCTCGAACACCACGACGGCTCTCGGCCCCGGCGGCGGGGAACGGAAGGGCGGTTCGGGCATGGGCGCGGAGCGAGCGGCCTATCTGACTTTTTGCCTACTGACAGGATTGACGTCTGTCAAGAGAATAGGCAGGCAAGCGGGTCCGGTCCGCGCAGGGGCGGAGAGGCATCCTAATGCTGACACACAAGCAGGTCTGGGACGGTATCGACCGACTGGCGGCGCGCCACAAGCTCTCGGCCTCGGGCCTGGCGAAGAAGGCCGGGCTCGACCCCACCACCTTCAACAAGAGCAAGCGCATCACCAAACAAGGCAAGCCGCGCTGGCCGAGCACGGAGAGCATCTCCAAGGTGCTCGAGGCGACCGGCACCTCGATGCAGGAGTTCGTCGAGCTCATGATGGGCGCGACGCCGGGGAGCCCGGTCGGCCGCGGCTTCCGGCTGCGCTGCACGAGCCTGAGCGAGGTCGAAAAGGGAACCTGTCTCGACGCCGCCGGCTTTCCGCAGCCCGGGGCCTGGGAGGAGATCGAATATCCGGCGATCGAGGACGAGCACGCCTATGCGCTCGAGCTCGACCGCGACGTGGCGCCTCCCTTCTACCGAACGGGCGACATCCTCGTGGTCTCGCCGGGCAGCAGCATCCGCCGCGGCGATCGGGCGCTCGCGCGCCTGCGCGACGGCCGCGTGACGTTCGGTCTGGTGCAGCGGCGCACCGCCCAGCGCGTGGTGCTCACCGAACTCGTCTCGGGCGCGGAAGTGGTGATCGAGGCCGACCGCCTCGCCTGGCTCGCCCGGATCCTCTGGGTGAGCCAGTAGGTCCGCGCCGCCGGGCCCACGGGACGGCCGGCCCCATGCCACGACATTTGTCCTGTTTGGTTGACATGATGAGCTTGTGATCCTAGGATCGGCTCGTGGCCCTCGATCGGAGAGACGCCATGAGCCTGCTCCTCCCCCTCGACGACAACGGCAACCCCATCGCCGTCCTCGGCTTCGACTACCGCGGCACGCAGAAGCTCGCGGTCGGACCGCACTCGGTGCGCAACCCCGTGCCGATCCCGAGCGACATCGAGATCGTCACCCTCTACGCCACCGGTCCCTGCCGCTTCGAGCTCGGCGACGCCACGGTCACCGCCGACCCCGAGACCAGCCCCTTCCTCGCCCCCAATCAGTACGTGGACGTGCCCTTGCGCCCCGGCGAGCGCTACGTCGCCTTCGTCGCCGAGGCCGAGCCGTGTTCGGCTTACATCATCGGGCGGATCTGACGATGCCCTTGGGCCTCGCATCGACGGCGGCGGGGCTTTCCCTGACGGCCCGCGCTCGGCGGATGCGACGCGCACCGCCCCTTCCGCCGGTTCTCGCCACCGAACTCGGCGAGCCCCTCGTCACCGAGCTCGGCGAACGCCTCGCCGCGGAGCCCCCGCCATGATCACCAAACAGATCCACGAACTCCCCGAGGCTGCGGAACTCGAGCCCGAAGACCAGCTCGTCCTTTCCACCGCGGCCTCCCGGCTGACCCGCCGCGCGCGGATCGAGGCGCTCCCCTGGCGGCTGCCCGGAACCAATGCCCGCAGGCTCTTGCGCGACAAGCTCGCGGAAAGCGTCTCGGTGCGCGACTTCGGCGCGGTCGGCGACGGGATCGCCGACGACGCCCCGGCCTTCCAGACCGCGCTCGACGCCGCGCTCGCGGTTCACGTACCTCCCGGTCGCTACCGGCTGGGAAGCGTCGTCCACGTCCGCCCGCGCCGCCGGATCCACGGCGCCGGCCGCGACGCCGTCGTCGTCCTCGCCCAGGCCGAGCGCGCTTTCGTCTTCCACCGCAACGAAGGCGCCTACACCGTCGATCCCGGAGCGACCAACGATTGGAACCGCTCGGCGATCGAGGACCTCACCATCCGCATGAGCACGAGCGGGATCCTCGCCCGCGGTCACGAGTTCGTGGCCGAGCGTCTGAAGTTCACGGGCGGCGCGGTCGGCGGTTGGTGCATCGAGCTCGAAGATTCCAACGAGTGCTGCCTGCGCGAGATCTCCGCCGGTCCGGGTGGCGGCGAGCACGATCTCTCGGCCAACGGGATCCGGCTCTACGCCACGCAGGCGGGAGCCGGGGTGAACTACGGCGACAGCCTGATCGAAGAGATCGCGATCAAGCTCAAATCGCCCGGAGCGATCGGAATCCTCGTCGAGCACACGGGCTCCCCGGTCGCCGGCAGATATTTCGTGATGAACAATATTCTTTTCAACCGCGTGCAAGTGAACAGCGCCGGCATCCCGCCGGGCACGACCGGCGTCTGGCTCAAGCGCGTCATGCGCTCGGTGTTTCTCAACTGCGACGTGGAGCTCGTCGATACCGCCTTCCGCGTCGAGGGCGCCGTCGGCGGCGGCAACGCCGGCAGCGTCCGCCATTTGAGCTTCATCAATTGTTACGTGCTCAATTGCAACACGCCCTGGGTGGACAGCAACGCCACCCTGCCCGGCTCGGTGATGCGCTGTTTCTTCGCCAACTGCAACGGCTTCGGGCAGATCAACCCGGTCGGCGTCGCGAGCGGGGACTCCCGCGCCCGCGCCGGCGAGGGCGATCTCTTCTTGCCTTCCGCGCTCTGGTTCCCCGAGCCCAACACCGGCCAGGCGGCGGTCCAGCTGCGCGCCGCCGACGTCGGCCAGCTCCTCGTCACCGGCGACTTCCACGACGGGGCGAGCGCGATCCGCGACGGCAACGTCAAGAACGCGAGCCCGCGACAGGGGCTCGGCATCGACGTCACCTCCTTCAACGTCACCCGCCTCTACCGCCCGCGCGGCCACAGCGAAGGCCAAGAGAGCCGCATCGCCATCGGCAACGGCGAAGGCCACCCGCTGGGCCAGCTCCATCGCGTCGAGATCGCCGATCCGCTCTATCTCGTTCCGCGCACGAGCGAGCCGCCGCAGCCGCGTAACGGCTCGGTCGTCTATTGCGAGAACCCCGCCGCGCTGCCGAGCGGAACGCCCTGGGCCGGCCCCGGCTGGTACGCGCGCCTCGCCAACGGCTGGAACCCCGGCGTGACGCTCCTCGGGCGGCTGCCGGAGCGCGAGCGCAACACGAATTTCACGGTCACACCGGCCGATTTCGGTCGCGTGCACCGGGTCAACAACGCCGGCCCCGTGGTGGTCACGATCGCCTCCACCTACGCTTGGGGCGGCAACACGCTGCCGCTGTTGCAAGCCGGCGATCCCGCCGCGACCTTCTGGTTGATCCGCCAGGGCACGGGCACCGTCACCGTGCAAGCGGGCGACGCCAACGTCGAGATCCGCAATCCCGTCGGCGGCTCGACGCTTTCGATCCGCCGTCAGAACCAGCTCGTCCAGATCCTGCTGCGCCACAATCCGACGAGCGGCAAGATCGAGGTCTACGGGACGACCTTCCCCGACGCCGAGCTCCTCTACGAGGAAACGCTCGGCTGGACGAATGCGAACCAGGGCACCAACACCCCGACCACGCCCTACGTCGTGCCGGCCAGCCGCGCCGGGCAACTGCTGCGCATCAGCTCCTCCGACCCCGTGAGCTACGTCGCCTTCGAGGCGGCGAGCGTGCCCGCCGGCCTCGCCGCCGCCACCTTCCGTCTGACCACCGTCAACAATCCGATCCGGATCATGGCGCGCGCCGACGGCAACCCGCTGCTCGTCCTCCGGCGCAGCAACGCCACGAGCCCGGGCGGGCATCCCTGCTTCGAGGTGAGCGAGGTCGGACGGGTCGTGCAGGTTCACGTGGTCACGAGCGACCCCCACCAGCCGAACTCCATCTTCGTCGAAGGATGACACCGATGGATCGGAACTCCTTGCAGACCATCTGGCTCGTCTTGCGCGACGGGATGCTCTTGGCGGTCTTGCGCGCCGCTCTTTCCCTCGTCCGGCTTTCGGTCGAGCTCCTCGCGCTCGACCGCGCCGGGCGCGAGGTCGTGCTCGCGCGGCTGCGGGCGATGCTCTTGCCCGATACGGCCGCGCGTCCCTAGCCCGCGGCTGGTGCCGGACGCTTTCGCCGGCTAGGCTCGCTCCGCGCCCGCGGAGCGAGCCCATGCCCGAGCCCCGATTGCCGAAGTTCGACACGCTCGCGCTGCACGCCGGCCAGGTCCCCGACCCCGTGACCGGTGCGCGCGCGGTCCCGATCTACCAGACCACCTCCTACGTCTTCCGCGACACCGACCACGCCGCCGGGCTGTTCAACCTCGAGCGCGCGGGTCACATCTACACGCGCATCTCCAACCCCACGGTCGCGGTGCTCGAGGAGCGGGTCGCGGCGCTCGAAGGGGGTGTCGCCGGCGTCGCCACCGCGAGCGGCCAGGCGGCACTGCACCTCACTATCGCCACGCTGACCGGAGCCGGCGGGCACATCGTCGCGGCGCGCAACCTCTACGGGGGCAGCGTCAACCTCTTGCGTCTGACCCTGCCCCGCTTCGGGATCGAGACCAGCTTCGTCGATCCGCGCGATCTCGACGCCTTCGCCGCCGCCATCCGCCCGAACACGCGTCTTCTGTTCGGCGAGACGATCGGCAATCCGGGGCTCGAAGTGTTGGACGTGCCGCGCCTGGCCGAGCTCGCCCACGCGCACGGGCTACCCCTCGTCGTCGACAACACCTTCGCCACGCCTTGGCTGTTCCGCCCGATCGAGCACGGGGCGGACATCGTGATCCACTCGCTCACCAAATGGCTGGGTGGTCACGGCGTGGCGATCGGAGGCATCGTCGTCGACGGCGGGCGCTTCGACTGGACGGCGAACGACAAGTTCCCGACCCTGAGCCGGCCCTACGAGGGCTATCACGGCGTCGTCTATGCCGAGACCTTCGGCCCCGCGGCCTTCGCCGCCCGCGCGCGCACCGAGGGACTGCGCGATTTCGGCGCCTGTTTGAGCCCGCAGAACGCCTTCTTGATCCTGCAGGGGATCGAGACCCTGCCGGTGCGCATGGCCCGCCACATCGAGAACACCGCCAAGGTGCTCGATTTCCTCGTTCGGCATCCGGCCGTGAGCTGGGTCGTCCATCCGAGCCTGCCCGACCATCCCGACCACGAGCTCGCCAAGCGATTGATGCCCCGCGGGGCGGGCTCGATCGTGAGCTTCGGCGTCAAGGGCGGACGCGAAGCCGGAGCGCGCTTCATCGAAGCCTGCCGGCTGGCCTCGCATCTCGCCAACGTGGGCGACGCCAAGACCCTCGTCATCCATCCCGCCTCGACCACGCATCTGCAGCTCGGGCCCGAGCAGCTCGCCGCCGTGGGCCTGCGCGACGACACCATCCGCCTGTCGGTGGGGCTCGAAGACCCGGAGGACATCATCCTCGATCTCGACCGCGCTCTCCGCGCCGCGCAGAAGGGTGCTCGGTGATGCCCGCGACCGGCGCACTGCGCGCGCATGTTTCGACCTACGGCAAAGCGGTCGTGCGCGGCGCCCGCACCGCGCTGCTCGTCCACGGCGCGGGCATGGACCAGAGCGTGTGGACGCTGCAGGGGCGCTATCTCGCCTTCCACGGCTGGAACGCGCTCGCGGTCGATCTCCCCGGGCACGGCCGGGCGCGCGGCGAGGCCGGCTTGACCTCGATCGAGGCGATGGCCGATTGGCTCGCCGAGCTCGCGAGCGCCCTCGCCACCGGTCCGGCGGTGGTCGTCGGCCATTCGATGGGTGCGTTGGCCGCCCTCGACCTCGCCGCGCGCCATCCCGAGCGCGTCGAGCGCCTCGTCTTGCTGGGCGCCGCCGCGCGCATGCCGGTCCACCCCGAGCTCCTCGCCCTCGCCCGCGCGCACGATCCGAAAGCGGTCGAGCTCATCTGCGACTGGGCGTTCGGTGCGCGCGCCCGGTTCGGGGGCAACCCCTTTCCCGGTGCCTGGCTCGTGGGCACCGCGCGCAGCCTCCTCCTGCGCGGCGATCCCGAGGTGCTCGCGCGCGACCTCGCCGCCTGCGACGGCTACGACGCGGGCGAGGCCCGCGCGGCATGCGTCGCCTGCCCGACGCTCGTCGTCGTGGGCGCCGAGGACCGGATGACCCCGCCCGCGGCCGGCCGGAAGCTGGCCGGGCTCGTGCCGCGCGGCGAGTGTCGAGAGTTGAAGGGCGTCGGCCACATGATGATGGTCGAGGAGCCCGAGGCCACCCTCGACGCTCTCAAGGATTTTCTCGGCTGACGACCGGCGCGTTCGGCGCACGCGGGGGTGCCCGCGTCTCCGTTTCCCGCCCGCGGAAGTCGGCGCTATAGCCTCGCGCACGGGTCTGGGGAGGAAGTCGACATGCGCCTTGCCGGCAAATCGACGATCGTGACCGGAGCCGGTCAGGGCTTCGGCGAGGGAATCGCGAAACTGTTCGCGCGCGAAGGGGCCGAGGTGGTCGTCGCCGACATCAACCCGGTCACGGCCGAGAAGGTCGCCGAGGAGATCCGCGCGAGCGGCGGAAAAGCGGTCGCCGTTGCCTGCGACGTGAGCACCGATGCGGGGACGGCTGCGATGGTGCGGACCGCGCTCGACCGGTTCGGTCGGCTCGACGTGATCGTCAACAACGCGGGGATCACGCACGTCAACAAACCCTGCACGGAAGTCACGGAAGAAGAGTTCGACCGGATCATGGCGGTCAACGTGAAATCCCTCTTCTGGGCTGCCAAGCACGTCGTTCCGATCATGCAGAGCCGAGGAGGCGGCGTGATCCTCACCACGGCGTCCACTGCCGGCATCAGGCCGCGACCCGGTCTCGTGTGGTACAATACTTCGAAAGGTGCGGCGATCACCGCCACCAAGGCGCTCGCGATCGAGCTCGCGCCTTTCAAGATTCGGGTCAACTGTCTGTGCCCGGTGGCGGGAGAAACTCCCCTTCTGCCCGCGTTCATGGGCGGCGACACGCCGGAGCTGCGCGAGAAGTTCCGCGCCACCGTTCCGTTGGGTCGGCTTTCGACCCCGCTCGATGTGGCCCGTGCGGCTCTCTTCCTCGCATCCGACGAGGCCGAGTTCTTGACCGGCGTAGCCCTCGAGGTCGACGGCGGACGCTGCATCTGAAAGTTTCGAGAAAACGCAGGAAAACAGCGATGATCAAGATCTGGGGCCGCACGAACTCGATCAACGTGCAAAAGGTGATGTGGGCGATCGGCGAGCTCGGCCTCGACTTCGAGCGTATCGATGCGGGCGGGACGTTCGGCGGTCTCGATACGCCCGAATACGGGCGCATGAACCCGAACCGCAAGATCCCGACGATCCGCGACGGTGACGTCGTCGTCTGGGAATCGAACGCCTGCGTGCGCTACCTCGCGGCGAAGTACGGCGCCGGGTCGCTCTGGCCGATCGACCCCGGCCATCGCTCGGAAGCGGATCGCTGGATGGACTGGATGCTCACCACGCTCGTCCCCGATCTCACCATCGTCTTCTGGCAGACGATCCGGACGCCGCCGGAACGACGGGACATGTCCGCCGTGCGCGCCGCGGCCGCGCGGCTGGGGCCGATCTGGGCGATCCTCGACGGCCATCTCGCTGAACGCGCTTACGTCGCCGGCGCCGAGTTCACGATGGGCGACATCCCGGTGGGCTGCGCCTTTTGGCGCTACGTCAACCTCCCCACCGAACGTCCGCCGCTACCCCATCTGGAGGCCTGGTTCGAGCGGCTGAAGGCGCGCGAAGCCTACCGGACCCACGTCATGCTGCCGGTGACCTGAGCAGCGCCGGCGTTGCCGAAAGGGCACGACGACGCGCCCGCGCGAGGATCCTCTCGCCCGCGCGTACGGCGTCTTCCTCCGACCTCTTGGCATCGGGTCGGGCGCGCCGCTAGCTCGCGCGGGCGTAGCGTCGTCGGGATCCTCGCGTGTCGTTCCGACCTCGGTCGACGATCGTCGCGGTATTCGCCGCCTGGGTTGTTGTCGCGTCCTCGGCCGCGGGCGCGCTCGCCCGGTCCGTGCAGACCGACCGCGGGCCGCGGCCGGAGCCGGTGACGCTCGAAGCGGGCGACGCTTCGGAAGCGGAAGACGCGCCCAAAGCGCTCGCGAACGAGCGCGAACGGTGGCGACGGGCCGTGATCCTGGCCCTGCTCGCCCGCGAGGCTCGTCTCGATCCCTCCGTACGCTTCGATCGAGCGCTCCTCGAGGACGGCCGCAGGGCCCGCGATGCCGAGCTCGCCTTCGCGCGCGCGTGGCACGGTTATCTCCTGCGCCGACAGGGCGGGGGCGGAACGATCGATCCGACCCGGGTGCGCGCCGTGTCCGCGTTTCTCGACGGCGCGCCGATCGGTGATCCGCTCGCGCTCGCCGTTCTCGAACTGCGCATCGTGGAGGCGCTGGGCGGCTGGCAGCCGGTGCCCGCGCAGCTCGAAGAAGAGCCGTTCGTACCGGCAGAGGGCGTGCAGCCGGCGGCGCAGAGCGGAAGCCTTCGGCGCCGGTGGGTCGTCGATCGGACCCGGCTCGTGCGCCGGCTCGTGCAATCGCTCGACCTTCCCGCCCGTTTCCTGTCCGATCCGGTGCCCGAGAACCTTCTGCGGCGGGCCGTGGAGCGTTTTCAGCGGCGTCACGGCCTGTCGGCCGACGGCGTGGTCGGCAGCCGGACGCTCGCCGCGCTCAACGAACCGATCGGCGAGCAGATCCGGCGCGCCGCGCTCAACCTCGCCCGGCGCGAAGGGTCGGCCGCGCGCTCGGCGCTGCGCCGTTACGTCGAGGTCAACATCCCGGCCTTCGAACTGCGGCTGATCGAGAACGGTCACGTCACGCTCCGTTCTCGGGTCATCGTCGGCGACGACAAAACGCCGACGCCGGTGTTCGACGACGTCATCCGCTACATCGATCTCAATCCGAGTTGGTACGTACCTCCCGGTATCGTCAAAGAACTTCTCGAAAAAGCGAAACAAGAACCGGGCTATTTCGAGCGCGCCGGCTTCACGTGGCAGACGAGCGAGAACGGTCGAACACGCCTCGTCCAGCGCCCCGGACCCGAGAACGCGCTCGGCCGCTTCAAATTCGTTTTTCCGAATCACCACGCGGTCTATTTGCACGACACGGCCCAGCGCGGCCTCTTCGGTCGCGCCGACCAGGCCCTGAGCCACGGCTGCATTCGGCTCGACCGACCGCGCGAGCTCGCGCTCGCTCTCTTGGCCGAGCAGGGCTGGACCGCCGAGCGACTGCAGCAGGTCCTCGATTCCGGACGAACGCGCCGGATCGAACTCGCCGAGCCGGTGCCGGTCTTCCTCGACTACCGCACGGTCGATCTCGACGGCGAGGGGCGCCTTCTCCTGTTCGCCGATCTCTACGGCCACGACCGCGCCGGGCGCGCGACCTTCGAAGGCAAGCGGCCGCTCGACGCCCGGGCGGAGGCTTCCGCCGGCCGGATCCGCGCTTCGGGGACGAGCGCGGGCATCGAGGGCGCGTCCGCAACCGTCCTCGATTGAGCGATCGCGCAGCCCCTGTCCGGCTCGGGCTCACCCGGAGCTCCGGGTGCGCGCGATCGGCGCGGCGTATCGCGGCTCGGTGTCCCAAGGGAACAAGATCCAAGTGTCCTGGCTCACCTCGGTGACGAAGGTGTCGACGATCGGCCGGCCCGCGGGCTTGGCGTAGACCGTCGCGAAATGCGCTTTGGGGAGCATCGCGCGCACGATGCGACCGGTGCGCCCGGTATCCACGAGATCGTCGACGACGAGCCAGCCTTCGCCTGCGCCGTGCACCGCTTTGAGGATCACGGCTTCCCGTTGCAGCGTCTCGTCGTACGAGGCGATGCAGACCGTATCGACGATCCGGATGTCGAGCTCGCGCGCGATGATGTGCGCCGGAACCAGACCGCCCCGGGTGATCGCCACGATCCGCTCGAAGGGGCCGAGATCGGAAAGACGCCAGGCCAAGGCCTTGGCGTCGCGGTGCAACTGTTCCCAGGAGACCGGGAAATAGCGCGTCGTTCGTTCGCCCACGGGAGCGGCTCCGCCGATCGGAAGCCAGGTGCGAAAGGCCGCCGGGCTTGTCAAGGCGGCCGGGCTGGGGCTTGTTCTTCCCGTCGGTATCGCGACCCGCGAGCCGGCGCGAAACGGTATCGAACATGGACGAGGAACGGCCGACCCCGGCACCCGCACCCGGCCTACCGCGTCCTCTCGAGGGGATCTCGATCGCCGAGCTCGAGGCCTATCGTACCCTGCTCGAGCGGGAGATCGCCCGGGTGGACGCCGAGCTCGAACGACGGCGTTCCCTGCGCAGCGCCGCCGAAGCGCTCTTTCGCCCGCCGCCCTCCGGCGAGCGACGGTGACGGACGATGCGCTTTTGCAGCAGCTGCGGCGCCCCCGTGCGGATACAGCGGCCGCCCGGCGACGACCGCGATCGGCACGTCTGCACCGTCTGCGGGACCGTCCATTACCACAATCCCAAGCTCGTCGTGGGCGCTTTGTGCACCTGGGAGGACCGCATCCTTCTGTGCCGGCGCGCGATCGATCCGCGGGCCGGTTTCTGGACCGTCCCCGCGGGCTATCTCGAGTTCGGGGAGACGGCGGAGGAAGGGGCCGTACGCGAGGCCTGGGAGGAAGCCCGGGCGCGCATCGAGATCGAAGGCTTGCTCGCGGTCTACAGTGTGCCGCGCATCGGCCAGGTGCAGCTCCTCTATCGCGCGCGGCTGCTCGCCCCCGAGGTCGCCCCGGGGCCGGAGAGCCTCGAGGTGCGGCTCCTGCCGTGGTCGGAGATCCCTTGGGACGAGCTCGCGTTCACGACCGTGCGCTGGCTGCTCGAGCGGGCGCTCGCGCTGCGCGACCACCCGGGCCCTCTGGTCACGGTGTTCAATCCCGTTCCCTCCCCTCCCAGAACCGAGGCTTGACAGCCGCGGATCGCCTGCTACGCGACCGAATATGTTGAGCCGGCACGAATCGGCGGGCATCGCACGCGATCGACGACGGGCGCGCCCGGGCGTTTGACCGCCTCCCGCGTGCTCGCGCGCGCTTCGCTCGTGGCCTCGGGAGGCTCCCCCGACCCCGACCCTTTCCGAGCGAGCGCGCCGTTGCCATGCTCCACCTCCGGCTCGAAACTCCTCGAGACAGCGACGCGATCGAAGCGCTTCTCGATCTCGCCTTCGGTCCCGATCGACACCGCAAGATCTCTTATCGCTATCGGACGGGAATCGCGCCGGTTCGCGAACTGTGCCTCGTGGCCGAGGAAGCGGGACGGATCGTGGGCACGATCCGCTATTGGCCGGTGAGGCTGGATCATCGGCCGGCTCTGTTGTTGGGACCGGTGGCGACCGATCCCGAGCGTCGCGCGGTCGGGATCGGTCGCGCGCTCGTCTTCGAGAGCCTCGCGCGCGCGGCGGATCTCGGCTGGGACCTCGTTTTCCTCGTGGGCGACCCGGACTATTACCACCGCTTCGGCTTCGCGGTCGTGCCCCCCGACATCGTCATGCCGGGAGAAGATCCGCGGCGCGTTCAATGGCGCGGGCTCGGTGGCGCCGCTCTACCGCCGGGTGGCGGCGAGCTCCTGCGCGCCGACGGCACGCGCATCGAGCCAAGCGAGCAGGGGCGTGCGGATCGGGAGGATCCCCTTGTAGGCGGCCATCGCTTCCGGCATCTCGCGGATGCGCGCCGCGAGCGCGGCGGCGACGGCCGGGTCGCGGGTCGCTTCGTCGAGCCGGACGACCCGCGTCTTGACCGTGAACGCGATCGCTTTCGTGCGCGGTAAGCGGCGCAGGGTCTGGCGCTCGACGCGCAGCCACAAGCGCTCGACCGCGCGTTCGGACGCGAGCGTGCTCGCGCGGTCGGAGCGATCGGGCAGGCAGAGCTCGGGGGTCGAGGTCAGACTCCAATTCGCGCGCCAGACCGGCCGTGCGACGTCGAGGGCTTGGAAGAAGCGGTCGGTCGGCCCGCCCAGGCGCCGAGCGAAGTCGGGCACCGGCTCGTGGATCTCGCCCACGCTCTTGCCGAGCTTGTCCCCGAGCTTCCAGTGCAAGGGAAAACAGAGATGACCGGCGACGAGCCGATAGGTCCCGGATCCGTCCGCGGCCAGGAGCAGGAGGTCTTCTTGGACCAGCCGTCCCGCGACGAGGAGGGGCTCGTCGTCCTCGAGGTCGATCCTTTCACCAAGAACCCACAGAACCGAGCTTTCGCGCGCGGGCGCGAAACGGTCGGGTGCGAAGCGCACGAGCCAATCGACGACGACTTCCAAGAGTTCGCGGCACGCCTCTTCGCTTCCGGGAAGTGCGGCGTAGACGAGGTCGCGCCGCTGCGCCGCGAGGCGCCGGCGCTCGGCCGTCTCGATCGCCCAGCGATCGTCGATCCACAGCCAATCGGCGATCTCAAGCGCGTGCAGGCCCATGGCGAGCCGCCAGGGACCTTCGAGAAAGACCAGGGGTGTGGGCTGCATGGCCGCCAACCAGCCGCGACGCGCGCGCTTGTCAAGGAGCGGGCGGCCGCGAAGGCGCGCGGCGGGCGCGCGCGTTGCGAACTCCGGCACGATCGCCTAAACGGAAAAAGGGCGGGGCGTAGCTCAGCCTGGTAGAGCGCCAGCTTTGGGAGCTGGATGTCGCGTGTTCGAATCACGCCGCCCCGATGCGATCGATATGACGTTGCTCACCGTCTCCCGGCTCTGCGCCGGCTACGGGACCGCGCGCGTCCTCTTCGACGTCGACCTCGTCGTCGGCAAGGGCGAGCTCGTCGGCCTGCTCGGCCGCAACGGCATGGGCAAGACCACCACCCTGCTCGCGATCATGGGCGGGGTTCGACCATCGGCCGGCGCGATCCGGCTCTCGGGCCGACGCATCGACGGCCTGCCGCCGCACGCCATCGCGCGCCTCGGGGTGGCCCTCGTGCCCGAGGGTCGGCGCGTCTTCGCCGATCTCACGGTGCGCGAGAACCTGCTCGTCGGCGCGCGCCCGCCGCGCGACGGGGACGAAGGCTTCGGCCTGGACGATGTCTTCGCGCTCTTCCCGCGCCTGTTCGAGCGCCGCGAGCAGCGCGCCGATCGGCTGTCCGGTGGCGAGCAGCAGATGCTGGCCATCGGCCGGGCGCTCATGACCAATCCCGCTCTTCTGCTCCTCGACGAAGCGACGGAGGGCCTGGCTCCGCTCGTGCGCAAGGAGATCTGGCGGGTGATCGCCGAGCTCGCGGGGCGCGGCCAGTCGCTTCTCGTGGTCGACAAGGACGTCCGCGCGCTCGCGCGCTTGGCACACCGTTTCTACGTCCTCGAGCGCGGTCGCATCGTCTTCGAAGGCACCCCCCGGGCTCTGCTCGCCGACCGGAGCCTCCTCGAGCGCCATCTCGGCGTGTGAGCCTCAGCTCTGCCGACGCCGGCTGCGCGGAAGCGCGCCTTCCGCTTGCGCGCGGGAGCGGAGTTCGGGATCGATGCCGGCCTCGTCGAGGATCTCCTCGGTGTGCTCGGCGAAGCGCGGGGGGACGCGACGCAGCGCGGTCGTGCTGCGCGAGGGTTTGATCGGCGTTCCGATCCCTCGATAGCGTCCGCGTTCCACGATCATGTCGCGATGGGCGGTGTGCGGATGCTCGATCGCCGCTTTCACCCCGAAAAGCGGGCCGGCGGGAACCCCGGCATCGATCAGCGTCTGCCAGAGCCGCGCCCCGTCGCGCGCGGCGAGCGCGCGCTCGAGCTCGGCTTTGAGGGCCGCACGATTGACCACGCGGTCGGCGTTGGTGGCGAACCGGGGATCGCGCGCGAGCTCGGGCGCACCGATGATCTCGCACAGGCGGGCGAAGGCGCGGTCGTTGCCGACGGCGAGGAAGAGGGGCACGGTGCCCGTGCGGAACACGTCGTAAGGGCTGATGTTGGGATGGGCGCTGCCCGTGAGCTTCGGTTCCTCGCCCGAGAGGAAGAAGTTGGCGGCGTGGGGATGCATCATCGCGAGGCCGCAGTCGAACAGCGCCACGTCCAGGTGCTGCCCGCGGCCCGAGCGCTGACGCTCGATCAGAGCCATGAGGATGGCGATGGCGGCATAGAGCCCGGTGCCGATGTCGACGAGCGGGATGCCGATGCGCGTCGGCCCGCATTCGGGGTCCCCGTTGATCGAGAACATGCCCACGAGGCCCTGGATCACCGCATCGTAGCCGGGTCGGCCGCCGAGCGGTCCGTCGGGGCCGAAGCCGGTGATGCTGCAATGGACCAGGCGCGGGAAACGTTCGGCGAGGAACGCGCGCCCGAGCCCCCAGGCTTCGAGCGTCCCCGGCTTCATGTTCTCGACGAGCACGTCGGCCCCTTCGAGCAGAGCGAGCAGGAGCTCGCGCCCCGCCGGTCTGGCGAGATCGATGCCGATCGAGCGCTTGTTGCGGTTGATTCCGATGAAATAGGAGGCGTCGCCGTCGAGAAAGGGCGGCCCCCAATCGCGGACCTCGTCGCCCTGGGGCGGTTCGACCTTGATCACCTCGGCCCCGTGATCGGCGAGGATCTGCGTACAAAAAGGTCCGCCCAGCACACGGGTGAGATCGATCACCCGGATCCCCGAAAGCATGCCCTCGCCCGTGCGCGCGTCTCGACCACCCGTCATGCGATTCGTCCGTCCGTTCGCTGCGCGGCCGATCCTAAGGGCGTGCCCGGCCGGGATCCATCTCGGGACTGGAGAAGAGCGCACGGCTCTGGCAAGGTCGCCCCGCGAGCGGGACGAAGGGGGAGGACGGCGATGCGCCTTGCGATCGGGATGCTGACGGCAACGGCGTTGCTCGTGGGAACGGCGCAGGCCCAGGAGCTGCGCGTCGGGTTCATGGCCACCTTCACCGGACCGGGCGCCAACCTCGGCCAGCACCTGCGGGACGGGTTTCTGCTCGGCCTCGATCATCTCGGCGGGAAGCTGGGCGGTCTCGACACCAGGCTCTTCATCGCCGACGATCAACTCAAACCCGACGTCGCGCGTCAAGAAGTCGACAAGCTGCTGGAGAAAGAGAAAGTCCACTTCGTTGTCGGCGTCGTTTTCTCCAATATTTTGCTCGCCATATACAAACCGGTCATCGAGTCGGGCGCATTCCTGATTTCTGCCAATGCGGGACCTTCTCAGATCGCCGGCGCTCAGTGCTCCGAGCGGTTTTTCTCGACGTCCTGGCAGAACGATCAGACGCACAGCGCCCTCGGGAAATACGCACAAGAAAAGGGATACAAGCGCGTGTTCCTGCTCGCCCCCAATTATCAAGCGGGCAAAGACGGACTCACGGGCTTCAAGAGATACTACAAAGGTACGGTCGTGGACGAAGTCTACACGCAGCTCGGCGCTGTCGATTTTTCCGCCGAGATCGCCAAGATCCAAGCCGCGAAGCCCGACGCCGTCTACGCCTTCATGCCCGGCGGGCCGGGGATCGCGCTCGTCAAGCAATATTTCCAGGCCGGTCTCACCAAACAGATCCCCTTGTTGTCCGCGTTCACGGTCGACGACACCTCCCTTCCGGCCCTGGGAAGCGCGGCCGAGGGCCTGATTTCCGCCTCGCAGTGGGCAGCGGACTTCGACAACCCGGCCAACCGCCGCTTCGTCGCCGATTTTCGGGCGAAGTACGGCTACGTTCCTTCCTATTTCGCCGCTCAGGCTTATGACGCGGCGCAATTCCTGGATGCCGGGATCAAAGGAGCGGGCGGTCGCCTGGACGACAAAGCGGCTCTGCGCGATGCCCTGCGGCGTGCCCAGTTCCCTTCCGTGAAGGGCAAGTGGAAGCTGAACACGAACCATATCCCGATCAACGACTTCTACTATGTCACCCCGGGCAAGCTGGCCGACGGCACACCGGCCATGGTCAAGGGCGAGCTCGTGTTCGCTGATTACGGCGACGAATACGCCAAAGATTGCCCGATGAGGTGGTAAGAGCCGAAACAGCCGAGTTTCCTTGGAGCCGACTCTTCTCGTTGTCCAGTTCTTGAACGGAATTCAGCTGGGAACCTTGCTGTTCCTGGTGGCCTCCGGCCTCACTTTGGTCTTCGGGATCCTGGACGTCATCAATCTGGCCCACGGCGTGGTCTACATGGTGGGCGCCTACGCTGCGGCCTCGACGTTCGTGCGATCGGGTTCGCTCGCCCTGGCGATCGCGATCGCGCCGGTAGCCGCGCTCCTCGTCGGCCTTTTGCTCGATCGGCTCGTCCTGCGCTTTCTCTACGACCGGAACCATCTCGATCAGGTGCTGGCGACGTTCGGCGTCATTCTCTTCGTCGACGAAGCCGTGCGCGCGATCTTCGGCCCCGCGGCCCTTCCCTACCCGCTGCCGCCCGCCTTCGAATGGAGCCTGGAGCTTCCCGGCGGGGCGACCTATCCGGCCTGGCGTCTCGTGATCATTGTTTCCGGTCTCGTCCTCGCGGCGATCCTCTTCGGGATTCTGCACCGGACGCGCGCCGGCATGGTGGTCCGCGCCGCGGCGACGGATCCGGGAATGCTCGCCATGCTTGGGGTCGACATCCGGCGCCTCTTCCTCGTCGTGCTCGGTGCCGGCTCCGCGCTGGCCGGCTTCGCCGGTGCTCTGGCCGGCCCGATCGTGGCGGTGCAACCGGGGATGGGCGATTCCGTCCTGATTCTTTCCTTCGTCGTGATCGTGACCGGCGGACTGGGCTCGGTGCAGGGAGCGTTGCTGGGCTCGTTTCTCGTCGGCCTCGCGGATACGCTCGGCCGGTCGTTCCTCACCGATCTGTTGCGGCTGCTGTTACCCCCCGCCGCCGCCAACGAGGTCGGGCCGGCGCTCGCCTCGATGGCGATCTATCTCGTGATGGCGATCGTGCTCCTGATCCGGCCGCAAGGCCTGGTGTCCCTTCGGCGGGCGGCGCGGTGAGGGCGGCCACCCGAGCACCCGTTTCCGTGCGGAAGCTCGAAGGCGGCTCGGTCGCCCCGTTGGTGTTCGTCGCCCTCGCGCTCGCCGTCTTGGGCGCCGATCTCTGGGCCGGACCCTATTACGTCAAGCTTCTCACCCGGGCGATGATCGTCGCTCTCGCGGCGTTGGCGCTCGACCTCTTGGTCGGGCTCGCCGGTCTCGTGAGCCTCGGTCATGCCGCTTTTGTCGGCATCGGCGCCTACGCGGTCGGAATCCTCGCCGAGCACGGGATCACGAGCGGCTGGATCCAGTGGCCGGTCGCGCTCGTCGCCTCGGCCGCCGCGGCCGCCGTGATCGGTGCCTTGAGCCTGCGGACGCGCGGGGTGCATTTCATCATGATCACCCTCGCCTTCGCCCAGATGCTCTACTTCGCGGCCAATTCGTTGAGCCGTTACGGCGGCGACGACGGCCTCACGATCTGGAACCGCAGCGACTTCGGCGGGATCGTTTCGCTCGCCGATCGCCGCACCTTCGCCTGGCTGTGCTTCGTCCTTCTCCTTTCGGTCTATGTCGCCCTCGCTCGGCTCTCGGCCTCGCGCTTCGGGCGCGTGTTACGGGGAGCCAAGGACAACGAGCGGCGCATGGCCGCGCTCGGCTTCGCGGTGACGCGCTTTCGTCTCGTTGCCTTCGTGATTTCGGGGACGGTGGCCGGTCTCGCCGGCGTTTTGCTCGCCAACCTCACCGAGTTCGTAGCGCCCGCGTACATGTCCTGGCATCGCTCGGGCGAGTTGCTCGCCATGGTCGTCTTGGGGGGGATGGGATCGCTTTACGGCGCGATCCTCGGAGCTTTCGCGTTCGTCTTACTCGAAGAGCTTCTCTCGCGGTTCACTACGCACTGGGCGCTCCTGTTCGGCCCGTTTCTCGTGCTCGTCGTCTTGGTCGGCCGCGGGGGGATCGCGGGTCTTCTCGCGAGGCTCGGGCGCATCCGATGAGCGCGCTTTTGGCCGCGCGCGGCCTCGCCAAGAGCTTCGGTGCCGTCGTCGCCGCCGCGGATCTCGACCTCGAGGTCGAAGCGGGCGAGATCCATGCCCTGATCGGCCCCAACGGTGCCGGCAAGACGACGGTGCTCGGGCTCCTTTCGGGCGAGCTGCGGCCCGATCGCGGCCGCGTCTTCTTGTCGGGTCGGGAGGTGACGCACGCGCCCGTTCACGAGCGGGTGCGCCTCGGCCTCGGGCGCACCTTTCAGCTGTCCTGCGTTCTGCCGAGTTTCTCCGTGCTCGAAAACGTCGCGATCGCCGTCCAGGCACGGGAAGGATCCAGCTTCCGCTTCTGGAAGCCGGCGTCGCCGGATCCCCGGCTGGAAGAACCCGCGTTCGCTTTGCTCGAGCGGCTCGGGATCGACGCGCTCGCCGATCGACCGGCGGCGATGCTCGCGCATGGCGAGCGGCGCTTGCTCGAGCTCGCCATGGCCCTCGCCTCGCGCCCGAAGGTGCTGTTGTTGGACGAGCCCTTGGCCGGGGTCGGAAGCAAAGAGGCTCAGCGGCTCGTGGAGATCCTCGCGCGCTTGCGGGCCGAGGTCGGCGTGCTCCTGGTCGAACACGACATGGACGCGGTGTTCCGCCTCGCCGACCGCATCACCGTGCTCGTCAACGGACGCGCCATCGCCAGTGGCCCGCCGTCCGTGGTGCGGGCGGACCCCCTCGTTCGCGCGGCTTATCTCGGCGACGACTCCGAGCGCTGAGCGGCCGCGCGCCGTTCAGTCGAGGGTCACGGGTCGCGCGTCGTGGAGCCGGTAGAGAAGCCCGGAAGGATCGTCGCGCAGGAGCTCGAAGCGCCCCTCGAGGATCAACGGATCGTAAGTGAACCGGATCGGAGCGGCAGCGCGCACCTCGACGAGCTCCGTCGCTCCCCCCGGAAGACAAAAAGGACAGTTGGCGGGATAGGCCGAGAGCAGAAAACGCGTATAAGTCTCGGCGGCTTCCGTGGGATAGATGAAACCGGCGAGCCGAACCCGCTTGCCGTCGAGTTGTTCGAGCGCAGAAGTGAACTGCGTTCTGAAATCGGTCATGCCTGGCCCTTTCGTCTCGTAGACGATATCGAGTTCCCGAAGGACGTCCCAGGACACCACGCCGGCTCGGGCGAGCCGCGCCGGATCGTGGTCGCGGACACCGGGAACGCCGCCCGGCTGGAGGACGAAACCGGAGGCGGTGCCGGCCGCGAGCGCGAGCCAGACGATCGAGAACGAAAGGGCACGCAGGTATGCCATGGTCGCAACTAGGCCCGAGCGAGGGTCGAAGCGAGGTCGAGGCGGTAGGCGCGGACCGCCGGGAACAGAGCGGCGAGCACGCCCAACGCGAGCACCGCCGGCACGAGCCAGAGCTCTTCCGGAGCGATCGTCCCGCCGGTGATCCCGGCCTCGTGCACTTGCCGGAAGCTCCGCGCCAAAAGCTCGACCGAAAGATGGGCGAGAGCGAGACCGAGCACCAGACCGGCCGCCCCCAGAAGGAGCGCCTCGAGCAGGAGCTCGCGGACGACGAGACCGCGGGTCGCACCGAGTACGCGCATGATCGCGATGTCCGCACGGCGCTCCTCGAGCGCATGGGCGAGAGCCACGAGAACCGACAGCGCGGCCACGGCGGTCACGACCACCCCGAAAAGGCGAAGTGTGTCGAGACCGAAACCCAGGATCGCGAGCAGCCGAGCCGCCTCGAGAGCGGGTGACGCGGCTTGCAGGTTCGGTCGTTCGTTGACCAGGCGCGGAAGTTGCACTGCGGCCAAAGGAGAGCGGTAGCGCACGAAAAGCGCGGTGATCTCGGCGCCTTCGCGGGAAATCCGTTTCTCCGAAGATGCGGGATGCTCTTCGTGTTCGTGGTGTTCTTCGTGTTCGTGTTCCGCCGGTGCGCCGCGGGCGACCGAGGGTCGCGGACGCTCGTGCACCAGCCAGACGCTTTCGAGCGAAGTGAAGACCAGCCGATCGAGGACCGTTCCGGTCGGCGCGAGCACGCCCACCACCGTGTAGGGATGCTCGGCATGTGCGAGCCCACCGTGAAGGCCGTGCACGCCCACGAAGGAGGCGCCGACGTCGAGCCCGGTCGCCCGGGCGACCTGGGCACCGAGCACGGCTTCCATGGCCCGCTCCCAAAGACGCCCGCGCGCGAGACGCGCGTTCCGCTCGGAAAGCAACGCCGGCTCGGTGCCGATGATCCGAAAACCGGAAACCGAATCGCCCATGGCGATGGGGACGGCGCTCGCCACGAGCGGATGACGGCGGAGGAATTCGGCTTCCGCGAGCGGAATGTTGCCGGTGGGCGCATCGATCTGGAACACCGCGGCGAGGATCAGCTGCAGAGGGCTGCCCTCGGCGCCGACGACGAGATCGATGCCGGCGATCTCGCGGCTGACGCGCTCGCGGATCTGATGCGCGACGATCACCACCGTCGCGATCGTCGCGACCCCGAACACGAGCAAGAGAATGTTGAGCGAGGTCGTGGCCAGACGATAGCGGAGATAGGCGAGGGCGAGGCGAACGATGTTCACGAGCTTCGTCCCAATTCGAGTTTCTGCTCGAACCAGGGGGAAAGACGCGCATCGTGCGTCGCCACGACGAGGGCGGCCTCGATCTCGGCGGTGCGGGCAACCAGCAGCTCGGCGATCCGCTGGGCGTTGGCGTCGTCGAGAGCCGAGGTCGGCTCGTCGGCGAGCAAGAGCCGAGGCCGATTGACCAGAGCGCGAGCGATCGCGACGCGTTGAGCCTCTCCTTGACTGAGTTCGAAGGGGCGCGCCCGCGCGCGGTCCTCGAGGCCCACGGCCCGCAAGAGTTGGTGGAGCTCGGCATCGGAACGGCGTTCGCCGACCACGAAGGCCGCCAGGCGCAGATTGTCGAGGACGGAAAGGGCCCGCACGAGGTGGAGCGTCTGGAAGACGAAGCCGATCGTGCGACCACGGAATCGGTCGCGCGCGGCTTCCGGCATCGACGTGATCTCTCGGCCCGCGATCTCCACCGTCCCGGTGGTCGGCGGAAGAATACCTGCCAAGATTTGCAGCAAACTGGTCTTTCCGCTACCGGAAGGACCCGCGATCAGACATCGACCGTTGACCGGAACGGACCAGTCCGCGAGGGCGAGCACCGTTCGTCCGTTGCGCAGGAGGCTCAGCCCGCGCACCCGGACCGCATCGACCGTCGCGACGGCGGGCGGGGACGGCGGTACGCCGCCCCCGCCCTCGCGGCTCGCTGCCTCGCGGCCGAGCAACGTCAGTCGATCGCCAGGGGCGCTCCGATCGAGCCCGTCGCGCCGGTGATCGGAACGGGGCTGTAGATGTAGGCGAAGACCCACACCTTGTCCCGCACGAGCTCGTCGAGCTTGGCGTTTTCCTGGTGCACGATCCCGTGCCGCGTCTGGAGGTACTGGTGCACGCAGAAGGCGCACGCCGGATCGGGATTGGGGACCACCTCTCCCGCCCAGGTATCGGCTACGGTGACCCCCGCCTTGACCTGCTCGGCCATCCAACGGGCGACCTCCATGCCCCAGCCGGGTTCGCCGCTGTTGTATTTGGCGTTGTCCTTCTTCCAGAGCTTCGACCACCCCGTATAGAACAGGATCGCGTCGCCCGGCTCGAACTTGAAATCCTTCATCCCCTGTTTTTCGAGCGCGAGCCGGACGTCCGCCATGGTGATCTCGTAGCCCGCCTCGAGCATCTCGACGCCCTTGGCTCCGGCGATATCGAGCAGTACGCCGCGGGCGACGATGGGATACAATTTTTCGGCGCCCAGCTTTTTGAGGCCGTAGGCGTCACCGATCTCGGCCACCGAGAAGCCGTTGTAAAAGCGCATTTCCGCCTTGTCGCCGGGCGCTCCGACTTGCACGCCGATGTGCCCGAGCCCGTCGAACTGGGTACCGACCTGACCGATCTCGGTAGCGAGGAACTCGTCGTGCCAGACGATCTTGTTGGCGCCGAACGGGCCGCCGGTGGGCGTGCCGGGGATGCGCAGGCTGAACCGGCGCGATCCGAACAAGGGCATCTCCGCATCATAAGGATGCGCCAATTTGTAGACTCTGCCCTTGTCGATTTCTCTGATCGCGCGCAGCACGACCTCGGGCTTTCTGTACCAGTTCGTCGATCCGGCCTCGTCACCCGCCCCCCACAGCGGATGCGGCCACCATTTCGAGCCCAAAGGCGTCTCCATCACCTCGCCGTCGACCCAGGGCTTGCCCTTGCAGGCTTTCCAATCCTCGGGCGTACACGCGATCGCGCGGGCCGCCAGCGCCGAACTCGCCGCCAAACCGAGCGCGAGCAGAAGAGCCGTCTTGCGCATCGTGCCTCCCCTTCCGAGTTCCAAACTCCGAGAAACGATGTCTTCCTATGCGCTCTCATCCGAAGGCGCAATGGACCGATCCCCGCTCGGCTCGCAGGGCAGGCTCGGATTTTCGTCCACCTTGCGCGCTTTCGAGAAACGGAGCTTGTGGGGGCGGATCGTCGAGGGGTGCGCTGCGGAGGGAAGATTGGCGCGACTGGTGCTCGTGATCGGACCTCCCGCGATCTGCGCCGACTCGCTGCGAGCCTGGTTGGCGCTTCAGCGCTCCGGTCTGTGCTTCGAGATCGCCGCCTGGTCCGCTTTCGCGCCGACCGCGGAGGCCGCGCGCGGCCGGGCGCTGCCTCTGCGCCCCCCCGTGTTGCTCGTCGACGAGGTCACCGTCTGGGGTCCGCTCGCGATCGGCGAGTTCGCCGCCGAAGCGGCGAACGAACTTCTCCCGGCCGATCCCGTGGAGCGGGCGATCTGCCGCTCGCTCGCTCACGAGTTCGCCAACGAGCTGACCGATCTCGAGACCTTCGTGCCGTTCGATCTCGGGCATCTCTTCGACCCGCCGGGCAAGCTGCTGCGCGGCGTGGAGCGCGATCTCGCGCGTTTCCTCGAGCTCGTCGGCGTCTGTCGGCGTCGTTGGAGCGCGAACGGCCCGTTCTTGTTCGGTCGTTTCAGTCTCGCGGATGCCGCTTCCGCGCCGATCTGTTGCGCCCTCGCCACCAATCGGATCGCACTCGAGGCCGAAGGACGGGCTTACGTCGAGACGATCACGGGATTGCCCGAACTCGCGCGATGGGCGGCGCTGGCGGAAGGTCCTTCGGGAGGGGCCGTGCCCGAGGGTGTGGAGCTCGCCGAGCAGACGGGTCCGCGCGATGCCCCTCCGGCGTCGAGGAGCGAGGGCCCGGGGGCTCGCACGAGCGAAGCGGGCGGCCACCCCTCTTCCGGAGGAGTCCTCAAGCCCATAGGGGCCGGAACTCGGCGACGACGCTGAGGTAGACGCAACGCTTGAACGGCACGACGAGAGCGGGGAGCTCCTCGGGGTCGACCCAGCGCCAGGCGACGAACTCGTGGTGCGGTCCGTCGAGCCTGATGTCGCGGTCGCGGCCCAGGAATCGGAACGCCACCCACTTCTGCGTCTGGCCGCGATAACGCCCGCCCCACATCCGGGCGGCGATCGCAGGCGGAAGATCGTAAGCGCGCCAGACGGCGCTCTCGCGCAAGAACTCCACGCGGTCGGTGCCCACCTCCTCGCGCAGTTCCCGCAGAGCCGCCGCGCGCACCGTTTCTCCGGGATCGATGCCGCCTTGCGGCATCTGCCAAGCCTCGACCGCGACATCGGCGCGGCGGCCGACGAAGACCTTCGCGTGCGGGCCGATGAGGAAAATCCCGACGCAGGGACGATAGCCGGGATGGGGCTCGGAACTCTCGTAGCAAGAGCTTTCGGCGTTCATCGGTTGCGATCCTCGGTGGGGCGCGCGGCATCCACGAACGCTCCCACGCCGACGAGATGGATGTTGCGCGCGCGCAGTCGATCCCGCCAAAGGGCGAGGCGCTCGAGGGTGATCGGAAACGGGCGGCCGAACCCGATCGCGCCCCCGCGCTCTTGGGCGCGGGACGCGAGCAGTGCGAGCGCGTCGTCGATCGCCTGCGCGGACAGTTCGGCGTCGACCGGCCCGACGGCCCGCAGATAGGGAAGCCCGCTCGCGCCGGCGACGCCTTCGAGGCTCGTGGAGCCGAGCTCGACCAGGACGAGCCCGCGCGCGGCGAGTTCGACGGCGAAGGGACGGAAGACCTCCGGGTTCGCGGCGAACAGGCCGGGTTCGAGGGCGACGCCGAGATAGCCCACCGCGCGACCGAGGATGTCGCGCAGGAGGCGCAGCTCCCCCGCCTCGGCCCCGAGAGCGAGGGGACCGGCATCCTCCAGAGGGTAGCGCGCAGGCCGCACCGGTACCTCGAGAAGCACCTCGTGGCCGAGCCAGCGCGCGCCGCGAGCCCAGTCCGCGGCCGTCTCGGCGTAGGGCGAGACGACGAGCGTGATCGGACCGGGGGTGTGCAGCGCCGCGGCCGAGGAGCGCGCATCGAGACCGATTTCGACCAGAAGCAGAGCGACGCGCGGCCCGTCGGCGGGATCGCCGCGGCGCGCGAAAACTTTGCGGGGCTCGCGACCCTCCGCGCCGATGCGGGGTAGAAAGCCGTGCTCGCCGAACTCGTAAGCGGCGAGATCGACGAGGAGCGGCGGGCCCGCGGGATCCCGGTCCGCAGAGGACGCGAAGGCGGAAAAGGCCGCCTCGAACGGGCCCTGTTCGCGTGCGACGGGCAGGTCGAAGCTCGGAATTTCGATGCGGGCCGGGACCTTCTCGACGGAAAGGCCGAGAATACCGGCCGCGATCGCACTTCCGATCAACAAGCCGGCGGCGAGGCGTCGGGACCGCCGGTGCGCGCCCGTCAATCGCACGTCGATCGGCTCGGTGCCGCGGATCGAGCACCGCGCTCGATCCGGCAGGCGCGAGGCACGGGTCGCTCAGCGCTGTGCCGTGTTGCGTCCCTCGTAGAGCGCGATCCCGCGCAGGAGATCGATCGCCCGCGCGAGCTGGTAATCCTTGGCGTCCAGCGTGGACGGCTTGGCGCTGCGCTCGGCGCTCGGGGGCTTCTGGGTGTCCCGGTCGCTGCCCAGGCGTCCGCGCAGATCCGCCTCGCGCCGACTCGGCCGATCGTCGACGAGCTCGACGTTCGCCTCGTGGACCTCGATGTCGGGTACGATCCCCTTGGCCTGGATGGAGGTTCCCGAAGGCGTGTAGTAGCGCGCCGTGGTCAGGCGCACGGCTCCGTGTCCGGCGATCGGCATGATCGTCTGGACCGATCCTTTGCCGAAGGATTGGGTTCCCATGACGATGGCGCGGCGGTGGTCCTGCAGCGCGCCGGCGACGATCTCGGAGGCGGAAGCCGACCCGCCGTTGATCAAGACGACCATGGGCAGACCTTCGGCGATATCGCCCGGACGCGCGTTGTACCGTTGAATGCTGTCGGGACGCCGGCCACGCGTGGAGACGATCTCCCCGCGGTCCAAGAACGCGTCCGCGACCGCCACCGCCTGATCGAGCAAGCCTCCGGGATTGTTGCGCAGATCGAGAACGACGCCGCGGATCTTCACGCCGCTTTGACGTTTGAGCTCCTCGAACTTCTCGCGCATCGCATTCGAGGTGTGCTCGTTGAACGTCGTCAACCGCAGATAAGCGATGTCGCCCTCGAGGCGCGCGCGCACCGGGGAGATCTTGATGATCGCACGGGTCAAGGTGACTTCGATCGGCTCCTCGCGCCCGCGGCGCAAGATCCGCAGCTGGATCTTGGTGTCGACCGGACCGCGCATCCGCTCGACCGCCTCGCTCAAGGTCAGGCCGGCCACCGGCTCGCCGTCGATGTGCGTGATGAGATCGCCCGCTTGAATGCCGGCCTTGTGCGCGGGGGTGTCGTCGATGGGCGAGACGACCTTCACGAGGCCGTTTTCCATCGTGACCTCGATCCCGAGGCCGCCGAACTCGCCGCGGGTCTGGACCTGCATGTCGCGATAGCGATTGGCGTCCAGATAGCCCGAGTGCGGATCCAACGCCGCGAGCATGCCGTTGATGGCGGATTCGATCAGGACCTGATCGCTCACCTCCTCGACGTATTCGCTGCGCACCCGTTCGAAGACGTCGCCGAACAGCTTGAGCGCGCGGAACGTGTCCGTCGACGAGCTCGGGGCTCCGGTGAGGATCCCGGGAGCGAACGCGATCCCCACCGCCGCACCGAGCGCGGCTGCGAACCCGAACTTGAGAATTCCGTAACGCATCAACCTCGCATCCCGCCCTTGCGCGCCGCCAGCACCGACTCGGGAGCGATCGGCTCACCCGCCCGTCGAACCTCGAAATAGAGTTCCGCGCGTTCGGCCGGCCGCGGCTCCAGCCAGCCGACGATGTCGCCCGCCGCGACTGTCGCGCCGACTTGAACCTCGAGCCTCGAAGCTCCGAGCACCAAAGAATGATAGGCGTGCGCGTGCTCGATGATCAAGAGCACCCCCAGACGCCGGAACGGCCCGGCGAAGACGACCCGGCCGCCGCTCGGCGCGAGGATCGGGCGGAGCTCGGAGGAAAGGATCGCGACGCCCGGGCCGCGCCGCGCCGACTTCCCGGTTCGCGCGTCGAACGCGACCGCCCCGGGCACCGGAAAGGTCATCGCGAGGCGCAGCTCTTCGGCTTCCGCTTCCGAGGCCCGATCGTGCCGCGGCGACACCGGCGCGAACGGCTCGATCGTTGCGAGCGAACCCGCCGCCGCCCGGACGGCTTGCCGTCGCGATGCACGCTCGTGCAAGAGAAGCTGGGCTTCCCGCAGCTCGACGACGAGGCGCCGAGCATCCCGTTCCAGAGCGGCGAGGAGGGAGGCGTTCTGTTCCAATCGCGCAGCGGTCACGACCGCCTCCTCCGGCGGGGGCGCTCGCTCGCGCTCCTCGCGCAGCCACGGACGCTCGTCGCCCGGGCCTTCGCCGGCAGCGACGAGGGTGCGTGCGAGAACAGCGAGGCGTCTCGGTCGCGATCGCCCCGCGTCTCGCCTTCGTCCGAGGCTCTGCAGAGACCGGTGGGCGCCATCGAGAAAACGCGGTGCACCGCGCGCATCGACCGGCATTCCGACCCCGCCGTCGCGCCGAAGGGCCTCCGCCGCGCGTTCGAGCCGCTCGAGGTCCCGAGCCAGAGCTTCGGCCACTCGGCTGCGCGCCGCTCGGAGAGAACGCTCGGCCTCGAGCAACGCGTCCACCCGATCCCGCTGTGCGCGGAAGAGCTCCTCGGCGCGGATCAAGGCTCGCGCCCGGTCCTCCGCCGGTGTCCCCCGCGCGGCCTCGGCGCGAGACGCGGCCACCAGACACCACGCCAGAGCGAAGAGGACGCGGAAAAGGGCGGGCGTCATCGCTCGAGGAGCGATCGCCCCGTCATCGCCGACGGTCGCGGCAGGCCCATGAGCTCGAGAACCGTGGGTGCGACATCGGCGAGCCGTCCGGACCGCAATCTCGCCCCCGCGGGACCGTTGACGAGAATGCAAGGGACCGGGTTGGCCGTATGCGCCGTGTGCGGTTGGCCGGTCAGAGGATCGCGCATGAGCTCGCAGTTGCCGTGGTCGGCGGTGACCAGAAGCACGCCGTCGAGGCTCGTCGTCGCCCGCACCACCCGCTCGAGACACTCGTCGACCGTTTCCACGGCGCGGATGGCGGCCTCCAACACGCCCGTGTGGCCCACCATGTCCGGATTGGCGAAGTTGATCAGCACGAAATCGTAAACGCCGGTCGCCACCGCCTCGACGAAGCGATCGGTGAGAGGCCGAGCGGACATCTCCGGCTGAAGATCGTAGGTGGCGACCTTGGGGGAGGGGACGAGGATACGATCTTCGCCGGGATACTGTCGCTCTTCGCCGCCGTTGAAGAAGAAAGTCACGTGCGGATATTTCTCGGTCTCGGCCATCCGGAGCTGACGGCGGCCGTGGGCCGCGATCACCTCCCCGAGCAGGTGGTCCATCGGTTGCGGCGGGAACAGAGTCGCCAGATGCCGGTCGAGCTCTTCGGAATAACGGGTCATACCCACGCTCATCGAAAAGCGCACGCGGCGGCGAAACGGCAAATCGGAGATCGGCGGCGCCACCAGTCCGGTCAACAACTGACGGACCCGATCGGCGCGGAAATTGGCGCAGATCAATCCGTCGCCATCATGCATTCCGGAATATTCTTCGATGACCACGGGCTCCACGAACTCGTCGGTCTGGCCGCGTGCATAGGCGCGTGCGAGACCTTCTCGCCACGAGGCCGCGCGCTCGCCCGCGCCGTCGACGAGAGCGGCCAGAGCCCGAGCCGTTCGGTCCCACCGCCGGTCCCGGTCCATCGCCCAGTAGCGGCCGATCAGCGTGGCGATCCGGACCTTCGGCGAGCCCTCAAGTTCGGCTTCCAGAGCCGCCAGATATTCTTCGGCGGACCGCGGCGGCGAATCTCGTCCGTCCAGGAAGGCGTGGATCGCGACCGCGAGCCCGCGCGCCGCGAGCAGGCGCGCAAGGACCGCGATGTGCCGTTGATGGGCGTGCACACCTCCCGGCGAAACGAGGCCCAAGAGATGGACGCGCCCTCCGCTCGCCGTCGTCGTCTCGACGAGGTCGCGGAGCACGGGGTTGTGCGCGAGCGAGCCGTCGGCGATCGCCGCATCGATCCGGACCAGGTCCTGCATGACGATGCGACCGGCCCCGAGGTTCAGATGTCCGACCTCCGAATTGCCGAACTGGCCCTCCGGCAGACCGACGTCGAGCCCATCGGCGCGCAGAAGGGTGCGCGGGCCTTGCGCCCAGAGGCGATCGAAACAGGGGGTACGCGCCAGAGCGACGGCATTGTCGGCGCGCTCCTCGCGCCAGCCCCAGCCGTCCAAGACGACCAACACGACGGGTCGGCGCACCTCGGATCTTCCGCTCACGCTACCCCCTTCGCTCCGGCGCGTACCGCCGTCGCGGGCCGCACCGTTCGAGATAATGCGACTTCGTAAACGATCCGTTACCGCTTAGCACGCCGCGAGGGCCGCGCGAACAGACGCCCGCTCTCCGTCTCTTTTGGAGCACTCCGGAAGGTCGTCGCCCGCGAACCTCGCCTTCCTCGCCTCGATCGCCCCGCGAGCACGGCGGCCGAAGGCCCATCGCACGGCTCGAGCGCCGTCGGACCACTCATTTTATGCGTGGAATGATGTGCACGTCGAGTTCGGCCGGAAAATAGAGCACGGCGCCGGAGCCGAGCACGATGCAACCGAGCGGCGCGGAACCCTCGGTCCCGGAAGGCGCGGGGGTCGTGTGCTCGATGCGCACCGGAGCGGAGGTTTCGAGGACCACCGCGGAGACCCCGCTCGCTTCGAGGAAGATCGCACCCCCGTCGTCGGCGAGAAGCTCTTCGAGCCGAAGGACCGGAGCCTCCTTTCTTTTCGGCTCTTCGGGCGGATCGGCGAGACCGAGGCAACGGAGCGCCAACCCCTCGAGTGTCTCGGACGCCGGCGCCTCGATCTTCCTCTCGCCCGAAGACGGCTCCGCTCGTTTGCGCCTCATGGTGCCTCGCCGCGCGAGAATTCGCTCGTGGCACCAACTTGACCGCGTGACGTTCAAAAACCGTCAACGGACCCGCCGTCTCGACCGATGGGCGGACATTCGGGTGCGCACACCGCGCGAGCGCCTCCCCTCGGTTCAGCGTTTGACGGGCTTGTTGATCGCATCGGCCGCATCCGGTTGCGCGGCGGGAGGTTCGCCGGCTTCGCCGCTGCGCAGGGCCCGCGGCTCCGAGCGCGGCTCGCTCAGTTGCTCGGATTTGCTCGTCACGACCGCCGGTGTCTGCTGACGCGCGGCCGACCGATAGACGTTGATGTGCTCCTTGGGTCGCGCCACCTCGAGCGTGTCCAAAAGAGTGCCCACGACGCCGAGGATCTTGTAGACCGCGAAACGCTCGGTGAATTCGGCCGTGACCAACTGCACGCGGGCGAGGAACAATTCGTTTTCGGCGTCCAAAACGTCGAGCAGGTCGCGTTGGCCGAGCTCGAACTGCGACGCGTAAGCGTCACGGGTGCGCCGCTGGGCCTCGACCCGAGCCCGTTGCGCGACGACCCGAGCCTTCGCGGTTTCGTAAGCGTTGAAGGATTGACGCGCGAGCTCCTCGGCCTTGACGCGCTGTTTCAAGAGCTGGGCCCGCGCCTCGTTGAGCCGGTGGAAGGCTTCGCGTTCGCGCGCGATGTCCGCGCCCCCGCGGAACAAATTGTAGCGCAGCACGAGCATGGCCGAGGCGGAGGCGTCGGGTCCCGTGGTCCCCTCGGCATTGCGCAGGACGTCGGCCGTGAGCTCGGCATCGATCCGCGGATAATAGCCGGCGCGCGAGCCGCGCAGCTCCGCCGCGGCGACGTCGACGTCGGCCGCGGCGATCAGCACCGTCGGGCTCTGGACCGAAGCGAGCCGTGCCGCGGTCTCGCGGTCTTTGGGCAGCGCGCGGACCGGAGCCGCATCGAGGGTCAACCCCTGGGGCTCGCGGCCGACCACGCGTTGATAGAACGCGATCGCGTCGGCGAGCGCGCCTTCGGCTTGGGCGAGCGAGGCCTGCGCGTTGGCGAGGCGCGCCTGCGTCTGTTGCACGTCCGCGACGTCCGCCCGGCCCGCCCGCTCGAGGCTGCGCACCTGACGCAAGATGCGCTCGTGGGCGGCCACGTTTTCGCGATTGAGCGCCACGATCTGCTGGTTGCGCAAGACCTCCAGATGCGCCTCGATCGCATCGACGGCGATGAATTCGGCGGCCTCTTGCACCCGGTACGCGGCGCTGTCGACGCGAGCCGTCTGTCGCTCGACCTCGGCCTGGGTGGCGAAGCCGTCGAAGAGCATCTGAGAGAGCTTGATCTGGGCTTCGGATCGGATCCGCTCCGCGCGATCGGTACTGCCCGGTCCCCGCCTGCGCGTGGCGGGGTTGCTCGACAGCTCGCCGCCGATGGCGGCGCGCGCGTCGATCGAGGGCAGGTATCCCGCGAGCGCCTGCCTGAGCTCCTGATCGACGGCGCGCCGGTCGGCCTTGACCGCCGCGAGTTCGGGATTGAAGGCCAGTGCCGCGCGGACCGTGTCGGTGATCGACGCCGCCGAGGAGGCTCCCCCGCCGATCAGACAAGCGGTGGGGACCAGGAAGAGCCACAGGCTCGCACGACCCGCGAGCGCGACGGCAGGGAGAAGCCTCATCGTTCTTGAACCCGGATGCTTGAGGTCCGCCCGAACTCTTTGTAGATGCTACGTTAACTTTTGGCCCTGATAATCCGGGCCCGATCAACCGTCAACGTCGGCGCCGGCGCGACCGCTCTGCGGTGCCGAGCGTGCGACCGGACGTCAACGCTCATCGGCCCAAGGAGAGGTGTGCCAATCGCGAGGCGCGAGGAAGGGGCGAGACGAAGGTGACATGCGCTATCCCGGGCCCTGTGCCCGCGAAACCACAGCGTTCCCGCCGCGCCGTCGGCCGCTCGGGCCGTGTGCGCGCGGGCGGGAATCGCGCCCGAGGAGAACTTCACCGATGAGCGAACGCGTCGGCGAGCCGAACGGCATGGACGAAGGCCCGGCCCGGCGGGACGGCGGACCGCCGCTCGAGGCCGATGCGATCGGTCGACCGGTCGCGCCGGCCATGGAGTGGCCCCCGGCTCGGCGCGGAAGCGAGAGCGACGATCCGCTCCTGGCCTGCCTGGTGGCGCTGACCCGGCTGCTGGGACGACCGACCTCGCCCCAGGCCCTCACCGCCGGCTTGCCCCTGGTCGGCGGCAAGCTCACCCCGGAGCTGTTTCCGCGCGCCGCGGAGCGCGCCGGTCTGAGCGCTCGGCTGCTCCGCCGGCCGTTGGACGCGATCGACGACGTCCTCCTTCCGTGCGTCCTGCTGCTCAAGGATCGCGGCGCGGTGGTCATGGTGCGCCGCGACGGATCGGGCGCGGTCGAAGTCGTGCTCCCGGAGACCGGCCACGGCAGCACGATCCTCCCCGAGACCGAACTCGCCGATCGCTACATCGGCTACGCCTTTTTCGCGCGGCCCGCGGTCGGCTTCTTGCAACGCGACCGCGAGCTCCTGGCCGAGCGGAGCGGACACTGGTTCTGGTCGGTGATCCTGCGCCAGTGGCCGATCTACGCCGAAGTCGTCTTGGCGGCCGCTCTTATCAATTGTTTCGCGGTTGCTACCTCGCTGTTCGCGATGAACGTCTACGATCGAGTCGTACCGAACAATGCGATCGAGACGCTTTGGGTGTTATCGATCGGGATATCCATCGTACTCGCCTTTGATTTCTTGCTGAAGATGCTTCGCGGCTACTTCGTCGATGCGGCCGGGAAGGTCGCCGATATCAAGCTCGCGAGTCGCATTTTCGAGCACGTGATGAGCATTCGCATGGCCAGCCGGCCGCGCTCGGCGGGCGCTTTCGCGAGCAACTTGCGCGAATTCGAAACGCTCAGAGATTTCTTCACCTCGGCGACCTTGGCCAGCCTCGTCGATCTGCCTTTCCTTGGACTGTTCGTCGCGATCATCTGGATGATCGGCGGTGTGGTGGCCGTCGTCCCGCTCGTCGGCATTCCCCTCGTCGTCGGCGCGGGCCTGCTCGTGCAGATCCCGCTCGACCGCGCCGTTCGCCAAACGTTCAGAGAAGCGTCGCAGAAACACGGCGTGCTCGTCGAGGCCATCAACGGGCTCGAGACGATCAAGGCGGTCGGTGCCGAAAGCCGCATGCAGCGAGCGTGGGAGACCTTCGTCACGGCGGCGGCCGATTCCGCCAATCGGAGCCGGCTCTTGTCCGCCCTGACGGTTCATTTCGCCGGTCTCGTGAGCAACCTCGTCTACGTCGGTGTCATCATCGTCGGCGTCTACGAGATCGCCGCGGGTCGGCTCACCATGGGCGGGCTCATCGCCTGCAGCATCCTCGCCGGGCGCGCCATGGCCCCCCTGGGCCAAGTGGCCGCCGTGCTCACCCGCTACCACCAGGCCAAGACCGCGCTCGACACGCTCGACGCGATCATGCGGCTGCCGAGCGAACGACCCGCCGAGCGCGTGTTCGTCCATCGCCCCGTCCTGAAAGGAGCGATCGAGTTCAAGAACGTCACCTTCACCTATCCGGGCCAGAAGCTCCCCGCGCTGAGCGACGTGTCTTTCCGGATCGCGCCGGGCGAACGCGTCGGCCTGATCGGACGTATCGGATCGGGCAAGTCGACGGTCGAGAAACTCGTCTTGGGTCTGTACGAGCCGGACACGGGTTCGGTTCTCATCGACGGCACGGACGTCCGTCAGATCGATCCGGCCGACCTCCGGCGCAACATCGGCTGTGTGCCTCAAGACGTGATCCTCTTCCAGGGCTCGATCCGCGAGAACATCACTTTGGGGGCGCCCTTCGCCGACGACGCGGCGGTGTTGCGCGCCGCCGCGGTGGCCGGCGTCGAAGACTTCGTGTCCCGTCATCCCCTGGGCTACGACCTCAACGTGGGCGAACGGGGCGAAGCCCTCTCGGGCGGACAGCGGCAGTCGATCGCGATCGCCCGCGCCCTCCTGCTCGATCCGCCGATCCTCGTCCTCGACGAGCCCACGAGCGCCATGGACAACAGCGCCGAGAGCCGTTTCATGCAGCGGATCGCACGCGAACTGCCGGGGCGCACCTTGTTGCTCGTGACCCACCGAGCCTCCCTGCTCGCCCTCGTCGAGCGGCTGATCGTCATGGACAACGGCCGGATCGTGGCCGACGGGCCCAAGGACAAGGTCCTCAAGGCCCTCGCCTCCGGCCAGATCCGGGGAGAAGGCTGATGGCTCGGCAGCTGCCCGCGCGGACGAGCCGGCGGCCTCTCGACCGCGAACTCGCCCGGATGGTCGCCGGCGCCGCTGCGGCCGACCGCCTGCGGCCGCACGGGCTGGGTCACGCTCTGCTCTTTTCGGTCGTCGCTTTCTTCGCGATCTTCGTGGTCTGGGCGAGCTGGGCGCGGGTGGCGGAAATCACGCGCGGAGAGGGCAAGGTCATCCCCTCGCGCCAGGTCCAGGTCATCCAGAACCTCGAGGGGGGCATCCTCGCGGAGATGCTCGTCCGCGAAGGTCAGGTCGTCGAACAGGGGCAGATCCTCCTGCGCATCGACAACGTTCGCGCCGAAAGCGACTACCGGGAGAAACGAGCGCGGTACATGGCGCTCCTCGCGGCGATCGCGCGTCTGCAGGCCGAGATCGACGACACCAAGCTCGTGTTCCCGCCGGAAGTGCTCGCCGAAGCGCGCGACGTCGCCGAACGCGAACAAAAACTTTTCTTGTCACGACAAGAAAATCTGGAGAAAGAGATCGAAATCCTGCGCATACAAGCCCAACAAAGAGAGAGTGAGCTCAAAGAGCTGGAGACGAAACTCGCTCATTACGAGCGGTCGCTCGAGCTGGCCCGCGAAGAGCTGCGCTTGGCCGAACCGGCCGCGCGGCGCGGCGACATGTCGCAGTCCGTCTTCCTCAAGTTGCAGCGCGAGGTCAACGACTTGCGCGGAGCAGTCGAGAGCACGCGGGCCGCGATCCTGCGCGTGCGGACGGCGATCCGCGAAGCGCACCAAAAAGTCGAGCGCGCGTGGAGCTCGTTCCGCTCGCAAGCCCAAGAGGAGCTCACGCAGAAGGCCGCCGAGCTCGCCGGTATCCGCGAGATCGTGCTCGCGGGCGCGGACCGCATCCGGCGAACGGAGGTTCGCTCGCCCGTGAAAGGCACCGTCAAACAGATCAAGGTCACGACCATCGGAGGGGTGATCCAGCCCGGGCAGGACATCATGGAGATCGTTCCGCTCGAGGACACGCTCCTCGTCGAAGCGCACATACGCCCCGCCGACATCGCGTTTCTGCGCCCGGGCTTGCCCGCGAAGGTGAAGATCACGGCATACGACTATTCGATCTACGGTGGTCTCGACGGCGAGGTCGAGGACATCAGCGCCGACACGATCACCAACGAGCGCGGCGAGAGTTTTTATCGCGTGCGCATCCGAACCGTGCAGAACCACCTCGGCACGGCGGAGCATCCGCTGTTGATCATTCCCGGCATGACCGCTCAGATCGATATCCTGACCGGCGAAAAGACGGTCATGCACTATCTGTTGAAGCCGATCATCAAGGCGCGCGATCGGGCGTTGACCGAGCGTTGAAAGCTCGCTCGCGTCTCCGCCCGCTCAGCCTTTCGGCTCGCCCGGACGGACCTCGACCACGAGCTTGCCCGTGGCGAGCCGACGCTCGAGGCGACGGAGCGCCTCGCGCGCCGCATCGAGCGGGAAGGTCTCGGAAACGAGCGGACGGATTCGGCCTGTCTCGTACCACGCGAATAGACGCTCGAAGCCGGCCTTGATACGAGCCGGATCGTGCCGACGGTAGCTGCCCCAATAAAACCCCGCCACATCGCAATTCTTGACGAGCAGGATATTGGCCGGGATCTTCGGTATCTCGCCCGAAGCGAAGCCGACCACGACGATGCGCCCCTCCCAGGCGATCGCCCGCAGGCTCGCCTCGAAGAGCTTGCCGCCCACGGGATCGAAGACGACATCGACGCCGCGTCCGCCCGTCGCGGCTCTGAGCACCCGGTGCAGGTCCTCCGTCCCGCTGTCGAACAAGAGATCGGCTCCGTGCTCGCGCGCGATCGCGAGCCGCTCGGCACCGCGCGCCGTGGCGATCACCCGCGCCCCCATCGCCTTGCCGACTTCGACCGCCGCGAGCCCGACACCGCCGGCCGCTCCGTGCACGAGCAGGGTCTCGCCGGGCCCGAGGCGGCCGCGCCAGGCGAGGCCGCCGAGCGCCGTGCCGTAGACGACGGGAAGCGCAGCGGCGGTCCGATCGTCCAGGATTTCGGGGATCGGAACCACGTCTTGGGTCCGGGCGACGGCGTATTCGGCGTAACCACCGTGATCGAGGACCGCGAGCACGCGGGTCCCGGGAGGCGGTCCGGGGACACCGGGTCCCAGCGCGTCGACCACCCCCGCCACCTCGAAGCCGGGAACGAAGGGGGGCGTCGGTCGCTCCTGGTAGGTACCGCGCACGATCAGAAGGTCGGCGAAGTTGACCCCGGCGGCGGTGACGGCGATGCGGATCTCCCCGGGTCCCGGCTCGGGCACGGGGAGCTCGCAGAGCTCGAGCCCGTCGATCCCGCTCGGTTCTCGACACAAAAGCGCGCGCATCGGCTCTCTCCCTCGGTCGTCGTCCTTTCTAGGGCCGCAGGGCGGTCTCGGGAACGCGAGCGCGCGGGGCTGGCGGCTCGCGCCGAGCGCGCCTACCTAGGAACCGTGAGCGAAGTCATGCGCGGCTATGTCGGCATCGGAGCGGAAGGCATCAGCAAGCCCGTGAACCTCGGCACGCTGATGCGCACCGCCCACGCGTTCGGAGCGAGCTTCCTGTTCCTCGTCGGCGCCTATTGGCGCCTGCGGGAGGCCGTCGCCGACACGTCCAAGGCCGAGTTCAGCCTTCCGCTGTTCGAATTCCCGAACCCCGAAGCGCTGAACCTGCCCCGGCGATGCCGCCTCGTCGGCGTGGAGCTCGTGGACGAAGCGATCCCTCTGCCGAGCTTTCGCCACCCGCTCCAAGCGGCCTATGTGTTCGGTCCGGAGCGGGGTTCGCTCTCGCCGGCGATGCTCGCGCGCTGCGAGTGGGTCGTTCGCATCCCCACGCGCTTCTGTGTCAATCTCGGCGTCGCCGCGGCGATCGTGCTCTACGATCGCTTGTTGAGCTACGGCCGGTTCGCGCCGAGGCCGGTCGCGCCCGGCGCTCCGCTCGAGACCCTCGCTCCGCACGTTCACGGAAGCCCCCGTTTCCGCGCGGCGCCGATCTCCGCGCTCGATGCCCCTGCGCCGCGCGAGCCGGAGACCGAGCGGGCATGAATTTCCGCCCGTCGACCCTGCACTTCCTCTGCGCGCTCGGCGCCCTGGTCGTTTGGGGCGTCCCGCTCGCCCCGGCGCAGGCCGGATTCGTCGAGCGTTTCCGGGATTGGAGCGTGTACGTGCACGAAGACGCTTCCGGCCGGATCTGCTTCGTCACCTCCGAGCCGATCAAGCAGGAAGGCAATTTCGCGCGTCGCGACCGCCCGCGCCTGTTCGTGACCCAGTTCGGCGGCGATCGGCCCCGGCAAGAGGTGTCGGTCGATCCGGGCTACACCTATCGGAAGGGCAGCACGGTCGAGGTCGTGATCGACGGTGTTCGCTTCGAGTTTTTCACCGACCGCGATCGCGCCTGGGCCCGCAGCTCCGAGGACGACGCCAGGATCATCGCGGCCATGCGGCGCGGCAACCAAATGACGGTGCGCGGCACTTCCATCCGCGATACCTGGTCGCTCGATACCTACTCGCTCGCCGGCTTCAACGCCGCTCTCAAGGCCATGGTGGAGACCTGTTCCCGTGCTTCTCGGCGCTGAACGGCCCGCGGTGGGCGGACCGACTTCCCTCCTGGGTCTCGATCGCGGCGAACTCGAAGCTTGGCTCCTCGCCCACGGCGAGCCCCCGGCGACGGTGCGGATGCGCGCCCGCCAACTGTTCCATTGGCTCTACGCGCGGGGAGCCGGCGATGCCGAGGCGATGACGACGCTGCCCAAGAGCTTGCGCCGCCGGCTCGCGGAAGAGGCGTGTTTCGAGCGCCCCCGCATCGTGACCGAACAACTGTCGGCCGATGGGACCCGCAAATGGCTCTTGCGGTTTTCCGACGGGCAAGAGGTGGAAACCGTGTTCATCCCCGAGGAAGACCGGGGGGCGCTCTGTGTGTCGACCCAGGTCGGCTGCACGCTTTCCTGTCGGTTCTGTCGCACGGGGACGATGCCGCTCGTGCGCAATCTGCGGGCGGGCGAAATCCTGGCCCAGATTCTCGTCGCACGCGATGCCCTCGGCGATTGGCCTTCGGCGCGCGAAGGACGGCGGATCACGAACATCGTGATCATGGGCATGGGCGAGCCGCTGTTCAATTACGAGGCGACGAAAGCCGCGATGAAGATCGCTCTCGACGGCGAAGGTCTCGCCTTCTCGCGCCGGCGCATCACCCTTTCGACTTCGGGCGTGGTGCCGCGGATCGAGCCTTGGGGCCGCGAAGTGGGCACCGGTCTGGCGATCTCGTTGCACGCCGTCCGCGACGAATTGCGCAACCAGCTCGTTCCCATCAATCGCAAATGGCCGATCGCCGAGCTGTTGGCGGCGTGCCGGGCCTATCCGGTCCGGCGGCCGATCACCTTCGAATATGTCATGCTCCGCGGCGTCAACGACAGCGACGCCGACGCCCGCGAGCTCGTGCGGCTCCTGCGCGGGATCCCCGCCAAGGTCAACCTCATTCCCTTCAATCCCTGGCCGGGATCGCCTTTCGAATGTTCGACCGAGAGCCGCATCCGGGCTTTCGCCGCCATCGTCGAGGCCGGCGGCTATCCGAGCCCCGTGCGCACCCCGCGCGGCCGCGACATCCTCGCCGCCTGCGGTCAACTCAAGACGGCGAGCGAGCGCGAGACGCGCGCGCGCACGCGCATCGCGGCGCTTGCTTGAGACTCGCTCGCCCGCCGTCCACGCGCGGTGAAGGGACCCGAGCCGGCCGCGAGGCCGCAAGCCGAGATCGAGCGAGCGACGCGCACGGGTACGCTCGGTCGTCGAAGGGAAACTCCGCGGCCGTGGTCCGCACGGTCCTCCCCCGTGCTCGCCGGAGGCGTCGCCGGGGCCGCCCGCACCCTCGACGCATCCGCTCGCTCGGCTCGCCGGTGCGTCGTCCCCTGCGCCGAACCCGCAGCGAGCCGAGTGCCCGACCGCGGCGGCGCTCCGTCCCGAAGAGACCGGCCTTCCCGTTTCCTCGAGCGGGTGCCTCGCCGGCCGGCGCGCGACGTCACGCGAGAGCCCGTGTCGCGCGCTCCCCGGGGTCTCGCGCTCGCACGGTGGGTGCCCGTGTACCGCCCTC
>JANXAZ010000120.1 GCA_025062095.1 Geminicoccaceae bacterium
CAACGCGATTTCCAGCCCGGCCGCGCTCGATCGCTCCCCGCGCGGGAGCGCGGATTGAAACTCGCGCTCCTGCAGCCGCTCCTCGATCGCGAGCAGATCGCTCCCCGCGCGGGAGCGCGGATTGAAACCCGCGGAAGAGGCCGCGGAAATCGAGGCGCCGCAGATCGCTCCCCGCGCGGGAGCGCGGATTGAAACCTTGCTACGCCTCGGCCCGCTGGGCGAGTGGTCAGAATCGCTCCCCGCGCGGGAGCGCGGATTGAAACGCGCGCTCGCGCTCGAGAGCGGCCTCGTCGGCACATCGCTCCCCGCGCGGGAGCGCGGATTGAAACTTGGGCTGGACCCCGCCCGGCTGCGAGGAGGCCCTTATCGCTCCCCGCGCGGGAGCGCGGATTGAAACATCCTCGGCGGCCTGCGCCAGGAGCGCCGGCGTCATCGCTCCCCGCGCGGGAGCGCGGATTGAAACCTATTACCTCGATGTCATGCATGCTGATCGCCCACATCGCTCCCCGCGCGGGAGCGCGGATTGAAACACTATTACCTCGATGTCATGCATGCTGATCGCCCAATCGCTCCCCG
>JANXAZ010000121.1 GCA_025062095.1 Geminicoccaceae bacterium
CGTCCCGCGCCGGGGTCGGTGCGCGCGAGGACGACCGCGAGGTCGCAGACGGGCGCGTTGTGGATCCAGATCTTTTCGCCCTCGAGGCGCCAGCCTTCGGCGGTGCGCGTCGCCGTCGCGCGGATCGCGGCCACGTCCGAGCCCGCCTCCGGCTCGGTGATCGCATAGGCCGGCTGGATCTCGTTGCGCAGCAACGGGCCGAGCCAGCGCCTCCGCTGCTCGTCGCTGCCGTGCTCGACGAGAAGGCGGGCCACGAGCTCGACCAGGCCGACATGATCGGCCACCGCCGCCGCGCCGCGGGCGAGCTCTTCCATGACGAGCGCGAAGCCCGTGGCATCGAGACCGGCTCCCCCGAGCGCAGAGGGCACGGTGAGACCGAGGAGCCCGAGCCGGGCCATCTCGTCGTAGAGCTCGCGCGGAAAGCGGGCCTCGCGATCGAGCGCGGCGGCGATCGGCCGCACCTTCTCCTCGACGAAGCGCCGGACCAGGCCCCGAGCGGCCGCGAGCTCCTCGCTTTCCATCGTTCTGCCTCTGCGCCGCCTTCGCCTCCCCCTTTCGGGCATGGACCCGGGCT
>JANXAZ010000122.1 GCA_025062095.1 Geminicoccaceae bacterium
TGACGGAAGGCTACTTGGCTGCGCAGGCGTTCGCCCAAGCCGAGCGCGTGCTGCGCACTGTTTCCGACGCCTCCAGTCGCGCCGAGCTGTGGCTCGCTACCGCCCGCGCGCTGCGCCAAGCGGGGCGCAACCGCGACGCCGAGCGCGCCCTGCGCTTCGCGCAGCAAGCCGCCTCCAACCCCTACCGTCTCCGACAGATTGCCGAAACGCAGGTGGAATGGGAGCTGTATGACGCAGCGGTGGAATCGGCTCGGCGCATCCCCGCGCGTGCGCTTGTCGACGCCTGCGCCAAGACACGCATCATTCTCCTGCTGGCGCAGCGACGCCAGTGGTCAGACGCCCTCGCGCTTGCCGAGCCAGTGTCAGACTTGGATTGGCGCGGCGCGGTGTTGATTAACCTCGCCCTCGAGGCAGCGCGTCAGGGCGACCGCTTGCGCGCGCAGCGTGTGTTGGAGCGCATTCCGTCTGCCGTGCTGCGTTTCTGGGGCTACTGGGCGACTTTGCCCAACACGCTCAGCGAGGCGCAAGCCCACCTGCAGGCGATGGAGCAAGCCTTACAAGCGATTGAGCCT
>JANXAZ010000123.1 GCA_025062095.1 Geminicoccaceae bacterium
CCCGTCCACGTCGCGGGCGATCGCCTCGACGGGGTGATTCCCGGGGTCGAGGTGCGCGGTCACGGTGACCGTCGGTTCCCGACTGCGCGCCTCCTGTCCTGCGACACGTAACACGAGTTCCGCGAGCGGGCGTGGTGACGAGACCGTGACGCTGAAGGAGACCGGGCCAGGCAGGACGGTCGACCAGCGCGCCGGCTGGACCGAGACGAAGGAGAGCGTTTCGTGCGGGGTCGGAGGCGGGGTCGAAGGTGGTGGAACGGGCGGCGTCGGGGGAGGGATCGGAGCCGGCTGCACCGTGCAACCAACGTCGGCACAGAAGTCCTCGACGAACGTCAGGACGTCCGGCGTGACCCGCCGGGCGAAGTTCGCCGAGAGCGTCTCGAAAGAGACGATGCCGAAGACGGCCCAACCGTCAGCCGTGACGAGCGGCCCACCGCTCATCCCCTCGACGAGATCAGCCTGCAGTCCGAGCAGGGCGGGCCCGACGGGCACGAGCCCCTGCCCAGGAGCCATCCACAACGTGCCGAACGGCTTGTCGCCCGGATAGCCGAAGGCGGTATAGGAGACGTG
>JANXAZ010000124.1:0-300 GCA_025062095.1 Geminicoccaceae bacterium
GTTTGTCTCACGGATTGTAGTGCAGGCTACATCTCAGGCAGGGCAGGGTTTACAAAAGTGGACAGAACTGGACAGGTGTTGTAGTGTGAATGCGATGTCTCACCTCTTTTTTTTCTGCGGAAAATCCCCTGAAACCTCTTGACCTTTTTGCGCGAGGGTGCTATGATGGAGATAGCAAAACCGCCTGCGCGTAGCGTGGACTACCGCAGGCGTGGCGTTCAACAGTGGGCGTGCTGAACGCAGGTGTAGTTCAGTAGTCACGGTAACCGCTGTCAACCTCGCGTGAAGACCCCTCTGCAG
>JANXAZ010000124.1:310-568 GCA_025062095.1 Geminicoccaceae bacterium
ACGCCAGCTTTTGGAATCTTGTCAGTCTAGGGCACACCACATCTTGTGTGCTTTTGTCGTGAGGAAGGCAAGCAGGTACAACATCTTGAGCCTTCAGGGTTTTCTGACGGCTCCAGCCTTCCAAGCTGGCGGTGCGGGTTCGATTCCCGTCCCCCGCTCCAGACCCTCAAGATGTTGTACCTCTGAAGCTCTCCCCTCGCTGACTTACACAAGATGTTGTGTTCCCCAGACTGAAAAGACTCTCGAAGCGGGTGTGAC
>JANXAZ010000125.1 GCA_025062095.1 Geminicoccaceae bacterium
GCCGACACATCGCCCGCTTGGGTTTCGATAATCGGCAGTGCGGTCAGCGAGCCGCCACCGTATTCGTCTGCCATTTTGGCAGCCCGCTCCAGCAAGCGCGAGTGCAGGTAGAACACATCGCCAGGATATGCCTCGCGTCCTGGTGGGCGACGCAGCAGCAGCGACACGGCACGGTAGGCTTGCGCGTGCTTGGAAAGGTCGTCGTACACGACTAAGGCATCCATGCCGTTGTCGCGGAAGTACTCGCCCATCGCGCAGCCTGCATAGGGGGCGATGTATTGCAAGCTGTTGGGGTCGCTGGCGGACGCCACCACGACGGTGGTGTATTCCATCGCGCCGTAGCGTTCCAGCGTGTCGATGAAGCGGGCAATTGCTGCCATCTTCTGCCCAATCGCGACATAGATGCAGTACACGGGTTTCTCATCGGGCGACTCGTGGGTGTACTTTTGGTTGATAATCGTGTCCAGCACGATGGCGGTTTTACCTGTGGAGCGGTCGCCGATAATCAGCTCGCGCTGCCCGCGCCCGATGGGAATCATCGCGTCGATGGCTTTGATGCCGGTTT
>JANXAZ010000126.1 GCA_025062095.1 Geminicoccaceae bacterium
GCCGTGTTCCCCGCACGCGCGGGGATGAACCGCGCGAGGGCAGGCGCGTACGCTGGGACGAGACGTGTTCCCCGCACGCGCGGGGATGAACCGTGCCCGGGGAGACGTCCGGGCCGCCGTCGCGCGTGTTCCCCGCACGCGCGGGGATGAACCGGCGAGGACGTCGTGATATTTCCGACGTTTTCCGTGTTCCCCGCACGCGCGGGGATGAACCGCACCTCATGACGGGCGCCTCCGTTGCTAGCCCGTGTTCCCCGCACGCGCGGGGATGAACCGATCGGGCGGGACCAGGCGGCGGCCTGTGCGGCGTGTTCCCCGCACGCGCGGGGATGAACCGTGCTCGTTCGAGAGTCTTGAGTGGAGCGCATTGTGTTCCCCGCACGCGCGGGGATGAACCGTAGTCGTGCTGGCAATCGCGAACGCGGCGACGGTGTTCCCCGCACGCGCGGGGATGAACCGCGTGCGAGATGCGCTGCACGAGCTCTTCATTCGTGTTCCCCGCACGCGCGGGGATGAACCGTTTTTCCACGACGCCGTACAGTTTCGACAGCCGTGTTCCCC
>JANXAZ010000127.1 GCA_025062095.1 Geminicoccaceae bacterium
TGTGGCTGGCACCGGATCACGCCCCGGAGCTGCCGATCCGCTTCTCGGTGCCCCTTCACGTCGCGCGGCGCAACGGCGTCGGCCCCGACGTTCCGGCCACCGTCTCGCTTCTCGCCGAAGGCATCCACCTCATGGCCCCCGCCGCCGCGAGCGGCTGAGCCGAGCTCGGTCGGCCCGCGGCTCTTGCGGCCGGCGTTCCGCGCTGCGGCCCGCCCGAGCGTCGGGCGCCACCGCCCCCTTTCGAGGAGGGCGGAGGCGGCGCCGCACGCGGGCGTCGGCTCGTTCGACAAGGGCCGGAACCGGCGACGCCTACCCTTCGCTTGACGATAGTTTACTCCCCTGCGATCACAAGTCGGCCTCGTCGGTATGGGGAAAACGACGATGGGTGACGCTCGGGACGACGATGCCGGTAAAAAGTATTCGCTGATAGAAATGCATGATGTCTTGGGATTGAGCAATCCACTTACCGAACTCGTTCGGGCGATCGTTCGCGGCATCGGATATGTTGCCGAGCTTTCGTTGAGGAAGCGCTCGGCAAAGGTCGATGTGGAGATCCTC
>JANXAZ010000128.1 GCA_025062095.1 Geminicoccaceae bacterium
CTCGTGGACCAGGGTGGTGAGGATCCGGGCCCCCGAGCACCCCAGGGGATGGCCCAGGGCGATGGCGCCGCCGTTGGGGTTGAGCCTGGGGTCTTCCATGGGGAGGCCCCACTCCCGCAGCACCGCCAGGGCCTGGGCGGCGAAGGCCTCGTTGAGCTCCACGAGGCCGAGGTCCCCTAGGGTAAGCCCTGCCCGTTCCAGGGCCTTCCGGGTGGCGGGCACGGGGCCGATGCCCATGATCCTCGGGGGCACCCCGGCCACGGCCACGCTGCGGATGCGGGCCAGGGGCTTGAGCCCGTGGGCCTTGGCGTAGGCATCGGAGACCAGGAGCACCGCCGCCGCCCCGTCGTTTAGGGGGCTGGAGTTGCCGGCGGTCACCGTCCCCCCTTCCCGGAAGACGGGCTTGAGCTGGGCCAGGCGCTCCAAGGAGGTGTCCCGCCTGGGCCCCTCGTCCACCGCCACCAGGACCTCCTCCTTGCCCCGCTTCACGGGGATGGGGACCACCTCCTCTTGGAAGCGCCCCTCGTCCCAGGCCCGCACGGCCTTTT
>JANXAZ010000129.1 GCA_025062095.1 Geminicoccaceae bacterium
CGTCCGCGCCGACGACTGTGCTACTTGAAACACCGATGGGGTATTACATTTTGGACGCCGACGCGACGTGTCAGGAGTTCTTGAACAGCCTTCCAAACCCACTCACTCCACCGTCACGCTCTTGGCGAGGTTGCGCGGCTGGTCAATCTCGCATCCGCGCAGCCGCGCCACATGGTAGGCAAACAGTTGCAGCACGGGAATCGTGGTCAGAGGCGCAAGTTCTTCCAGTGCGGGCTTGGGCACATAAACTGTGTAGTCTGCCTCCTGGGGAAGCAGGTGGTCGCCTTCGGTGGTGACCAAAAACACCGTGCCCTGTCGTGCCTTGATTTCCTTCAAGTTGCCCAGCAACTTCTCGCGTGTGCGCTCTTGCGTGGCGACGAACACGGCAATCACGCCCGGCTCCACCAGCGCGAGCGGCCCGTGCTTCATCTCGCCAGCAGGCGGCTCCTGCGTGGGCACATACGCAATCTCTTTGATCTTCAGCGCCCCCTCCATCGCCACGTAGGCGTCCACGCCGCGCCCTAAGTAGAACGCAAGGGGCGTCT
>JANXAZ010000012.1:0-75819 GCA_025062095.1 Geminicoccaceae bacterium
CTGTGGCGGGTGACGAGGCCGGCGGCCTCGCCGCTGCGCAACGTGCGCAAGCAGGCCAGAAGCGTCTGCGCCGTGACCGGCTTTTCGAGATAGGCGGCGAAGCCGGCCGCCTCCGCCCGCCGCGCGTCGCCCCGGAAGCCGGCCGGAGCCGAGAGCACGAGCCGGATCCCCGAAAGCCTCGGATCGGAGGCGATGCGCCGGGCCAGCTCTTCCGCTCCCGGATCGGCGAGTTGGGCGTCGAGGAGCGCGAAATCGAAAGGAGCGCCGCGATCGGCGGCTTCCGAGAGGAGCGCGAGCGCCTCGCGGCCGTCGCGGGCGGTGCGCACGAGCATGCCCCACGAAGAGGCGAGCGCACAGGTAACCGAGCGCGTCCGCTCTACCGGATCGGCGATCAACAGCTGCGCCCCGGCGAGCGCCGGGGCACGGGCGGACGCGCGCCGTGCCGGGCCGCGGGCGATCGCGAGCGGCAGCTCGACGGTGAAGGTCGTGCCTTCCCCCGGCCGGCTCGTGCAGGCGATGCGGCCGCCCATCGCCTCGACGATCCGCCGGGCGAGCGCGAGCCCGAGCCCGCTGCCCCCGTACAGCCGACCGCTCCCCGCCCCGACCTGGGTCCAGGGACGGAAGAGGCGAGCGAGCTCGTCGGCCGTCATGCCGATCCCGCTGTCGGCGACCTCGAGCCGCAGGAGCACGCCATGCGCCTGCGGCTCGGCCGAGGCCGCGAGCGCGATGCGCCCTTGCATCGTGAACTTGAGAGCGTTGCCGAGCAAATTGAGGAGTACCTGGCGCAACCGCCCGGGATCGAAGAGCAGGGTCTCGGGTACCGAGGGTGCGACCGCGAGCTCGAGCGCCAGCCCCTTGGCGGCGGCGCGCCCGCGCGAAAGCGCCAGCACCCGCTCGAGGAAGGGGCGGATCGCCACGGGCTCGGGTGCGAGCTCGAGCCGGCCGGCGTCGATGCGCGAGAGATCGAGCAGGTCGTTGACGAGCGTCAGGAGCGCCTCGCCCGCCTCGATCACCGCCTCGACGCAGCGCGTCTGTTCGGCGTCGAGCGGCGTCTCGCGCAACAGCCGCGCCATGCCGAGCAGGCTGTTGAGGGGCTCGCGCATGTCGTGGCTCACCGCGGCGAGTGCGGCCGCGCGCGCTTCCGCCGCCGCCTGTGCGCGCCGCAGCGCCCGGCGCAGGCCGGCGCGCCTGCGCCAGCACGCGCTCGCTCCTGCTCTCCGCGCGATCGCCCGGGGGCCCGCGTGCATCTCCGCGCCTCCGCCGTCCGGGCCTCGGTCGCCCGTCAGAGGTGAAAGTGATGCGGTCGACCCCGGAAATCAACCTCTACGCGAAACCGCCGCCGCGGTTCCGCGGCGGGATCGCTCCGCGGCGGCGAGGGGCCTCATTCTTTGATCGCGCCGGTGAGGCTCGAGACGTAGTATTCGACGAAGAACGAATAGAACAGTGCTACGGGAATCGAGCCCAGGAGCGCTCCGGCCATGAGCGATCCCCAATGGTACACGTCGCCTTCGACCAGTTGCGTGAGCACACCGACCGGCACCGTCTTCTTCTCGGCCGACTGGATGAAGGCGAGAGCGTAGATGAACTCGTTCCAAGAGAGCGTGAAGGCGAAGATACCGGCGGAGATCAGGCCGGGAACGGCGAGAGGCAGCGTGATCTTCCACAAAATCTGAAGCCGCGTCGCGCCGTCGATGAGTGCGCACTCCTCGAGCTCGTAAGGGATCGACTTGAAATATCCGATCAAGAGCCAGGTACAGAACGGGACGAGGAAGGTGGGGTAGGTGAGGATGAGCGCGAGCGGGCTGTCGAACAGTCCGAGCTGGTAGACCATGGTCGCGAGCGGGATGAAGAGGATCGAAGGCGGCACGAGATAGGCGAGATAGATCGCCAGCCCCACCCACTGCGAGCCCTTGAAGCGCAACCGTTGGATGGCGTAGGCGGCGAGAACGCTCGCGAAGAGCGAGAGGAAAGTGGAGACGACCGCCACCGTCATGGTGGTCGTGAGCCAGCTCGGATAATCGGTCTCGAACAGGAGCTTCCTGATGTTCGCGAGCGTGGGCGAACTCACCCAGAAGGGATTGAAGTTCTCGTAGTCGTAGAGCTCCTCGTTGGATTTGAAGGTCGTCACCGTCATCCAATAGAATGGGAAAAGGAGGACGACGACGAAGCAGGCCAGGGGCAGATAGATCGTCACCACGCGCCGCGGCACGCTCGTCCATTCGATCACCCCGGACCGCTCGGCGAAGCGCGCGGGTCCGGGCGCGGTCGCCGCCGCCTCACTCATCCTTGCCTCCCTGCTGCCATTTCCGGCGCGCCAGCGCGAAGTAGCTGAACACCGTGGCGAACACCAGGAACGGGATCATCGACACGGCGATCGCCGCCCCTTCTCCGAGCTGGCCTCCCGGGATCGCCCGCTGGAAGGCGAGGGTGGCCATGAGATGGGTCGAGTTCGCCGGACCGCCGCGGGTGATCGCGTAGACGAGCTGGAAATCGGTGAAGGTGAAGATCACCGAGAAGGTCAACACCACCGCCAGGATCGGCATGAGCATCGGCAGCGTGATGTGCCAGAAACGCTGCCAGGAGCTGGCCCCGTCGATCATCGCCGCCTCGTAGAGCGAAGGCGAGATCGTCTGCAGCCCGGCGAGGAGGCAGATCGCGACGAAGGGAATGCCGCGCCAGATGTTGGCGGCGATGAGCGACCAGCGGGCGTTCCAGGTATCACCCAAGAAATCGATATAGGTGTCGCGCCAGCCGAGCACGTCGACCAACACATAAGATATGATCGAAAATTGCGCATCGTAGATCCACCAGAAGGCGATCGCCGACAACACCGTCGGGACGATCCAGGGCACGAGAACGATCGCGCGCAAGAAGGACTTGAACGGCAGGTGGTGGTTGAGCAACAGCGCCAGCCACAATCCGAGCACGAATTTCCCGATCGTGGCCACGAAGGTGTAGAAGAACGTCCACCACACAGCCGTGAGATAGGTATCGTCGTACAGAAGCGAAACATAGTTCTCGAGCCCGACCCATTCGCCGGGGCGGCCGATGCGCGTATCGGTGAAGCCCAGCCAGATCCCCAGCCCCAGAGGATAGGTGAGAAAGATCAACAACAGCGACGCGGCCGGCAGCATACAGACGAAGACGAGGAACGGCTTCCAGTCGAACAGGCGGACGATCCAGCTCCGCTCGATCGGCGGAAGAGCCACCCGTTCCGTTCGCGCAGCCACCGTGCCCCTCCCTCGCGCCGCTTCCGCTCCGAACTAGCGCAGCCCGACCCCGGCGGGTAGCCCGCCGCGCGCCTGCGGTCGAGAGGCAGCGCGATTTCCGATCCCGTCGATTTCGCAAGGCCCGCGCGCGGGCGCACCATCCCCCTCGCGCGCCCTCGCCGCGGCGCTCCTCCTCCGCGCTCTCCTTCTGCGCTCCGGGCCGCGGCGCGCGCGGGTGAAGCCCGCGCGGCAGCGCTCTCCCACCGGAGCGAAAAGGAACTCCGCGCGCTCCGCGGCGTGTCGCGCGCCGCGGGCTCTCCCCGGTTCTTCCGAGTGTTCGCGCCGAGCCGCGCGGCTGCCGTCCCCTCGCTCCTTTCGCCGAGCGGGCCGGCCGTGGCAGGATGAGCGGTGCAGCGCGAGGGGCGGAAGCCATGACCGAGGAGGCGATGCGGATCGACGGCTCGATCGGCGAGGGCGGCGGGCAGATCCTGCGCACCGCGCTCGCCGTCGCCGCGCTCACCGGGCGCCCGCTCGAGATCGTCAAGATCCGCGAGAAGCGGCCGATCCCCGGCCTCGCCGCCCAGCACCTCACGGCCGTGCGGGCGCTCGCGGCCCTGTGCGACGCCCGCCTCGAAGGCGCCGAGCTCGGCTCGCGCGAGCTCCGCTTCGCCCCGAGCGGACCGGTGCGCGCCGGAAGCTACGCGATCGACGTGGGGGCGGCGCGCGCGGGCGGAAGCGCCGGTGCGGTGAGCCTGGTGCTCCAGGCGGTGGCCGTGCCCTTGGCCCTCGCCCGCGGCCCTTCCGAGCTCCGCCTCACGGGCGGAACGCACGTCCCCTGGAGCCCGCCTTTCGACTACCTGGCCGAAGTGTGGGCCCCGATGCTCGCCCGGCTCGGTCTCGCGATCGGCCTCGAGCTCGAGGTCTCGGGCTGGTTCCCGGTCGGCAAGGGTTGCGTGCGGGCGCGCATCGAGGGGCGCGGGGGTCGCCCGCTCGAACCGCTCGAGGCCTCGCTGCGACCGGCGCTCCTGCGCATCGAGGGGCGTGCGCTCGCCGCCAATCTCCCGGCCGAGATCCCCCAGAGGATCAGCGATCGCGCGCGCAAGCTCCTCGAGCCGCTCGGCGTGCCGCTCGTCATCCGTCCCGAGCGGGTGCGGGCCGCCTCGCCCGGGGCCGCCTTGTGCCTGGTCGCCCATCACGACGGATGGCGCGCGGGCTTCGACTCCCTGGGCGCACCGGGCAAGGCTTCCGAGGTCGTGGCCGAAGAGGCGGCGCAGGCGCTTCTCGCCTTCGAGCGGGGCTCGGCCGTCGTCGATCGCCATCTGGCCGACCAGTTGCTCCTGCCCCTCGCCTTCGCTTCGGGGCCCTCGACCTTCTCGGCCGAAGCCGTCACCGGCCATCTCGAGACCTGTGCGTGGCTTCTGGACGCGCTCGGTGTCGCGCGCATCGCTCTCGAACGCCGGGAGGACGGAAGTGCGCTCGTGCGGGTCGAGCCCGCCGGGGTTCCCGTCCCGCTCGCCGAGCCGCGCGCCGAGCCGCTCTCCCTCCCCCCTTCCGAGCCCGCAGCGGCGGAGGAGGAACGCGCGCGGGCGCGCAGGCCGAGCGGGGAGCGTTTCCGCGCGCCCGGCCGGATGCCCGAAACCGTCCCCTGGAACCTCGTCGCCACGGTCCACGCCGAAGGCTGGCGCGAGGCTCTCGGCATCCTGGGGCGCTACGGGAAGGTCCACAAAACGCCTTATTACAACGTGCTCGTGATGGCGGTCGACGATCCCCGCGCCGTGGCCGAAGACCTCGCCGCGCGCATCGCGGCCGAACCCGGCATCCTCAACTTCCTCTCGCGCCTCGTTCCGCTCGAAGACGCATTCGAGCTCGGTCCCTTGGAAGGTGCCGCGGATCGATTGTTCGCCGCTCTGGCACCGATGGTCCCGCGTCTGGCCGGAAGAAGCTTTCACGTCCGTGTGCACAAGCGCGGCCCCGGCAAGGCGCTTTCCGGGCACGAGCTCGAACGGCGGCTCGACGAGCGGCTCTTGGCGGAGCTCGAGGCGCGCGGCACGCCGGGTCGGATCGCCTTCGACGACGTCGACGTCGTCCTGGTGGTCGAAATCGTCGACGAGCGCGCCGGTGTCGCCGCCTTCGACCGCGGGGAGCGCGAGCGCTTTCCCTTCCTGCGCCTCGACTGAGGCTCCGGACCACGGACGAAAAAGCGTTCGGCCCGCGCACACGCGCCCGGCAGTCCGAGCCAACGAGCGCTAGGCGAGGAAGAGGTCGGTGCGCGGCGCGCGCGGCCGAGCGGCTGTCCAGCGCGCTCAGCCCAGAGCCACGGTTCCGAGCATGGCGAGCTCGCCCCTCGGACCGGCGACCCAGAGCCGAACCGTGCCGTTCGCGGTTTCCGGATCGCCGTGCACAGTGAGCTCCTCGTCCGCGAAGAGCGGCGCGGTGGCGCGGAAATCGAAGCGGCGGACGAAAGCCTCCGGGCGCTCGCGGCGCAAAAGGTCGAGCATGAGGGTGGCGAGGAGCGGTCCGTGCACGATGAGTCCGCGATAGCCCTCGACCCGGGTCGCATAAGGATGGTCGTAGTGGATGCGATGGCCGTTGTAGGTGAGGGCGCTGTAGCGGAAGAGCAGCACCGGGTCGGGGCGCCAGCGGCGCTGCCAGGGCCCGGGCGTCGGAGCGAGCGGGGGCTCGAAAGCCTCCTCGGGGCGCGGGGGCTCGCGATAAACGATGTCCTGCTCTTCGACGAGCACGGGCCGCCCCGCGGCGAAGAAGCGGTGCTCCACGGTGACGAACACGAGCGGCCCGCTGCGGCCGTGCTTGAGGTCGACCGCGCGCACGGTCGAGACCCGCTCGAGCTCCTCCCCGATCCGGAGCGAGCGTTCCCAATGCAGCCGACCGCCCGCCCACATCCGCCGCGGCAAGGGCACGGGCGGCAGGAAATCGCCCCGGCGCGGATGGCCGTCGGGTCCGGTACGGGCCGCCGCGACCACGGGCAGGAAGTAGAGATGGTGCCAAAAGGGGGGCAGAGGATCGCCGGGCCCGGGCGGATCCTCCCGATCCAGAGCGGCGGTCAGGGCGGCCGCCGGCCAGGGGCGGAGCACATCGCTTCGGCGCTCCTCGCGCCCCACCCAGCTCCGCAGATGCTCGAGAGGGATCGGTTCGCTCACGGCCGCAGCGCCCGATCGAGATCGGCCACGAGATCCTCCGCGTCTTCGAGACCGACCGAGATCCGGAGGAGGTCTTCCGTGATCCCGAACCGGGCGCGCATCGCCTCCGGCACTTTCGCGTGCGTCGTGGTCGCGGGATGCGTGGCGAGCGAGCGCACGTCGCCCAGGTTGTTCGAGATCTTGATGAGCCGCAACCGGTCGAGAACGGCGAAGGCGCGTTCGCGGCCTCCGCCCACCCGGATCGCGATCATCGTTCCGGGACCCAGCATCTGCCGCTCGGCGAGATCGGCCTGCGGGTGCGACGGCAGGCCCGGATAGCGCACCTCGACCACCGCCGGATGACCCTCGAGCCAGCTCGCGAGCGCGCGCGCCGTCTTCTGTTGGGCCTCGATCCGGATGCTCAGCGTCTCGAGCCCTTTGAGGAGGACCCAGGCGTTGAAGGGCGAAAGCGCGGGCCCGGTGTTGCGCAAGTACGGGCGCAGCGTCTCGCCGATGAAACGCGCCGAGCCGGCGATCAGGCCCCCGAGACAGCGGCCCTGACCGTCGATCAACTTGGTCGCCGAATAGACGGAGAGGTCGGCGCCGAGCGCGAGCGGACGCTGCAGGAACGGCGTGGCGAAGGCGTTGTCGACGACGAGTGCGGCGCCCGCGGCCTTCGCGAGCCGCGCGACGCGCTCGACGTCGACGAGCTCGAGGGTGGGATTGGCCGGCGTCTCGACGAGCACGACCGCCGCCGGCCGAGAGAGCGCCCGCTCCCAAGCTTCGCCGTCCGAGGCCGGTACGAGCTCGCTTTCCACTCCGAAGCGCGGCAGGAGATCGGTGAGGATCCACTGGCAGGCCCCGAACAGCGGCGCGGAAGCGACGACCCGCGCACCGGCCCGCAATTGGCAGAAGAGGGCGGCGTGCACCGCAGCCATGCCGGTGGCCACCGCCGCGCAGTCCTCCGCCCCTTCGAGCAGGGCGAAGCGCTCCTCGAGCATGCGCACGGTGGGATTGGCGATGCGGCTGTACTGATAACCGGGAGCCCGCTCGGCGACGCGGTCTTCGGCTTCTCGGGCGCTCGCGTAGACGAAGCCGGAGGTGAGGAAGATCGCTTCCGACGTCTCGCCGAAGGCGGAACGCGCCGCTCCCCCGTGCACGAGGCGGGTGCGCAGCCCCCAGCTCCGGCTCATCGTTCTCCCTCCGCGACCCCCGACGGCCGGGCGGGGCTCGGTGTTCCGCCCCGACCGAGCCTGTTCGCCCCGGCCCGCGCGCCGGCCGTCCCGGACCGCCACACCGGCCCCGCTTGCGCCCTCCGATCTCGGCTGTCAACCGGCCCGCGCCTCGAGGTCGAGGCCGATCGCCTGGTCGAGCCTGTCCAGCCGATCGCGGTCCAACAGCCGCTCGAGCCCGTCGAGGATCCGGCGCAAGAGCCCCGGTCCCTCGTAGACGAGACCGGTGTAGAGCTGCACCGCGCAGGCGCCGGCGCGGATCTTGGCGTACGCCCGCTCGGGCGAATCGATCCCTCCCACGCCCACGAGCGCGAGCCGCCCCCGCGCCCGACGGGCGATCCGACGCAAGAGCTCGGTGGACGGCGCGAAGAGCGGATCGCCGCTCAAGCCGCCGGGCTCCTCGCGCCAGGGCGAACGCAGAGACGGTGGACGGGCGATCGTCGTGTTGGCGACGACGAGCCCGTCGATCCCGGCGTCGAGAGCGAGGGTCACGATCGCCTCCTCCCCGGCGGGATCGAGATCGGGAGCGATCTTGAGGAAAAGAGGCGGTCGCCGGCCGGTTTCGCGTTCGCCCAGCCGCCGCACGAGGGCGGACAAGAGCGGAGCGAGCCGCTCCGGTCGCTGCCAGTCGCGCAGCCCCGGCGTGTTCGGCGAGGAAACGTTGACCACGAGATAATCGACGAGCGGCCCCAGGCGCTCGATCCCGGTCAGATAATCGGAGATCGGATCGGGGCTGTCGCGGTTGACGCCGATGTTCGCGCCCACGACTCCGGCCGCGCGGTCGCGGCGGGCCAGCCGCGCCGCCACCGCCTCGATGCCGTCGTTGTTGAAGCCCATGCGGTTGACGAGGGCGCGGTCCTCGACCAGCCGGAACAGGCGCGGGGGCGGGTTGCCGGGCTGGGGGCGCGGGGTGACGGTGCCGACCTCGACGAAGGCGAAGCCGAAGTTGAGAAGGCCCCGGAACGCCACGGCGTTCTTGTCGAAGCCGGCGGCGAGGCCCACGGGATGGGGAAGCGGGAGCCCGGCCAAGGCCGTGGCGAGCCTGGGACGCGGGCGCCGGGGCAGCGGCGGGATCGCGCGAGCGCACCAAAGGGCCAGTCCGTGCGCCGTCTCCGGCGGCAGACGGTGCGCGAGCGCCGCGAACACCGCCGCTCACGCGCCCCAGGCGACGAACCCGGGGTTGGCGAAGCCCGGCTTGCCGTAGCGCAACGGCCCGCCTTCCACCGTCTCGACGCGGCCGCCCGCAGCCTCGAGTATCGCCTGGCCGGCGGCCGTGTCCCACTCCATGGTGCGCCCGAAGCGCGGATAGACGTCTGCCCTTCCCTCCGCGACCAGGCAGAACTTGAGAGCGCTGCCGGCCGAGACCGTCGCGCGTACGGGATGGCGCGCGAGCCAGGCGTCGGTCTCGGGGTCGCGGTGCGAGCGGCTCGCGACGGCCACGAGCCCTTCGGGCGGCGGGTGGCGCGTGCGGATCGCGACGTCGCTTCCCCCCTCGCGCCGGAACGCGCCTCTGCCCGCGATCGCCCACCACAGCCGATCGAGAGCCGGTGCGGCGACGACGCCCAGGATCGGCACGCCCGCGCGCACCAGGCCGACGTTGATCGTGAACTCCCCGTTGCGGGAGAGGAACTCGCGCGTCCCGTCGAGCGGATCGACGAGCCAGAACGTGTCCGGGGGCTCGATTCTCGGGACGCGTCCCGCCGCGACGGCTTCCTCGGCGACGATCGGCAGCCCGGGCGCGAGAAGGCTCAAACCTTCTTCGAGAAACCGTTCGGCCGCGCGATCGGCGGCGGTGACCGGCGAGGCGTCGGCTTTGAGCTCGGCGGATCCCGCTTGCCCGTAATGTTCGAGGACGATCGCACCCGCCCGCGCGACGAGTGCGAGCAGGGACGGAAGCAAAATGGAGGGATCGACCATCGGCTCCCCGGAGCTGCGCTCGGCCGGCGCACTCTTTAAGGCTTTCTCAACAATCCGGACACAGAGTGCGCGCGGATGTCGCGGCGCCTCGAGACGGCCCGTGGCGCCGAATGGGTCGGAGGAAGTTCGTGGCGTTTTCCGCGGTCGGCGCGATCCGGGGCGACGACGAGCTCTACCCGCCGCGCGCGCGGGGCGGGTTGGATCCTCGGCGGCCGGGCGCGTTCGCGGAAGAGCTCGCCCGCTTCCGTCGCGCCTTCCTCGCCAAGCCGCCCCCCCGCGCGGGCTTCTTGCCCATCCTCGAGCTCGACCGACTCAAGGAGCATCTGGGTCGACGCTGGCCGGAGCTGCGCGGCAAGGTGTTCGCCAACGTCGAGGGCTGCATCGCCCGCCGGCTCGAGCCCGAGGAACACTATCTTCTCGTCGACGAGACGACGGTGTGGGTGCTGCCGCTCGCCGCCGACCGCGGCGAGGTCGCGCGGCGTGCCGAGCTCGTGGCGGCCGAGATCACCGAACGGCTGCTCGGCCTGACGCCCGGCGGGCGTTTCGTGCGCCTGCGCCTGCTCCCGTTCGATTTCGGCAGGGGCCTGCGGAACGTCGCGGGCTTCTTGAGCCTGCGCGAGCGGGTGGAAGAGGCGCGGCGGAGCTGCGCTTCGTGCGAGGCGCGTGCTTTCCGCGAGCACGCCGATCGACTCCTCGCGCTCTGGCGCCCGGTACTCGCCATCCGGCTCGGGCGCGTCGTGGGTTATCAGGGGTTCGCCCGCCTGATCGCGCCCGACGGCTCGGCTCGCGCACCCACCGACATCTGCCCCGATTGCGTGACCGGAGCCTTCGAGGCCGAGCTCGACCGCTGGTTCCTCGAGCAGGCGACGTCCCATCTCCTGAAGCCTTCGCCACCGAACGCCGATCCTCCGGTGCTGGCCATTCCGGTGCACGGCTCCACCCTCGCCACACCCGGCTTCCGGACGTCCTGGCGGGACCGGCTCTTCGCTCTTCCGCCGCGGCTCGCTCGGCACCTCTTCCTCGAGATCGTCGATCCCGATCTCGACCTCTCCCCTTCTCGTCTCGCCGCGATGCTCGAACCGCTCGAAGGCCGCATCGGCCTCGTGCTCGTGCGCGTGCCCCCCGATCCCGCGGCCGTGCGGCCGCTCGCCGGCACGGCCGCGCGCGTCGCGGCGATCGACGCCTCCGAGCTGCGGCCGGAAGACGCGGACCTGCACTCGCGCCTGGCCGAACTCGCGCGGGCCTGCCGCGAGGCGGGACTGCGCAGTTTCCTCTTCTCGGCGAACGACGAGATCCTCGCGCGGGAGGCCTGCGCCGCGGGCGTCGATTACATCGCCGGCGACGTCTTCCTCCCCGCCCTCCGCGTTCCGGCACTCGTCCCCGCGAACCGGTCGGCCTGAGCCCCGCTTCCTTTTCGCGCCGTCGCGGAGGCGGTACCGGCGTAGGTGTCGTCCGCGAAACTCTGCCCGCGGGCTCCCCCGATGATTACCTTTTCGATCGGGGGAAACGCTCGTGGTCGGATTCGCTTTCCGCCGGCCGGCTCGTGCGGTTCGGCGCCTTCTTTCGCTCGGGCTTCTGCTCGGTTTCCTCGGGCTGGGCTGGTCCGTGCTCGGCGCGTCGCGGTCCTCCCCCGCTCTGCGCGGCCCGGTCGAAACGGTCCTCGACGGCGATACGCTCGTGCTCGCCGGCGAGACGATCCGCTTGCAGGGCATCGCCGCGCCCGAGCTGAACGAGCCCTTGGGCCCGGAAGCGCGGGAGGCCGTGCGCCGGATGGTCGCGGGGCGGACCGTGGAATGCGTCCCCGACGGCACGCGCAGCCGCGGCCGGATCGTGGCTCTGTGCCGGGTCGGCGGGGAGGACATCGGCGCCCGTCTGGTCGCCTCGGGCCTGGCCCGCGACTGCCCGCGCTACTCGAACGGTCGGTACGGTGCCCTCGAGCGCGAGGCCGAGCGCCGGGGTGCCGCCATCCGTCGCCGCTACGATCTTCCCGCCTATTGCCTGCCGCGACGGTAGCCGGCGCGGCCGTCCGCCCGCGGTCCGCGCGCGCCGCCTCAGGAGGCGGCCAACATCTCGACCTCGAGCCGGGCCTCGGGACGGACGAGCTCTTTGACCACGACCAGGGTCGAAGCGGGCGGAGGGTCCTCGACCCAGGCGTCGCGCACCGCCATGAAGGCCGGCCGATCGGCGAGATCGACGAGATAGGTGTTGAGCCGCAGCACGTGCCGCCGGCCCATACCGGCCTCCGCCAGGCACCGGTCGAGGGCGGCGAAGATCAGCTTCGCTTGCGCCTCGCAGCCCTCGGGAATGGTCCCGTCCGGAGCGATGCCGAGCTGACCCGAGACCACGAGGAGCCGATCGAAGCCCCGGACGAGCACGGCGTGGCTGTATTTGGCCACGGGCGGAGCGATGCCTGACGGGTTGATGTGACGGCGCACGGGACCCTCTCCTCCCTCGCTTCACGCCTCCGCTCCGACCGCCGCGCGCGCCTGCGCCGAGCCCGCACCGGTCGGCTCGGCGGCGGCCCGGACGGTGGCGACGACGAATTCCGGAGGCACGCCCAGGCGGATCGGCAAGACGCTCGTCCCCACGCCCGAGGTGACGAGGAGATGCCGCTTGCCGATGCGGTGCAGGCCGCGCGCGAAGCGCCGCGGCAGCGTGCTCATCGTCACCAGGGGACCGATGCCGGGCAGGCGCACCTGACCGCCGTGGGTGTGTCCGGCGACCACGAGCAGCACTTCCTCGGGCAGATAGGCGACCGCATCCGGCACGTGGCTCAGAACGATGGCGGGACGCGCGGGGTCGAGGCGCTCGAGCACCGCCAAAAGATCGGTGCGGCGGCTGATCGCGCAGCCCAACCCCGCGACCTGAAGCGCGGTTCCGGCGAAGGCGAGCTCGACGACCTCGTTCTCGAGCACGGCGATCCCCGCCCCTTCGAGGGCGGCGCGCAAGCCGTGACCGGCACCGCGGTGCCAGTCGTGGTTGCCGAGCACGGCCAGGGTGGGGGCGGCGCGCGCGAGCGGCGCGAGCGCCGCGGCGATCGTCGCGCTCGGAAGCGGGCGCACGAAAGCGGTGCGGTTGGCCAGGAAATCGCCGGGCATGAGCACGAGATCGGGGCGCTCGGCGATCACCCGCGCGACCACGCGCGCGAGCCGACGCTCGCCCAGATGCGGCCGCGCCGCGTGCAGATCGCCCAGGATCGCGAGGCGCAGCGGCCGAGCGCGGGCCGGCCAGCGCGGCGACGCGACCTCGTAGCGAGCGACGCGGAGCCGGCGCGGCTCGACGAGCCCGGCCCAAGCCGAGACCGCGGCGGCGCCCGCGGCACCGAGCCAGAACAACTCGACCATGTGCCCGAACCTTTTCGGAGCGAGCGCCTCATAGCACGCTGGCCGCCCCTTGGGGAGGAACGATGTCGCACCCTCGGGTACGGCCCGGGGAAAAGCCCCGATGCCCGCGGCCGATCCGGGACCTTCGCTCGGCTCCGCCCTCAGATCGCGGGGCAGGGCTCGCCCCCCGCGCCGTTCGCGCGTTCCCGCTCCGCGCGCAGCGCGCCGTTGAGCTGCGCACCCAGGATGAAGATCGCGGCGGAGATGTAGAAGAAGAAGAGCGTGACGATGATCCCGGCGAGACTGCCGTAGGTGACCGAGTAGGACGCGGGAAGCGACGCGAGATAAGCCGAATAGAGCTCGGCGGCGAGCGCCCACGAGGCCACCGAGAGCAAGGTCCCGGGCAAGACGTCCCGCAAGCGCAAGGGCACGGTCGGCAGCACGAGGTGAAGCGTCACGGTGAGCGCGAACAACATCCCCAGGCCCAAACCGTAGCGGGCCCAGAACCACAGATCGCGCGCGAACAGCTCGTGCTCGCCGAGCCAGGCCGCGATCCGGCCGACGAGCGGAAGGCCCACGAGCGCGAACATGGCGATCAGGATCGCGAGGGCCACGAGCACGACCAAGACGAGGCTCTGCAGCCGCGCCCAGAGAAAATGAGTCGGCTCGGGACAGCGATAAGCGCGATCGAGGACGTGGCGGATCGCTTCCAGGCCCGAAGAGGCGAACCACAGGGAAACGACGATGCCGAGGCCGAGAAGCCCGCGCGGAGCGCCCCCCAGGATCTCGGCGATGACGGGTCGCAACACGGCGGCGACCTCGGGCGGGACGAGCTCGAGGCCGAGCTCGATCGAAGCCCGGGCGGCCTCGCTCTGACCCAACATCCCGGCGATCGACAAGAGCACGATCAAGAAAGGAAAGAGCGCGAAGAGCGCGGCGAAGGCGACGTAGCCCGCGACCACGAGACCGTCCTCGAAGAACAGATGATGGAGCGCGCGCCCGAACGCGCGGCCCAGTCGACGCAACGGCTCGAGCCCGCGCAACTGACGCAGCGACGCCGGATACGGCGCGGCGGGTCCGGGCTCAGCCGGAGCCGGCTCGGGCAGCGAGGGCGAGGCGTCGAGCATCGCGGAGTTCGGTGCGGGCCTGCAGCCCGATGCGCATCGAGCCGTGGAGGAACAGGGCCGCCATGGCGAAGGCGACCAAAAGGTCGGGCCAGGGGCTGCCGGTGAGCGCGACCATCCCGCCCGCACCGACCACGGCGAGATTGCCGATCGCGTCGTTGCGCGAGCACAGCCACACCGAGCGGACGTTGGCGTCGCCCTCGCGCCAGCGCATCAAGAGCACCACCGAGACCAGATTGGCGACCAGCGCGAGCAGGCCCACCCCGCCCATGACCTCGGCGCGGGGCGTACCGAGCACGAAGAGGCTCCACAGCGTCGATCCCAGCACCCACATCGCCATGAGCGACAGGCTCGCGCCTTTGATCAGCGCCGCCAGTGCGCGCGTGCGCGGCTCGCGCCCCACGGCCCAGAGGGTGAGGCCGTACGTGAGACTGTCGCCCAAGAAGTCGAGCGCATCCGCCTCGAGCGCACGCGACCCGGCGAGACGCCCGGCGAGCGTTTCGACGAGGAACATCGAGGCGTTGATCGCCACGACCGCGACCAGCGCCGCACGGTAGCGCGGATCCTGCCCGGTGAAGGTCGCGGCGGCCTCGGCGCAGCCGCAGCCCTGCGCGACCCGCGGCTGCGGTGCCGCGCAGGTGCTCGCATCCGCCCGCCCGGCCGTGCACTGGTCAGCCTCCGAGCGCGCGGCTAAGGTCCGCGCCGCCGCGCGGTCTCGGGAGGATCCGTCCATGGCGATCACCCTTTTCGACAAGTCCAAGCTGCCGAGCCGACACAGCACGCTCGGTCCGGAGCGCGCACCCCACCGCTCCTATTACTACGCCATGGGCCTCGGCAAAGAGGACATCCTGCGCCCCTTCGTGGGCGTGGTGACCACCTGGAACGAGGCCGCTCCGTGCAACATCGCGCTCCATCGCCAGGCCCAGGCGGCGAAGATCGGGGTGAGCCGAGCCGGCGGCACGCCGCGCGAGTTCACCACGATCACCGTGACCGACGGCATCGCCATGGGCCACCAGGGCATGAAGGCCTCGCTGGTGTCGCGCGAGGTGATCGCGGATTCGGTCGAGCTCACCGTGCGCGGGCACGGCTACGATGCCCTCGTGGGCTTCGCCGGATGCGACAAGAGCCTGCCCGGGCTCATGATGGCGATGGTGCGCCTGAACGTGCCCTCGGTGTTCATGTACGGAGGATCGATCCTTCCCGGTAGGTACAGAGGCCGCGACGTCACCGTGGTCGACGTGTTCGAGGCCGTCGGCCGCTACGCCGTCGGCGAGATCTCCGAAGAAGAGCTCGAGGAACTCGAGCGCGTGGCCTGTCCTTCGGCCGGATCCTGCGGTGGTCAGTTCACCGCCAACACCATGGCCTGCGTCTCGGAAGCGATCGGCCTCGCCCTTCCCTATTCGGCGGGTCTTCCCGCTCCTTTCGAAGCGCGCGACCGCTACGCCGAACTCTCCGGCGAGGCGGTCATGCGCTGTCTCGAGCTCGGCATCCGCCCGCGCGACATCGTCACGCGCAAGAGCCTGGAGAACGCCGCGCGCGTGGTCGCCGCCTCGGGCGGCTCGACCAACGCCGCTTTGCACCTACCGGCGATCGCGCACGAAGCGGGGATCGACTTCGACCTGTTCGACGTCGCCGAGATCTTCCGCTCGACCCCCTATATCGCCGACCTCAAGCCGGGCGGCCGCTACGTGATGGCCGATCTGGCGCAAGCGGGTGGCGTACCCCTTCTCATGAAGGCGCTTTTGGATGGCGGCTATTTGCACGGCGATTGCATCACGGTCACCGGCAAGACGGTGGCCGAGAACCTCGCCGAGGTCCGCTGGAACCCCCATCAGGACGTGGTCCGACCGGTCTCCGATCCGATCACACCTTATGGCGGTGTGGTGGGTCTGAAGGGCTCGCTCGCCCCCGACGGGGCCATCGTCAAGATCGCGGGGCTCAAGAAGCTCGCCTTCCGCGGCCCGGCCCGGGTCTTCGATTGCGAAGAGGACTGCATGAAAGTCGTGCAGGCCCGCGCCTATCGCGAAGGCGAGGTGCTCGTGATCCGCTACGAAGGCCCCAAGGGCGGACCGGGCATGCGCGAAATGCTCTCGGTCACCTCCGCGCTCTACGGCCAGGGCGCGGGCGAGAAAGTCGCGCTCGTCACCGACGGCCGCTTTTCGGGCGGCACGCGCGGCTTCTGCATCGGCCACGTGGGACCCGAGGCGGCGGTGGGCGGTCCCATCGCCCTCGTGCGCGACGGCGACATCATCGCCATCGACGCCGAGAAAGGCACGCTCGAGCTCGAAGTGCCGGAAGAGGAGCTCGCCCGACGCCGGGCGGAATGGAAGGCTCCGCCCACCATCTACACGAGCGGTGCGCTCTACAAATACGCCCAGCTCGTGGGCCCGGCCCGCTACGGCGCCGTCACCCATCCCGGAGCCAAAGCGGAAGTCGTCGCCTACGTCGACCTCTGAGCCGCGCACCGGTCAGCGCGCGCGCAGGCGTTCGTCCCAAGCGCGCGCGAGCCTTTCCGCGAGCCCTTCGGTTTCGCCCGGCGCCGGGACCGGGGCGAGCTCGGGCAGTTGCGTGCGCAAGAAGGTCCGCTGCCGCTTGGCGTAGGAGCGCACCTGGCGCGCGATCTCGGCGCCCGCCGCCTCGAGGACGGCGCGGCCGTCGAGCACCGCGAGGAGCTCGCGGCAGCCGTGCACCTTGAGGATCGGGAAGAGATCGGTGCGGCCCGCGCGCGCCGCGTCGGCGAGCTCCGGCTCGCGGTGCGCGAGCTCCGCGACTTCGTCGAGCGCGCCTTCGGCGAGCTGCCGCGTCAATCGCTGCGCGATCCGCGGCCCCGTGACGTCGGCCGGCGGGACGAGCGCCACGCCCAGGAGGGCGCGCGGCCGCACGAGAGGCCGGCGCGGCGCCGCCTGGAAGAGCGCGAGGGGCCGACCCGTGGCCTCCAGGACCTCGAACGCGCGCAAGATCCGCTGCCGGTCGGTGGGGCGCAGCTTGGCGGCCGTCGCGGGATCGCGCCGCGCCAGGCGGAGGTGGAGCTCCGCGGTCGGGATCGCGCGCGTCTCCTCGAGGAGCCGGGCGCGCAGCGCGGCCGGGACTTCGGGGATCGGCGAGAGCCCGCGCAGGAGCGCGAAGAGGTAGAGCCCGGTGCCGCCGACGAGGATCACCGGCCGCTCTTCGGCCGCGCACGCGCGCAGGACCGGGACGACGAGCGCGAGCCAGCGACCCACCGAGGGCTGCGCGCGCGGACCCAGAACGCCGTAGAGCCGGTGCGGCACCCGCGCCTCCTCCGCCGCCGTCGGCCGCGCGGTCAGAATCGGGAGATCGGCGAACAGCTGTTGGCTGTCGGCGTTGACCACGACCCCTCCGAGTCGTTCGGCGAGGGCGAGAGCCAGGGCCGATTTGCCGCTCGCCGTGGTCCCCCCGATCATGCACAGAGGTCCGACGTCGACCGGCGTGTCGGGCTCGCCTCCGATCGCGTTTTCTCCCGCTGTGGGATCGGTCACAGCCAACGAACCTCGCTTTTTGGTAGCGACAATCGCGCAGCCGCGGCGGGGAGAACGCGATGGAGCGGGTCGAGCACCAGGCGGGGCCCGAAGGCGAAAGCGGCGAGCTCCATCGGGTGCGCGCGCCGGACGGGCGGACGCTCGCGGTCATCGCGCTCGACGCGCCCGAGCTCGGGCCGGGCATCGGTGGCTGTCGCATGCGCCCTTATCCGGATCTCGCCGCGGCGGTCGCGGATGCGCGCGCGCTCGCGCGGGCGATGACGACGAAGGTTCTGCTCGCCGGGCTGCCCTTTTCGGGCGCCAAGGCGGTCGTCCCGGGCGATCCGCGCACGGACAAGTCGCCCGCTCTCTGGGAAGCGCTCGGCGCGGCGATCGAGCGGCTCGGCGGGCGCTATTGGACGGGCGAGGACAGCGGCACCACGCCCGCGGACATGGACCTGCTCGCGCGGTCCTGTCGCTTCGTGCTCGGCTGCTCGCGCGGTGCCGGCGATCTGGGACCGATGACCGCGGAGGGCGTGTTCCGGGCGATCCGGGCGGCCGCACGGGCGCGTTTCGGTACCGGCGATCTCGCCGGGCTCACGGTCGCGATCCAGGGCCTGGGGGCGGTGGGCATGCCGCTCGCCGAGCGGCTCGCCGCGGCCGGGGCGCGGCTTCTCGTGGCCGATCTCGATCCCGACAAGCTCGCCCGCGCCGTCGCGCGGCTCGGGGCGCGGCCGGTCGCGCCCGCGCGTCTGCTCGAGACCCCGGCCGAGGTCGTCGCGCCTTGCGCCTTCGGACCGGTGCTCGATGCCGCGGTCGCCGAGCGGCTGCGCTGCGCGGTGATCGCCGGTGCCGCCAACAATCAGCTCGCCGCGGCCGAGATCGCCCTTCGCCTGCACGCGCGTGGTATCCTCTATCTGCCCGACTATCTCGTGAACGCGGGCGGGGTGATCGCCGCCGCGGCCGAACTCGAGCCCGGCGGCTATCGGCAGGAGCGCGTGGACGCCCGCCTCGGCCTGCTCGAAGCCCGGGTCGAGCGGGTCCTCGCCGAAGCGGCGGCCACCGGGCGCCCACCGCTTCTCGTCACCGAGGCGCTCGCGGCGCAACTGCGGGCGCATCGGCTCGCCGCGACCGGCCGCCGCGCCCGAGCGAAAGCCCGGTACCCGACGGAAGCGGAGCCTGCTAGCCTGAGCTGAGCCTCGGTGCGACCGGCGTCCGTGTCCCACGTCCTCGTCCTCATCGCCGATCCCGACCGCGCCCCGCTTTCCGAAGAGCTCGTGCGCGCGCTCGCGCGCGCGCTCGAAGGCCGCGCGCACTGGCTCGCGCCGGCGCGCGCGGTCGAGGTCGAAAGCGAGCTCGTTCCCGAGGAGATCCGCGCGCGCGCGGCTCCGATCCTCGAGGGCCGGCCCCTCGATCGAGCCGTGCTGCCGGCCCGAGGACGGCGCAAGCGCCTGCTCGTGGCCGACATGGACAGCACGATGATCACCGTCGAATGTCTCGACGAGCTCGCCGATTTCGTCGGCTGCAAGGCCGAGGTGGCGGAGATCACCCGCGCGGCGATGAACGGCGAGATCGAGTACCGGGAATCCCTGCGCCGGCGCGTCGCGCTCCTCGAAGGGCTGCCCGAGCGGGTGATCGCGGAGGTGATCGCCGAGCGCATCCGTCTCACGCCCGGCGCGCGCACGCTCGTCGCCACCATGCGCGCGCAAGGGGCCAAGACCGCCCTCGTGTCCTCGGGCTTTCGCCAGTTCACCCGCCACGTGGCCGAACTCCTGGGCTTCGACGAGGAACGCGGCAACGAGCTCCTCGTCCGCGACGGCCGGCTCACGGGCCGGGTGGTCGAGCCCGTCCTCGACGCCTCCGCCAAGCTCGCCACGCTCGAGGAGCTCTTGACGCGCGAGGGCTTGCCGGCCGAGGCCGCGCTCGCCGTGGGCGACGGAGCCAACGATCTGCCGATGCTCTTGCGCGCCGGCCTCGGGGTCGCCTTCCGGGCGCATCCGCGCGTGCGCGCGCGGGCGCCGGTGAACATCGTGCACGGCGATCTGAGCGCCCTGCTCTATCTGCAGGGCATCCCCGAAACCGAGCACCGGCGCGGCTGAGGCCGCCCGCTCACTCCTTGTACCGGGGTGCCACGAAGCGCTTTTCGCCTTGGCGCTCGACGAGCAGGAGGGCGGCTTTGCGCCCGGCGCGCTTGCTCGCTTCGATCTTGGCGAGGAGATCGCCCGGTGTCTTGATCTCGTCCTGCATCGCCTCGACGATGAGATCGCCCGGCCGGACGCCCTCTTGCGCCATGGGGCCGTCCGGATCGACCTCCACCACGACCACGCCCTTGGCCTGATCGGGCAAAGAGAAGCGGCTCTTGAGCTCGGGCGTGATCGGGCTCACGACGAGGCCGAGCTCGGGCACGCGGCTGCCGGTCGCGGGGCCGGGCCTGGGGGGTTCGCGCGGCTTGCCGAGCTCGGAGAGCTGGTCTTCGTCCGGCAACTCGCCGAGCTTGACGCGCACGGTCTTCTTCTCGCCCTTGCGCCAGATCGTGACCTCGACCTCGCGCCCGACCGGGGTCTCGGCGACGATCCGGGGCAGAGTGCGCATCTTGTCGATCTTCTTGCCGTCGAACTCGAGGATCACGTCGCCCTGCTCGATCGCCGAAGCGGCGGCCGGCCCCCCGGGGGTGACGCTCGCCACGAGCGCGCCCACCGGCTCCTTGAGGCCGATGCTCTCGGCGATCTCCTCGGTGACGGTCTGGATCCGCACGCCGAGCCAACCGCGCGCGACGCGCCCGGTGCGCTTGAGGCTGTCGATCACCGGCCGGGCGAGGTTGGAGGGAATGGCGAAGCCGATGCCGATGTTCCCGCCCGAGGGCGAGAAGATCGCGGTGTTCACGCCGAACACCTTGCCCTCGAGGGTGAAAGACGGGCCGCCCGAATTGCCGCGGTTGATCGCCGCATCGACCTGGAAATAATCGTCGTAAGGACCGCTGCGGATGTCGCGACCGCGCGCCGAGACGATCCCGGCCGTCACCGAGAACCCGAGACCGAAGGGATTGCCGATGGCCAGCATCCAGTCGCCGACCCGCACCTGATCGCTGTCGGCCCACTCGACGTAGGGGAAGGGCTTGTCGCCTTCGATCTTGAGAAGCGCGAGATCGGTCTTGGGATCGCGTCCGACGACCTTGGCCGGGACTTCTTTCTCGTCGTGCAAGACGACCGAGATCTCGTCGGCGTCGGCGATCACGTGGTTGTTCGTGACGACGTAGCCTTCGGGATCGATGATGAACCCGGAGCCCAAAGAGATGCTCCGCCGCGGCGGCGGGGGCTCGCGCTGCGGCTCGCGCTCGAAGAACTCCCGGAAGAACTCGTCGAACGGCGAGCCCGGGGGAACCTGCGGCGCAGGCGGGGATTCCGCGCGCGCCGAACCGAGCTTGCGGGTGGTGATGTTGACGACGGCGGGCGCCACCTGTGCGACGAGGTCGGCGAAGGTCGGCGGCCCCGCCGGGGGCGTTCGTCCCTGCGCGGCCGTCGTGGCGAAGGCCAGCCACACCACCGGCAGCGCGAGGCCTATGCCGCGCAGCCAGTCGAGCCGCGAGCCGCGGCCGTTCACCCTCGACATCCTCTTCCTCCATCGCGCCCGCCGGCCGTCTCCGGAGCCACCGCCTCGTCCCGCCGTCCGGCCGGCATCCGCCTTTTTTCGGATGATGTCACCGCCCGCCGCGCTCGGGCAAGCCCGCCCCTCATCCGCGCACCAGCCACACGGCGAGGACCCCGAGACCGGCCGCGGCGAGCCCGGCGATGCGCAGACTGGTGTCGTCCATCCGCTGCAAGCGCTCGGTGATGCGGCGCAGCGCGCGCGGCGCCGCCGCCCAGGCCAGCCCCTCGACCACGAGCACGAGGGCGAGACCCGTCCAGAGATCGCGCATCGGTCCGAGCGAGATCGCCCGCGCCGCCGGGTCCTCGCCTGGGCGCCGCGCGATCAGCGCGCCGCCGCCGGTGTCCCGTCCTCGAGCAGGGGTCGCGCCACGGCCGCAGCGGGCGCCGCGGGTCCGCCGCCGCGGGCGAGATCGGCCGGCGCCGGCGCGCGCCCCGGCGCACCGTCGACCAGGCCCGGGCTCGCGAAGAAGCGGAAGAACTCGCTCTGCGGCGACATGACGATGCTCGTGTTGCCGTCGGCCAGGGCCTGACGGTAGGCCTGCATGGTGCGGTAGAACTTGAAGAAGTCGACGTCCTGGCCGAAGGCTTCGGCGAAGATCCGGATCGCCTCGGCGTCGCCTTCGCCGCGGATGATCTCGGCCCGCTTCTGCGCTTCCGCGATCAGGACCCGTCGCTCGCGGTCGGCGCGCGCCCGGATCCGCTGCGCGAGCTCCGCGCCCTGCGCCCGTAGCTCCTTGGCCTCGCGCTCGCGTTCGGTCTGCATCCGGCGGAAGATCGCCTGGGTGTTCTCCACCGGCAGGTCGGCCCGCTTGATGCGCACGTCCACGATCTCCACGCCGAAGCGCTGCAGGGCCTTGTTCGCTTCGTCGCGGATGCGGTTCATGAGCATCGCCCGGTCTTTGCTCAAGACCTCCATGAGCGAGGTCTCGCCGAGGACGCTGCGCAGGGCCGCGAAGACCGTCGGCTCCAGCCGTTGGCGGAACAGCGCCTCGTTGCCCGCCGCCTGCCGGAAGCGCAACGGATCGACGATGCGGTACCGCGTGAAGGCGTCGACGACGAGCCGACGCTGATCGCCCAGGATCAACTCGACCGAGGGCGCATCGTAGTCGAGTACCCGCTTTTCGAAATACTCGACTTGCTGGATGAAGGGCAATTTGAAGCTCAGACCCGGCTCTTTGACCACCCGCACCGGATTGCCGAACTGCAAGACGAGCGCTTGGCGACTCTGGTGCACGGTGAAGACCGAGCCCGCGAGCAGGACCAGCGCCGCGGCGAGGACCACGCCCGCGATCAGGATCACGCGCTGGTTCATTGGCTGGCTCCCTGAGTCTGAGGCGAAGGTGTCGGGCGTCGCTGCTGGAGTTCGGGCAAGGGCAGATAGGGCACGACCGAACCGACCCCGGCCTGCGCCTCGACGATGAGCTTGCTCATCCCCTTGAGGACGTCTTCCATCGTCTCGAGGTACAGCCGCTGCAACGTGACGTCCTGGGCCTTCTGGTATTCGGCGAGGATCGCCTTGAAGCGCTGCGCCTCGCCCGTGGCCCGCGCCACCACCTCTTGGCGATAGGCCTCGGCGTCCTGCAACAGCCGTTCGGCTTCGCCGCGCGCCCGCGGGATGATGTCGTTGGCGAAGGCCTCGGCGATGTTCTGCTCGCGCTCGCGGTCGGCCTGGGCGCGTTGCACGTCGCGGAAGGCGTCGATGACCTCGGCCGGCGGGTCGGCCTTCTGCAGCTGGACTTCCTGGATCTCGATCCCGGCCCCGTACTCGGTCATGAGCTGCTGGAGCATCTCGCGCGCCCGCGCCTCGATCGCCCGCCGGCCTTCGGTCGTCGCCTGCACGATCGGGGTCTGGCCGATGATCTCGCGCATCACGCTCTCGGCCGCGGCTTTCACCGTGACCTCGGGATCGCGGATGTTGAACAGATACTGGGCGGCGTCGGCGATCTTCCAGAGGACGACGAAGTTGATGTCGACGATGTTCTCGTCGCCGGTGAGCATGAGCGCCTCTTCCGGCAGCTCGCGCCGCCCGCCGCGCACGCCCGGGCCGCCGCTCGTGAAGCCGACCTCGATGCGGTTGACGCGCGCGACCTCGGGGGTGAGCACCTCCTCGATCGGCCACGGCAGACGGTAGTTGAGGCCGGGACCGGTGAGCCGATCGAGCTTGCCGAACCGCAGCACCACGCCCTGCTGCTCCGGGCCCACGCGATAGAAGCCCGACGCGAGCCACAGGGCCAGCGCGGCCAAGGCGACGATCGCGATCCCCCGCCCCGAATGCCTACCGCCCGGGGGGAACAAGCGTCTCAGGCGCTCCTGACCGCGCCGCAGCACTTCCTCGAGATCCGGCGGCTGCGGCCCCCCGCTCGGTCGACCACCCCACGGGCCCTGACCGCCCCATCCGCCGCCACCTTGTGTGTTCCAGGGCATCGCGGCTCCCTGCCGTTTCGTGCACCGCGGGCGCGCCGCTCTGGCGCGGCGCGCGCGCGCTTCCTATATCGCGTCCTCGGGCGAGGGGATCAACCATGGCCGGATTAACAAAAGAACAGGTTCTCGACGCTTTGCGGAAAGTTCGCCATCCGCATCGCCCCGGGGACGTCGTCAGCTTGGGCATGATCTCCGGCGTCGTCGTCAAAGGCGGCAACGTCGGGCTTTCGATCGAAGTCGATCCGGCCGAAGCGCGGGCGCTCGAGCCGCTGCGCCGGGCTTGCGAAGACGCGGTCAAGCGCCTGCCCGGAGTCACCTCCGCCACCGCCGTGCTCACCGCCGAGCGCGCCGCGGGTTCCGCTTCTGCCGCGCCCGCGAGCCTCGCCCGCCCGGAAGCGCCCGCCCGTCCGGCCGTTCCCGGCGTGAAGGCGATCATCGCCGTCGCCTCCGGCAAGGGCGGGGTGGGCAAATCGACCACCGCCGTCAACCTCGCCATGGGCCTCGCCGTGCTCGGCGAGCGCGTGGGCCTGTTGGACGCCGACATCTACGGACCGTCGCTGCCGCGCATGACCGGGGCCGCGGGTCGCCCCTCGGCGCGCGGTGCCAAGCTGCAGCCGATGGAGAGCTACGGGGTCAAGGTCATGTCGATGGGCTTCCTCGTCGAGGAAGACACGCCCATGATCTGGCGCGGTCCCATGGTCCAGAGCGCGATCCAACAGATGCTCGCGGACGTCGACTGGGGCGAACTCGACGTCATGGTCGTCGATCTCCCTCCCGGCACCGGCGACGCCCAGCTGACCATGGCCCAGCGCGTGCCGCTCGCGGGCGCGGTGATCGTCTCCACTCCCCAGGACATCGCGCTCCTCGACGCGCGCAAGGCGATCAACATGTTCCGCAAAGTCGACGTGCCCATCCTCGGCATCGTCGAGAACATGTCCTATTATTGTTGCCCGAAATGCGGGCACCGGGCGGAAATCTTCGCGCACGGCGGAGCGCGGCGGTGCGCCGAGCGCTTCGGGGTCGACTTCCTCGCCGAGATCCCGCTCGATCCCGAGATCCGCGAGCTCTCGGACGCCGGCCGGCCCATCGTCCTCGCCCGACCCGACAGCCCGCAAGCGCAGGCCTATCTCGGCCTCGCCGCGAGCGTCCGCGACAAGCTCGCCGAGCTCGCCGGCGGCAAGGTCCGTCGCTTCCCGCGCATCCTTTGGCTCTGAGGATCGAAAGCGGACCCTCGTCGCGTCCGCGGGCCCGCGACGCCGCCCCGGATCCCCGCTCTCGATCCGCACCCGCCACCGAGCCCGAAACTCCGATGGATCGCGCTCGCGCGGGGCGAGCCCGCGCGCAATTGCGCCGCGGGCTCGATGCGCTCCGCGACGCCGAACACGCCTTTCCGGCCCGAGAGAGCACGGCGGGCGATCCTCGCACTCTCGGGCACGGGCCGGGCGGTGCCACCGCACGACCCCGACGCCCGCCCTCGCCCCGCCCGATCGGGGCGGGGACCGGCGCGCCGTCCTCTTCGCGGAGCCGCGAGGTGCCGCGGCATGGCGTGCGGGACCGTCGATGTCCGGCCCGCCGCGCCGGCTCTCGGATGCGTCGGTGCGCGGACGCTTCGCGCTCGGGGCGCGGCCCGGGGTCGCGGCCGTCCGCGACGGCGCGCATCCGCCCTCGCACCGAAGGCCGCGAGTGCCCGGGCGCCGAGCGCGCGGCAGACACCGCCCCCGGCGCCCGAGAACACCGCCGTCGCGCCCGTTCGCGCACCCGCGTCCTCGCCGCGCCCGCGGCGGAGGCGGTGCGTTCCGCCCCGGGCGGGTGATCCTCGCACGGAAGCGACCGGCCTCGCGCGCCGAGCGAGGCCCGGGTCCCGATCGCGCTCTCCGCGCCCCCGAGCGCCGCGGACACGGCCGCTCTGAGAGCGGGCGCCTCCCCTTTTTCCCGCGCGCCGGCGCGATCGCATCGCGGCGTTGGCCGGGCGCTTCGAAGCGGGAGCACGCCCCGCGTCCGGTCCGCGACGATCGGGCCGGTGCGCGTACGCCCGTACGGCCGTCTCGCGCGTGCGCGCCGCATCGCGGCCGACGCCCTTCGCCGCGTTCCGTTTCCGCTTCTTCCGAGTACCGCGGCGTGCACCGCGCAGCGAACCGGCTCGGCGCCTTCGTCCGTTTCCTGCGCCGGCCCCGGAACGGGAGCCGAGGCCGGACACGCGGAGGGTGCACGAGTCGCGAGCAGGCCCCTCGCCTGCGCATGCCCCTTGACCGCGAGGCGCGTCGGGTCCATCGTGATGCTGCGGCGCAGCATCGATTCTGCGCCGCACAAGGTCGGACCTGCGCTCGTGTGCCCGCCTCGGGCCGTCACGGTCCGGTTCCGTCGCCTGGACGCGCGGGACCGGACCGCTCGGCTCGCCCTTTTCGCCCGGCTGGAGCCGGAGGCCCGCCGCGCCCGCTGGCTCGCGGCGAGCGATGCCGCCGCGCCGCCCGAGCCGGCCCTCGCGCTCGGCGCCTTCTGCGGCCCCCGGCTCGTCGGCGTGGGCGAGCTCTATCCGTGGACAGAAGCGGCGGCGGGCGAGCTCGCGCTCGCCGTGGACCCCGTCTTCCGCCGCCGCGGCATCGGCCGCGCGCTCCTCGAACGGGCCGCCGCGCTCGCGCGCAATCGCTTCTGGCGCGCGCTCTTCGCTTTCTGTGCGGCCGACAACGCCGCCGTGCTCGCGCTCGTGCGCCGCTGCGGTGCCCGCCTTCGCCTCGAGCCGCCGGAAGCGTACGCGATCGTGCCGCTCTTGTCGCCCACGCCGGCGACCTTCGCCCTCGAGTTTCTCGACCTCGCCGAGCTCTGGCGCGAGCGGCTGCGCCCGCCGGCCGCGACCGCCCCTTTTCCCGGCATCGCTCGCCCGCGCTAGCTCGTCGCTTGGCTCACCGCCTCGAGCCGGGCGCGGGCGATCGCCACCGCGCGCTCGAGCCGGGCCCGTTCTTCTTCGCTCGGCGCTTTCGCATCGGCGAGATCTTCTTCGGCGTCCTTGAGCGCCTGCTCGGCCGCCGCGCGGCTGATCTCTTCGAGCGGCTCGACGCCTTCGGCGAGCACCGTGCAGCCCTGCTCGTTCACTTCGACGAAGCCGCCGGCGACGAAGAAGCGCCGGGAGGGGCGCCCGTTCTCGAACAGGCTCACCACGCCCGGACGCAACAGCGAGACCAGAGGCGCGTGCAGCGGCAGCACGCCGAAGTCGCCCTCGGCGCCGGGGAGCACGACCATCTCCACGGTCGCGCTCGTGATCACCCGTTCGGGATCGACCACCTCGACGTTCAACCGCTCGGCCATGGCCTCAGACCTCGGCCGCCAGACGCTTGGCCTTCTCGATCGCTTCCTCGATCGTGCCGACCATGTAGAAGGCCGCCTCCGGCATGTGGTCGTAGGCGCCTTCGCAGATCCCCTTGAAGCCTTTGATCGTGTCTTCCACTTTGACGAACTTCCCCGGTACACCGGTGAAGACTTCGGCGACGTGGAAGGGCTGGGACAGGAAGCGCTGAATCTTGCGCGCACGCGCCACGATCAGCTTGTCTTCTTCGGACAGCTCCTCCATGCCCAGGATCGCGATGATGTCCTGGAGCGCCTTGTAGCGCTGCAGGATCTCCTGCACGCGCCGCGCCACCTGATAATGCTCCTCGCCCACGATCGAAGGCTCGAGGATGCGCGAGGTCGAATCGAGCGGATCGACCGCCGGGTAGATGCCGAGCTCGGCGATCTGGCGCGAGAGCACCGTGGTCGCGTCGAGATGGGCGAAGGTCGTGGCCGGCGCCGGGTCGGTGAGGTCGTCGGCCGGCACGTAGATCGCCTGCACCGAGGTGATCGAGCCTTTCTTGGTCGAGGTGATGCGCTCCTGCAGCGCGCCCATGTCCGTGCCCAGGGTGGGCTGGTAGCCCACCGCCGAGGGAATGCGGCCGAGCAGGGCGGAGACTTCCGAGCCCGCCTGGGTGAAGCGGAAGATGTTGTCGACGAAGAAGAGCACGTCCTGCCCTTCTTGGTCGCGGAAATATTCGGCGATGGTGAGACCGGTGAGGCCGACGCGGGCGCGCGCTCCCGGCGGCTCGTTCATCTGACCGTAAATCAGCGCGACCTTCGACTTCGACAGATCCTTGAGGTCGATGACCCCCGATTCGATCATCTCGTGGTAGAGATCGTTGCCCTCGCGCGTGCGCTCGCCCACCCCCGCGAACACCGAGACGCCGCCGTGGGCCTTGGCGACGTTGTTGATGAGCTCCATGATGAGCACCGTCTTGCCCACCCCGGCGCCGCCGAACAGGCCGATCTTGCCGCCTTTGGGGTAGGGGGTGAGGAGATCGACGACCTTGATGCCGGTGACCAGGATTTCCGTCTCCGTCGACTGATCGACGAAGGCCGGTGCCGGCTGGTGGATCGAGGCCGTCGCTTTGGCGAGCACCGGGCCACGCTCGTCGACCGGCTCGCCGACCACGTTGAGGATGCGTCCCAACACCTCGCGGCCCACCGGAACCGAGATCGGCGCCCCGGTGTCGAGGACCTCTTGTCCGCGGGTCAGCCCGTCGGTCGAGTCCATCGCGATCGTCCGCACCGTGTTCTCGCCGAGGTGCTGGGCGACTTCGAGGACGAGCTTCTTGCCGTGGTTGTCGGTGACCAGCGCGTTGAGGATGGGCGGCAGGACGCCGTCGAACTGGACGTCGACCACCGCTCCCATCACCTGCGCGATCCGACCGCGCGCGACATTCGCTTGCACCATCGCTCGATCCCTCTGTCCGATCGCCCGCGGCCGGGCTCACAGGGCCTCGGCGCCCGAGACGATCTCGATCAACTCCTTGGTGATGTTGGCCTGCCGCTGGCGATTGTAGCGGAGCGTGAGCTTGTCGATCATCTCGCCGGCGTTGCGGGTGGCGTTGTCCATGGCCACCATTCGCGCGCCCTGCTCGCTCGCCGCGTTCTCGAGCAGCGCCCCGTAGATCTGCACCGCGAGATTGCGCGGCAGGAGTTCGGAGAGGATCCGCTCCTCGTCGGGCTCGAACTCGTAGATCGCGCGCGGCCCCTCGCCTCCGCGTTCGGCCTCGGGCGCTTCCACCGGGATCAGCTGCTTGAAGGTCACGATCTGGACCATCGCGCTCTTGAAGCGGTTGAAGACGATGGTCGCGACGTCGAAGGCCCGGGCCTCGTAGAGCTCGAGCAGCTTGGCCGCCACCCGCTCGGCGTCCGCGAAAGCGATGCGCCGCTTGCCGGCGATCCCGTCCACGAACTCGACGATGAGATCGCCGTACTCGCGTCGGAGCATGTCGCGGCCCTTGCGACCGACGCAGACGAGCTTGACCGTCTTGCCCTGCTCCTTGAGCTCCTGAATGCGCCGCCGCGTGGCGCGCACGATCGAGCTGTTGAAGGCGCCGCACAGGCCGCGGTCGGCGGTGGCGACGACGATGAGGTGCGTGTCGTCCTTGCCGGTGCCGGCCAGAAGCGGCGGTGCTTCCCCCTGCTCGCGCACCGCCGCCGCGAGATTGGCGAGCATCGCCGCCATCTTGGCGGCATAGGGGCGCGCGGCCTCCGCGTATTCTTGGGCTCGGCGCAGCTTGGAGCCGGCGACGAGCTTCATCGCGCTCGTGATCTTGCGCGTGGCCCGGACCGAGTTGATCCGGTTGCGCATGTCCTTGAGGCTGGGCACGGCGGAGAGCCCCGCTTCAGGCGAACTTCTTGGTGAAGTCGTCCAAGAACGCCCTGAGCTTCTTCTCGGTCTCGGCGTCGAGATCGCCGGTATCGCGGATGCGCGCCAGGATGTCTGCTCCTTTCTCGCGCAGCTCGTCCAAGAATTCGCGCTCGAAGCGCTGCACGTCCGAGACCTTGATCCCGTCGAGATAGCCGCTCACCCCGGCGAAGATCGAGCAGACCTGCTCTTCCATGGGCATCGGCGAGAGCTGGGGCTGCTTGAGGAGTTCGGTGAGGCGAGCGCCGCGGTTGAGGAGCCGCTGGGTGGCGAGATCGAGGTCGGCCGCGAACTGGGCGAAGGCCGCCATCTCGCGGTATTGCGCGAGCTCCAGCTTGATCCGCCCGGCGACCTTCTTCATCGCCTTGGTCTGGGCCGCCGAGCCCACCCGCGACACCGACAGCCCGACGTTCACCGCCGGACGGATGCCCTGGTAGAACAAGCCGGTCTCGAGGAAGATCTGCCCGTCCGTGATCGAGATCACGTTGGTGGGAATATAGGCAGAGACGTCGTTGGCCTGGGTCTCGACGATGGGCAGCGCGGTGAGCGAACCGCTGCCGTAGTCCTTGTTGAGCTTGGCCGCGCGCTCGAGCAGGCGCGAGTGCAGATAGAAAACGTCGCCGGGATAGGCCTCGCGGCCGGGCGGCCGGCGCAAGAGGAGCGACATCTGCCGATAGGCCACGGCCTGCTTGGACAGATCGTCGTAGACGATCAGCGCGTGCATGCCGTTGTCGCGGAAGTACTCGCCCATCGCGCAGCCGGCATAAGGCGCGAGGAACTGCATCGGCGCCGGATCGGAGGCGGTCGCCGCCACCACGATCGTATAGTCCATGGCGCCGTGGTCTTGGAGCGTCTTGACGAGCTTGGCGACCGAAGAGCGCTTCTGGCCGATCGCTACGTAGATGCAGTAGAGCTTCTTCGATTCGTCGTCGCCGGCGGCCTCGTTGTACCGCTTCTGATTGATGAAGGTGTCGATGGCGATCTGAGTCTTGCCGGTCTGCCGGTCGCCGATGATGAGCTCGCGCTGACCGCGACCGATCGGGATGAGGCCGTCGATCGCCTTGAGCCCCGTCATCATCGGCTCGTGCACCGAGCGCCGGGGGATGATTCCCGGCGCCTTGACCTCGACCAGACGGCGCTCGGAGGCCGGGATCGGCCCCTTGCCGTCGAGCGGATTGCCGAGGGCGTCGACGACCCGCCCGAGCAGCGCCTTGCCCACGGGCACGTCGACGATCGCCTTGGTGCGTCGGCAGAGGCTGCCCTCGCGGATGTTGCGGTCGTCGCCGAAGATCACCACGCCGACGTTGTCGACCTCGAGGTTCAAGGCCATCCCGCGGGTGCCGTCTTCGAACTCGACCATCTCGCCCGCTTGGACCTCGTCGAGGCCGTACACGCGCGCGATGCCGTCGCCGACCGAGAGCACGCGGCCGACCTCGGCCATCTCGACCTCGGCACCGAAGCTCGCGATCTGCTCTTTGAGGATCGCCGAGATCTCGGCGGCACGGATGTCCATCACCCGACCCCTTTCATGACCATTTCGAGCTGCCTGAGCCGACGGCGGAGCGACGCGTCCACCATCTTCGATCCGATGCGAACCGTGAGCCCGGCCAAGAGCTCCGGATCGACCCTCGTCGCGAGCCGGACCTTCTTGCCCGCGAAGCGCGCGATCGCCTCGCGCAGCCGCTCGAGATCCTCTTCCGGAAGCGGCGCCGCCGAGACGATCTCGGCCGTGGCCTCGCCGCGCAGCTCCGCGAGCCGCTCGCGGAACTGTGCGATCGTCTGGGGAAGAAGCCCGAGCCGGCGATGTTGGGCGAGGACGCCCAAGGCGTTTCGGACCAGCGGATCCAGACCGACGCGCTCGGCCAGGCCGGTCACCGTCCGCTCGAGCTCGTCGCGGGCGAGAAGCGGATTGTCGAGCGTGCGCCGCAGGTCCGGGCTCTCCGCGAGCATCGCCTCGAGCCGATCGAGGTCGCGGGCGACGGCGTCGAGCGCCTCCCGCTCCCGTGCGAGCTCGAACAGAGCCGCAGCGTAGCGCTGCGCCACACTCGACGAAGCGGCCGATCTCGCTGCCACCCGGGGCGTCCTCGCGTTGTTGCCTGGAAAAGCCGCAGCCGGCGGACCCCCGTCGCGAAGAGGGACCCGCCCAGAAGCGGCGGCCGCTTAACACGCTTCCGTAAGCCCGGCAAGCGAGCCGCCGAGCCGAGCCTTCGGCGCTTTGCCGCAGCCGCGAAGGAACGGCTCAGCTGCGGGCGAGGAGCTCGTCTACCCAAGCCGGGACGACCCGGCTCGCCGGTCCGAAGCGATGCTCGGCGAAAAGACGGCTCGTGCGCGAGGGCTCGAGGTTGAGCTCGACCGTGTGCGCCCCCGCCGCGCGCGCCTCCTCCACGAAGCCCGCCGCCGGATAGACTTCGCCCGAGGTCCCGATCGCCGCGAACAGCGCGCAGCGCTCGAGCGCCGCGCGGATCTCCTCGAGCCCGTGAGGAATCTCCCCGAACCAGACGACGTCCGGCCGCAGGCCCGGGCGCGCCCGACAGTTCGGGCACGGCCGGCCCGAGAGATCGCCCGGAAGCCGCGCGCGGAAGCCACAGCGCACGCAGCGCACGAGCAGGAGCTCGCCGTGCATGTGGAGCAGTTTTTTCGAGCCCGCGCGCTCGTGGAGATCGTCGACGTTCTGGGTGACGAGGAGAAACGGCCCTTCCCAGGCGGCTTCGAGACGGGCGAGGGCCGCGTGCGCGGGGTTCGGCGCGACGCGCGCGAGGGCGCGCCGCCGGGCGTCGTAAAAGCGCAACACGAGATCGGGATCGCGCGCGAAGGCTTCCGGTGTGGCCACGTCCTCCACGCGATGGCCCTCCCACAGACCTCCGGCGCCGCGGAACGTGGGAAGACCGGATTCGGCCGAGATCCCGGCACCGGTGAGGATGACGAGGGGAAAGCGGCGCGCCACGAGGATGCGGTCCGGTGGACGGGCTGGCTCCGGCGGTAGGACTCGAACCTACGACCCAGCGGTTAACAGCCGCTTGCTCTACCGACTGAGCTACGCCGGAACGCGGACGGCCTCATAGCAGCGCCCGGGCGCGCGCGCCAGGGGTTCGCGGCCGTGGAGGCCCGGGCCGGAATCGAACCGACGTACGCGGATTTGCAGTCCGCTGCATGGCCACTCTGCCACCGGGCCGGCTCGCCCTCACTTAGGATCGGCGCCGGCGCGGGTCAACCGAGCGGTCCCTCGGACGCTCGGGCGCACGCCGCGCGCCTTGCCGCTCGACGTCCCCCGGCTTTATGAGCGCCGCGGTTCGAGTTCCGGGAAGCCGCGATGGAAGACCACGCCGAAGCCCGCCGCCGGATGGTCGAGAACCAGCTCAAGCCGAACCGCATCACCGATCGCCGGGTGCTCGCGGCGATGGGCGCGGTGCCGCGCGAGCTCTTCGTGCCTCCCGCCCTGCGCGGGGCCGCCTATGTCGACGAGGACCTGCCTCTGGGCGACGGTCGCTTCCTCGTCGAACCCCTGGCGTTCGCCAAGCTCCTCCAAGCCGCGCGCATCGGCCCCCAGGACGTCGTGCTCCTCGTCGGAGACGAAACCGGCTACGCGGCCGCGGTCGTGGCTCGGCTCGCGGCCACCGTCATCGTGCTGGTCGCGAGCGGCGAGCTCGCCGCCGAACTCGACGGACGCCTGGGCGAGCTCGGCGCCGCCAACGCCGTCGTCCAGACCGGCGATCCGCGCGAGGGCCTGCCGAGCCAGGCTCCTTTCGACGTCGTTCTCCTCGTGGGCTCGGTGCGCGAGGTGCCCCGTCCGCTCCTCGAGCAGCTCGGCGAAGGCGGCCGCCTGGTCGCGGTGGTCAGCGACGGACGGCCGGGCGAGGTCACCGTCTTCACCCGCATCGGCGACAGCTGGGGGCGCGTCGCGGTCGACGACGCCCAGATCCCCGAGCTCGTCGCGTTGCGCCCGCCGCCGCGCTTCACTTTCTAGCGCGAGGCCCGCGACGGCGGAGGCCGGCCCGCCGACGGGAGGGGCCGACCACTCTCCTTTTGATTGAGTGAATCCGTGCGCGCTAGCCAGATGGGCGAATCCGTGCTAGCCCTGCCCCATGCAGCGCGCGCTCGCCTGTGCCCTCGCCGGCCTTTTCCTCGGCGCCAGTCCGGCCCGTGCGGCGTCGCTTCCCGAGATCCTGGCCAAGGTCTACGAGACCAATCCGCGCATCGCCGCCGCGCGCGCCCGCCTCGCGGCGGCCGACGAGCGCGTGGCGCAGGCGCTCGGCAGCGGACGGCCGCGCCTTCTCGCCTATTCGAGCGCGGCCGCGAGCCGCCTCGCCGGCGACCGCGGGCCGCGCGAGATTCTCGGTTTCCGCCAGGTCCTCGCCCTCGAGCAGAAGTTGTACGCGGGCGGCGAGACGCGCGCGCTCGTGAGCGCCGCCGAGAACGCGGTCCTCGCCGAGCGGGCGCGGCTCGCGGCGGTCGAACAGGACGTGTTGCTCGAAACGGTGGCGACCTGTGCCGCCGTGCTGCGCGATCGCGCGCTGTTCGCGCTCGCCCGGGACAACGAGCGCAGCCTCGAGCGCCAGCTCGCCGCCACCCGCGACCGCTACCGCTTCGGCGAGGTCACGCGCACCGACGTCGCCCAGGCCGAGACCCGTCTGTCCCGCGCGATCGCCGATCGCCTCGCCGCCGAAGGCGCGCTCGCCGCCACCGGAGCCGATTTCCTGCGCCTGGTCGGCGAACCGCCGCCCGAGCGGCTCGAACCCGTGGGCCTGCCCGCTGCCCTTCCGAGCTCGCTCGAAGAGGCGCTCGAGGCGGTGGAGGTGCACCCGGTCGTGCGCGCGGCGCGCTTCGCCCTCGCCGGCGCCGAAGACGAGATCGGGGTCGCGCTCGCCGCGCTCTTGCCCAAGCTCACCTTGCGCGGAGAAACCGCCTTCGGTCGCGATCCCGAGCTCCTCGAGAGGCGGACCAGCGAGATCGCGGTGGTCGCCACGTTGACGGTGCCCCTGTACCAGGGCGGGGGCGAGCACGCGCGGGTGCGGGAGACGCGCAAGCTCGCACTGCAGCGTCGCTACGACCTCGAGGATGCACGCCGCGCCGTCGCCCGCGACATCGCCGCCGCTTGGCACCAGCTCGCGACGGCGCGCGCGCGGGCGGCGGCGATCGCGAGCCAGATCCGCGCCGCCGAGCTCGCCCTCGAAGGCGTGCGCACGGAGGCGCTCGCCGGGGCGCGCAGCGTCATCGACGTGCTCGACGCCGAACAAGAACTCTTCGCCGCCCGCGTCGACGAGAAAAAGGCGGTCTACGAGGAGCTCGTCGCGGCGCACGCCCTCTTGGCCGCCACCGGGCTGCTGACGGTGGAGCGGCTCGCGCTGCCGACCACGACGTACGACCCGCAGGCGCACTATCGTAAGGTGCGCGGGAAATGGTTCGGCCTCGGCACCGAAGAGACGGGCGGACGACCTTGATCGGCGCCCCCCGCTCGGCGAGAAGCGGAGCGAACGGCGGGCGGACGGTCGCGAACTCCGAGCAGGGAGATGACCGGGATGTCGGAGCGCAAGGACCCCCAAGAGCCCTCGATGGAGGAGATCCTCGGCTCGATCCGGCGGATCATCGCCGAGGAGGAGCCCCCGCGCACGGCCGCCCGCGGGCCCGCGCCCGCGCCGGCGGCCGAGGAGGACGAAGAAGAGCTCGAGCTCACCGACATGGTGACCCGACCCGCCGCGTCTTCCGCCCCCCTCGCCGTCGCGGCCGCGCCGGCGGCCGCCCCGTCCCAGGTCCAACCAGCGGAGCGCCCGAGCATGGCCGCCCCCGAAGACAGCACGCTTCTGTCCCGCGCGACCGCCGAAGCCACCACCGCCGCCCTCGCGCGCCTGGCGAAAGCGGCGGCGGGCGCGGAGGAACGCCCCGCGCTCCCCGGCGGCGGTCGCACGGTCGAAGAGCTCGTGATCGAGCTCTTGCGCCCGCAGCTCAAGGAATGGCTGGATCGGAACCTCCCCGCCATCGTCGAGCGCGTGGTCGAGCAGGAGGTCAAGAAACTCGCCCGCCGCGCCGAGCTCTTGTGAGCGGCCGCGGCTTCAGCTTTTTTTTAAGAGAACGCGCGGCACTCTTCGCGCGGTCGCTCCTCCCCGGGAGAGCCGCGCATGGCGCCGCCGACCCCGCTCGGTCTCGTCCTCGCCGTGAAGGGCTCGGCTCTCGTGGTCGAGCTCGAGCCTGTCGCCTTCGCCGGCCACGCCCCCTTGCTCTTGGGCGAGCTCGTCGCCGCCCCGGCCGGCCCCAATCTCGCGATCGGCGTCGTCCACGGGCTGCGCAGGGGCCGCCGCGGCGAGGACCACGCCGTCGCTGACGTCCAGCTCCTGGGCGAAATCATCGAGCCCGAGCGCCGCCCCCGCTTCCGCCGCGGCGTCTCGATGTCCCCTGTGCTCGGCGCTCCGGTCTGCCGCGCCGGCTCGGAGCTCGGCGCCGTCGTCTACGCTCCGCCGAGCGCCGCTTCGGTGCGCATCGGCGTGCTCTCCAACGCCCCCGGCGTGCCCGCGCATCTGATCCTCGACGCCTTTCTGGGCAAGCATTTCGCCGTCCTCGGCAGCACCGGCTCCGGCAAGTCCTGGACGGTGGCCCGGATCTTGCGCGCCGTGCTCGACATCTGCCCGGCCGCGCACGTCCTCCTCCTCGATCCGCACGGGGAATACGCCCCCGCCTTCGGCGCGCGCGCCGAAGCCCTGGATCTCGCCCGGCTCGAGCTGCCCTATTGGCTCATGAACTTCGAGGAGACGGCGGCGATGTTCGCGCCCCAGCGCGACGGCCGCGGCTACGCCGAAGCCTCGATCCTCAAAGAAGCGTTGCTTTCCGCGCGCCTCGCCTGGGCCCAGACGAACGGGGGCGTCGCCGGCCCGGTCACGGTCGATTCCCCGATCCCTTATCGGCTGGCCGATCTCGTGCGGATCGTCGACGAAGCGATGGGCGCGCTCAACAAGCCGGAAAGCGTCGCCCCGTACCGGCATCTGTTGAGCCGCATCGAGAGCCTCCGCAACGACCGCCGCTACGCCTTCTTGTTCCAATCGCTCTACATGCGCGACAACATGGATCAAGTCCTGGGACGGTTGTTGCGCTTCCCGGTCGAGGACCGGCCGATCACGGTGATCGATCTTTCGGGCGTACCCAGCGAGATCGTCGACGTTCTCGTCTCGCTGTTGTGCCGGATGCTCTTCGAGTTCGGCTTGTGGAGCGAGCGCGGTCGCGCCACCCCGCTTCTGCTGGTCTGCGAAGAGGCGCACCGCTACGTCCCCAACGCCCGCGAAGCCGGTTTCGAGCCCAGCCGGCGGGCGATCGACCGCATCGCCAAGGAGGGCCGCAAATACGGCATCGCGCTCGGGCTCGTCACCCAGCGACCGGCCGAGCTCTCGCCCTCGGCGCTGTCCCAGTGCGGCACGGTGGTCGCCTTGCGCATGAGCAACGAGCACGACCAGGCCTTCGTCCGCGCCGCCCTTCCCGAGGGCTCGGAATGGCTGCTCGCCGCGCTGCCCGCCCTCGGCACGGGGGAGGCCATCGTCGTGGGCGAAGGCGTGACGTTGCCCATGCGCGTGCGGATCGATCCCCTCCCGGAGGGGGCGCAGCCGGCCAGCCACACGCCGGCCTTCTCGCAGGCCTGGAAGGAGGACCGGGACGGGCTCGCCTTCGTACGCGAGACCGTCCGACGGTGGCGCGAGCAACGGCGCTGAGGGCGGCGCGTCCTTGCCGCGCCCCGCCCCGTCGCGTTAAGGGCAGCGCGCGACCGTCTCCGTGCGGCCGCGAAGCGTTCGGATCGTCCTTCGATGCTCGACAAGACCTATCGACCGGCGGAGGTCGAGCCCCGCATCTACGCCGCTTGGGAAGCGGCCGGTGCCTTCCGGCCGCGGCCCGGGGGCGCGCCATTTTGCATCATGCTGCCGCCCCCGAACGTGACCGGCAGCTTGCACATGGGCCACGCCCTCGACCAGACGATCCAGGACGTCCTCGTCCGCTTCCAACGCATGCGCGGCCGCGAGGTACTCTGGCAGCCGGGCACCGACCACGCCGGGATCGCCACCCAGATGGTGGTCGAGCGCAAGCTCGCCGCCGAAGGCAAGGACCGCCGAACTCTCGGTCGCGAGGCGTTCTTGCGCGAGGTGTGGGCGTGGAAGGAGCAATCGGGCGGCACCATCGTCCGCCAGATGCGCCGCCTCGGTGCGTCGTGCGACTGGTCGCGCGAGCGCTTCACCATGGACGAGGGGCTCTCGCGCGCCGTCCGACGGGCCTTCGTGCTCCTCTACCGCGCCGGCCTCGTCTACCGCGACAAGCGCCTGGTGAACTGGGATTGCGCGCTCGAGACGGCGGTATCCGACCTGGAGGTGCAGAACCGCGAGGTCGACGGCAAGCTCTGGTACATCCGCTACCCGATCGAAGGCGAACCCGGGCGCGCGATCGTCGTCGCCACCACGCGCCCCGAGACCATGCTCGGGGACACCGGCGTCGCCGTTCATCCCGACGATCCCCGCTACCGCGATCTCGTCGGCCGCTTCGCGGTCCTGCCGCTCGTCGGACGGCGCCTGCCGATCGTCGCCGATCCGGCGACCGACCCCGAAAAGGGCACGGGGGCGGTCAAGGTCACCCCCGCCCACGATTTCGCCGACTTCGCGATCGGCCGCCGTCACGGGCTCGAGGCGATCGCGATCCTCGACAGCCGGGGTCGGCTCAACGACGCCGTTCCCGAGCCCTATCGCGGCCTCGACCGCTTCGAGGCGCGCGCGCGCGTCGTCGCCGATCTCGAGGCGCAGGGCTTTCTCGTCAAGGTCGAGCCCTGGCGGCACGTCGTGCCCTACGGCGACCGCTCCGGCACCCCGCTCGAACCGTTCTTGACCGATCAGTGGTTCTGCGAGGTCAAGGGGCTCGCCGAACGCGCGATCGCCGCCGTGCGCGAAGGCCGCACCCGCTTCGTCCCCAAGGCGTGGGAGACGACCTTCTTCAACTGGCTCGAGGCGATCCAGCCCTGGTGCATCTCCCGCCAACTCTGGTGGGGTCATCAGATCCCCGCTTGGTACGGCCCCGACGGGCGGATCTTCGTCGCCGAGGAAGAAGAGGAAGCGTTCCGGCTCGCGCGCGCGCACTACGGTGCGGACGTACCGCTCGTCCGCGATCCCGACGTCCTCGATACCTGGTTCTCTTCCGCGCTTTGGCCTTTTTCGACCCTGGGCTGGCCGGAGCGCACCCCCGAGCTCGAGAAGTTCTATCCCACCGATGTACTGGTGACGGGCTTCGACATCATCTTTTTCTGGGTCGCCCGGATGATGATGCTCGGGCTCTTCTGCATGAACGAGGTGCCCTTCCGCGACGTCTACATCCACGGTCTCGTGCGCGACGAGCGCGGCAAGAAGATGTCCAAGACCCTGGGCAACGTGGTCGATCCGCTCGAGCTCGTCGACAAGTACGGAGCGGATGCGCTGCGCCTCGCGCTCCTCGCCGCGACCGAACAGGGCCGCGACGTGCGCTTCGGCGAAAGCCGCGTGGAAGGATGGCGCAACTTCGTGACCAAGCTCTGGAACGCCGCCCGCTTCGCCGAGCTCAACGGCGCGCGCTGGCAGCCGGACTTCGCCCCGCACGCCTGCCGCCTGCCCCTCAACCGCTGGATCGCGGGCGAAATCTCGGCGCTCGCGCGCCGGGTCACCGAGGCTTTGCTCGACTATCGGTTGAGCGAAGCCACCATGGCTCTCTATCACTTCGTCTGGGACGATTTCTGCGATTGGTGGATCGAGCTCGCCAAGCCGCTCCTCGCCGGCGACGACCCCGAGGCGCGGGCCGAAACGCAGGCCACGGGCGGCTTCGTGCTCGCCCGCGTCCTGCACCTGTTGCATCCCTTCGCGCCCTTCGTGACGGAGGAGCTGTGGAGAACGCTCTTCGGCGCTCCGGGCGGCCTGCTCGTGCTCGCCCCCTGGCCCGAGGAGCGGGAGCCCTTCTTCGACGCTTCCGCCGCGGAAGAACTCGGCTGGCTCGTGCGCGCGATCGGCGCCATCCGCGCCGCCCGCACCGAGCTCAACGTCCCCCCGTCCGCCCGCCTCGCCTTGCTGCAACAGGGCGCCTCGCCCGTCACCCGCGCCCGGCTCGAACGGTATCGCGAGGCCTTCGAGCGGCTCGCCCGCATCGGTGCGATCGAGCTCGAGGAGCGACCGGTGCCGCGGCACGCGATCGTGGTCGTGGTCGACGAGACCACTTTCGCGCTGCCCGTGGGCGAGGTCGTCGACCTCGAGCGCGAGCGCGAGCGGCTCGCGCGCGAGATCGCGAAGACCCGCGCCGAGCTCGATCGCCTCGAGCGGCGCTTGGCGGATTCCGCCTTCCTCGCCCGCGCGCCCGCGGAGGTCGTCGAAGAGAGCCGCGAGCGGCTGAGCGAGCTCGCCCGCAACCGCGCTCGCCTCGAAGCCGCGCTCGCCCGCATCGCCTGAACACCGGAAAACCCGCCCGTGACCGCGCTCCTCCTCGCCGACCCCCACGGCAGCCGGCCGATCCATCTCGTCCCGTGCTCGCGCTGGTCGGCCTGGCTGTCGGAACAGCCTGCCAACCGCCGCGCCTGGATCGCCTCGACGGGCTTCGCCCCCGAGGCCGGCAAGACCCTGCTCCTGCCCGGCCCCGACGGCGCGCTCGCCGCCGCCGTCGCCGTCGTGCACGAACCCGCGACCCTGTGGGACGCGGCCGCTGTCGCCGCCGCTCTGCCCCGCGGCGGCTGGCGGCTCGAGGATCCCCGGGGAGTCCTCGATCCCGCCGAGGCGGCCCTGGGCTGGCTCCTCGCTCTGTACCGCTTCGAGCGCTACCGCAAACCGGGGGAGGAGCCGCCCGCGCTCGTCGTGCCCGATGCCGCCGCGCGCACGCGGGCCGAAACCGTCGCCCGGGCGGTGCGCCTGGCCCGCGATCTCGTGAACACCCCGGCCAACGATCTCGGCCCGGCCGAGCTCGAGGCGGCGGCGGCCGAGCTCGCCCTCGAAACCGGCGCGCGCTTTTCGAGCATCGTCGGAGAGGCCCTGCTCGAAGCCGGCTATCCGCTCGTCTACGCCGTGGGTGCGGCGAGCCCGCGGCCGCCGCGGCTGATCGAGCTCGTCTGGGGAGAGCCGGACGCCCCCAAGGTGACGCTCGTCGGCAAGGGCGTGTGCTTCGATACCGGCGGGCTCGACATCAAGCCGTCTTCCGCCATGCTCCTCATGAAAAAGGACATGGGCGGGGCGGCGGTGATGCTCGGTCTGCTGCGCGCGGTGGCCGGGCTCGGCCTGCCGTTGCGCCTGCGGGTCCTCGTCCCCGCGGTCGAGAACGCGATCGGCGGTCGCGCCTTCCGTCCCGGCGACGTCTTGCGCTCGCGCAAAGGGATCACGGTGGAGATCGCCAACACCGACGCCGAAGGGCGCCTGATCCTGGCCGATGCGCTCTTCGAGGCCGACCGCGAGGACCCCGATCTGTTGCTCGATGCCGCCACGCTCACCGGAGCCGCGCGCGTCGCCCTGGGGCCCGAGCTCCCGGCGCTGTTCACCCCCGACGAGGCGCTCGCGGGAGAACTCCTGGCGGCGGGCGAGCGCGTGGGCGAACCTTTGTGGCGACTGCCGCTGCACGCCCCTTACCGCAAATATCTCGAAAGCCGCATCGCGGACATCGCGAACGCGAGCCAGAAGAACTTCGCCGGAGCGATCACCGCGGCTCTGTTCCTGCAGGAGTTCGTGAGCCCCGGACGCGCCTGGGCGCATCTCGACGTCTTCGCCTGGAACGACGAGAGCCGCCCCGGCCGGCCCAAGGGCGGGGAGGCCACGGGGCTGCGCCCCCTGCTCGAGCTGCTCGAGCACCGCTTCGCCCACGACCGGGAGCGGCGGAGCGGAGGAGCGCGGCGATGAGCCGCCGACCGCCCGCCGCTCGCGCCGATTATCGCTTCTGGGTGCCGCTCGAGACGCGTTGGCTCGACATGGACATTTACGGCCACGTCAACAACGTCGTCTATTACAGCTATTTCGATACGGCGATCGCCCATTATCTCATGCGCGAAGGCGGCCTCGACCCCTGGAAGAGCCCGGTGGTCGGTTTCGCCGTCGATTCGGGCTGCCGCTTCCACGCTCCGCTCGTCTTCCCCGACCGCATCGAGGCCGGGATCCGGGTGGCGCGCCTCGGCAATTCGTCGTGCCGCTACGAGATCGGGATTTTCAAACGCGGCGAAGAAACGGCCTCCGCCGACGGGCATTTCGTCCACGTCTTCGTCGATCGCGCGAGCCAGCGCCCGGTCCCCATCCCGCAGCCGATTCGCGCGGCACTGTCCCGCCTGCTCGTGCCCGGATCCGAGGCTTGAGACTTGTTGATCCCGGCTCCGTGCTCCATCTCTAGCCGAAGCAGCGCGGAGATCGGGCCTTGGAAGAGCGGGCGCGTGTTCGTATCAATCTGGCTCAACGAGAGTTCGAGATCGAGGGGCCGCTCGCTTTCGTCGAGAGCCAGCTCGCGCGGCTCGAGCAGCTCCTGAACGGGGCGCGGGCGGCCCCGGATACCCCCGACGGAGCGGCGAACGCGAGTCAGGATCCGGCTCCGACCTTCGGGGCTTTCATCCAGCACCTGCCCAACAACGCCACCGACGTCGATCGCATGCTCGCGGCCGGTTTCTGGGTGCAGAAGCACAATCCGGACGAGAGCTTCGCCACCGCCGAGGCGAGCCGCCGCTTGGTCGAGCACGGCTACAAGATCGGCAATCCCTCCCAATGCGTGAAGCAAGCGCAGCTCGCCAAGAAGGTCTTCGTCGTCACGCGCGGCCGTTATCGCGTCTCGCAGACCGGGCGCGCCTATCTGCGCCAGATCATGGGCCCGGTCGTCGACGGCTGAGCCCTCTCGCGGTTTCGCGCCGGGAGCGCCCCGGTGACCTCAATCCTCCTTCTCGCGCCGCTCGCGGGAAGCCTCCGCGGGTTTGCTCGCCGCCGCTTCGTCCGCGAGCGCCGGGACGGCGTAGCGCTCCTCGAGCCAGGCGAGGAGATCGCGGTCGCGGCAAAGCGCCGAGCAGAAGGGGCGGTAACGCGGATCGGTGGGCTTGCCGCAGAGAGGACAGAGCCGGGGCTTGCGCGCCCGCTCGGGTTCATCCGCCATGGAGCGGCTCCGTGCGGAACTCTCCGGGCGCGAGCGCGGGGTCGGCCAGAAGGCGCGTACGCTCGGCGAACGACGCCCAGACCGCACCGGCCTCGGTCTGCAGATACCGCGCGAGGTCCGGGGCCGCCCGCACGCGCGCCGCCCCTTCCCGCATGAGCACGCCGAACAGGGCTTCCGCCCGCGCCCGCAAGGAGGGCACCCGCCCGCTTCCCGCGCAAGCGGGACAGGCCCGCCGCAACAGCTGGTCGAGGGAGCGGCCGCGCCGCGACCGTCCGATCTCGACGAGCCCCGTGGCCGTCATGGGATGGATCTGGACGGGTGCAGGATCGTCGCGGAAGGCCTTGGCGAGGGCCTGTTCGAGCCGCACCCGCTCGTTGCGGGTGGGCAGATCGACGAAATCGACCACGATCGTCCCGCCGAGGTTCCGCAGGCGCAGGATGCGCGCGATCTCGCGCGCGGCGGCGAGATCGACCTCGAGCGCCGCGCGGTTGCCCCCGTCCACGTCGATGGCGACGAGGGCCGAGGTGGGCTCGACGATCAGACGGCCGCCCCCGGGGATCGCGATCTCGCGCGCGAGCGCCTGCTCGAGCTGCTCCGCCACCCCCGTCTGCTCGAAGGCGGAGCGCGCGGGATCGAGCCGCTCGAGGGCGATGCCGTGCGGGGCGAGCGGTCCTTCGAGCAGCGCCCGAGCGCGGGCGACGAGCTCCGGATCGGCGACGGCGACGCCGGCGAGCTCCGGTGTCAGGGCGTCGCGCAAAAGGACCTCGAGCGGATGCTCGCCGCCCGAAAGCGGGCCGGGTCGCCGCTTGGCCTCCGCCTCGGCCCGGACCTGGCGCCAGCGGGCCTCGAGCCGCGCCAGTTCGGCCCGCAAGACGTCGTCTCCGACCCGCGCGGCGTGCCGGCGCAAGCTCACCGCACGGCCGGGGAACAGCTGCTCGCCGCGGATCCTCAAGGCTTCGCGCTCGGCACCGCGGGCCGGACCGGTCTCCGGGCCCACCTCCGACGGTCGCCACAGGAGATGGAAGCCCATGAGCCGGATGTCGGTGGTGACGCGACCGCCCTTGTCCTCGACCGGCTCGCGCAGGCCTTGGACGAGGAGATATTCGCCTTCGCGCACGAGCTTGCCGATCGGCTGGCGCTCGCGCAGGCCTTTGGCGAAGCGGGCGTCCTTGGCGGCGAGGAGAGCCGGTTGCGCGAGCCCGATGTCGACGAAGGCGGCGTTGAGCGTGCGGTCGACCGCGCTCACCCGTCCCAGGAAGAGCCGATCGAGGATCTGGTCGCCGTGGGCGTCGACGTCGAGGACCTCGATCAGCCGGTCGTCCTCGAGCAGCGCGCCCCGTACCCCGAAGCCGGTGGCCTCGACCACGAGCCGTCTCAGCGCGGCCATCGCCATCCCAATCCCTGGAGCAGGGCCACCGCTTCGCACACGGGCAGGCCCACGACGTTGGCATAAGAGCCGTTGATCGCCGGCACGAACAGCGCCGCCCGGCCCTGGATGGCGTAGCCACCGGCCTTGCCGTGCCATTCCTCGCTGTCGAGGTAGCGCGCCCGCTCCTCGGCCGACAGTCGTTTCATCTTGACGATGGTGGTGACGAGCCGTTCGCCGCTGCGCCCGTCGGGGGCGAGCACGCACACGCCGCCGAGGACCCGGTGGCGCCGGCCGGACAAGAGATCGAGGCAGGCCGCGGCGGTCTCGCGGTCCAGCGCCTTGGGCAGAATGCGCCGGCCGCAGGCGACCACCGTGTCGGCGGCCAGGATCCAGGCCGGTCGACCGGCCAGGCGTTCGCGCACCGCGAGCGCCTTGGCGCGGGCGAGCCGGCGCGCGTAGGCGCGGGGGAGCTCGCGCGGCGACGGAGTTTCGTCGACCTCGGGCGGCTCGACGACGTCGGGCTCGATCCCGACCTGGCGCAAGAGCGCGAGGCGACGGGGGGAGGAGGAAGCGAGGACGAGCGGCGCGCGGCCGCCCTCGCTCCGGGGCTCACTTGAAACGATAGGTGATCCGTCCGCGGGTGAGATCGTAAGGCGTCATCTCGACCGTGACCTTGTCTCCGGCTAGAACGCGGATACGATTCTTCCGCATTCTACCAGAGGTATGAGCCAGGATCTCGTGATCGTTGTCGAGCTTGACGCGGAACATCGCGTTCGGCAGGACCTCGGTTACGGTGCCGTTGAATTCGATAAGATCCTCTTTCGCCATTCGTGCTCCCGCTGAGATGGTACCGCGCGTGGTGGCGGCGTTCTTGTCATGGGGTGCGCGAGCCTCGCGGTCAAGGTACGCGCCCGAAAGCTTCGCGCATCTCGCCGATCCGGTCCGCCGCGGGCTCCTCGCCCTCGCCCCGCTCGTCCTCGTCGCGTGCGCGTCCGCGCCCGATCCGCACCGGCCGCCGAGCCCGGGAGATCGCTTCCGCCGCGTCCGTCTCGGCCGGCTCGACGCGCGGGCCCGCCATCTCGGCCCCATCGTGCCCATCTTCCGGGCGGCGCTGCTCGAGGCGCTCGCGCGCACGCGCGGGGTGATCGAGGCGCGCGACGAGAACGGCGGGCTCCGTCCCGAGGACGCGGTGCTCTTGCGCGGCGAGCTCGCCGACGATGCGCGCCCGTTCGTGGCCGTGGCGCTGTTCGCCCAGTCCCGCGCCCTCGCCGGCCGGTTCGAGCTCCTCGACGCGCAGGATCGGGTCGTCCAGCGCTTCGTCGCGCTGCAGCGCTACGCCCCCGGCTCGGGGCCGGTTTTCGGTGCCCGGGGTCTTTTCGATCTCGCCGTCGAGTTGGCGGCGACCGTGGCCGCCGCGGTGGGTCGCTGGCTCGAAGGCGGCGCGGCGGCGCTGCCCGCGGACACGCGCGGACGCAACAGCGAGGCCCTGACCCGGGCTTCATGACGCGGGGACGGGTGCGGGCGGGAAGCGCTCGCGGATCCGGCGCAGCAAGAGATCGCGCACCGCCCGGTAGGCCGCGAGCCGCTGCTCGCGGCTGCCCTCGACGAGGCTGGGATCGGGTATCCGCCAGAACTCGACCTCGCAGGCGCTCTCGCGGGTCATCTCGAGCGCGCGGTGATGCGCCTCGGGGGAGAGCGTGACGACGAGATCGAAAAAGCCGTCTTCGAGCTCTTCCAGGGTCTTGGGCCGATGGCGCGCGAGATCGAGCCCGAGCTCGTCCATGACTTCGACCGCGAGGGGATCGAGCTCCCCCCGTCGCACGCCCGCGCTCTGCACGAAGATGCGCCGCCCGTGCAGGGATTTGAGGATCGCCTCCGCCATCGGCGAGCGAATGCTGTTGAGCGAACAGACGAAGAGCACGCTCGCCGGCAGGTCGGACATCGGGACGGGCCGCGCTCAGCCACGGATGTGCAACACGCACAAGAGGGTGAAGAGCCGGCGCGCGGTGTCGCGATCGAGTTCGACCTTGTCCTCGAGCGCCTCGCGCAGCAGGTCCGCTCCCTCGTCGTGGATGCCGCGCCGGGCCATGTCGATGGTCTCGATCCGCGAGGGCGTGGCCCCTTTGATGGCCTGGAAATAGCTCTCGCAGATCAAGAAATAGTCTTTGATCACGCGCCGCAAAGGACGCACGGAGAGCTCGATCTCGAACCGTTCGCCGCCCGAGGTCGGCTCCAGATCGAAGACGAGCGTGCTTTCGCGCAGCGAGAGCTTGAGCCGATAGGGTCCGCAAGGGCCGGCGCGCGGGCGGAAGCGGTTGGCCTCGAGCAGGTCGAACACTGCCACCGCGCGCTCGTGCTCGACCTCCGGCGACCAGCGGACGATGCTCTTGGCGTCGAGTTCGATCGCGACGATGTCGCGCGGGCCTTTCACACCCGCGCTCCCAGCCGCAGCGCCACGGCACGGGCGTGGGCGGGGAGCCCTTCGGCGCGCGCGAGGGCGATCGCGGAAGGGGCGAGCGCGCGCAGCGCTTCCTCGGAACAGCCCAAAAGCGTCGTGCGGGTGAGGAAGTCGAACACCGAGAGGCCGGAGGCGAAGCGCGCGCTGCGCCCGGTGGGCAGGACGTGGTTGGGCCCGCCCACGTAATCGCCGATCACTTCGGGCGTGTGATGGCCGAGGAAGATCGCCCCGGCGCGGCGGACGCGCGCCGCCAGGGCGGCGGGCTCGCGCACGCAGAGCTGCAGATGCTCGGGGGCCAGCCGGTCGACGAGGGCCGGCGCCTCCTCGAGCGTGCGCAAGAGCAGGATCGCCCCGTGCGCCTGCCAGGAGGCGCGGGCGATCGCCGCGCGATCGAGGCGAGCGAGCTGCCGTTCGACCTCCGCCGCCACCGCCTCGGCCAGATGCGCGTCGTCGGTGAGGAGGACGGCTTGCGCGCGTTCGTCGTGCTCGGCCTGCGCCAAGAGGTCGGCCGCGACCCAGGCGGGATCGGCGCTGTCGTCGGCGACGACGACCACTTCCGAGGGGCCGGCGAGGGCATCGATGCCGACTCGGCCGAAGACCTGGCGCTTGGCCTCGGCGACCCAGAGATTGCCGGGGCCTACGATCTTGTCGACCGGTGCGATCGTCTCGGTGCCGAAGGCGAGCGCGGCGATCGCCTGTGCTCCCCCCACCCGGTAGACCTCGTCGACTCCGGCGATGGCGGCGGCGGCGAGCACCGCCTCGTTCACCTTCCCTTCCGGGGTCGGCACGGTCACCACGAGCCGCCGGCAGCCCGCCACGCGGGCGGGGATCGCGTTCATGAGCACGGAGGAGGGATAGGCCGCGGTCCCCCCGGGGACGTAGAGACCCACCGCCTCGATCGGCTGCCAGCGCAGGCCCAGCTGGACCCCGAGCTCGTCGCGCCAGTCGAGATCGGCGGGCAGCTGGCGTTCGTGGTAGGCGCGGATGCGCGCGGCGGCGAGCTCGAGCGCGGCGCGCAGCTCGGGATCGAGGCGGTCGCGCGCTTCCGCCAAGCGTCGCGGCGGGATGCGCAGCTCGGAGGGAGAAAGCGCGAGTCGGTCGAAGCGGCGGGTGAATTCGAGGAGCGCCGCGTCGCCCTCGTCGCGAACGCGGGCGAGGATCGCCGCGACCTCCTCGCGAACCTCTCCCCGTTCCTCGCGTCGGCTCTCGACGAGACGGTCGAAAGCGGCGGCGAAGCCGGGATCGCGGGTGTCGAGCCTAAGTGGCATCGCCCGCCATCTCGGCGTAGGTGAGTTGTGCGAAGTGATCGCAGGGCGTCTTCGTACAGGGTACCGGATCGCCGAAATCGTCGAGCCGGCAGCGGATCGAGTCGGTGCGCAATTGAATCCACACGTCGCCTTCGAAGACGAGATCGATGTGGATGAGATGCTCCTTGCCCGGCTCGGTGGCGATGGTGAGCAGGACGAGCTCGCGATCGAGATCGTCCGGATCGAGCCCGCGGTACTTCACCTCGGCCACGTCCTCGAAGACGAGGGCGGAAAGGCACTCCGTGAGCCCCTCGCAGGAGGTCGGATCGGGCAGGCATTCGCGCCGGTAGCGCGTGAAGGCGGCGGCGAAGCGGCGCTCCTGGGCCAGATACGCCATTTCGCGCAGCGGGATGCGGGCGTCTTGCAAGCAGGCGGAGATCACCGCGAGGTCTTCGGGATCCGCCGCTTTGAGTTTGAGCTTGGTCGCCATGATCGTTCCCTCGGCTCGGCCTCAGGGGACCCGTTCGATCCGGGCTCCGACCGCGGCCAGCTTTCTCTCCAGAGATTCGTAGCCGCGATCGAGATGGTAGATGCGGTTGATCTCGGTGCGACCTTCCGCGGCGAGCGCCGCGAGGACGAGCGAGACCGAGGCCCTGAGATCGGTGGCCATCACCGGCGCTCCCTTGAGCCGCTCGACCCCGCGCACGAGCGCCGAGCCGCCGTGGACGGTGATCCGCGCCCCCATGCGCATGAGTTCGGGGACGTGCATGAAGCGGTTCTCGAAGATCGTCTCGGTGATCATCGCCGCCCCGCGGGCGATGCACATGAGGGCCATGAACTGGGCCTGCAGATCGGTCGCGAAGCCCGGATAGGGCCTAGTCACGACGTCGACCCCTTCGAGAACGCCGTTGGCGCGCGCGGCTTCGAAGCCGTTTTCGGCCTCGCGGAGCTCCACCCCGGCCTCGACCAGCTTCTCGCGCGCCGCCCCCAACAGCTCGAGCGGGGCGTTCTCGATCTTGAGCCGGCCGCCGGTGATCGCCGCCGCGATCGCGTAGGTGCCGGCCTCGATACGGTCGGGAAGGATGGCGTGGCGGGCCCCGGCCAGCCGCTCCACCCCTTCGACCGTCACCACGTCCGTCCCCGCCCCTTCGATCTTCGCCCCCATGGCCAGGAGGAGTCGGGCGAGATCGACGATTTCGGGCTCGCGCGCGGCGTTGACGATCCGCGTCGTGCCGCGGGCGAGCGTCGCCGCCATCACCAGGTTCTCGGTGGCCCCCACCGAGGGCTGGGGGAACTCGATCTCGGCGCCGCGCAGACCGCGCGGGGCGGTCGCCTCGATGTAGCCGTCCACGAGGTCGATCGTCGCCCCCATCCGCTCGAGCCCCTTGAGGTGCAGATCGACCGGCCGGGGGCCGATGGCGCAACCGCCCGGCAGGGACACTCGCGCCCGGCCCGCGCGGGCGAGCAAAGGGCCGAGGACGAGGACCGAGGCGCGCATGCGCCGGACGAGATCGTAAGGCGCCTCGACGGACACGAGCTCGGGCGTGAACAGGCGGATGCGGCCGGGTGCGCCGCCCACGTGCGTCGCCGACGTGCCCAGCCGCTGCACCAGACGCAGCATCGAGCCGACGTCCACGACATCGGGGACGTTCTCGAGCTCGACCGGCTCGTCGGTCAGGAGCGCGGCGGCGATGGCGGGCAGCGCGGCGTTCTTGGCGCCGCTGATGCGGACCGTGCCGTGGAGCGGGACGCCGCCGGTGACCACCAGTCGGTCCATGGCGGCCCTTCACAGCCGCGGCAGGGTGACGCCGCGTTGGCGCATGTATTTGCCGCCGCGGTCTTTGTAGGAGATCTCGGGCGGGCTCTCGCCCTTCAAGAACAAGAACTGGCAGATCCCTTCTTCGGCGTAGATCCGCGCCGGAAGCGGCGTGGTGTTGGAGATTTCGAGCGTGACGTGCCCTTCCCATTCGGGCTCGAGCGGCGTGACGTTGACGATGATCCCGCAGCGGGCATAAGTACTCTTGCCCAGGCAGATGACGAGCACGTCGCGCGGGATGCGGAAATACTCGATGGTGCGGGCGAGGGCGAAGCTGTTGGGCGGCACCACGCAAGAAGGGCCCTCGCGCTCGACGAAGCTCTGCGCCGAGAAGTTCTTGGGATCGACGATGGCGTTGTCGACGTTGGTGAAGATCTTGAACTCGGGGGCGAGGCGCGCGTCGTAGCCGTACGAGGAGAGCCCGTAGCTGATGCACCCCTCGCGCTGCTGGCGATCGACGAACGGCTCGATCATGCCGTGCTCGAGCGCCATCTTGCGGATCCAGTGATCGGGCATGATCGGCATGCGCGGCCCTCGCTCGGACGGCCTGGATGTAAGCGGTCGGCGATACCACCTCAACGGTGCTCGGGCTCGCCTCCTTTGCCCCGGGCGGCGCGGGCGCGCGCCTGCTCCTTGCGGCGACGGAGGTTGGCGCGCAGGGCCTGGGCGAGCTTGTGGGCGCGGTCGGGATCGCGCCGGCTGCCGGGAGGCGGCTTCGGGCGCTCCTCGCGGTCGGGGGCGGACGGTTCGCGATCGCGCATGGGTACGAGCAGGCTTGCCGAAGGCGGCCGGCGGCTTGCGGCCACGCTTCGAGTATGGCATGGCTCGCCGCACCGCAAGCACCGCGCGAGGGCGCTGCCGTAGCTCAGTCGGTAGAGCACGTCCTTGGTAAGGACGGGGTCGCTGGTTCGATTCCAGTCGGCAGCACCATCCCGCGATCGTCGCTCCCGCCATCCTCCTCGAACCGCCCTCGGGGCCTCGTTTCCGGTACCGTCGTCGCCCGGCACGATCGTTGCTTCGCGCGCCGTGCGGGCGTGCGGGTCCGAGCGCGGCCGCGGCCACGGCGGCCTTCCCGGCGCCCGCCCACGAACGCGGACCCGAACCGCGCGGCGGCGGAGCCCCCTCCCCTCCCGGGGGCGCGGCCCGGCTCAGCCGGCGCCCGCGGCCGTGGCGAGCTTGCTCGCGGCTTCCCGGAGGCCCTCGCGCAACACCGCCACGTCCGGCCCGAAGCCGAGCATGCGGAACCCCCGGGCGCGCAGTTTCTCGAGATAGCCGAGGTTCGCGTCCGCCGCGGCGAGAGCTTTCCCGTGCGCTTTCGCGGCCGCGACCAGACGATCGACCGCGGCCCAGAAATCCGGGTGCTCGAATTGCGCGGTGATCCCCATGTCGTCGGTGAGATCGAAATGGCCGAGCCAGAGCACGTCGAGGCCCGCCGTGGCGGCGATCGCCTCCACGTTCTCGATCCCCTTGCGGGTCTCGATCAGCCCCATCACGAGATTGCGGCGGTTGGCCTCGGCCATGTAGGCGCGGACGTCGCGGGCGCGATAGTCGTCGTGCGCCATCCCGAAGGCGCAGCCGCGCCGGCCCTCGGGCCGGTAGCGCGCCCATGCGACGAGCGCGCGGGCTTCCTCGGGGGTCTCGAGCATGGGCACGAGGATCCCTCTGGCCCCGGCGTCGAGGACGGTGGCGACGGCGGCGTAGGATTTCTCGGGCACCCGGACGTAGAGCTCGATCGGCAGCCCGCGCCCGCAGGCGAGCACGGTCTTGAGCGTGTCGATGCCCACCCCGCTGTGCTCGGTGTCGAGCACCGCGAAATCGAGCCCCGCGGCGGCCAGGATCGCCGGCAGACCGGGGGTGAAGAACTCGAAGACCATGGTCCCGATCACCGCTTCCCCGCGCGCGAGCCGCGCGCGCACGCATTCCCGTTCGCTCATCTCCGCCCTCCCCGCACGCGCGCTCCGGATCCGCGCGGCGCTCAGCCGCCCAGGGCCCGGATCACGGCCTCGGTCGTGGTCACCGCGGCGACGTTCTTCATCGCGTAGTCGATCGAGGCCCGGTGCCAATCGGCGTTCATCGTCGCACAGGCGTCTTCGGGCACGATCACGACGTAACCCTTGTCCGCCCCGGTGCGCGCCGTGTGCTCGATCGACATGTTCGTCCACGCCCCGGTGTCGATGAGGATGTCGCGCCCGAGGGCTTTGAGGATCGTCTCGAGCTTGGTGCCCTCCCAGGCGCTCATGCGCATCTTCTCGACCACGAAATCGCCCGGCCGGGGCTCGAGCCCGGGGACCGGTGCGGCTCCCCAGGTCCCGCGCACGAGACCGCGCGCCTCCACGACCCCCTCGAAGAGGGGACAGTTGAGGGTGAGGCCGGGGGCGCCGGGTTCGACGACGAACCAGACGTGGATGACCGGCACCCCGATCTTCCGGCAGTGATCGGCGAGCCGGACGATGTTGGCGATCGCGTTCTGCTCGCGGCAGTGCTGCGGCGCCCCCGAGGCGGCGAAGGCCCCGCCCTCCATGACCACGTCGTTCTGCATGTCCTGGATCAGGAGCGCGCAGCGCGCGGGATCGAGGCGGAAGCCGTTTTCCGTACGGATCGCCCGGGCGGGAGCGCGTCCGCTCGTCGCGGACGGCGTCCGCGCCGAGGCCTTGGTGCGGGCCGCGGCGCGCATGAACGGCTCGAGCCGCGGTCCCACCTTGGTGCGCACGGCGTAGAGCGAGCGGCTCGCGGTCAAGAACAGGGTGTGCCAGTCGGGACCGCCCCAGGCGAGGTTGGCGGTGAGCTCCGGGACGCGCAGGACGCCGATGTGCCGCCCCTCGGGGTCGAACACCCACACGCCTCCCGGACCCGTGCACCACAGGTTGCCGCGCTCGTCGCACTTCATGCCGTCGGGGACGCCGGGCTCGAGCTCCGAGCGGATGCCCGAGGCGAAGATGCGCCCGGGGCTCAGCGTGCCGTCGCTTCTGACCTCGAAGACGCGGATCAGCGCCTGGACCGTGTCGTTGACGTAGAGCCGTCGCTCGTCCGGGGAGAAGCAGAGGCCGTTGGGTTGGTCGAAGAGATAGCGTTCGACGAGAAGGCGCGGCGGTTCGCCCGGAACGACCCGGTACACGCCCTGAAAGCCGAGCTCGCGCGGCCGCTCCACGCCGTAAACCGGCATCCGGCCGTAAAACGGATCGGTGAAGTAGATCGAGCCGTCCGAGCGGACGCAGACGTCGTTGGGGCTGTTGAGCTCCTTGCCCTCGAAGTGCGAGGCGAGGACCTCGCGTCGGCCGTCGCGGCGGATGCGCACGAGCGAGCTCGTCGCGTGTTCGCACACGAGGAGGTTGAGCTCGGCGTCGAAGGTGAGCCCGTTGCTCTTGTTCGAGGGACGGGCGACCTCGACCACGCCGCCCTCCGGGCTCCAGCGCCGGCGCACGTCCGCCGGCATGTCGGAGAAGAGCAGACAGCCTTCGATCGGGTGCCACACCGGCCCTTCCGTGAAGTCGAAGCCGGTGGCGAGCTGCTCGACCGGCTCGGAAAGGTCGATCAGCTCGCGGAAGGCGGGGCTGCGCGCTTCGTGGGCCATCGCCGCGCTCTCAGGCCGGGAACCAGGGGCGGGAGGGGAGCGAGGAGACGACCGGCCCCGGCACCTGGTCGTGCAGGCGACCGACGACCCGGCCGCCTTCGATCTTCGCCGGCCGGTCGTGCACCGGCAACAAATAACGGGCATTCGCCAAGAGCTTCTTGATCGCGGCTTTTTCTTGGCGCTTCGTGGTCCCGTGGTTGCCGGTGACCTGGGGTTCCATCTCCTGGGTGATGCGGAAGGGTTCGATGATCTGATCGTTGAAATCGTAGATCACGTCGCCGCAGATCGTGGCCACGCCGTCCGCGGTATGGACGTGGACGTTCATCGATCCTTCGGTGTGCGCACCCGCCGCCTCGCAATACAGGCCCGGGAAGATCTCGATGGGCCCGCTCAGCTCGAGGTCCAACAGCCTGAGCGCGTTCTTGGTGTGCAGCCGGTCGATCAGGTGCTTGATGTCCGGTGCGGGATATTGCGGATGCATGAGGCCCGAGACCGAATATTCGAGCTCGCGGCGGTTGACCACGACCGTGGTCGACATGGGGAAGAGATCGTCCTTGCCGGCGTGGTCGATGTGCAGATGGGTGTGCAGCACGTAACGGATGTCGGAGAGCTTGAGCCCGTGGCGCGCGAGCTGGTTCTCGATCAGGTTCTCGTGGAACTGCAGCCCGCGCATGCCCAGGGTCTCCATGATCGCGTTCGAGCGATAGCCCGTGTCCACGAGCACGGGCCAAGGCCCGCCCAAGATCAGAAAGCCGAGTGTCGGCACGCGGCGGGTGCGGCCGCAGTCGCGCCCGAGCACGAGAAAGCTCGATTCGAGTTCGATGTCGCCGTAATCCAGGATCTTGATCTCGAGCGGCACGTCAGCCTCCCTCGGGTTCAGTCGAGCCGGTAGATCCGGCGAGCGGTTTCGCGCAGCACGGCTGCGCGCGCGGGCTCGGGAAGTCCGTCGAGCGCGGCGCGGTGGGCCGCGAGGAGCGCGGGATAGTCGGTCCACAGCTTCTCGATCGGAAAGTTCGAGCCCCAAAGACAACGATCGGGGCCGAAAAGAGCGATCGCCTCGCGCACGATCTCCGCCACGAGCGCGGGATCGAGCCGGCGCACGAAGGTCCCGAGGCCCGACAGCTTGACCACCACGTTGGGCTCGCGGGCGAAGGCGGCGAGCGCCCGCTTCCACCGCGCCACACCCTCGGCGGTCTCCTCCTCGCGCATGAGGGCGTGGACGAGCACGAAGGTCACCTCGGGGCAATCGCGCACGAGAACGAGCGCGCTTTCCGCCTGGGCGGCGAAGATCTGGAGCTCGAAGGCGAAGCCGAAGCGCGCGAGCTCGGCCGTGTTCGCGCGCAAGACGGGATCGGCGGCGAGATCCGGTCGCGGCGCGAAGCGCCAGTCCGGGTTGGCGTGCCAATGGAGCTGTCGGCGGATCGCACGGACCTCGGGATGACGGGCGAGCGCCTCGAGGGCGGGACGCGCATCGGGCAGCGCGAGATCGGCGAAGGCGGTGATCGCGATCGGAAAGCCCGTCCGCCGCGCCTCGCCCGCGACGAAGGCGACCTCTTCGAGCGCGCGCTCGGGCGCCCAGTTCGCCTGGACGTAGACCGCGCTTTCGACCCCGCTGCCCCGGATGTCGGCGAGATATTCCTCGATCGGATAATCTCGCCGCAAAGGCTCGTACGGGCCGAAGATCCGGGGCTGCATCGGGCCCGACAGCCACGGCAGATCGGCTTTGCGCCAGATGTGCATGTGGGCGTCGACGATGCCGCTCATGCGCGGAGCTCCCGGGCCGAGCGGAGGACCTCCCGGCACAGCCGAGCGAGCGAGCCCGCGGGGAGCAGGGCGTCGAGTGCGGGTCGGATCGCCTTCATGGCAGCGGTCTCCGGGACGTAGCCGGGGGTGGCGGCGAGCGGGGAAAGCCAGACGAGCTTCCAGGAAAGCCGCGCGAGGCGGCGCACCGCGGCGACGAGGAGGTCGGGATCGCCCCGCTCGAGCCCGTCCGAGATCACGAGCACGAGGGCACCGCGGCAGAAGCCGGCGAGCCTGGGCACGCGCAGCAGGGCCGAAAGCGCCTCCCCGATGCGTGTCCCCCCGTCCCAGTCGCGCACGGTGCACGCCGCCCGATCGAGGGCCTGTTCGAGCCGGGGCCGGCGCATGGCGGGGGTGATGCGGGTGAGCCGGGTGCCGAAGGTGAGCACCTCGATTCGCTCGGCGACGCGGGCGAGCGCGTGGGCGAAGCGCAGGTTGGTCTCGGTGTGCTCTTTCATCGAGCCGGAGACGTCGACGAGGAGCACGATCCGTCGCTGCCGCGTCCGCCGCGTCCGGCGGAAGAGCTCGACCGGTTCGCCTTCGCGCGCGAGCGCGCGTCGAAGCGTGCGCGCGAGATCGAGCAGGCGACCGCGCTTGGCGCGCACGCGCCAGGCCGTGCGCCGCCGCGGCAGCCGGCCGGGAGCCTCGCGCCGGAAGCGGGCGAGCGCGCGCTCTTCCGGCCGTGGCCCGAACCGGCGCGAAGCCGCCGCTTCGGCCGGGCTCGCGGCTCGTCCTCGGGTCCTTCCTTCGACCTCGAGGAGCTCGGGCCCTTCGCCGCCCGCTTCTTCCTGCACGCGCAGCGGTTCGGACTCCGCGCGCGTCGCCGCGGGCGCGGGAGGTGCCCCGCGACCGAGGAAATGGGCGTCGAAGAGCGCGTGGAACTCGGCGATGCGCTCGCGCGGAGGGGCGAAGGTGGCGACCGCGGCGGCGCGGATGTCCGCCATGTGGCGCGGGCCCAACAGGGCCAGCGCCTCGAGAAAGCTCACGAGCTGATCGGAGGCGGCGGAAAAACCGTGCGCGCGCAACAGCTGGGCGAAGCCCACGAAGGGTGCGACCTCGCGCGGAAGCGGCGGCCACGCCGTCTCCGCTCCGCCCCGGTTCATCGCTCGGCCTCCGCGAGCAGGCGATCGAGGCGCTCGCGCACGTAAGGAAGATCTTCTTCGTCTTTGATCGCCACCCCGAGCGCGCGGCGGAAGGCCTCCGGCCAGGGCGCACCGGTCGCGGCGAGGAGATCGATCGCCTCCGCCCATTCCACCGCTTCGGCGATGCCCGGGGGCTTGACGAGCGGTTCCTGGCGCAGCCGGGCGACCGCCCGGGCCACCGCGCGCGCGGTGCGTTCGGCCACGCCCGAGGCGCGAAGCATGATGATCCGGGCCTCTCGCTCGGGCGCGGGATAGTCGATCCAGTGGTACACGCACCGCCGGCGCAAGGCTTCGTGCAGTTCGCGCGTGCGGTTCGAGGTCAGGATCACCACCGGCCGTTCGGAGGCCCTGAGCGTCCCGCGCTCGGGGATCGAGATCGTGAAGTCGGAGAGGAACTCGAGGAGCAGCGCCTCGAACTCCTGATCCGAGCGGTCGACCTCGTCGACGAGAAGGAGGACTTCGCGCGGATGCCGAAGGGCGGCGAGCAGCGGCCGCTCGATCAAGAATTCTTCGCTCCAGATGTCGATCGGACGATCGCCCGCGCGCCGCAGTTCCAGAAGCTGACGCGGATGGTTCCACTCGTACAGAGCGTGGGCGGCATCGATGCCCTCGTAGCACTGCAGCCGCACGAGCCGCCGCCCGAGCACGCCCGAAAGCGCCTTGGCGGCTTCGGTCTTGCCCACCCCCGGGGCGCCCTCGAGCAGAAGCGGCTTGCCGAGGGCGAGGGCGAGCCAGGCGGCGGTCGCGAGCTCGTCTTCGGCCAAATAGAAGGCGTCTCTGAGCGCCTTCGCGAGCGCTTGGGGGCTCTCGAGGCCGAAGATCGCCGGTGCGCGGGCCATCACCGCCCCGCCCGCTTGGCATCGAGCGCGCGCAGGATCTTTTCGGGGGTGAAGGGCATCTCCGTGATCCGCACCCCGATCGCGTCCTCGATCGCGTTGGCGATGGCGGGAATGGGCGGGGTCGCGCACATCTCCCCGATGCCCTTGGCCCCGTACGGTCCGTCGAGAGCCGGCCGCTCGATGATCTCGATCTCGACCGGGCACATGTCGCCGGGACCCGGCATGAGATAGCCGTTGAAGTCCGTGGGCCCGTGCGCGCGGTCGGGGTAATAGGGCTCCACCGTCTCGAAGAGGGCGTGCGAGATCCCCATCCACGCTCCGCCCACGAGCTGTTGTTCGACGAGGCCGATGTTCAGGGCGCGGCCGATCTCGTAAGCGGCTTTGATGGACAGAACGCGGACCTCGCCGGTCTCGTCGTCGACCTCGACGTCGACGATCATGCAGGCGTGGGCATAGGTCGTCACGGGGCGCATCGCGCCCGTATCGGGATCGACGTCCGAGGGCGGGACGAGGAACATGCCGCGTCCGGAGATCGACTTGCCGCGCTTGAAATGCGCCGCCTGGGCGACGTCGCGCACGCTGAGCGCGCGCGCGGGCGCCCCTTTGACGCGCACGTTGCCGCGTCCGTCGAGCTCGAGATCGCGCGGATCGACCTCGAGCTCTTCGGCCGCCACCTCGAGCAGCACCTCCTTCGCCTCGCGCGCCGCGGCGACGACCGCGTTCCCGGCGCGGTGCGTGCCGCGCGAGGCGAAGCTGCCCATGCAGTGCGGGCCGGTGTCGGAATCGCCCGTATCGACGTGCACGTCCTCGATCGGCACGCCCAAGGTCTCGGCCGCGAGCTGGCGGGTCACGGATTTCATCCCCTGCCCGAGATCGATCGAGGAGAGGGTGACGACGAACTTGCCGGTGGGCGTCGCGTGCACGAGGGCCTGGCTCGGATCTCCGCCGAGGTTCATCCCGATGGGGTAGTTCACCGAGGCGACGCCGCGACCGCGGTGTTTGGCCATGGCTCCTCTCCCTCAGCGCCGCCGGCTGCCGAAGACCGAGGAGAAGCGCAGCGCCCCGTGGCCGCTCGCGGGCCGCGGCGGCTCGGGCGGCTCCTGCTCCTCTCGGCGCCGGCCCTCCCCGCCCTCCGCGGCGCGTCGGGCTCCGTCCTCGACCGCCCTCGCCTCCACCGCGCGCGCCTCCGAGCGGAGCCAGGAGGGCGGCGGGGTCGTCGCGCGCGCCGAGGGACGCTCCGCGGCGTCGATCCGGCTCGTCTCGCGCCCACGCTCGCCCTCCCCGCGATCGGAAAGGCGCGTGCGCGCGGGCGGGGTGGGCGGGACGCGGCCCCGATCTCCGCCGCCCCCGATGCGCGAGGAGGCGCTTCGCGCCTCTTCCGAGAGCGGCCAGCGGGCGAGCTCCGCCGCCACCTGGATGCACTCGATGAGCGCCGCTCCTTCGGTGAGCTTGCGGTGCGCTTTCATGTCGCCGTCGCGGTAGGCGTTCTTGATGCGCAGCTCGAGCGGATCCATCCCGATCGCCCGGGCCACCGCGTCCATCTGCGATTCGAGGGCGAAATCCCCGCCCGTGACCCCGAAGCCGCGCATGGCCGAAGACGGCGTGCGGTTCGTGAAGACGCAGAAGCTGTCCACCCAGACGTTGGGGATCCAGTACGGTCCGGGATGGTGCGCGGCGGATTTGATCGTCCCGTAAGTGGAAAGCCGCGAATAGGCGCCCGCGTCGTGATAATGGACGATCTTGCGGGCGAGGATGCGGCCGTCGCGCGTCACCCCGTCGGTGATGTACACGCGCTCCGCCCCGCGCGGGCTCGAGACCTGCATCTCTTCCGCCCGAGTGAACACGTAGCGCACGGGCCGGCCGGTGAGCATGGCGGCGAGTACGGCCAGGGGTTCCACCACCGTGTCGACCTTGCCGCCGAAGCCGCCGCCCACCGTGCCGCCGATGAAGTGCAAGCGGTTCGTGTCGAGCCGGAGTTGGGCGGCGGTGTTGTCGAGCGAGAAATGCAGGCCCTGGGTGCAGGTGTAGACCGTGAAGCGGCCGTCCTCGCCCGGGACCACGATGCACCCCTGGGTCTCGAGCGGGGCGTGCTCGATCGGCGACATCTGGTAGCGGCCTTCGACGATCACGTCGGCCTGACGGAAGGCCGCCTCGACGTCGCCGAAACGGATCTGCTGGCAGTCGTAATCGCCCCAGTAGCGGAACCAGTTGCGACCGATGTATTCGTTGACCAGAGGCGCGTCGGGCTTCAAGGCTTCTTCGACGTCGAACACGGCCGGCAAAGGATCGTAGTCCACGCGCACCTTGGCCACCGCTTCGTCGGCCGCGCGCAGCGACTCGGCGACGATCGCCACGATCGGCTCGCCCCGATAGCGCACCTTGCCGTCGGCGAGGGCCGGCTCGTCGTCGATGCCGAAGTTGAAGATCGTGAGAATGTTGTGGGCCTTCTTGGGCAGGTCGGCCCAGCGCAGGATCCGCCGCACCCCCGGCACCCGCTCGGCTTCGCGCGTATCGATCGCGCGGATGCGGGCGTGGTCGTGGGTGCTGCGCACGCAGCGGATGTGCAGAAGGCCCGGGACGAGGCGGTCGTCGAAGAAGGTCGTGCGCCCGGTGACGTGTCCCTCGATGTCCTGCCGGCGGACGGGCTTGCCGACGATCGCGAGATCGTCGTCGCGCTCGTCGGCGAAGAGTTCCTTGCGGATGCGCACGCTCGCCTCCCTTCCGCTCACCGCCGCGCCGCCAGACGCCGCGCCGCCTCCAGGATCGCCTCGATGATCGGCAGATATCCGGTGCAGCGGCAGACGTTGCCGGAGATCGCCTCGATCACCTCCTCGCGCGTCGGGTTCGGGTTGCGATCGAGCAGCGCTTTGGCGGCCATGATCATCCCCGGCGTGCAGAAGCCGCACTGGGCCGCGAAGCGGTCCATGAAGGCCTCCTGCAGGGGGTGGAGAGTCGGTCCGTCGGCGAGCCCGCGCACCGTTTCCACCCGGCGGCCCTCCGCGGCGTCGGCGAGGAGAAGACAGGAGAGCACCGGCTCGCCGTCGAGGAGCACGGTGCACGCCCCGCAGGTGCCCTGAAGACATCCCGCCTTGGGCGAGGTGTCGCCGAGCCGGTGGCGCAGCACCGACAAGAGCGTCTCCGCGGGCTCGGCAACCGCCGCCACCGCGGTACCGTTCAAGGTGAAGGAAACGGCCGTGACCATGCGCGCCTCCCTCATCCTTCGCCGAGCAAGAGCCGGCGCAGCACGACCCCGATCACCCGCCGCCGGTACCAGGCAGAGGCGAGCGAGTCGGTGGGCGGATCGGTGCCTTCGGCCGCCACCGCCACCGCGGGGGCGATTCCCTCGGGAGAAAGCGGCCGCCCCTCGAGCGCGCGCTCGACCGCGCGGGCGCGGATCGGGGTCTTCCCCATCGCGCCGTAGGCCACCCGCGCGCCCGTGATCCTCCCCCCGGAAAGCGGCAGATGGGCGGCGATCGAGAGCACCGCCGCGCCTTTGGGGCGGGTACGGGTCATCTTGTGGAAGCGAAAGGCCGCGGGATCGCTCGGACGCTCGAACACGACCGCGCTCACGAGCGCGCGCGGATGCCGATCGCGACCGCGCAGGAACTCCTCGAGCGGGATCTCCCTCGGGCCGAAGCCGGTCGCGAGTTGCACCCGGGCGTCGAGCGCGAGCAGCGCGGCCGCGAAGTCGCCGTACGGGTGTTCGGCGAAGAGATTGCCGCCCACGGTGGCCATGGAGCGCACCGCCGGACCGCCGATCGCGCGCGCCGGCGCGTGCAGGAAGGCGAGCTCGCGCGCGGCGAGGATCCGGGCCATGGTCACCCCGGCCCCGAGCTCGATCCGGCCGCCCGCCGTGCGCATGCGCACGAAGTTCGGATCGCGGGTGCGCACGAGAAGCGAAAAAGAGACGTCGCCTTCGTTGACCGCGCGCATGAGCAGGGTGCCGCCGGCGAGAAAGCGCGCCGCGCGCTCGGTAGCGAGGAGCGCCGCGGCCTCGGCGAGCGTCTCGGTGGTCCGCACGGACAAGGGCACGACCTAGCCCTCCCGGGTCGCGAGGAGGCGGCGGATCGCCTCCATACCCGCCGCCTGCACCTCTTCCTTGACGAGCCGGATCATCGCCGCCTCTTCTCCCGGCCTCGTGGTGAAGCGCGCACGCCACGACCAGAAGGTCCGATCGCCGTCGGTCACCGGCAGGAGGCGCACGGTGGCGACGTAATTGAAAAGCGGCACCGGCGTATCGAGAAGACAATAAGTGAAGCTCTGCTCGAGATCGGAAAGCGCGAGGAGCTGCTCGCGCAGCTCCGCGCCGTCGGCGAGCCGGAAGCGGCGCACGCATCCCACCCGGTCGGCGGGTTCCCCGCGCTCGATGCGGCTTTCCGCGACCGCGGGGTGCCAGCGGTCGTGGCCGTTGAAGTCGCGCAGGATCGCCCACACCCGATCCGAGGGCGCGTCCAGGATCGTGCTCGAGGCGACCTCGATCATCAACCGGCTCCGAAGATGCGCTTCAAGGCATCGAAGCCGGCCTGGAACACGCGGTCGCCGATCGAACGCACGAGCTCGGCTTCGCGCGCCGGATCGCAGGCGAACTCGGCCGACCATTCGGCGAAGGTGCGATCGCCGTCGGTGACCGGGGTCAAGCGCAAGGTGGCGACGTAGTCCGAAAGTGGCATGGGACTCTCGAGGATCGAGTAGGTCACGAAATATTCGTAGTCCGAAAGTCCCAAGAGCCGCTCGCGGATGCGATCGCCGTTTCTGAGCCGGAAATCGCGGACGCAGCCGACCCGGTCCGCCGGTTCCCCGTTCTCGATCCGGCTCTCGGCCACGGCCGGATGCCAAGAGGGCAGGCCGTTGAAGTCGCGGATGCGCGCCCAGACGCGCGCGACCGGCGCACCGATGACGCTCGAGACGTAGACGCGGGCCACGGCTTCAGGTCCCCTGCCCGCTGTCGGCGCCGGTCGCGCCGCGCTCCTGCGCCTCGCGGCGCGCCTTGTCCTTTTCCGCTTCGCGGCGGATGGCGTCGAGATCGCGGGCCTCGCGGATGAGCCCGCCCATGCGCGCGAGGCTGCCGCCTTCGATCCCGATGTCCTTGAGCAGCGCATCGATCATCGGCGCCTGCACGCGGTAGCGCAGGGCCGCCTCGATGACCTCGTCGGCGGTGTTGCGCCGCTCCCCGCCGTTGGTCGCGCCGAGTCCGTCGAGCTGGACGATCTTGATGCCCTCGATCTTCTCGAGCGGGCGCACGCTCTCGCGCACGATGCCCTCGATCCGTTCGAGCAGCCGGCGGCGGAAGATCGATTGCCGGGCGGCGTCGGTGAGCACGTTCTCGGCCTCGTTCATGAGCCGCTGCGCCTCCGCCTCCACGGCCGCCCGCACGCGCTCGGCATCGGCGGCGATCTTCTTCGCTTCCGCTTCGAGCTCGGCGATCAACAGCTCGACCGCGCGGCGGCGCTTGGCGGCCTCGGTCTCGCGCACGGTCTTGGTGCGCTCTTCCGCTTCCGCGGCGCGGGCGAGCGCGGCTTCGGCCTCGATCTTGGCCGCCATTTCCTCCACCGTCTTCATGAACAGGGCGATCGCGCGCTCCTTGGCGGCGATCTCGACCTCGCGCTCGCGCTCGATCTCGAGCTTCCGGAGGTCCCGCTCGCGGGCGATCCGCGCCTCGTCCAGCCCGCGCTCGGCGGCGATGCGCGCCCGCTCGACCTCCTCGCGCGCCGCGATCTCGGCTTCCTGCAGCGCCTGGGCGCGCGCGACTTCGAGCTGTTCGAGCGCGCGCTTGCGCTCGATGCGCGCCGCCTCCACCGCCTGTTCGACGTTGACCTCGAGCTTCTGGATCTCCCGGCGCACCGCGAGCTCCGCCTCTTTGACCTGGCGTTCGGCTTCCGCCCGCTCGATGCGCTTCGCCGCGAGCCGGACGACCTTGTGTTCCTGGGCTTCTTCGACCGCCCGGTCGCGCTCGATCTCGAGCACCCGCCGCGCGCGCTCGGAACCCAGACGCTCCTCTTCGAGGGCGAGCTCGACCGCGATGCGCTGCTGCTCGACCGCGTGCCGGCGGGCGAGATCCGCCGCCTCCAGGAACTTGGCGCGCTCGATCTCGCGCGCCCGCGTCTCCTGTTCGGCGGCGATGCGCTCGACCGCGAGCGCCTTTTCTTGTGCGATGCGCGCCTTTTCCACCGCCTCGCGCGCCGCCACTTCCGCCTCGTCGAGGGTGCGGTTGCGGGCGATCTCCAACAGCCGCACCTCTTCTTCGCGCGCCACCCGCTCGCGCGCGAGCACCCGCTCGGCGGCGATGCGCGCCGATTCGATCTCCTTGCGCGTCTGCACTTCCGCCGTCTCGAGCCGCCCGAGCCGCTCGATCTCCTTGAGCCGGGTGGCGATTTCGGCGGCGACGCGCTCGAGCGACAGCCGCTGGACCTGGGCGATGCGCGCCGCTTCCACCGCCTCTTGCGCCGCGATCTCGGCCTCCTCGACCGCCGCCCGGCTCGCCGCGCGCTCCGCCGCGACCGCTTTCTCTTGGGCGATGCGCGCTTTCTCCGTCGCCTCGCGGGCCGCCACTTCGGCGAGATCGAGGGCCTCGTTGCGGGCGATCTCGAGCTTGCGCACCTTCTCTTCGAGGGCGATCCGCGCCGCTTCCACGACCTCGCGCGCCGCCAGCTGGGCGCGTTCGAGCTCGCGGCCGCGCGCGATCTCCCGCGTCCGCGTCTCCTGCTCGGCGGCGATGCGCTCGGCGGCGAGGAGCTTCTCGCGCGCGATGCGCGCCGCCTCCACCGCCTGCGAGGCCGCGATCTCCGCCTCTTCGATGGCCTTCTGGCGCGCGATCTCGAGTTCGCGCGTGCGCTGATCGGTGGCGATGCGCTCGGCCGCGACCCGTCCGGCCTCGAGGATGCGCAGCCGCTCGATCGCTTCCCGCGCCTCGATCTCGGCCGCCTCGATCGCCCTTTGGCGCGCGATCTCGCGCTGCCGGATCGCCTCTTCGGTGGCGATGCGCGCATCCGTGACTGCCATCTCCTGCGCGATGCGCGCTTTCTCGGTCGCCTCGCGGGCCGCGATCTCGGCCTCCTCGAGCGCCTTTTGCCGTTCGATCTCGCGCCGGCGGGTCTCTTCCTCGGAAGCGATGCGCGCCCGCTCGAGCTCGAGCTCCTGGGCGATGCGCGCCTTCTCGACCGCCTCTTTGGCCGCGATCGCCGCCGCTTCGAGCGCGCGCTCGCGCTCGATCTCGCGCCGGCGGGTGTCCTCTTCGGACGCGATGCGCGCCTCGGCGACCTCGCGCTCTTGCGCGATGCGCGCCTTCTCCACCGCCTCGCGGGCGGCGATCTCCGCCGCCTCGAGCGCCTTCTGCCGCTCGATCTCGCGCTCGCGCGTCGTGCGCTCGGCCTCGATCCGCGCTTCTTGCAGCGCCCGCTCTTGCGCGATGCGCGCCCGCTCGATCGCCTCTTTGGCCGCGATCGCCGCCTCTTCCGCTTCGGTGTCGCGCCGCGCCCGCTCGCGCGCGATCTCCGCCCGCTGCGCGGCGCGACGGAACTCGATCTCGCGCTGCTGCTCGAGCCGCGCGGTCTCGCTTTCGCGTTCGATCGCGAGCGCCTGCTTTTCGGCCTCGAGGTTGCGCAGGCGGATCGCGATCATCGTTTCCTGTTCGATGTCGTTGCGCAGCTTGCGGCGCGCTTCGATCTCCTCGATCAGCCGGGTGAGACCCTCGGCGTCGAAGCGGTTGGAGGGGTTGAAGTATTCGAGATCGGTCTGATCGAGGTCGGTGATCGCCACCGATTCGAGCACGAGACCGTTCTGGACCAGCGCCTCTTCGCAGGCCGCCTTGACCTTGGCGACGTAATCGGCCCGTCGCTCGTGCATCTCCTGCATGGTCATTTCGGATGCGGCCGAGCGCAGGGCCGAGACGAGCTTGCCCGAGAGCAGCGCGTGCAACCGCTCGGGTTCGAGGCTCTTGCGGCCGAGGGTGGCGGCGGCCAGCGCCACCGCCTCTTTGGTCGGCGCCACCCGGACGTAGAACTCGGCCTCCACGTCCACGCGCATCCGGTCCTTGGTGATCAGGGCGTCCTCGCGGCTGCGCACCACCTGCAGCTGCAGGACGTTCATGTTGACCGGCGTGAGCTCGTGCACGAAGGGGAAGACGAAGGCACCGCCGTTGATGACCACCTTTTCGCCGAAAAGGCCGGTGCGGACGAACGACACCTCCTTGGAGGATCGTTTGTAGAGGAGATTGAGGAGATAGACCACGACCGCGACGACGACGATCGCGACCACGAGCCAAGAGATGATCTGGCCCCAGACTTGCGCGCTCATGCGCTTGCGCCTCCCTGCGCCGCGGGCCCCGCGGCCGCGCGGATCGACTTGAACTTGCGCACCTCGTCGGCGATCGCCCGCTCCACCGGCAGGCGCTCGATCGAGGACGCGCCGTAAAAGCCGTGGCAGAAGCGGCTGCGCTCGAGGACGAAGCGCGCCTCCTCGGGCGTGGCGACCGGCCCGCCGTGGACGAGGACGAGGATCTCCGGTCGGATCGCGAGCGCCGCTTGCGCCCAGCCGTCGACGAGCGCCGGAGCCGCCTCGAGCGGCACCGCCGTGTGCGCCCCGATGGTGCCGCCCACGGTGAGGCCGAGGTGGCAGACGAGCACGTCGGCCCCGGCCTCGGCCATGGCGCGCGCGTCCTCGGCCGAGAAGACGTACGGCGTGGTGAGGAGATCTCGGGCGCGGGCGCGGCGGATCATCTCCACCTCGAGCCCGTAGCCCATCCCCGTCTCCTCGAGATGCGCGCGGAAGGTGCCGTCGATCAGGCCCACGGTGGGGAAGTTCTGCACCCCCGAAAAACCGAGCCGGGCCAGCTCGTCCAAGAAGAGATCGATGTCGCGGAAGGGATCGGTGGCGCACACGCCGGCGAGCACCGGCGTGTGCCGGACGACCGGCAGCACCTCGCGGGCGAGCTCGAGGACGATCGCGTTCGCATCGCCATAGGGCATGAGCCCGGCGAGCGAGCCGCGCCCGGCCATGCGGAAGCGGCCGGAGTTGTACACGACGATCAGATCGATCCCGCCCGCTTCCGCCGCCTTGGCCGAAATCCCGGTGCCGGCGCCGCCCCCGACGATCGGCTCGCCCCGCGCGAGCCGGGCGCGGAGCTGCTCGAGAACGACCGTGCGCGCGATCCGGGGCATGCTCACCGCGCCGCCCGCCGGCGCAACAGCGGTGCGAAGCGGGCGCGGAAAGCGCGCACCACCGCATCCGCGAAGGCCGGATCGTTGATGTGACACGCGAGCCGCACGAGCCGCCGGTCGACGCTCGGCCGCAGAGTCCCTTCGAGGGCGGCGAACAGCGCGCGGTCGGCCTCGGGGTCCCAGAAGGGCTGCCCCGGCGCATCGAGCGCGGAGAGCCCGCCCTCGGGGACGAAGACGGTGACCGGACCGTCCATCTGATTGAACTTTTCGGCGAGCCAGCGCCCGATGCGCGCGCATTCCTCGGCCGTGGTGCGCACGAGCGTGACCTGCGGATTGTGCCGGTACGAAAGCCGGTCGCGGAACGCGGGCGGCACCGTTTCCGGCGGGCCGAAGTTGATCATGTCGAGGGCCCCCAGCGAGCCGATGTAAGGCGTGCGGGTGCGGATGAAGGCGCCCAGTCGGTCTTCGGTGCAGGCGAGCACCCCGCCGCACAAGAGATCGGCCACCTCGGTCGTGGTGAGATCGACGGCGCCCACGAGCTGGCCGCTTTCGACGAGCTTTTCCATCGCCATCCCGCCGATGCCGGTGGCGTGGAAGACGAGGCAGTCGACCTCGCCCGAAAGGGCCGCCGCGACGCGCTCGACCGCCGGTGTCGTCACCCCGAACATGGTGAGGCCGATGGCCGGGAGATCCGGCCGCGCCGGCCCGCGGGCGAGGGTCCGCCGCGTCTCCAGCCGGTGTTTGACCATGCCCACGAGCGCGTGCGCGGCATTGGCCAGGATCTCGCGGCTGATGCGGTTGAGACCGGCGACGTCGGTGACCGCGGGCACGAGGACGATGTCCGAGGCCTCGACCACGCGCCGCACGTCCCCGGCGACCATGGTCGAGACCATGACCTTGGGCACGCCCACCGGCAGCTCGCGCATCGCCGGGGTCGCGAGCGCGGTCCCGCCCGAGCCGCCCGCGGCGATGATCCCGGCGATGCCCTCCTGCCGGCGGATCCAGGCGCGGAAGGCTTCGGCCATGGCGGCCACCGCGCTGCCGCGATCGCCGGTGAACACCGCGTTCGGGCCGCGGGGATGGAACAGCGCGATCTGCTGCGGCGTGACGTCGGCCGAAGACGGCCTGCCCGAGGTCGAGAGGTCGACGAGCCGGGTCCGCAGCCCCGCGGCGCGGATCTCGTCGCGGATGAAGCGCAGCTCGGCGCCCTTGGTATCGAGCGTGCCGGCGACCAGGACCACCGCCTCGCCCGGGGCGGCGAGCGGCCGCAAGGGCGCGGGTTCGCGCCCGACCTCGTCCGGCTCGAGCCCGCTCGCGGCGCTCGCCACCCGCGCCGTCGCCTCGATGCGGGAGAGCGGCACGGGTTGCGACCAGCGGGTGGGCGGCTGCGGGTTCGAAATCCAGATCCGGCGCGGGCCGCGGGGGACGGCCGGGCGCCTCGCTTCCGCGCCTTCGCGGTCCGCGGCGGGCGCGCTCGCGGCCGTTTCGAGATCCTCGTGGGCGTGCCGGCCCACGCCCAAGAGCCGCTGTTGGAGCTCGCGGTCGGCGGCCAGCCGAGCGCTGTCCATCACCCGGAAGACGCGGCCGTTGACCATGATCGCCACGCGCTCGGCCACCGCGGTGGCGACCGCGAGGTTCTGCTCGACGACGAGGATCGCCATCTCGCCGCTCGCGCCGAGCCGCTGCAGGAGCTCCACGACCTGCTCGACGATCACCGGCGCCAGGCCCTCGGTGGGCTCGTCCATGACGAGGAGCTCGGGATCGCGCAGAAGCGCGCGGGCGATGGCGAGAATCTCCTGCCCGCCGCCGGAGAGCTGGGCGCCGCCGTGCCGGCGGCGCTCGGCCAGACGCGGGAAGGTCTCGTAGATCCGCGCGATGCTCCACGCGCCGCGCCGGCCGCGTCCGCCGGCGACGAGCCCGAGATGCTCTTCGACCGTGAGCGAGCGCCACAGCCGGCGTCCTTGGGGCACGTAGCCGATGCCGAGCCGCGCGATCTCGTCGGTCGCCAGCCCGACGAGCTCCGTGCCTTTGAAGCGGATCGAGCCGGCGGCGACCGGCACGAGGCCCAAGACGGCGTTGCACAGCGTGGTCTTGCCCATGCCGTTGCGGCCGACCACGGCGAGCACGCCGGAAGGGAGCTCGAGATCCACGCCCTGGAGCGCGTGCGAACGTCCGTAATAGACGTGCAGTCCCCGGATCGCGAGCGCGGCTGTTTCGCGTGCGCGCGCGCTTTCACGCGCCATGGCCGTGCCCCAGATAGAGCTCTTGGACTTCGGGATCGGCTTCGATTTCCGCCGGGGTGCCTTCCTTGAAGATCCTTCCCTCGTGCATGAGGGTCACGCTTTCCACGACCCGCAGGGCCACGTCCATGTCGTGTTCGATGATCACGTAGCCGATGTGGGCGGGAAGACCGTTCAGGATCGCCACGAGCTCGGCCCGCTCGGCGGGCGAGAGCCCCGCCGCCGGCTCGTCCAGGAGCAGAAAGCGCGGCGCACCGGCGAGCGCGAGGGCGAGCTCGAGCTGACGCTGCTGCCCGTGGGCGAGCTCCGCGACCTTCTTGTCCGCCACCTCGTCGAGGTGCACGGCGTGGACGAGGGCGCGCGCGCTCTCGAGGAGCGGATCGTCGCGGCGGGGGCGGAGAAGGGAAAAGCGTCCGCGCGAGACCCCGAGGCAGGCGAGATAAACGTTGTCGAGGACCGAAAGACCGCCGAAGAGAAGCGAGATCTGATAGGTCCGCCTGAGACCGCGGCGGATGCGCTCGTGGGCCGGGAAGTAGGTGATGTCCTCGCCGAAGAAGCGGATGGTGCCCGAGGTGGGCAAGAAATCTCCGGTGATGCAATTCAAGAGCGTGGTCTTGCCGGCGCCGTTGGAGCCCAGGATGGCGCGTCTTTCTCCGGGGCGGACGCTCAGGGTGACATCGGAGAGCGCGGCGAGCGCACCGAAATATTTGGTCACACCGCGCAGTTCCAGGGCGTTGACCTGCCCCGTCGCGGAGAGCCGTTCGGCGATCGCCACCGCCATCACCGCCCTCCCCCGCGCTCTCCGGCGAGCCGCGGCCGGATATGGCGCTCCCACAGACCCAGGATGCCGTCGGGCGAGAAGAGCACGGTCAGGAGAAAGCCGAGACCGATGACGAGCTGGAAGCGCTGCCCCGAGAGCCCGAGGGCGACGAGGAGATCCATCGCGAAGATGCGCAAGAGCACGTAAAGAAGAGCGCCCACGAAAGGACCGATCGGTCGCCCGAGCCCGCCGATGACCGCGATCACGAGCACGTCGATCACCGGCCCGATCCCCACCGTGCCCGGAGCGATCTGGCCGTTGAGCCAGGTGAGGAGGATGCCCGCGGGTGCGGCCAAGAAGGCGGCGAAGGCATAGGCCGCGATGCGGTGGGCGGTGACGTCGAAGCCGAGCGCCGCCATGCGGCGGGGATTGTCGCGGATCCCCTGCAGGGCCAGGCCGAACGGAGCGCGCACCACCCAGACGACGAGCCCCCAGGCGATCGCCGCCCAGGCCAAGCAGAGGTAATAGAACGGAACCGGGGCGCGCCAATCGATGCCCCAGAAGACGGGGGCGCGCACCCCGTTGAAGCCGAGAAAGCCGCCGAAGACGGTCTCGTTCTGGCGGGTGAAGTAGAAGAAGGCGGCGGCGATCGCGAGGGTGATCATGATCGTGTAGATGCCGGCGGTGCGCACGGCGAGCGCCCCGGAGAGGGTGCCGAAGAGCACGGCGAGCGCGATCGCCGTCGGCACCGCGAGCCAGAACGGCCAGCCCAGGCTGATCTGCGCGAGACCGGAGGTGCCGAGGATGGCGACCATGTAGCCGGCGAAGCCGGCCACGGTCATCTGCACGAGGCTCACCATGCCCCCGTAACCGGCCAAGAATTGCAGCGAAAGGGCGATCGTGCCGAGCACGAAGGCCCAGCCGAAGACCTGGACGAGAAAGAAATCCGAGGCGAAGGTGGGCATCAGGAGGAGAACGAGGGCGAGGATCCACCCCGAGGTCGGGATCCCGCCCGCCGCGCTCGTCCGCGGAGCGCTGCCCGGTGCGGCGGCCTCGGCGACGGGCGCGGCGGCCATGGCGTCAGCGCAGCGACAACAGGCCCTGCGGCCGGAAGGCCAGGACCAGGACCATGATCAGGAAGGAGAAGACGATGGCGTAGGTGGGCAGGTAGACCGAGCCGAACTGCTCGGCCAGCCCGATCAGGAGCGCACCCAGCGCCGCCCCGGGGATCGAGCCCATGCCGCCCACGATCACGACCACGAGCGAGGCGAGCAGAAAGCGCGTGTCCTCGCCGGGGGAGAGCGACTGGAACGTGCCGCCCACCACCCCGGCCATGCCGGCGAGGCCGGCCCCGAACGCGAAGACGAGGGCGAAGAGGAGCTGCACGGGTACGGCGGAGGCGGCGAGCATCTCGCGGTCGTCGACGCCCGCGCGGATGAGGGTGCCGATGCGCGTCTTGTTGACGATCAGCCACAGGAGGAGCCCGAGGACGACGGATGCGGCGAAGATCACGAGCCGCACGCGCGGATAGCGCAGATAGACCGCCTCGCCGTTCGGCCGCACGTCGAGCACGATGGGAAGCTCCACCGGCCCCGCGAGCCAGTCGGGCGTGGGGATCTGGTAGAAATCGCCGCCCCACACCCAGAGCATGAGATCGGCGAAGACGATCGAAAGCCCGATGGTGACCAGCGTCTGACGCAGCTCCTCGCCCTCCATGTGGCGGAAGACGAGGACCTGGAGGAGGAGCCCGGCGAGGGCGACGAGGACGAAGGCGACGAGAAAGGCCGGCAGCCAGGAACCCGTCGCCTGGACGGTGGCGTAGCCGAGATAGCCCCCGAAAAGATAGAGCGAGCCGTGCGCGAGGTTGACGTTGCGCATGAGCCCGAAGATCAGGGAAAAGCCGGCCGCGACCAGAAAATACAGGCCGCCCAGAGTGATCCCGTTGAGCAGCGCGCTCACGAAGACCCGTTTGCGGCCGGCCCAGCGCTCGAATTCTTCGGGCCAATCGGCGAAAACCAGCCAGAGCAGGAAGACGATCGCCGCCGCGAGCACGACCGCGGCCAGCGGATGGTGCTCGATCCACACCGCGAGCCGGTTGCGGTCGCCTTCGGCCGTGGCGCTTCCCAGCCCGACGCGCGCCACCGTGTCGCCTCCCCGGGGTTGCGAGCCGTCGCGAGTGTGGACCGGTGCGCGCCCGTGTTCCATAGCCGCGAGTCTGGAAATCGCCCTCAGAGGACGAGCGCCCGGCGGCGATAGGCGCTCGGCGCCAGGCCGACGTGGGCGGTGAAGAAGCGGGTGAAGCTGCTCGGGCAGGAAAAGCCCAGCGCATCACCGATCTCGGAGACCGAGCGATCGCTTCCGACCAAGAGATCGAGCGCGGCTTCGACCCGGAGCACGTCGAGGTACACGGCCGGGGTGACGCCGAGCTGGCTCTTGAACATCTTGTAAAAATGCGGCCGCGACAGTCCGGCCTCGCGCGCGATGCGGGCGAAAGGCGGTTCTTCGCGCAAATTCGCGGCGATGAGCTTCAAGGCCTTGCGGACGCGGAAATCGAGGAGCCGCGGCGGCGGAGCGCTCGTGCGCTCGGGCGACCACTGCCAGGACCGATCGAAGCAGCCCTGGACGAGCTCCAGAAGCGCCCCCGCCAGCCGGTCGCCCGCCGGCGGCTCGACCAGCGCCCGGGCCACCCGCTCGACCGCGCGCGCCACCGTGCCCGCGAGCTCGATGCGGTTCGCGCCGAACCGCAGAGCCCCGCTCGCCTGCCGGCTCGCCTCGACGAACCAGGAGGGTCGGACGTAGAGCACGAGGAACACGCCCGCGGCACCGCCGGGGGCCGGCCGATGGGCGTGCGGCTGCCAGGGATTGACGGCGATCGCCTCGCCCGCGTTCGTACGCAGGCTCGCGCCGTCGACCACCAAGGTGGCGGGGGCTCCGTCCAGGAAGAAGACGAGATGCCCTTCGCGATGGGCATGGGTGAGGATCGGGCGGTCGAGCCGGTACAGACACGCCCGGCCGAACGCGCCGTGGCAGATGGCGAGGGCGTCGCTCACCGTCGCCTCCCTTTCGTCTCGTTGGCGCGCCTCGCGCCTTCTCGATGGCCGAGATCGTTGGCGGGCACAATCATGCGCGGCCGCTCCGCTCAGATCGCCGCGGCCAGCAGCGCCGCGTACTGGGAAGCGCCGATGCGGCGCGGGTTCGTCCCGCTCGCCGGATCGGCCTCCGCCCGCCGGCTGGCCGGTTCGAGCAGATCCGCCCCGATCCCGAGGGCACCCAACCGGCGGGGCAGACCGGCCCGGCCCGCGAGCCCCGCGACCGCCTCGGCCGGATCGGCGTCCTCGCGCCCGGCGAGCGCCCGGGCGAGCGCGCCGCGCCGTTCGCCCAGAGCCGGGGCGTTGAAGGCGAGCAGATGGGGGAGGAGCACGGCGGCGAGCGCCCCCGCGGGCGGCGGGGGATCGGCGAGGACGCCCAGTGCCCGCACCATCGCCTCGAGCCCGCCCTGGCCCTTGTGGCTCGCGAGACCGGCGGCCAGGGCCCCGGCCGCGAGCTCGCGCCGCGCCCCGAGATCGCGGCCGTCCTCGAGCGCCCGCGGCAGAGCGGCGACGATGCGCGCGATGCCGTCGAGCGCCACCGCGTCGGCCGGCGGATCGTAGCCCGGTGCGGCCACCGCCTCGATGCAGCGGCCGAGCGCCTCGAAGGCCGCGACCGCGGTCGCGCGTGCATCGAGTGCGACCGTCAGGAGCGGATCGAAGACCGCGGCCGAAGGAACGAGGTGCTCCCCGCACAACCGCAACGGCTCCCCTTCGTGCTCGACCGCGGCGGTGCAGCTCGCCTCGGCCCCGCTCCCCGCCCCGATCGCCACCGCGAGGAGCGGCGCGCGCGCACGCGCGAGGGCCGGCGCGCGCTCGGGGTCGGCGAGCTCGGCCGGGCCGAGGGCCCGTCCGCCGGCGAGCACGGCGACGAGCTTGGCGAGCTCGACCGTCCCCCGCTCGCCGGCGACGAGGACGCCGTCGCAGCCGCTGCGCGCGAACAGCTCGGCGAGGGCCCGGGCCAGCCTCGCCTCGGGCCGCCCGGGCGGGCTCGGGGCGAAAACCGCCTGCCGCGCCCGCCCGACGGGCGAATCGGCGAGAAGCGCGGCGATCAGCTTCCGGGGCCGACCGGGATCGGCGACGACGAGCGGCCGGCGCACGTCGTGACGAGCGAGCTCGGCCGCGAGCGCTTCTTCGACCACCTCCTCGCCGAGGTGGATCCGCGTGAGGTGACGGATGAGACTCACGCGGACCTCCTCGCCGAGTTCGTCTTTCCCTGCTCCCTCCTCAATATTTCTTGCACTCGGGGGTGGTGCGGCTGGGAAGCCCGAGAGCCTTGAATTTCTCGAGCGGCAGACCGAGGGTCTGGTTGACGTTCTCCACCACGCGCACGACCCTGCTCACGAGATTGCCCTGAGCGTCCTCGACCACCTCGGTCACGAAGTTCGTCCCGATGGCCTGACGATTGTGGTCGAGCCGGATCTTGCCGTTGGGGGCGTCGAGCTCGAGCTTGGCCATGGTCTCGCGGAACTTCTTGTGACCATCGGAAAGATCGCCACCGATGAGATCGAGCGTGGTGAAGGTGGCCGAGGCCGAGTTGTAATAGTTGACCGCGAGCAGCGACGGCGAGGCGAAGCGCTTGTCGGGCGGGAAGGCGTCGCGATAGGCTTTCACGAAGGCCTGCCAGCGCGGATCCTCCCAGGTGTCGGCGACGCCCGAGGCCGCCACCGCCCCCTTGAGGATCTCCTTGGCCCGGCCCTTGGACGACAGCACGGTCTGGTCGACCATGATCGAGCCGCCGACGATCTTGGCGTTCCCGCCCGCCTGCGCGTACTGGTTGAGGAAATTCACCGCATCGGCGCCGCCCAGTCCGAGATAGATGGCGTCGACGTCGTCGGGCAGCGCGGCGATGATCGAGGCGAAGTCCTTGGTGCCGAGCGGCACCCAGAAGCGCTGGGTGATCTGTCCGCCGAGCCCGCAGAACTCCACCGCGAGCCCGAACACCTGGGTGTACACGAAGGAGTAGTCCTCGCCGACCGTGGCGATCTTGCGGTACCCCTTCTCGTTGTAGATGTAGCTGCCGAGCCCCGCCTGCCACTGGGCGCCGTCCATGTTCCAACGGAAGAAGTTCGGGGCGGGATTGACGAAGGTCGTCTCCATCGCTCCCGAAGCGGCGTTGATGAAGGTCATCTGCGGCTGGGTGTGGGCATAGTCGCGCACCGCGATGCCTTCCGAGCCCGAAAGCGGGCTGATCACGAGATCGACCTTGTCCTGCTCGACGAGCTTGCGCACCGCCCGGATGGCGGAATCGGGCGTGGCGTCGGTGGAGGCGACGATGATCTCGAGGTCTTTGCCCCCGGCCTTGCGGTTCCATTTGCGCAGCGCGAGCTCGAAGCCGCGCATGCCGTCCTCGCCCAACACCGTATAGGTGCCCTCGAGCGTGGCGGTGACGCCGATCTTGAGCTTCTGTTGGGCCTGGGCCGCGCCCGCGAGCCCCAGGCCCGCGAGCAGCGTCGTCACGACGAGCGTTGTGCCGCGCATCCTCCACCTCCCCGTTTCTGCGCTCGGCCGAGTGCCTGCGCGCGCGCCGGCGCTTCGGCGGGCTTGTACGAGCGCGCGCGGCCGCCCCCAACCGCGCGGCATGGCCGCCAGTCTCTTTTTTTCCAGCCCGGCCGCCGCGCGATCTCCCCCGGCGCCGGCGCTGTTGCACGGCCGCGCCCGGCGCGCCATTGTTGTCCGAGCGGCCGGCGCCGGATGGTCCGGCGCCGTCGGCGAGTTCCTGGGGAGGCGGACCCGATGCTGCGATACACCCGGCGCGACACCCTGGCGCTCGGCGCCAGCGCCCTCGCCCTCGCCAACTTCTGGGGGCGCGACGTCCTGGCTCAGCTGCCGATCAAGGACGTGCCGGCCCCGGATCTCAGGATCGAGAAGGGTGCCACGCTGCGGCTCATGCGCCCCTCGAAGTTCGTCCAGCCGGACGAGGACGTCTGGAAGGCGAACACCGCCAAGTTCACCCAGAAGACGGGGGTCGAGGTCAAGATCGACTGGGAGAGCTGGGAAGACATCCGGCCCAAGATGGCGGTCGCCGCGAGCATCGGCAGCGGTCCCGACATCGTCATGGGCTGGTACGACGACCCGCACCAGTACCCCGACAAGGTCATCCCGCTCGACGACATCGCCAAGTATTTGGGCGAGCGCAACGGCGGCTGGTACCCCACTCCGACCAAATACTGCATCCGCGACGGCCGCTGGCTCGCCGTCCCGGTGGGCGTGGGCGGCGGGGCGATGACCTTCCGCACCTCCTGGCTCAAGAGGGTCGGCTACGAGAAGTTCCCCACCGACTTCCCGGGCATGCTCGACATGGCCCGCAAGCTCAAGGCGGCGGGCAAGCCGGGAGGTCTCGCGCTCGGCAACGCGGTGGGCGACGGCAACACCTGGCACTGGATCCTGTGGGGCTTCGGCGCCGCGGTGGTCGACGAGAAGAACCGGGTGATCCTCGACAGCCCGGAGACTTACGCCGCGCTCGAATACGCGCGCGAGCTCTACCAGACCTTCATCCCCGGCACGCTGTCGTGGCTCGATCCCAACAACAACAAGGCGTTCCTGGCCGACGAAATCAGCTGGACCCACAACGGGATCTCGATCTACTTCGTGGCCAAGAACAGCAAGGATCCCAAAGTCCAGGCCATCGCCGAGGACATGGACCACGCCGTGCCGCCGATCGGGCCCTACGGCAAGCCGACCGCGACCGCGGCCGTGGTCAGCGCCTTCATCTTCAAACATTGCAAATATCCCAACGCCGCCAAGGCCTATCTCGTCCACATGCTGGAAGCCGAGCAGTACGGGGCCTGGCAGACCGCCTGCATCGGCTACTGGCAACCTTCGATGAAGGTCTTCGAGCAGCTGCCGTTCTGGGACGCCGACCCCAAGCTCGCTCCCTTCCGGCACATCCCCGCCAACCTCCAATACTACGGCTGGCGGGGCACGCTCGGCTACGCCTCGGCCGCGACGCTCGCCGATTACGTGGTGGTCGAGATGTTCGCCAACGCGGCTTCCGGGAAGATGAGCCCCAAGGAGGCGGCCAAGGCCGCGGCTCGGCGGGCCGAACGCTATTATCGCGAGCGCGCCTGAGCTCCCT
>JANXAZ010000012.1:75917-93612 GCA_025062095.1 Geminicoccaceae bacterium
AGTCACAGAAGGCGTACGAGTCCGGCGACGATCGCCACGGCGGCGGCGAGCATCGCCCCGAGCCGGATCGTCATCCGCTGCTCGAGTCGCGCGAGCTCGCTCTCCATCCGCTGCTCGAGCCGGGCGAGCTTGCCGTCCACGCGTTCTTCGAGCGCGGAGAGCTCGCTGCGCAACTGGGCGATGTCCGCGCGCAAGGCGGCGATCTCCTGGCGCATCTCCTGGCGCAGGAGCGCGAGATCGGCCTTGGTCGCGAGCTCGGCCCAGAACTCGCGCTCGGCCTCGCGCAAGACCTCGGCGAGCGCTTCGGCCTGAGCCCGCGGCGTGCCGGCGGCTTCGAGCTTGCGCGCGACGGCGAGGGTGTCGATGGGCATGGCCGGAGCCTAAGACCGCGAACACGCGGTCGACAAGCCGACGGCCGCGCGGCGAACCCGCCTTCCGCGGAGCGCGCGGCGATCACGCCGCGCGCGCGAGCGCGGCCGGATCGGGATCCGCGGCGCGATCGGCTGCGAGCAGATGCTGATGGTCCCACCACAGGTGCCAGGGCAGACCCGGGACGCGCCGATAGGGCTTCGGTCCCTCGGGCGGATAGGGTCCCTCGATCGCCCGGTCCTGGGCCTTGGGCCACAGCCGTGGCTCGAGCCCCGGTACCGGCAGGACGAGATCGGGATCGCGCCCGCGCGCCCGGGCGAGGTTCGTATCGAGCGGATTGAGCCGGACGCGGTCCTCTTCGCGCAGCTCGACCCGCACCGTCTCCGGCGCCTCCACGGGTGGGGGTGCGGGCGGCTCCGGTTCGTTCGTGCACGGGCGCGCGGCGTCGCTCTCGGGGCCGGCGGCGGCTTCGGCCGCGGTCGCCGCGTCGTTTCGGCGGGCGGGTTCGTTCGTGCGCGCCGCGCGCAGACGGCGATAGGCGGCGAGCATCGCCAGCGCCCGGCGGTGCTCCATCTGCGCCGCGGTGCGGTAGCGGACGACGGTGGCGAGGCTCGCCCGCGCACCCGCCGTGCGCAGATCGCTGCCGCAGCTCCGCCCTTCCTCGGCCGGGGCGATGTCGGCGAGGACCTCGGCCTCCAGCCGATCGGCGCGGCGCTCGCGCCAGATCGCGATCGCGATCGCATCGACGTAGATCGCCTCGACCGCGTCCGCGGGAGCGTAGGCGCGGCGCACCTCCGCGCACAGAGCCTGAAAGCTGTCCTCGTCCTCGTGCGGCAGGAGGGCGAAGCCCCGAGCGCGCAGGCCGTGGCGCAGCGCGTTCATGCGCGACCGCGCCTTGCCTTCGGCTGTCTTCGGGCCGCCGGCGCGCGGGCGGCCGGTCGTGTGCGTCTCGAGCAAGGCGGTACTCCCGTTCGTCTCGGCTCTCGGAATCCGAGCAGATAATTAGGAACTTTGTCAAGACGGATCCCGTGCGGAAGCCGAGGACGAACGCCGCGGCTCCCGGCCCGATCGACGGGGGAGCGAGAAAAGGGCGGAGGACGAAAGCGCGCGGAGATCCGGGGCCGGGGGACCGAGCGCCGGAGGACCGGCCCCCGGACGCCGAGGAGCGGATGCGCATCCGGCCGACGCGCCGGGGAGGCGGCCGGCGGTGATCGCCCTCCGGGACCTCGGCGGTCTCCTCCGCCCCCGCAACCCGCCCGAGGACGAGAGCACGCGGAGCGAAGAGAATTCCGAGCCTCTGCTGCGCGCGTGCGGTGCTCGGCCGATCGCCACCGTCGCGGCGGGCCGCGACGGGCACCGCGGCCGACGCCGAAACCGCGCGGTCGAGCCCGGTGGCCCTCGGCGCGGTGTCGGCCGCGCGACGGCCGCGGCGGCCGAGCGCCGGCGCGGCGCGCGCGGTATCCCCGAGATCTCGCTCGTGGTGCGGGCGGAAAACGCCGCCGCGGGCGGTTCCCCTCGGCGGCTCGGCGACCGCCGGCGGCCGCTGCTCGTCTCCGGCCGCCGGCGCGCGGCCCGTGCCGATCACTCGGCGGCGGGGACGGGTACGGGTTCGCTGATCACCCGCCGCTCGACCGGGTCGATGCGCAAGCGACGCTCGTGGTAGCGCAGGACCGAGGGCTTGTGGGCGATCGAGACGATCGTCGTCCCCGGCAGCCGCTCTTTGACGAGCCGGTAGATGTGGGCTTCGGTCGCCTCGTCGAGGGCGGAGGTCGCCTCGTCCAGGAACAGCCAATCGGGGCGGTAGAGCAGGGCGCGGGCGAAGGCGAGCCGCTGCTGCTCGCCGGGCGAGAGCACGAGCGACCAGTTGGCCGCCTCCGCGAGCCGATCGACGAGATGCGGCAGGCGGCAGGCGACGAGGACTTCGCGGTACTGGTCGTCGGTGTACCGGTCGGGGGTCTCGGGATAGGCGAGCGCCTCCGCGAGCGTTCCGATGGGCAGATAGGGCTTCTGGGGCAAGAACAGGATCCGGGCGCCCGCCGGCAGGTCGATGCGGCCGCGACCGAACGGCCACAGCCCGGAGAGCACGCGGAACAGCGTGGTCTTGCCGCTGCCGGAGGGCCCCTGGACGACCACCGCCTCGCCCGGTCGGACGACGAGGTCGACCCGCTCGAGGAGCAGCCGCCCGTCGGGGAGCGCGACGTCCACCTCCTCGAGCTCCAGGGCGGGCGTCGTCGCGGTCTTGGCGAAAGCGCGCTCGGTCTCGGCCATCGCCTTCATCTTCGTCATCGTCTCGGCGAAGGTGGTGAGGCGGTCGACGACCGCCTTCCAGTCGGCGAGCTGGGAGAAGCTGTCGACGAACCAGGAGAGCGAGCCCTGGACCTGGCCGAAGGCGCCGGCGGTCTGGGTGAGCACGCCGAGAGGGATCTCGCCCGCGAAATAGCGCGGCGCCTGGACCACGATGGGGAAGACGTTGGCAACCTGGTTGTAGAAGACGGTGAGCCAGGTCAGGCGCTTGTTGAGCTTCATGTACTCCCACCAGGTCGCGTAGATCCGCGCGAAGGCCTCGGACAGACGCCGCCGCTCGTCGCGCTCGCCTCCGTAAAGGGCGATGCTCTCGGCGTTCTCGCGCACCCGCGTCATGCGGTAGCGGAAATCGGCGTTGTAGCGCTCGAGCAGGAAGTTCACGCGCACGAGCCGCCGGCCGATGAACCAGGTGAGGAAGGATCCGACGATCGCGTAGACGAGGGCGACCCAGACCATGAAGCCGGGGACCTCGACGCCCCCGAACAGGGGCAGGATCATCGAGCCCGAAAGGCTCCACAGGACGGCGGTGAAGGTGACCAGGGTGGCGATCTCGGAGACGAGGCCGAAGAAGATCATGAGCGTTTGCGAAGCGAACTGAGCGACGTCCTGTTCGATTCGCTGCTCGGGATTGTCGGTGCCGTGATTCAAGAGCTCCATTCGGTAATAGGTACGATCCGAGAGCCAATCTCCGAAATAAATTTCGGTGATCCACCGTCGCCAACGGATGGTCAGGAGCTGACGCAGCCACAGGCGGTACACCGCGACCACGATGAAGACGAAGACGAGGCCGGTGAAGGAGAAGAAGAACGCCTCGAAGCTCGCCAGCGAGAACAGGAGCTCCCAGAAGCGCGGCCCGTTCTTCTCCTGAAGCGCGTTGAAGAACTGAGCGTTCCAGGCGTTGAGCTGCTTGGCCAGCCACACCAGGAAGAAGTTCATGCCCAGAATGGCGACGAGCAGAAAGCGCGCGATCCAGCGCTCGGGCACCAGCAGGACCAGGCCGAACAAACGGATCTCGCTCTTCTCGGGCGCGAACCAATAGGGTCGGGCGAGGGCCCAGAGCTTGGCGAGGAAGCTCCGGGCGGCGGCGGTGCGGGTGACGAGATCCTCGATCATGGCTTCTCTCGCTCCGGTCGAGCGCGGGCGAACATGGCGCAGCGCGCCCGCCTCCGCCACCCCCGGCGCCGCGCGGGTCCGCCCGAGCCGGCCTCAGCGCCCGGCGCGCACCGTGATCACCACCCGCCGGTTGCGCTGGCGGCCCACCGGATCGTCGCTGCCGTCGGGCCGGGCGTTGGGCGCGACCGGCCGCGTCTCGCCGAAGCCGCGGGTCGCGATCGCCGCGGGATCGATCCGGCCGACGCGCACGAGCCAGTCGCGGACGCTCGCCGCCCGTCGCTCGGACAATTTCTGATTGTAGTCTTCCGTCCCCTTGGCGTCGGTGTGACCTTCGACGAGAAAACGCGCTCGCGGGAGCTTGGCGCGAACCTCGGCGAGGAGCGCGCGCAGCACCGGATCCGCCTCGGGGCGGAGCTCGGCGCGGTCGAAATCGAAGAGCACGTCCGCCCCGAGCTCGAAGACGAGCTCGCCGCGGCTCTCCGCCACCGGGCGCACGAGGGGCCCCGTCGGCAGGACGAGCCCGTCGCCGCGCCAGACGACGCCCTCGCTCCGCCAGACGACGCCCGCGCTCCGGAAGCCGAGGCCCTCGGTCGCGAAGCGCGCTTGCGCGGGGGGCGCCGAAGGCGGTTCCGCCGCCGCGCAGATGCGCGGCGCGAGGAGCGCGAAAAGCGCGAGGGCCGCGACCGGCGGTCGGATGCGCGCGCTCATCGCGACAGCGGCACGTCGAGGACGGGCGGAACGCCGGGGACGAAGACCGCGAGCTTGGTGGTCCCGGCGGGCGGCGCTTTGTACCAGGCCCAGAATTCGCGCCGCTCGCCCGGCGCCAAGGGGCCGCCGTCGCGATAACGGCTCGCCAGGCGCTCGACCCCGGCCTCGCCGATCTTGTAGACGGTGGCATTGGCGAAATCGACGAGCTGGACCTCGCTCACCGTCAAGCTCGTGCCGATGCGCAGCCGCTCGAGCGTCACCGTATGCTCCGAGCCGTTGGCGACGGCGAAGCGCAGCTCGACGATCTCGTGCCCGGGGAGCTTGGCGAGGCGGAGGACCTCGAAGGTCACCCCCGGAGCGAGCTCGGCCCGGCCGAGCGGCTGGGCGCCCACGGGGCCGGCGGCGGCGAGCGCGGCGGCCAGGACGATCGCGACGTGCGCGGGCTTCATCGTCTCCCCTCCTCTTCGGTTCGGCCGTCCGCGGCGCCGCGGGCACCGCCCGCGCGCTCAGGCTCCGGCCGGAGCGCTCAACGCGCGCAGCGCGTCCTCGAGGATCACCGCCGCGGCGTAATGGTCCAACGGCTGACCCTTCTTGGGCGGGGGCAGACGGCCCTCGCGGATCGCCTGCTCGACCGCGAAGGAGGTCAGCCGCTCGTCCTGCAAGAGGATCGGAAGCCCGAACGCGGCATCGAGCTGCTCGACCATCTGCCGGGTGGCGGCACAGGCCGGGCCTTCGCTGCCGTCCATGTTCAGCGGCCAGCCGACGACGAGCCCCACCACCGTCCGCTCCTCCACGCAGCGGCGGATCTTGGCCAGATCGTCGGGCCAGCGGCCGCGGGAAATCGTGAACAAGGGGGTGACGATGCGCCGCTCGAGGTCGGTCCCGGCGAGGCCCAACCGCCGCCGCCCGACGTCGATCCCGAGCAGCGAGCCGTGCGGCGGCAAGGAGGCGGCGAAGCTCGCGGCATCCATCACCGGCAGAACGCTCACTCCCGAACCGCGCCGACGGCACCGTCCTGCGGCGCTTTCCGCTCCGGACCTTAGCGGCTCGAACGCCACACGTCATCCCGGCAGCTGACGCGCCGCCCGTGCCGTGCTAGAACGAACCACGAACAAAAGGGACGCGCCGTCGTGCCGAGCCTCGTCGCGCGCTGGGCGCTGCGGTATCGCGAACGCGGCTGGTCGGTGATCCCGCTGCGGCCGCGCGACAAGCGCCCGCTCCTGCGCTGGGAAGCCTTCCAGCACCGCCGACCCGAACCCGAAGAGATCCGCGCGTGGTTCGCGACCCGGCCGGATGCCAATCTCGGCGTCGTGACCGGGACGATCTCGGGCCTCGTCGTGCTCGACGTCGATCCGGCCCGCGGCGGAAACGAGAGCCTGGCCGCGCTCGAGGCCCGCTTCGGCCCCCTGCCGCCCACGCTCGTCGTCGAGACGGGCGGTGGCGGCCGGCATCTCTACTTCCACCATCCCGGCGGCCTGCCTTGTGCGGTGGGCATCCGCCCGGGCCTCGATCTCCGGGGCGAGGGCGGCTACGTCGTGGCTCCCCCTTCGATCCACCCCAACGGCCGGCCCTACCGGTTCCTCCCGGGCCGCGAGGGGGAGCTCCCCGAGCCCGCCCCTCTTCCCGGCTGGCTCGCGCTGCCGCTCGACGAGTCCGCGCACCGGCGCGGCCATTCCGTCGCCTGGTGGCGCGCGCTCCTGCGCGAAGGGCTCGTGGAGGGCGAGCGCAACACCCGCCTCGCCTCGCTCGCCGGGCTCCTGCTGCACCACGGGCTCGAGCCGGGGGTGGTCGAGGAGCTCTTGCAGGGCTTCAATCTCGGCCGCTGCCGGCCGCCCCTGCCGCCCGAGGAGGTCCACGCCGTCGTCGCGAGCATCTGCCGCACCCGCGAACGCGCCGCGCGGCGAGCGGCGCTCGCCCGCGCCGCGACCGCCGAGCCCGCGCGCCCCTCGGTTGCCAGCCCGGGCACGGACGTGTAGCTCTGCGCTCGCATCGGAAGCCGTCTTCCGGTCCCCGCGACGAGGATCGCGCCGGCATGTCCCTCGACAAGGCCACGGTCGCGCGCATGGCCGAACTCGCGCGCATCGCCCTCCCCGAAGATCAGCTCGAGCAGCTCGTGGGCGAGCTCTCGGGCATCCTCGCCTGGGTCGAGCAGCTCGCCGAAGTCGACACCGAAGGGGTCGAGCCCCTGCGCAGCGTCCATCCCATCCGCCGCTCCTGGCGCGCGGACGAGGTCACCGACGGCAATTGCCGCGAGGCGATCCTCGCCAACGCCCCCGAGCGCGAAAACGGTTACTTCGTCGTGCCGCGGGTGGTCGAATGAGCGGGCTCAACCGGCTGGGCCTGCTCGAGGCCCGCACGCTGCTGCGCCGACGCGAGATCTCCGCGGTCGAGCTCGCCCGCGCGTGTCTGGCGGCGATGGAGCGGGGGCGCGCGCTCAACGCCTTCATCACCGAGACCCCCGAGCGGGCGCTGGCCATGGCCGAAGCGGCGGACGCGCGGCTGGCGCGCGGGGAGGGCGGGCTCCTCGAAGGGCTGCCGATCGCGGTCAAGGATCTGTTCTGCACCGCCGGGGTGCGCACGACCGCCGCCTCGCGGATCCTCGCCAATTTCGTGCCGCCTTACGAGAGCACGGTCACCGCCAAGCTGTGGGCCGAAGGCGCGGTGCTCCTGGGCAAGGCCAATCTCGACGAGTTCGCCATGGGCTCGTCGAACACGACCTCCGCCTTCGGGCCGGTGATCAATCCCTGGACCCCGCCGGGGACGGAGCCGGGTCTCGTCCCCGGGGGCAGCTCCGGCGGCTCGGCCGCGGCGGTCGCCGCCTTTTTGTGCCCCGCCGCCACCGGCACGGATACCGGCGGCTCGATCCGCCAACCGGCGAGCTTCTGCGGCATCGTCGGCATCAAGCCCACCTACGGCCGCTGCTCGCGCTTCGGCATCGTGGCCTTCGCGAGCTCCCTCGACCAGGCGGGCGCTTTCGCCCGCTCGGTCGCCGACGCCGCGCTGTTGTTGCAGGCGATGGCCGGCTTCGATCCCAAGGACAGCACCTCGGCCGATCTCCCGGTCCCGGACTGGGTGGGCGAGCTCGCCCCGCGGGTCCGCGGTCTGAGGATCGGCATCCCGGAAGAATACCGGGTCCCCGGCATGCCGGCGGAGATCGAGACGCTGTGGGCTCGAGGAGCGGAGTGGCTGCGCGCGCAGGGCGCCGAGCTCGTCTCCGTCTCCCTTCCGCACACCCGCTTCGCGCTTCCCACCTATTACATCATCGCCCCGGCCGAGGCGTCTTCCAACCTCGCGCGCTACGACGGGATGCGCTACGGGCTGCGCGTCCGCGGCCGCGACCTCGTCGATACCTACAAGCGCACGCGCGGGGAAGGATTCGGCGCGGAAGTGCGCCGGCGGATCCTCATCGGGACCTACGTGCTCTCGGCCGGCTATTACGATGCCTATTATCTCAAGGCGCAGAAGGTCCGGCGCAGGATCGTCGAAGACTTCCAGCGTGCCTTCGAGCGGTGCGACGCGCTCCTCGCCCCCACCGCCCCTTCCGCCGCCTTCCGCATCGGCGAGAAGAGCGACGATCCCGTGGCCATGTATCTCAACGACGTCTTCACCGTCACCGTGAACCTCGCCGGCCTGCCCGGGATCTCGGTACCGGCCGGACTCTCGGCGGAAGGCCTGCCCCTGGGTCTGCAGGTCATCGGACGTCCCTGGGACGAGACGACGGTGTTCGCGGTCGCGCGCGCGCTCGAGGAGGCGGCGGGCTTCTCGGCCGTGCCGCCGCGAGCGGTGGAGGTCTGAGATGGCCTGGACCATCCGCGGCCGCACGGGCGAATGGGAGCTCGTCTGCGGCCTCGAGATCCACGCCCAGGTGATCTCCAAGGCCAAGCTGTTCAGCGGCGCCGCCACCAGCTTCGGGGCCGAGCCCAACACCCAGGTGTCGCCGATCGACGCCGGCATGCCGGGCATGTTGCCGGTCCTCAACGGCTTCTGCGTCGAGCAGGCGGTCAAGACCGGTCTCGCGCTCGACGCCGAGATCAACAAGGTCTCGATCTTCGAGCGCAAGAATTATTTCTATCCCGATCTGCCCCAGGGTTATCAGATCAGCCAGTATCAGCACCCGATCGTCGGCCGCGGCCGCGTGCTCCTCGACTTGCCCGACGGCACCACCAAGGCGATCGGCATCACCCGCCTGCACCTCGAACAGGACGCCGGCAAGTCCCTGCACGGCGCGCGCGAGGGCGTGACCCTCGTCGACCTCAACCGGTGCGGCGTGGCGCTCATGGAGATCGTCACCGAGCCCGACATCCGCGCGCCCGAGGAGGCGGTGCTCTTCCTCAAGAAGCTGCGCTCGCTCCTGCGCTACGTCGGCACCTGCGACGGCAACATGGAGGAGGGCTCGCTGCGCTGCGACGCCAACGTCTCGGTGCGCCGGCTGGGCGAGACGCGTCTGGGCACGCGCTGCGAGATCAAGAACGTCAACTCCATGCGCTTCGTCGCCAAGGCGATCGAGTACGAAGCGCGCCGGCAGGTCGAGCTGCTCGAGAACGGCGGGATCGTCGAGCAGGAGACGCGGCTGTTCGACGCCGCCAAGGGCGAGACCCGGCCGATGCGGAGCAAGGAAGAAGCGCACGATTACCGCTACTTCCCGGATCCCGATCTGTTGCCGCTCGAGCTCGACGATGCGCTCGTCGCGCGGCTGCGCGCCGAGCTGCCCGAGCTGCCGGACGCCAAGAAGGCGCGTTTCGTGCGCGAGTACGGACTTTCCGCCTACGACGCCGGCGTCCTCGTCGCCGAGCGCGCGGCCGCCGATTATTTCGAGGCGGTGGCCCGCGGCCGCGATCCCAAACAGGCGGCGAACTGGGTGATCAACGAGCTCTTCGGCGCGCTCGCCAAGCGCGGGCTGGACATCGAGGCCTGTCCTCTGCCCCCCGAAGCCCTCGGCGAGCTCCTCGATCTGCTGGCCGAGGGCCGCATCTCGGGCAAGATCGCCAAAGAGGTGTTCCACGAGGCCTTCGAGAGCGGGGCGCGGCCGCGGGCGATCGTCGAGGCGCGAGGGCTCGAGCAGGTCACCGACGTCGGCGCGATCGAGCCGATCGTGGACAAGCTCCTCGCCGACAATCCGGCGCAGGTCGCCAACGCGCGCAAGAACCCCAAGGTCGTCGGCTGGTTCGTGGGCCAGGTCATGAAGGCCACGGGCGGCAGGGCCAATCCCGAACTCGTCAACGACCTGTTGCGCAAGAAGCTCGGGCTCGGCTGAACGGCGCCGCGGCGGGGGCGCGTCCTCGAGCGCGAGCCGGGCGCGCGCCCTTCACCCGAAGACGATTCGCGGCGGGGGTCGACGGCGCGGCGGCCGCCGCGGGCCGCGGGTCGGGGCCGGTGCCGCGAGCCCGGGGCGGAGGGCGCGGCCGGCCGGCGCTCGGGAAGCGCCGCAGCGCGGCCGAGGGCGGAGGCGGCCTTCGCCCGGTCATTTCTTGATGAGGTTGTCGTACACGTCGAGAACGGCCGGCCCCACGAGGACGATGAACAGTGCCGGCAAGATGAAGACGATCATCGGCACGGTGAGGATCGCCGGCAGTCGCGCCGCTTTTTCTTCTGCCCTCAACAGGCGCTCCTCGCGGAACTCGGAAGCGAGCACGCGCAGCGACTGGGCGAGCGGCGTTCCGTACTTTTCGGTCTGGATGAGGGTGTTGACCACACCGCGCACGGCCGGCAGATCGACGCGACGGCCGAGGTTGGCGAGCGCCTGCCTGCGGTCGGGCATGAAGTTGAGCTCGACCGCGGTGAGGCCGAATTCTTCGGCGAGCTCGGGCGCCGACTTGCCGATCTCCTCGGCGACGCGGGTCAGGGCCACGTCCAGCGAGAGCCCGGCCTCGGCGCAGACGACGAGCAGATCGAGCCCGTCCGGCAGCTGGCGCGCCAGCGCCACCCGGCGCTTGGCGGCCCGATTGGAGAGATAGAGGTCGGGGGCGTAGAACCCCGCGACCACCGCCCCCAGGAGCAACAGCAGCCGCGCGGACGCGGACTTGCCGCCCAACTGCAGGCCGTAGACGAGCAGGAGCCCGAGTCCGCCCGCGATCGCCGGCGCCGCGAGCTTCGCCAGAAGATACAAGGACTTGGCCGCGGGCGAGCGCAGGCCGGCGCGGGCCAGACGGTCGCGCAGCCGCTCGTCGGCGCCGCTCTTGGCGAGCCGCAACCCGGCCACCAGCCGCTCGGCGAGGCCGCGCTCCGGGCGTCGCCGCCGGCGCTCCCCGCCCGCGCGCTGCAGCTCCTGGCGCCGCCGTTGGAGGAGCCGTGCCCGCGCGCGCGTCCGGTCGCGATCGAGGAGCGCGAACCAGGTCGCGAGCACGGCGACGAAGGTCGCCGCGCCGACGAGCGCAGCGAAGAAGGTTTCCGGGCCGGCGAAGAGGGCGCTCATATGTCGAAACGGACCATCTTGGCCATGACCGCGGCCCCGACGATCATGCTCGCCCCGCCCGCCGTCAGCATCATCCAGCCCCGCGGATCGACGAAGAGCTTGGAGATGTAGTCCGGATTGATCCAAAAGATCGCGGTTCCGGCGACGAACGGCAGGGCGCCGATGATCATGGCCGAGGCTCGGGCCTCCGAGGACATGGCCTTGATCTTGAGCCGCATCTGCTGGCGGCGCCGGATCATGGTCGAGAGATTGTGCAAGATCTCGGCGAGATTGCCGCCGGTCTCCTGCTGGACCACGAGGCTGATGGCGAAGAAGCGGAACTCGGGCAGGGCCATGCGCTCGCCGGCGAGCGCGAGGGCCTCGGGCAGGGTGATCCCGATGCGCAGATGGGCGCAGAGTTCGCCGAAGACCGAGGAGACGGGCTCGGGCAGCTCGCGGGCGATGGCGTCGAGCGCCTCGGGAACCGGCAGGCCCGATTTCACCCCCCGCACGACGAGGTCGATGGCGTCGGGAAAGGCGGCGAGGAACCTCGCCTCGCGCCGCGCGATCATCCGGCGCAGGAGAAAGGTCGGCCCGGCGGTGGCGACGAAGGCGCCGGCGAGGACCGCGATCACCCAACCGGCGCCGAAGACCCAGCGGAAGAAAAGGGCGGCGAGGACACCGGCGGCCGCCGCGGCGAGGGCGAGATCGCTCGCCGCGAGCGAAAGACCGGCGCGGTCGAGATGGGAACGCAGGACCGCGGTCCGCGGCAGCAGACGCGACAGCGCCGCCCCGAGATCGCCCAAGAGCGTCTTTTCGCTGCGCCGCAGGCTCGCCCTGGGCTCCGCCGCGAACGGGCGGCGGACCTCGCGCGCGCGGATCCGCTCGATGCGCCGGCGCAACGTCCGGTCCGGCCCGGCCGGCACCGCGACGGAAACGGCCAGGGCCGCGGCGAGCGCGAAAAGAAGCCAGGGCAGAAGGGCCGGAAAGGAGGGGTCCATCGCGCTCACGATCCCGTCATCGCCGCCATGAGCGCGCGGTCGAGACCGAAATAGGCCGCGCGTTTGAGGAAGTGCGGGCGAACCGGATGGGCCTTGAAGATCCCGATCAACGTACCGTCGCGGCCTTCGCCCTGATATTCGTAGGTGAAGAGGTCCTGGGTGGTGACGACCTCTCCTTCCATGCCCACGAGCTCGGTGACGTGGGTCACCCGCCGGATCCCGTCGCGCATGCGCGCGACCTGGATGATCAGGTTCACCGCGCCGACGATCTGCTGGCGGATCGCTCTCGTCGGCAGGGAGGAGGTGGCCATCATCACCATGTTCTCGATGCGGACGATCGCCTCGCGCGGGGTGTTCGCGTGAAGCGTGCACATCGAGCCGTCGTGGCCGGTGTTCATCGCCTGCAGCATGTCGAGCGCCTCGGGCCCCCGCACCTCGCCGCAGATGATCCGATCGGGGCGCATGCGCAGCGCGTTCTTGACGAGATCGCGCATCGTCACCTCGCCCTGGCCCTCGAGGTTCGGGGGGCGGGTCTCGAGCCGGACGACGTGGGGTTGTTGCAGCTGGAGTTCGGCCGCGTCCTCGATCGTGACGATGCGCTCGCCGTGGTCGATGAGCTGGGAGAGCGCATTCAGCATGGTCGTCTTGCCGGAGCCGGTGCCGCCCGAAATGACGATGTTGAGCCGGCAGGCGGCGGCGATCTTGAGCACTTTGGCGAGCGGTTCGCTGATGTTCTGCTGGCGGACCATCGTGTCGAGGGTGATGGTCTTCTTCGCGAACTTGCGGATCGAGATCGCGCAGCCGTCGATGGCCAGCGGCGGGGCGATGATGTTGACCCGGCTTCCGTCCTCGAGCCGGGCGTCGCAGATGGGGCTCGTCTCGTCGACCCGCCGGCCGACGCGGGTGGCGATGCGCTGCGCCACGTTCATGAGATGAGCGTGGTCGCGGAACTGGACGTCGGTGAGCTCGAGCTTGCCTCGGCGCTCGATGTAGACCTGACGAGGTCCGTTGACCATGATGTCGGTGATGGTCTCGTCGCGCAAAAGGGGCTCGAGCGGCCCCAGCCCTACCATGTCGTCGACGAGAGTCTGCCCGATGATTTCTTGATCGCGACTGGAGAGCGTCAGGCGCTGTTCGAGCGCGATCTCCCCGATGAGCTCTTGGATCTGCCGCAACAGCTCTTCGCGCGGCAGCTTGGCCGCCGCCGCGGCGTCGATGCGCTCGTAGAGCGCCGCCTGCAGGCGGGCGAGGGAGGATTTGAGATAGTCGGTCCGCCGCTCGCCGCTCGGCCGCGCCGGCGCGGGCGGCGGCGCGGGGGCGAGGGCGCCGGGCTTGGGATCGAGGGCGGGGGTGCTCGCGCGTCGACCGAACACGGCTCACCGCAGCCCCGCGAGCAGGCGCCGGAGGAGCCCCGCGCGCGCCGCGACCTTGTTGCCGCAGATGCGATCGGCGAGTTCCCGCAAGAGATCGGCGACCGGCCCGCCCGCGCTCGCCACCGGTCGGCCGGAATTGATCGCCGGACAGACGCGCCGCGCATCGAAGGGCAAGACGAGGTCGATCGACCGCCCGATCCCGCGCTCGAACTCGCCGCGCGGGATCTCTCCGGCCCGGTATTCGCCGGCCTTGTTGACGACGACGGTGACCGCGCAGCCGACGTTGAGCGCGTGCATGAGCTGCACGATGCGCATGGTATCGCGCATGCCGGCGAGCGAAAAATCGCTCACGAGCACGAGGTTGGTCGCGCTCTGCAGGACCTGCTGGGCGGCGACCGAGACCTGCCGCGGCAGATCGACGACGACGAAATGGAACTTCGTCTGCAGTTCCTGCAACAACAACCCGACCGCGTCGCGATCCGCCCGCACCACGTCGTCGAGGGGTTCTTCCGCGCCCAAGACGAACAAGGTCTCGGAGTGCCGCACGAGGGTGCGATCCAAATAGAGGCCGTCGATGCGGCCGGGGTTCTCGACCGCGTCGCGCAGGCCGTTGACCGGATCGAGATCGAGCGACAGCGCCACGCTGCCGAACTGCAGGTCGAGGTCGAAGAGCACCACCCGCCGGTGACGGCCGGTCGCGATCGACCAGGCGAGGCTGGTCGCCACCATCGTCGCGCCGACCCCGCCGCGCGCCCCGAGCACCGCCACGATCCGCCCCAGCCGGCCGCTCTGCCGCTGGTGCGGCGCGGTGCCCTCCACCGCCTGGACGAGCGCCCGCTGGAGCAACGTGGCGGTGACGGGTTTGACGAGATAGTCGGTGATCCCGTGGTGGACGAGCTCGCGGAACAGGCCCACGTCGTTGCGCTCGCCGATGGCGATCACGCTCACCCCGGGCTCGCACACCTCGGCGAGCTCGTCGATGTCGGACAACGGCAATTCGGAAGCCGAGATGTCGACGATGAGGATGCGCGGCGAGCGCTGGCGCCCGAGAGCCTCGATCGCGTCGCGCACCGTGCCGTTGTGGATCGCCGCCCCGGTGATCATGAGATCGCCGGCCACCTGACCGATCACCGCCCGGGTCTCCTCGTCGGCGACGAAGGCGCGCAGCTGCGGCCGCTCCTGTGCCGCGACGTCGCGCACCAGCGCCTTGCTCACGGCCCGCCCCTTTCCACGATCAATGGCTTGACCTTGTCGGTCCGATAGCGCTGGACCGCTTCCGCCTCGCGCACCCCGTCCGCGGGACCGAGCGCCCTGCCCTCGGCGAGATCGGCCGGATCCGCCACCATCTCGACGAGGTTGGCGAGCGTCGCGCAGCCGAGCTCGGGCACCAGCCGCTGACCGTGCAGGGCCGGGGCGCGGTCCCGTCCGGCGCAGGCGGGGGCATCGACCACCCAGTGCCGGATCTCGACCTCGACCCGTCGGTTGCGCGCCCAGGCGGTCTCGTCGCGGCCGGGATCCAGGGGCCGCCTCTCGCCGAAGGCGGCGGTGGCGAGCTCGACCCGATCGATCCCGCGTCGGCGCAGGATCTCGGCCACGTAGCGCGCCCGCCGCCGGGAGAGCGCGAGATTGTAAGCATCGCTCCCGCGCTCGTCGGCGTGGCCGAAGACGATCGCCTCGTAGCGGCCCTCGGCCGGCAGCCCGGCGAGGAAAGCCTCGAGCCGCGCCCGCTCGGCCGGCTCGGGCTCGGCGCGATCGGTGGGGAAACGGACCACGAAGCCGTAGCGCGATTCGCGAACGGACGGCCCGCGCTCCGGCTCGAGGTCGAAAGGCTCGGGGGTCGCGCAGCCCGCGAGCAGGATGCCGAGAAGGACGACCAGGGTCCGCGTGCGCATCGGCCGATCTCCGCTCGTCACCGGGTCCTTCCGCGATCAGTCGAGCGCGAAGCCGGCCGCCCCGTGCAACCGCGGCCGACCCGCCGGCAGCGCCCCGGGAGCGGTCGTCGTCCGCGCGAGCCGCCCTTGGAGGATGCGCTCGAGATCGGTCGCCGGCTTGAACTGGTCGACGGGCGTCTTGAGCGCCGCGCCGGCCGCCGGACGCACGAGATAGGGGGTGACGATGATCACGAGCTCGCTCTCGCTGCGCTGGAAGTTCGTGGACCGGAACAGCGCGCCCAGGATCGGCAGGTCGCCGAGACCGGGGAACTTGTCGAGGTTCGACCGGGTGGTGTTGGAGATCAGTCCGCCGATCGCGAAGCTCTGACCGCTTCCGATCTCCACCGTGGTCTCCGCGCGTCGGGTCGAAAGCGCCGGGATCACGAGATCGCGCACGCGCACCGCGCCTTTCTCGGAGATGTCGCTCACCTCGGGACGCACGCGCAGGCTGATGCGATCCGGGCTCAGCACCGTCGGCGTGAAGGCGAGGCTGATGCCGAACTGCTTGAACTCGACCTGGATCTCGTTGTTGTCGGTGCCCACCGGCACCGGGAACTCCCCGCCCGCGAGAAAGCTCGCGGTCTCGCCCGAAAGCGCGGTGAGGTTGGGCTGGGCGAGCACGGTCACGAGCCCCTCGCGCTCGAGGGCGTCGATGAGCGCGTTGATGTCGCTGTCACCGGAGGCGAAGCGGCCGAACAGCCCGCCGGCGGTGCCGGCCGGATCGACCAGGCGACCGAAGGATCCGGTGGCGCGATCCAGGAACGGACGGCCGGTGGCCAGGCCGAAGAGGAAGTCCCCCGGCGTGAAGAGCGTGTCCCAGTTGATCCCGAAGAGCTTGACCGCCTCGCGCGAGACCTCCGCCACCCGCACGTGCAGGCTCACCTGGGTGGGCGCGGCGACCCGCAGCCGATTGATGAGCGCCTCGTTCTCGCCCAAGAAGCGGCTCGCGATCTCGCGCACCTCCTGCACCGCGGTGGCGGAGGGCAGACTGCCGGAAAGGATGATCCCGCCGTCGACCGACTGCGCCTCGATCGGATGGTCGGGGAAGGTCTCGGCGAGCACCCGTTGCAGCCGCGAGAGATTGTGGCGGACGTGCAGTTCGCGGCGCAGCACGACCTCCTGACGCTCGTCGACGGCGTAGAGCGTGGTCGTTCCGGCGCGCCGCCCGAACACGTAGAGGATCGTCGGGGACTGGGCTTGCACGTCGGCGACTTCGGGATCGGCCACGAAGACCGCGCTCACCGGTGTCGCCAGGCGCAACAGCCGGCCCTTGCGCACCTCGAGCACGAGCTCGCCCGTGGGCGCGACGAGCTCGGCGGCGGCGAGCGGCCGCGAGAGAGAGGCCGCGAGCACCGCCGCCAGGATCAGCCCGAATCGGACCGCCGCTCGGAGGCCGCCCTCGATCGCGATCGCCCGCTTCATCGCGCGCTCTCCTTGCTCTCGGCGACGGCGACCGCTTCGGCTTTGCGGCCGCCGCGCAGCACCTGGACCTTGGCTTTCGCACCGGTCCCGATCGCCCGGCTCACCTCGCTGTCCCAGGTCACCCGCCCGCGCTCGGTCGTCGCCGGCTCGTGCGCGGCTTCCGCCCTGGCGAGGCTGCGCAGGCTCAACGACAGCTTGCCGAGCTCGGTCACGAGGGCGACCCGTTCCGCCCCTTCGGGAGTGACCTCGAGGGTCACGGTACGGGCCTGGATCGCCCCTTCTTCGCCCTCGAGGCCTTTGATCCGCCGCCCCATGGCGAGCACGCGGACGTCCTCAAGCACGGTCTCGGCCACCCGGCGCCCGCCTTCGCGGCCGCCCTCCCCGGGCAGCGTGTGCGCGAGCACGAGATCGACGCGGTCGCCGGGGAAGATGAGCCCGGCATTGGCCGAGGCCTCGTCGACGGGCACCGAGACCGCGCGCATCCCCGGCGCCAGCACCGCCGCCAGAAAGCCGCGCTCGCCGGGTTTGACGAGACCGCCGTCGGTCAGCGGCTGGCCCTTGGCCACCGCGTAGCGGACGACCGCGCCCAGGACCTCTTCTTCCGAGCGCACGCCCTTGACGTAGTAAGAAGGCGGCAACTCGACGTCCGGCCAGCGCTGCCAGCGGACGGAACCGGGCTGGACGAAGCTTCCCGCCGGCAGATCGACGGCGGCCACGAGCACCGCCTTCTCGGGCGGGGCGGGAGCCGCCGCGGCGCTCGCCCGCTCTCCTTTCCGCTCGATCCAGCTGCGCGCGTAAAAGGCCGCGGTGCCGGCGAGGGCGAGGGCGAGCAGCGCGACGAGGACACGGCGCATCGGTCTCTCCTCTCACGACATCCCCAGAGGACCGCCGATCGCGAGCAACCCGGCGATCGCGATCGCGACGCCATAAGGCACGCTCGCCCGCCGGCCGACGGCCGCACTCCCGAAGCCGCGGCACAGACGCTCGAAAAGGGCTCCGCCACCGAAGCGGCTCAGGGAAAACGCGAGCATCGGGAAGGCGCGCTCGACGAAGAGCACCACGAGCGCGAGAAGACCGCCCAGC
>JANXAZ010000130.1 GCA_025062095.1 Geminicoccaceae bacterium
CGCGCCTCCAAAGCGCGGATGATTTTGTTGCGCACGCGTTCGACTTCTTTTGTGCTCAAGGTGTGGTCTGGGGCTTGATAAGTGAGCGACCACGCCAAGCTCTTGCGGTTAGTGCCGATCTGTTCGCCACGGTAGACGTCGAACAGGCGCACGTCGCGCAGCAGCGCGCCGCCCGCCTCGCGGATGACCTGTTCGACCTCCGCCGCGCTCACGCGCTCGTCCACGACCACGGCGATGTCTTCGATGGTGGCAGGGAAGCGCGGCACATCAGCCACGGTGTATTCGCGCGCAGCTGCTGCGCGTAGGGCGTCCACGTCAAACTCCGCGATGACTACAGGCTGATCAGGCAGAGCCCAAGCTTCGCGCACAGCAGGGTGCAGCTCGCCCACCACGCCGAGCGCGCGCGAGCCGGCGAAAACCGCAGCCGTGCGCCCTGGAGTGAGCGAGGGGTGAGCGGCAGGCTCCCAACGCGTGGCGTTGATGTGTAGGTCGCGCAGCAGAGCTGCCGCCATGCCCTTGAGGTCGAAGAAGTCCATCGGTGCA
>JANXAZ010000131.1 GCA_025062095.1 Geminicoccaceae bacterium
AGGTCCTGCTCGACGACTTCCGCCACCCGCAAGTCCCTGAGGGTCTGCGCCGCCCGTTCGACCGCGTTCGTCGCCGCCTTCTCCCAGGATTCCGTGCTCGTGCCGATGATCTCGATCACTTTGTAGACGCTCTCCGGCATCGCTCCCTCCGCGCCGTCCCCGATCGCCGCCGCTCGGCGGCCCGATCCGCACATTCTGCCTCGGATGCCGGCCGCGGTCCATCGCGCCCGGAAGGCGCGGGGCGAGGAGACGGGGCCGAGCTTTTTCCGCCCCGCGGGGGTGCCGCCCCGGCCGCGGCGCGCGCCCCGTCCCCCCGCCGAGACCGCTTCCGGCCCCGGGCATCGGCCACCGCGCATCCGCAGACGGCCGCTTCCATCGGCAGAACGCACCGCACACCGGCCGCCTCTTTCCTTCGGCCGAGCGGAGACGGGCTATCGGTGCACTGATAACCCTCTTCCCCGGCCCCTTCCGTTCGGTGCCGCCGGCGAGAGTCCCGCCGGGCGCGCGGATCCCGGAGCGAGGCCTCAGCTCTCGGGGCC
>JANXAZ010000132.1 GCA_025062095.1 Geminicoccaceae bacterium
GCAACCCGTCCGGTCGTGCCTGAAGGTCCGCACCGCTCCGGGTTCGTCGCACTCGTCGGGCGCCCCAACGTCGGCAAGTCTACGCTGCTCAACGCGCTACTGGGGCAGAAAGTCGCGATTGTGTCGCCCAAGCCGCAGACGACGCGCACTGCAATTCGCGGGATTCTGACCCGTCCTGACGCGCAGATTGTGTTCGTCGACACCCCCGGCATCCACGAGCCGCGCAACCGCCTTGGCGCGTTCATGGTCAAACAGGCGCGGCGCGCCATTCCCGACGCCGATGTGGTGTGCATGGTGGTGGATATCACGCGCCCGCCGGGGAGCCTCGACGAGCGGATCGCGGCGCTGGTGCGCAAGGCGTCGGCGCGGCGCATCCTGGTGCTCAACAAGATCGACCTGCCCACGAAACGCGGCAGTGAGAACCTTCAGGCGTACCGCGCATTGGCGCCGTGGGATATGGAGGTTGCCGTTTCCGCACTGCGCTGTCAGGGTCTCGATGCGCTGGTCGATGAGATTGTGCGTCTGTTGCCAG
>JANXAZ010000133.1 GCA_025062095.1 Geminicoccaceae bacterium
GCAGCGCTAGGGGCGGCGCAGGCAGGGTCGCCCGACTGGGCGCGCTGGCAGGCCGGTCGTGGGACTGCTCTGGCTCGCCGCTATGAGGCGCTGGGGCGGGTGGCCGACCTGGAGGCGGCGCTGGAGGCGTATGCCGCGGCGCTGGGAGCGGTGCCAGCAGGGTCGCCCGACTGGGCGGGCATCCAGGCCAATCGCGGGAACGCCCTGGCTCGCCGCTATGAGGCGCAGGGGCGGGTGGAGGACCTGAAGGCGGCGCTCAAGGCGTATGACCAGGCGCTGGGGGCGGCGCCAGCAGGGTCGCTCGACTGGGCGGGCATACAGGGCAATCGCGGGAACGCCCTGGCTCGCCGCTACGAGGCGCTGGGGCAAGATGAGGACCTGAAGGCGGCGCTCAAGGCGTATGACCAGGCGCTGGGGGCAGCGCCAGCAGGGTCGCCCAACTGGGCGGGCATCCAGGCCAATCGCGGGACTGCCCTGCTGCGCCGCTATGAGGCGCACGGGCAGGTGGCGGACCTGGAGGCGGCGCTGG
>JANXAZ010000134.1 GCA_025062095.1 Geminicoccaceae bacterium
GCAGCTCGGCTTGAAGCCACCACGGACTTGGGAGGACTACATTGCTTTCGCCAAGGCAGTGAGCGAAGCAAAGCTAACCACTGACGACGGCAAGCCCGTGTATGGCTCGTGCATCGCCAAGAAGAAGGCTGCTCAGTCTTACTGGATGGTCGCCTCGTTCGCAGCTGCTTTCCTTCAGAGCCAAGGCACCAGCCAGGGCGCCTTCTTTGACTTGGAGACCTTCAAGCCGCTCTTCGGCGACAACGAGGGCTTCCGCCGCGCGTTGGAGCTGTACAAGGAAACCACCAAGTACGGCCCGCCCGACGAGATCAACCTTGACGTAGGCGACACACGCGGCTTGTGGACGGCTGGTCAGTGCGCGCTCACGGTGGATTGGGGCGACATCGGCACGCTCGCCATCGAGGAGGGCAGCAAGGTTAAGGACAAGACTGGCGCGGTGATCCTGCCTGGCAGCCGCCAAGTGCTCGACCGCAAGACAGGCAAGCTGGTGGACTGCACGCCCGAGCTTTGCCCCCATGCAATTGAC
>JANXAZ010000135.1 GCA_025062095.1 Geminicoccaceae bacterium
GCGCGGCGTACAGCCAGTTGGGACCGCGCCCGTAGATGGAGAGAGGTGCGGACGGCACATCCTCGAGGGCTGCGGGCAGATGCTCCGGCTGCCAGCGTCGTTCTCCCTCCGGCAGTCTGATCCGGTGCGCCAGGTGATCGATGTCAACCACCAGTTCGGTGGGAGCGTGCGACAGATGGTAGGATTTCAATTCAGATTCGGTGTAGCTCAGAATCTCGCGCAGTCGTTGCGCCAGCGCTAGTGTCATCGGACCAGCGACGCCGGTGTGCCGTTCGAGCCTGCCAATCTGCCCGCGCAGCACCGGCGTTTCGGCGTCGATGCGGTCATTGCCGTCGAGCATAGAGTGCAACTCGGCGATCACTGGCAGTCCGTGGCGTTCGGCGCGCTCGCGCCATTCCGCCAGTCCTTCTGGTGTAGCGGAAATCAGGACGGCATGGGTGCACTGATCAAGGATGCGCTCCTGGTCAGGCGTGGGTTTACCGCCGACATCGACGATCAGCGGCAGGTGGCGTTGCGCCAGGTC
>JANXAZ010000136.1 GCA_025062095.1 Geminicoccaceae bacterium
GATGCACAGCACGAGACTCGAGACAACCGAGAGGCCGAGACTGAGCGCGACCCCGATCGACTGCCAATCCCTCGTGCTCGGCGGGCGACCCCCCGGCCCGCTCACGATTGCGTATCCTATCACAAACTCGCGCCGACAGCAACTCGCTCAGTCGTCCGCGACCTCGGCCGGAACCGTCGCCTCCAGCGGCAGCGGCCGCTGCTCGCCCTCCCGGAGGACGTGCTTGGCCACGCCGATGAAGGCAGCGAAGAGGGGGTGCGGACGGTTCGGGCGCGACTTGAATTCCGGATGGAACTGCACGCCGACGAACCACGGGTGGTCGCGCAACTCCATGATCTCGACGTAGCGGCCGTCCGGCGACTGGCCGCTCACCAGGAATCCGGCCCGCTCGAACACCTCGCGGTAGGCGTTGTTCACCTCCCAGCGATGCCGGTGCCGCTCGTACACGAGCGACTCGCCGTAGGCGAGCGCCGCTTTCGTCCCCGGCACCAGCACGCACGGATAGCGCCCCAGGCGCATCG
>JANXAZ010000137.1 GCA_025062095.1 Geminicoccaceae bacterium
CAGCGGTCGAAGGTGGGGCGCTCGTTGATGCCTGGCTTGTCGCCTTCTGCGCGCGGTGTAAACCACACGCCCCATCCCTCAGGCACCTCGCAGCCGCCTTCACGGCAGAAGGGATCGTTTTTGAACGTGCCCTCGAAGGTCTCGCGCAAGAGCACGCTGGTTTGCTGAGCGTGAGCGCGCGGCACCGCGCAACTCAGCGCGCCCATCATCAACATGAGCATCAGCCGCACAAGAGCGCCGCGAAAAGAAGTTCGCATTGCTTCAGCGGAGGGGGATGATAACGGAGTCGCCATGAGGCGCGCCTTGGGGCGTGAACACGCTGAGTCGCCGAAGATCAGCGTAACGATACATGCCGACAGCGATCACGAGCGGCGCGCGCTCGCGCGGCACGCGCACTGTGAGGGTATCGCGGATCACGTCGCCCGGACGCCAGAAGTAGGTCGGCAAATAGCCCTGCCCGGGCGCGCTGTCTGCCTGTGCGAGCAATTGCCCGTTGTGGAGCACATGGACGAAC
>JANXAZ010000138.1 GCA_025062095.1 Geminicoccaceae bacterium
ATTGTTCTCTCCTCCTCGCGCACAGTGCGCGAATCGATACTTTCGTGGTGCGCCTCCTCTGTCGCGCTGAACGCCGCAGCAGCGCTGGTCGGCGCGCTGGCGGTCATCCCGCTGGTCTACATCCTGATCCGGGCGCTCGAGGCGGACGCCGCCATCTGGGAACGTCTCTGGTCGCGGCAGATACCAGTGCTCATGGGCAATACCCTGGCATTGACCGCCACTACCATTCTCCTCAGCACTTTCTTCGGCATCGGCGCGGCATGGCTGGTCGAGCGCACCGATCTGCCGGGAGCGCAGGTATGGCGGGTGCTGCTGGCGCTGCCGCTGGCGATCCCGGCATACGTGGCGGCGATCTGCTGGCTGATCCTCCTCCGGCGCGGCGGCGTGATCGATCAGATTGCGATGGAGTGGCTGGGCTTCGCCCGCGGCACGTTTCCTCTGCCGCAGATCACCAATCTGTGGGGCGCAACGATTGTCATCAGTCTGTGTGTGTTTCCCTACGTGTTTCTTCC
>JANXAZ010000139.1 GCA_025062095.1 Geminicoccaceae bacterium
ACAGGGGACCGAGCCCGGCATAAGTGGCGATCCCGGGCCGCAAGGCCTCGGCCTCGTGGGCGAAATGGACGGTGACGCCGACGATCGCCTCGGGCCCGAGGATCGCGCGGGCGGTTTCGGGATCGAGATCCCGCGCCCCGAGATGGACCCCGTCGGCCCCGGCGGCGCGGGCGACGTCGACCCGGTCGTCGACGACGAGCGGCACGCCCGTGCCCGCGAGCGCGGCGCGCACCGCGCGCGCGGCTTCGACCATGCTGCGGGTATCCGCCTCTTTCATGCGCAGCTGCACCAAGGTCGCTCCGCCCGCGACGGCGGCGCGCGCGAGATCGGGAAGGGGTCGGCCGCGCGCGACCGCGGGATCGAGGATCGCGTAAAGACGCAGATCGACCCGCGGCTCCTCGCGCACGCGCGCCTGCTCGAGCAGATCGGCGGGCGAAAGCGCGGAAAGGGCGTCGAGCATGGCGACCCAGACGCTCCCCGGGCCCGCGCTCCGAGCCTCGGCGCGGCGGGCG
>JANXAZ010000013.1 GCA_025062095.1 Geminicoccaceae bacterium
CTTCCGATCGCGACCTCCTCGGTGGAGCGCGGGCGCACGAGGGCCGCGGGCCGGACCGGCCCGAGCCCGCTCCAATCCGTGAGGTTGCGCGCGGGGATCGCCTCGCCGACGAGAACCGTCCCCGGCCCGAGCCGCGCTTCGAGCGCCGCCTGGATGTCCATGGCCTTTCCTTTCCCTGCTTCTCGGCGGAGGTCGAGCACGAAGCGGAAGCGGGGTCCAGGGACGCGGGCGTGTGCCGGCTCGGGCGCCCGAGCATGCCCGCTCGGCGCGCTCTTCGCCGACACCTCCTCTCGCGCAGGGTCGGAACAGGGGCGGGTCGTTTCCCGGCCCCCCGGGGCGACGGGAGCGGCGGCTGCGTCTTCCTCGACGCCCGCGCGCATCCCACGGGCCGCCGGTTGCGACGCGCCGCGACGTCGCGTCGACCCCGCCGGGCCCGATCCGACCTCGCCGCACGGCTGTCCGCGCGCCACCGCCTCGGCCGAGGCGTCGCGCACCCTCGGCGGGAGCGCGGCGGGTGCCGGCATCGGTTCCCGATCGCGGAGACGAGGCTTATATGAGAGGTCACTCATAAACCCCGCCCGAGTTCGGAGCGATTCGCGATGCGCGCTCTCGCTTTTCTGCTCGCCGGCGTCCTGCTCGCGGCCGTACCCGCCGCGGCCGAGGTCTTCGTCGCCCAGCGGCGCACGATCGAGGACCGCAAAGCGGTCTTCGCGACGGTCGAGAGCGTGCGCGAGGTCGAAGCGCGCGCGCGGATCTCGGGCACGCTTTCCAAGCTCCTCGTGCGCGAAGGCGACCGGGTGGAGGCGGGGGCGCTTCTGGCCGAGGTCGAGGACAGAAAACTCGCCCTCGAGCTCACCGCGCTCGATGCCCGACTGGATGCGCTCGCCGCCCAACGCCGCCAGGCGGCGCAAGACCTCGAACGCGCGCGCACGCTGCGCGCCCAGGGCGCGGTGCCGCAAGCGCGGCTCGACGAGGCGCAGGCCGCCTTCGACGTGATCGAAGCCCAGATCGCCGCGACCCGCGCCGAGCGCGCGGTGGTCGAAGAGCGCCGGCGCGAGGGTCGGGTGCTCGCCCCGCAAGCCGGCCGCGTCCTCGCCGTGCGGGGAACCGAGGGGTCGGTGGTGATGGCCGGGGAAACCGTCGCCCGGCTGGCGACGCGCACCTACGTCCTGCGCTTGCGCCTTCCCGAGCGCCACGCGCGGTTCATGCGCGCGGGCGATCCGGTGGAGGTCGGCGCCCGCGGCCTCGCCGAACGTCCCGAGGCGGTGCTCGGAACCGGAAGGCTCGTGCTCGTCTACCCCGAACTCGAGAACGGCCAGGTCGTCGCCGACGCCGAAGTCGAAGGGCTCGGCGATTTCTTCGTGGGCGAGCGGGTGCGCGTGACCATCGCCGCCGACCGCCGCGAGGCCGTTCTCGTTCCCCTCCGCTTCGTTCGCCGCGCACCGGGCGTCGATCTCGTGCGCCTGGAAAGCGGCCTCGAGGTGCCGGTCCAGCGCGGTCCCGTGCGCCTCGTCGACGGCGAGCCGATGGTCGAGATCCTGAGCGGCGTCGTTCCCGGTGACCGGCTCGTGCCGCCCGGAGGAGCCGGACGATGAACCTCGGCATCTCCGGGTCTCTCGCGCGGACCTTCGTCCGCTCCCCGCTCACCCCTCTTCTGCTGCTCGCCGCGCTCGCGGTGGGTCTGATCGCGCTTTTCGCTCTGCCCCGCGAAGAAGAGCCGCAGATCTCGGTGCCGATGGTCGACGTCTACGTCCGCGCGGACGGACTTTCGGCGGCCGATGCGGTCGAACTCGTCACGCGGCCCTTGGAGCAGATCCTCGAGGGCATCCCCGGGGTCGAGCACGTCTACAGCCGCACGGAAGACGACCAGGTCCTCGCGACCGCGCGGTTTTTCGTGGGCACCGACGCCGACGATGCGATCTTGCGCGTGCACGAGAAGCTGCGCGCGAATTGGGACCGCATTCCCTTGGGCATCCCCGAGCCCCTGGTGGTGGGCCGCGGCATCGACGACGTGGCCGTCGCCGTCGTCACGCTCCATCCCACGGGCGAGGCGATCGGTCGCGTCGACGACAGCGCGCTCTTCGAACTCGCCGACCGCCTCCTTTCCGAGCTCGTCAAGATCGACGAGGTCGGCCTCACCTACATCGTCGGCGGCCGCCCCGCCGAGATCCGCATCGAGCCCGATCCCGAGCGCTTGGCCCTGCACGGGATCACCTTGAACCAGCTCGTCGACAAGATCGAGGGCGCCAACCGCTCCTTCGCCGCGGGCGGCATGCGCAAGGACGGCAAGAGCCTGTCGGTGCAGGTCGGGGCGACCTTGCAGACCGTTCCGGAGATCGCCCTTCTCGTCCTGCGCGCCCGCGACGGTCGTCCGGTGTATCTCGGCGACGTCGCCAGCGTCTCCGTCCTGCCGCGACCGGAAGAGAGCCGCGTCTGGCGCCTCGTGCGCGGTCCCGGAGGCGAATTCGTGCGCGCGCCCGCGGTCTCGGTGGCGGTCGCCAAGCGGCCGGGGGCGAACGCCGTCACGATCACCCGCGCGGTCGCCCAGCGCCTGGAAGAGCTGCGCGGCACGCTTCTTCCCGCCGGGATCGAGGCGACCATCACCCGCGACTACGGGCGGACGGCGACCGAGAAGTCGGACGAGCTGCTCTTCCACCTCTTTCTCGCCACCGTCTCGATCGTCGGCCTCGTCTGGCTCGCGATCGGTTGGCGCGCGGCGGTGGTGACCGCGATCGTCATTCCCACCACCATTCTGCTCACGCTTTTCGGGGCCTGGGCGCTCGGTTACACACTCAACCGGGTCTCTCTTTTCGCGCTCATCTTCGCGATCGGCATCCTCGTCGACGACGCCATCGTGGTGGTCGAGAACATCGACCGCCACTGGGCGATGAACGACGGCCGCGACCGGATCCGAGCGGCGATCGAAGCGGTGGCCGAGGTCGGCAATCCGACGATCGTCGCCACCCTCACCGTGATCGTGGCTTTGCTGCCGATGCTCTTCGTTTCCGGGCTCATGGGTCCTTACATGGGACCGATCCCGGCCGTGGCTTCGACCGCGATGCTCTTTTCCTATTTCGTCGCGGTGATGCTCACGCCCTGGCTCATGGTGAAGCTCGGCGCGGGGCACCCGGCGCACGGCGAAGGCGCGCTCGCCCGCGTCTATCGCGCGCTCGCGGGGCCGATCGTGCGCCGGCGCTGGGCCTCTTGGCTGTTCCTGCTCCTCGTCGGAGCGGCGACCATGGGCAGCTTCGCTCTCTTCGCGACCCGACACGTCACCGTCAAGCTCCTGCCCTTCGACAACAAGTCCGAGCTCATGGTGCTGTTGGATCTCCAGAAGGGTGCCAGCCTCGAAGACACCGAGCGCGCGCTGTTCCTCCTCGCCGAGCGGCTGCGAGAGATCCCCGAGGTCGTGGCGATGAATCTGCATGCCGGGACCGCGGCTCCCTTCAACTTCAACGGCCTGGTCCGCCATTATTTCGCGCGGCGCTCGCCCGAGCTCGGCGATCTCGACATCCAGCTCGCTCCGCGCCACGAGCGGATGCGAGAAAGCCACGACGTCGCGCTCGCCGTGCGCGAGCTGTTGCGCCGCGTGCCGCTGCCCGCAGGCGCCCGGCTCAAGGTCGTGGAAGTGCCGCCCGGCCCGCCCGTGCTCGCCACGCTCATCGCCGAGATCTACGGGCCCGATGCCGCGACGCGCGAAGCGACGGCACGCACGATCCGCTCCGTGTTCGAAAGCGTCCCCTTCCTCGTCGACCTCGACGATACCATCCGCGACCCGGGCACGCGGTTGCGCATCCGCCTGCTCCCGGACGAGCTCGAATTCCACGGCGTCGAGGAAGAGGCGGTGCACGATACGCTCGCGGCGCTTTTGCGCGGGCTCCAGGTCGGCTGGTCGCACCGCGGCGCCGGGCGCAATCCGCTCGCCATCACGCTGCGCCTCTCCAAAGAAGCGCGGCTGCCTTCCGAGCGCCTCCTCGCCACCCCGGTCCCGGGCCGGCACGGCTTCGTCGAGCTCGGCGATCTCGTCGAGATCCGGGAAGAGCCGGCGTCGCGGCCGATCTGGCGGCGCAACGGACGGACGATGGAGATGGTGACGGCCGAACTCGCCGGTGCCTTCGAGGCCCCGATCTACGGGATGCTCGCGGTCATGGACGGGCTCGCGCGGCTCCCCGATCCGCCCGAGATCCGCTTCGCGGCTCAACCAATGGACGAAAGCCGTCCGGCCCTTCTCTGGGAAGGGGAATGGGAGATCACCCGCATCACCTTCCGCGACATGGGTCTCGCTTTCGCCGTGGCCCTTCTCGCCATCTATCTTCTCGTCGTGGGCCAGTTCGGCAGCTTCAAACTGCCCTTCGTGGTGTTGCTGCCCGTGCCTTTGGCGCTTTTGGGCGTCGTGCTCGGGCACGCCGCGCTCGGTGCGGCCTTCACCGCTCCTTCGATGATCGGCTTCATCGCGCTCGCCGGGATCATCGTGCGCAACTCGATCCTGCTCGTGGACTTCGTCCGCCACACCCCGCGCGCGGGTCGGCCTTTCCACGAAATCGCGCTCGGCGCCGGAGCCGTGCGCATCAAGCCGATCGCCCTCACCGCCGGGGCGGCGATGATCGGCGCCGCCTTCATTTTCCCGGATCCGATCTTCAGGGGCCTGGCGACGTCGCTCTTCTTCGGCCTCCTCTCGAGCACCGTGCTCACGGTGGTCGCCGTTCCGGCGGTCTACCGGATCTTCCGCGGCTGAGCCCGGTCGCCGGCACTCGGGTGCGACGCGGTTACGCAGCCACGGTCCCGGTGGAGAGCGATACATTAGCGAAAAATCAACTAATCCCGCGCAACGAGCGGGTCGCGTCGAAACGAGGGGATCGGGACGATGGGAACCGCCGCGATCGGCAGGAGGGGGTTCACCGCGCTCTTGGGCGCGGGGCTCGCGCTCGGTGCGGCCGTGCCGCGCTCCGAAGCGACGACCGTGGTCCGTACGACCGCGCGGATCGTCGTCGTGGGTGGGGGCGCGGCGGGCACGACGATGGCCAACCGGCTCGCCCGGCGGCTCGAAGGTGCCGCGATCACGGTCGTCGATCCGCGCCGCGAGCATCTTTACCAGCCGGGCTACTCCTTGGTCGCGGCGGGGCTCAAGCCGGCCGCTTATGTGATCGACGGCCGCACCCGCGATTGGCTGCCGGCCGGCGTGCGCCTCGTCGAAGAGGAAGCGGCGGAGATCGATCCCGAGGCGCGGCGGGTGACCACGCGCAGCGGCACGCGGTTGGAGTACGACTTTCTGATCGTGGCCACCGGCCTCGAACTGGACTGGAGCGCGATCGAAGGCTTCTCCCTCGACCTCGTGGGCAAAAACGGCATCGGCGCGCTCTACGCGGGGCCGGAGTTCGCCGAGCGCACGGCGCGGGCGGTGCGCGGCTTCGCGGAGAAGGGCGGGGTCGCGGTTTTCACGCGACCGAACACCGAGATGAAATGTGCCGGTGCGCCGATCAAACACACCTTCATCGTCGAGGACATCGTCGCGACCGCCGGCAATCGGAAGAAAAGCGAGATCGTTTATTGCTCGAACAGCAAGGTCCTCTTCTCGGTGCCGATCGTCTCCGAGCGGGTGCGCATGCTGTTCCACGAGCGCGGCATCCAGATACGCTACGAACACGTGTTGCGGGCGATCGATCCGGTGCGCCGAATCGCGACGTTCGCGACGCCGGAGGGCACGAAAGAAATCGGCTACGATTACATCCACGTCGTCCCGCCCATGCGCGCACCCGAGGTGGTGCGCAACTCGCCCCTTCCCTGGGCCGAGCGGTGGAAGGGCCAATACTGGGTCGAGGTCGATCAGAAGACCTTGCGCCACCGTCGCTATCCCGAGGTGTTCGCGCTCGGCGACGTGGCGGGGGTCCCCAAGGGCAAGACCGCGGCTTCCGTCAAATGGCAGGCGCCGGTCGTCGAAGACCAGCTCGTGTCGCAGATCCAGGGGCGCGAAGGGACCGAGACCTACAACGGCTACACCTCCTGCCCGCTCATCACCCGCATCGGTCGGGCGATGCTGATCGAATTCGATTACAACGACAACCTCCTGCCCAGCTTCCCGGGCGTGATCGCTCCGCTCGAGGAGCTCTGGATCACCTGGCTCATGAAAGAGATCGCCTTGAAACCCACGTACAACGCGATGTTGCGCGGGCTCGCGTGAGGGGAGCCGGGCGATGAAAGAACTGTCGCTTTCGACCTTGATCGCGGTGTTCGAGGAGATGTTCGGCCGCGAACTCTTCTGGGGTCTGGTGGCGGCGGCGGTGCTCGTCACGGGTCTGTTCATCGCCGTGCTCGTCCGCGAGCACGCATTGGAGTCGCGACGCTTCCTGCGCGCCGAGATCACCGCCCCCCTCGGAGCGGGGGCGGCGGTGGCCTTTTTGTTCTGGATCACGAACTCGAGCCCCGCGCACATCGGCGGCCCGATCGACTGGGTGATCCTCGCTCTGGTCGCGGTATTCGGAGGCGGCGGGCTCGCGATGGCGAGCTACGTGGTCATGGGGCTCGTATCGTGGCGCCGGTCCGAGCCCCAGAAGCGTGTGCGAAGCGCGTCGGAGGTGGGTGAACGTCGGGCCGCGGCGCTCCAGGAAGCGGCGTGACCGCCGCGCGGCCCGCGATGCGCCGTGCCCGGTCGGAACGGCGACCGCGCGCGATCGGACCCGAGGCTCTCGGCTGCGGCCGTCGGGCGGACTTCCGCGGGGATCCGAGAGCGCGCTTTCGTCGGCGCGCGAACGGCGCGGCCCGTCCTCGAGAACTCCGAGCGGCGCGGTCTCCGCTCCGGCTCGCTCGGTTCGGTCGGCGGCGCGGCCGCACGCGGCCTCTTTCGCGCTGCGCCCGGCTGCGCGTCGCGACGGGCAGGACGCGGCTCGTCGCCGCTCGATCGCTCCTCGTCGCGACGGCCCCCGCGCGTCGGGCTTCGCCGCGGCCCGTCGCGATCCGGTCTCGAACACGTGCTCGCCTCCCGCGCGGGACCGACCGGCGCGGGTCTCGAAACGGTCGACGATGCTCCGGAGGGCCGACGTGCCCCCGCGGCTCGTCCCGCACCGGGCAGGTCGTCGTCCGACCGCAGCGCGAAAGCGGGCAGCCGCCCGCGCCCTTCGCGCGTGCAGGCTCCTTCGTTCGGCGTATGGAGGCGTGCCCCGGAGGCTGCGCCCGGCTCCCGCGGCGAGCGATTGACTCGACCGCGTGAACATCTCAGCAACATCATGATGGCTGGGAGGCGGTCGGGAGACGCGTACGGATGAGGTCGTTCGACTATTACATCGTCGTTGAACATCCAGAGCTCGGGAAGGTTCGTACGATCCGGGGTGCTACCGCCGAAGAAGTCGAACAAAAAGCTCGCGCCCAAACGATCGCTCGGGACGAGCAATATGCGCGCAAGCTGGAGGCGGCCGCACGGCAGGCGAAGCGACAAGAGACCGAACGCTCCAAGGCGAAGGCCCGCGAACCGACGCGTGATTAGGCAGGAGCACGCAACCGGCTCGAGAACATTCTCCGAGAAACATCGGCGATCGACGATACGATCGATCGGGATGCGCTGCTCGATCGGCGCAGCTTCGACGAACCCGAGCCGGAACCGCCTCCCGGTCCGGTCTTGCCGCCCGAACCCGAACCACTCCCTTTCCGTCCCTCGTTCTGGGCCCGATGGTCGTCTCGAGCGCGACGACGGGCGCGCGAGCGCTGGGAGCAGACGGTGGCGGCGCAGCGCGCGCTCTGCCACGAAGAATGTGAGCGGATCCGTCGCGACCACGGATCGGCGCTCGACAAGTGGCGGAGCGAACGAGCCGCGTGGCTCGAGCAGAAGATGGAATTCCTGGAACGTCAGACCGCTCGAAACGCCGCCATCGAAGCGCAAAAAATTCGCTACATGAACAAGGATCCCGATGCCGTTGCAGAATATTGCGATATGGTGCTTTCGCGTTCGGACTATCCTCCGGAAATCACGAAAGACTTCCACGTTGACTATGATCCCGAGAGAGGAACACTTGTCGTAGACTATGTACCACCCTCTGAAGACACTCTTCCGATGATACGTGAAGTCAAATATGTCCCTTCGCGCGAAGAATTCGAATCGAAGCCGTTGGGCAAACGAGAGGCGGACCGTTTTTACAATCGCGTGATCTGCAGCATTGCGTTGAGAACACTCCACGAACTGTTCGAAGCGGATCGAGCCGACGCTTTGAAAGACTGTGTTTTCAACGGCTTCGTCGACTTCGTCGACCGCAGAGACGGGCGAAAGAAAAAGACCTGTATCCTCACGGTGCGCGCGGAAAAAAGTCGTTTCGCTGCCATTGACCTCGCGAATGTCGATCCCTGCGAATGCGTGCACTCGTTGGGTGCTCTGTGTGCCCCGAATCTGCGCGACCGGATTCCCGTGAAGCCGATGCTTCAATTGTCTCGCGACGATCAGCGCTTCGTGCCGGAGCTGGATCTGGGGGAGCGCATCGAGGCCGGGATGAACGTCGCGGCACTGGGGTGGGAGGAGTTCGAACATCTCGTGCGGATGATCCTGGAGAAGGAGGTCGCGGCGGGCGGCGGCGAGGTCAAAATCACCCGCGCGAGCCGCGATGCGGGCGTGGATGCGGTGATCTTCGATCCCGATCCGATCCGAGGCGGCAAGATCGTCGTCCAGGCCAAACGCTATACGAATACGGTCGGTGTTTCGGTGGTGCGCGATCTCTACGGAACGATTTTGAACGAAGGCGCTTCCAAGGGCATTCTCATCACGACGTCGCGGTTCGGCCCCGATGCGTACGATTTCGCGAAGAACAAGCCGATCGTCCTGATCGACGGCAACAACCTTCTTTATTTGCTCGAAAAGCAGGGTCTGAAAGCGAAGATCGATCTCGACGAAGCGAAAAGGCTCGGCGTCGGCCTGCAGCGCTTCCGCTGAGAAAGCCGATCCTGACACCGGGACGGGCTCGAAGCGGCGACGGCCGAGCGCTCCGGCGCGCGCTTGCGACCCTCTGTTCGGCTCGCGCGCGTCGCGGTCTCGCGATCAGACCCTCCGCCACGCGAGGTGGGCCAGCTGCACCGAGCCCGGACGGGAGACCGCGAGCGCCGACGCGCCGGGCGCCGGCTCCCCTTTCTTCTGCGGATCGGCGGCGGGCCGACAGCCGACGAGGTCGACCGGCTCCCCGGCGTAAGACGCGAGCCAGTTCGCCAACGCCTCCGTCGGGAGTGCGGGTGTCCAGAGATAACCCTGCGCCGCGTCGCATCCCAGACGGCGCAAGGTGCGAGCCTGCTCGAGGGTCTCGACGCCCTCGGCCACGACCGTCGCCCGCAAGTCGCGGGCGAGACCGATGATCGACTTGACGATGCCGCGCGAGACGGGAGAGCGGCTCATCTCGACCACGAATCGCCGATCGACCTTGATCACGTCGACCTGCAACTGCCGCAGATGGGCTAGGGACGCGTATCCGGTACCGAAATCGTCGAGGGCCACGCGCACTCCCGCGGCGCGCAGGGCGCTCAGGACCGGCTGCAGGCGGTCGGTCGTTCCGTCGTCGAGAGCCTCCTCGCTGATTTCGATCTCGATCTGAGAACCCGTGGCTCGCAGACGCTCCGCGAGTTCGCCGAGCCGCGAGGCGAGCTCGTCCCAGAAGAGCTGCCGACGGGAGAGGTTCAACGCGACGCGGCCCGCCCAACCGATCCGCTCGTGCAACTCGGCGACATTCTCTCCGACGGAGCGGATGCACCACTCGGCGAACCGGTGGACGAAAGGCGAACGCTCGATGACGGCGAGGATGCTGTCCGGGCGATGCTCCTTCAGCTCGGGATCCTCGAAGCGCAGCAGCGCCTCGAGGCCGACGACCTGGCCCGTCGCGATGTCGAGCTGAGGCTGCCAGTGAAGCCGCAGACCATGACCGTCGAGGGCGCGCACGAAAGCGGGCAGGATCGCCGGTCGCTTTTCCCTCTGAGACGAGAGCGCGACGAACACGAAGCGGGCGCGCCCCGAGCGCTTGGCCTCGTAGAGTGCGTCATCAGCCGCGCGCAGGAGCTCCTGCTCCGTGCAGCACTCGGCGCCGCAGACCGTGCCCCCGATGCTGACCCGGAAATCGATCTGGTCGCGGCCGCGCTGCAAGGGGGCGGCCATCGCCGCCAAAATCCGCTCGGCGACGGCCTCGACCTCGAACCGCGAGCGGATCCCGCTCAGCACCACGCCGAGCTCGTCCCCGCCCAGTCGGGCCACCGTGTCCACCTCGCGCAGGCAGGCGCGCAGACGACGCGCGACCTCGACGAAGACCGCGTCGCCGGCCTCGTGGCCGAAGCTGTCGTTGATCAACTTGAAGTGGTCGACGTCGAGCCGCAACAAGCCGACCCCGTTGCCGCTTCGCCGGGCCGCGCGCAGCGCCGCCGCCAGCGCTTCCGAAAACAGCCGCCGGTTGGCGAGGCCGGTCAACGGATCGTGCAGGGCGAGCTCGTGGAGCTGCGCGGCGAGCGCGCGGTGTTCTTCACGAAGGGCGGTGACGTAGCCGTCCGCGACGTCGCCGGCGAAAGCCAGGCTGCGGCGCAACATCCGCCGCAGGACGGCGGCCGTCTCTGTCGGCGGCAGCACCGGCTCGAGCCGCTCGGCGAGGCGGCCGACCATCTCGTCGAGCGCTCCCAGAAACGAACGGAGGTCGATGCCCCACTGAAAATGGGCCTCGCCCACGGCGCGCGCCTGCGCGGGATCCGTCGCCTCCGGCCCGAGCAGGTCGGCCAGCCAGCGGGCGTGCCCGGCCCGCATCTTCTCCAGTCGTCGTTCGCTCGCGAGAAGAGCGGCGTGTTTCGGATTCGCGGCGAGCGAATCGGCGAGCTCGGAGCTGACGGCCTCGACGATCTGCGCGAAGATCGGCGACAGCGCTTCCTCCGGCGCCTCCGGCCGAGACGGGCCGTCGTCGGCTCGATCGACGGCAAGGGGCTGGGAACAGTCCGTTCGATCCATGGCGCGCCTCGCTGGCACCGATCGCCCCGAATGTTCCCCTATGGAGCCTAACGAATTGTAGCGTTCCCGTCTGGCGCGAAACGCGGCGGAGAACAATATACGTATTGATGCGAATACGCGGAGCATCTCGCGAGAGCGATCGCCGCGAGCCAGGTTGCGCCCCGCTCCTCGCGAGAATAGGAGCGGCCCGTCCTCGCGGATCGGCGCTTCCGACCTGAGCGCGGTGGGTCGAGAACGAGCCAAAGGCGGTCGGAAAAACTCTCTCGGCGCTTCGCTCGCCGAGCGCGCGCGGGCACGACGACCCTTCGTGCTCGGTCGCTTCCGCCCACTTGCTCGTCGATGAGGATGCGCGATGAAGCCGGCGCCGGAGAGCTGGGCCCGATACATCAGCAGATACCGCCGCTTCGAAGGCCTCTCTCAGAAAGCGGCCGCCCGTATCTTGGGGGTCTCGCAAGCGACACTTTCCCGCTGGGAAGCTGGCAAACAGGTGCCGGCCCTCTCCACCCGACGGCGGCTGCAGGAACGAATCGAGGGGAGGACCGGCGGAGCCCGTCGGACGATCGTCGCAGCGGTGGAGAGGTCACCGATCGTCGTGATCCTCTTCGACCGCCGTCGCCGGCTCCTGGCCGCATCGGCCGCGGCGCGCGACCTGGCGACGCGGACGGCTCCGGCCGAAAGCGGCCAGGGCGAGGAGGCGATCCTGTTCCTGCTCGGCCCCCGGGCCGAGGAAGTGTCGAGCGGATTCCGCGAGGACGAGCTCGGGAGGATCGACCCCGTTCTGGTCGAAACCCGCGTCGAATTGCTCTGCCGCGACGGTACGGCGATGACCCTCGACCAGCTCTGGGTCCCGACCCTGTGCGCGCAGGGCGAATATCTTTACCGAGTAGAAATGGCCCGCCTACCGGCCGAGGGCGATCGCTTCCCGGTCTCGAGGAAAAGCGCGAGCGCGAGGCTCTGGGTCCGACCTCTCGCGCGCGACGCCCTCGAGGCCCTCTGACGGCCGAGCCGATCGCGAACGGGTTCTCACGCCGGGACGGGCTCGAGGCGGCGGTAGCGGAACGGAGGCGGTGCGGCCGCGGCTTCGGCCTCCGCCAGGGCCGTGATCCGCGCGTGATGGGGCGAGAGCGCGCAGGCCGGATCCGTCGCCTCGGGATCGCCCAGAAGCTGCATCGCCTGGCAGCGGCAACCGCCGAAATCGATCTCCCGCCGCGGACAGGAGCGACAGGGCTCCTTCATCCAGTCGAAGCCGCGGAAGCGCTGGAAGGCCGGGCTCTCCTGCCAGATCCAGCGCAAAGGCGCGTCCTTCACGTTGGCGAACACCAAACCGGGGATCGTGTGCGCGGCGTGGCACGGCAGGGCGCGTCCGTCCGGTGCGACGACGATCACCGCTCGGCCCCAGCCCGAAGTGCACGGCTTGGGATGGGTCGCGTAATAATCGGGTACGACGAAATCGATGAGCAGCCGATCGCCGTAGCGCTCCCGCGCGCGCTTCACGATCTCCACCGAGCGGTCGAGCTGGGCCCGGGTGGGCATGAGCGCCGCGCGATTGAGCAGTGCCCAGCCGTAATATTGCACGTGCGCGACCTCGAGCCGATCGGCGTCGAGCTCGAGCGCGAGCTCGACGAACCTTTCGAGCCGATCGAGGTTGTGGCGGTGAACGACGGCGTTGACGGTGAGGGGCAGCCCCAGCCGACGGACGGCGCGCGCGAAGGCGATCTTGCGCGCGAGCGAACCCGTGAAGCCGCCGATGCGGTCGCAGCCCTCGGGATCGACGTCCTGCACGCTGAGCTGGACGTGGTCGAGCCCGGCGCGCGCGAGCGCCTCGAGCCGCCGCTCCGACACCCCCACCCCGGCGGTGATGAGATTGGAATAGAGCTCGAGCGCCCGGGCGCGGGCGACGATCTCCTCGAGATCGGAGCGCAGCGTCGGCTCGCCGCCCGAAAGGTGCAGCTGCAGCACGCCGAGCTCCGCCGCCTCCTCGAGCACGCGCAGCCACTGCGCGGTCGAGAGCTCGCGCTCGCGCGCGACGAGCTCGAGCGGATTGGAGCAGTACGGACAGCCGAGCGGGCAGCGATGGGTGAGCTCGGCCAGAAGCCCGATCGGGGGCTCGCGCCAAGGAGCGGGGGCGAGGGCGCTCATGCCGCCCTCCGCTCGACGCGGACGACCCGCTGCGCCACGAGATCGCTCAACAGCGCCTCGAGATCGCGGCCGATCTCCTCGGCCGGAGCGTCGAATTCGGCGGCGAGCTCGGCGACGAGCGCGCCGAAGCTGCGCGGCTCGCCGAGCCGCCCGAGGATCTCCACCGAAGTCGGGCAGGGAAAGAGCACGCGCTCGGGTGCCAAGAGCACGTGACAGTTGCGCACGGGGTCGAAGCGCACCCGCACGCCCCTGGCGAGCACGAGCCGGTCGTCGGGAGCGAAACTCATGCCGCCCTCGCCTTTTCGACGTGGTCCTCGGGCACGAAGGCTCCTCTGGGGATGCCCCCGCCCAGGACGTAGGCGTGGTGCAGCGCGTCGAGCTGCGCCCAGAGCACGTCGCATTTGAAGATCAGGGCCTTGCAGACGAGGAACCGTTTTTCCGGCGTATCCGCGTGTTTTTTCACCCATTCGAGCGCGAAGCCGGCATCGCGCGGCGCCTGATCGAGCCGTTTGCGGAAATAGGCGACCATCTCCTCGGTCACGAAGGGGTAGTTCTTCAACAGGCCGGGGATCCGCTCCTCGTGGATCGCCGGCGCGAACAGCTCGGTGAGGGAGGAAGCCACGGCCTCCAACAGGCTCTGCTCGCGCACGAAGCGCACGTAGGCCTCGACCGCGAACTTGGTCGCCGGCAGCGCCCCTTCCTCCGACATCACGTAGTCGCGGCTCAGCCCCAGCCCCTCGCAGAGCCGGAGCCAACGCTCGATCCCCCCTTCCTCCTCGCCGAAACCGTCGTGGTCGAGGATCCGCACGAGCCAATGCCGCCGCAGCTCGCGATCCGGGCAGCGGCCCATGAGGCTCGCGTCCTTCATCGGGATGCGGCTCTGGTAGACGTAACGGTTCAGCGCCCAGGCCTGCACCTGCCCCTTGGTGCAGCGCCCGGAATGGAGCAGGCGGTGAAAGGGGTGGTGGATGTGGTAGCGCTCGGCGCCGATGCGGCGCAGCGCCGCTTCGAGCTCCTCGGGTGAGCGCAGGTCGCGGTAGGCGTCGAGTTCGCTCACGGCGTCTCTCCCGGAAGATCGATGACGAGGCCGTCGTGGCCGACCTCGAAACCCGCGCGCTCGACCAGGGCCCGCTCGGGACTGTCGGCGAGCAGCACGGGGTTGGTGTTGTTGAGGTGCACGAGGATCTTGCGGCGCGCCGGAACGGGTCCCAGCCGCGCGAGCACGCCATCCTCGCCGGAGATCGAAACGTGACCCATGTCCCGCCCCCTACGGGCCGCGATCCCGGCGCACACGAGCTCGTCGTCGCGCCAGAGCGTGCCGTCGACGAAGACGACGTCGGCCCCGGCGCAGCGCTCGAGCACCGCTCCCTCGAGCCGACCGCAATTCGCGATCCAGACGATCCGTCGCCCGCCCGAAGCGATCTCGAGGCCGACGACGTCGCCCGGCTCGGGGCGCGGAGGCGGCCCGCCGCGCGCCGCTTTCTCGAGGAACAGGGGCGGCTTGCCGGCGACCGGGAAGGCCCGCACCTCGAGGCCGAGAGGAACCCCGTGCGCGTCTTCGAGCGCGATCCGTCGCTCGAGCGGCACGGGGCGGCGCGGTACGATCGCCCGGTCGACGACCTCGAACACCGGGTTCGCGTCCAGAAGAGCCAGGATGCGCGGATGCGCGTAGAGCGCGAAGGGCGTCCCTTCGCGCAAGTGCAACAGCCCGCCGATGGAATCGATTTCGCCGTTGGTCGGGATCACCGCCGCGATCGGCGAGGACCGCGGCCCCCGCTCGGGGTGCAGCTCCGCCGTCGCCTCGATCTGCTGGCGCAGATCCGGCGAAGCTTCGACGAGAAGCCAGCGCGTGCCGTCGGCGGAGACGGCGAGCGAGGCTTGTGTGGCGGGCCGGGCGGCGGGATCGCCCGCGCGCGCCCGCACACAAGCCTCGCTTCCCGCGTTCCACTGCGGAAAACCACCGCCCGCGGCGGCGCCGAGCACGATCGCGCGCACCGGAACCTCCGCGGGCGGCGCTACCGGCCTCAGAGCTCGGCCGGCAGGTACATGGTGACCTCCATCCCCACGGGACGGGTGGTCACCTGCGGACGGGTCCACTTCTTGCGCATCGATCCACTCCTCGGTCGCAGAGTCCAGCCGCCGGAGCGTCCCGACGGCGGCTTTCCCTATGGTGACGCGCACCGACTGCGACAAGTTTTCGCATGCATGCTCCCGGGCTTATGGAGCCCTCGCGAACGCAGGCCGGAAGCCGCGTCGCCCGCCCTCCGACAGGAGGGATCGCGATCCTCGCCTCACGGCCCCGAGCGGGCGATGACGAAAGGCGGCGGCGATGCGACGGGAACGAGCCTGTAGCGCCGGGCGGTGGCCGCGAGCGCGTCGAGAAAGGTGCGCAACGGCTCGATCTGGCGACGATGCGAGGGGACGAGGGCGACGAGCCGGCGCTCCATGCTCGGCACGGCGTACAGGCGGACCTTGAAGAGCATGCGTCCGCCGAGCTGGGCGGTGAGCTCGGGCACGAGCGCCACCCCGAGGCCGGCTTCGACCATGGCGAGCGCCGTCTCGTAGCTGCGCACCCGGGCGAGGGTGCGCGCTCCGGGCAGCACGCGCCGGTACCACTCGGCGATGCGATCGGCGTGCAGCGTGCCGAAGTTGAACTCGATCGTGCGCTCGAGCACGGCGCGGGTCTCCGCCGGCAGCTCGCGTTCGGGCTCGACGAGCCCGTCGAGGGACAGATGCAGGGGAACCGCCAACGCGTAGCCGTCCTCGCGCAAGGGGATGCGGGCGAAGGGCAGATGGTCGCTCGCCACCGCCGTCTCCGAGACGACCGCGACCTCGAGCGTGCGCCCGTAGAGCCCTTCGATGGCCTCCTGGGGCGCGAGCTCGTGCACGTCGAGAGACAGCTCGGGAACCTTGAGCCGCGCCTGCTCGAAGGCCGCGGGCACGAGGGTGCGCGCGACCGAAGCGAGCGCGCCCACCGAGACGCGACCGCGCAGGCCGGCCTTGTAGGCCTGAAGACCGCTTTCGAGCGCGTCCGCCTCGGCCAACAGGCGTCCCGCGCGCTCGAGGAGGAAGCGACCGGCGTCGGTGAGCTCGAGCTTGTTCGAGCGGCGGTCGACGAGCCTGTGCCCCAAGAGCCTCTCGAGCTTGGCCAGGGCCTGCGAGAGCGCGGGCTGGGTGATCCCCAGCTGCTTGGCGGCCTGGGTCAGAGAGCGCGCGTGCGCGAGGGTCCAGAAAAGCCGCAGCTGGTGCAAGGTGAGCGCGAGGGTCTGGCCCTTGGCTTCGCCTCCGACCTCGGCACCCGCCTCCCGTTCGCCTTCGCTCTCCGGCCGTTCTTCGTCTTCGCGCATCGTCCTCCCCCCTTTCTCGCGGCTCCGCTTTCGCCGCAGAGCCTGCCCCGCGCGGACCTCGGGGTCCACCCCGTTCGCGCGATCCTTGACCGGTCGCGCGAGGGGCGCGAGGACGCCCGCGGGCGAGCGTGAGGGGAGGACACCATGCGGGCATCGGACAACGGATCGCCGCGGATCGACGGCCGACGCTATTGGGCTTCCCTCATGGAGATGGCGGCGATCGGGGCGACCCCGAGAGGCGGTTGCGATCGTCAGGCGCTCACCGATGCCGACAAACAGGCGCGCGATCTGTTCCGGGCCTGGTGCGCGGCGGCCGGAGCCGAGGTCGTCGTCGACGCGATGGGGAACATCCGCGCGCGACGACCCGGCCGGCGCCCGGAGCTCCCGCCCGTGGTCATCGGCAGCCATCTCGACACCCAGCCCGCCGGCGGCAAGTTCGACGGGGCGGCGGGGGTGCTCGCCGGCCTCGAGATCCTGCGCACCCTCGACGATGCCGCTTATGAGACCGATCACCCGATCATGGTGGTCGATTGGACCAACGAGGAGGGCTGCCGCTTCGCACCCGCCATGCTCGCCTCCGGGGTGTTCGCGGGCGCCTTCACCGAGGCTTACGCCTATGCCCGCACCGACCGCGAGGGTCGACGGTTCGGCGACGAGCTCGAACGCATCGGCTACAAGGGCTCGTACCCCTGCACGGCCGAGCCGTGGAAATGCCATCTCGAGTTGCACATCGAGCAGGGTCCGATCCTCGAGGCCGAGGGCAAGATCATCGGGGTGGTCACCGGGGCCCAGGGGATCCGTTGGTACGACGTCGCGATCACCGGGCGTCGGGGTCATGCGGGCTCGACCCCCATGGAGCGGCGCAAGGACGCCCTCGTCGCGGCGAGCCGCGCGGTCGAGGGCCTCGACCGGCTCGCGCGGGAGTTCGCGCCGCGCGCGGTGGCGACCGTCGGGACCCTGGAGATCCGCGCGCCCTCGCGCAACGTCGTCCCGGGCGAGGTCCGCTTCACGATCGATCTGCGCCATCCCGACGAAGGGACGCTCGACGAGCTCGAGAGGCGCTGCGCGGCCATTCTCGCCGAAGCTTGCGCCCGTGACGGGCTCTCCTTCTCCTGGGAGCGGATCTGGTCGTTCCCGCCCGTGGCCTTCGATCCCCGGTGCGTTTCCGCCGTGCGCGAGGCGGCGATCGCCCTCGGCTATCCGTGGCGGGAGATGATCTCGGGCCCGGGGCACGACTCCTGTTACACGGCACGGGTGGTGCCCACGGCGATGATCTTCGTGCCGTGCCGCGAGGGGCTCTCCCATCACGAAGAAGAGTGGGCCGAGCCCGAGCATCTCGCCGCCGGCTGTCAGGTCCTGCTCGAGGCGGTGCTCGCCCTCGCGCGCGCCGATTGATCCCGAGAGGCTTTTCCCGAACGGGCCGCGTCGAAAAAAAACGCACCGGCCCGCGCGGGCCGGTGCGCGGGACGGCGCGCGTTCGCGCCTCAGATCTCGGGTCGCAACTCCTGGGTGAACAACGTCCTGCCCTCGAGATCCTTCAGCCGAACGGTCATGACCTCCGTCTTCCCGTCGATGTCGACCTGGCCGAAGAACTGGAGGCCCGCGGAGGGCGGCAGGTTGGCCTGGCCCGGAGGCGGCGCCTTCTGGAAGACGACTTGCGGACCGAAGGTGCGATCGAGCTCGTTGGGTCCGAAGGTGCCGGCGTTGAGCGGCCCCGAGACGAACTCCCAGAACGGCGCGAAGTCTTGGAAGACGGCCTTGTTCGGATCGTAATAGTGCGCCGCCGTATAGTGCACGTCGGCGGTGAGCCAGACCACGTTCTTGATGCCGTTGTCGCGGATGAAACGCAGCAGTTCCGCGATCTCGAGCTCGCGGCCCTTGGGCGGCCCCTGATCGCCCTGAGCCACGGCCTCCGCCCCTTTGCGCGCGCGGAAATCGTCCCAGACGACGAGGCCGAGCGGCATGTCCGAGGCGATCACCTTCCAGGTCGCATCCGACGCCAGAAGCGCCCGTTTGAGCCAACGCATCTGGGCCTCGCCGAGGATGCGGGTCTCGGGCGCGAGCACGGTTTCGAGCCCGTCGCTGTTCGCTCCGCGATACGAACGCATGTCGATGCGGAAAATCTCGAGCGACGGTCCGTACCGGAACGACTCGTAGATCCGATCGCGCTCCAGGGGATGCCGCCGCGTGGGCATGTAATCGTGGAAGGCCTTCATCGCGCGCGCGGCGAGAACCGCCACCGAGCCTTCTTTGTAGCGCTGGTCCTTGTCGAGCCTCTTCTCCCAGTACCAGTTGTTGGTCACCTCGTGGTCGTCCCACTGCGCGAACATCGGCACTTCCGCGTTGAACTTGCGGACGTTCTCGTCCATGAGATTGTAGGCGTAGTTCATGCGGAATTCGCGCAGGGTCTCGGCGACCTTCTGCTTCTCTTCGATGGTCAGGTTCTTCCAGACGGTGCCGTCGGGAGCCTTGACCTCGGGCGGGATCGGATTGTCCGGATAGACCGTGTCCCCCGAATGGATGAAGAAGTCCGGTTCGGTCCGTCGCATCGCCTCGTAGATCCGCATCCCGCCGAAGTCCGGGTTGATCCCGTAGCCTTGTCCGGCGGTATCGCCCGACCACAGGAAGCGGACGTCGCGCCTGCCCGCGGGCGGGGTGCGGAACCGTCCGACCACGGGCTCGCTCTTGGTCTTGTAATCCGAAAGATCGAGAAAGCTCACCCGATAGAAAACGGTCTCGCCGGGCGGCAGGCCGACGAGATCGATCTTGCCGCAGAAATCGGTGTCTTCGGCGACGTTGGGCCCGACGACGGTGCGCGCGTCTTTCATGCTCTCCGTCGTCGCCCATTCCACGATCATCCGCGCTTCGCGATCGGCTTTGGCCCAGAGGATCGCCCGATCGCCGGAGAGGTCGCCCACCTGGACACCGTAGGGCACCTTGATGCGCATGCGCTCGCTCGCGATCACCGCCGGGGCCTGGGCGAGCACGGCCACCGGTCCGCCGCTCAAGGCGAGCCCGATCCCGCCCAAGCCGACGCGGCCGAGCAACTCGCGCCGTTTCGTGCGCATTTTCCAGATCGTCCGCATCGATGCCTCCTCGAGCCGTTTTCGGAACGGCTCCGAGGATGACGACCGCCGCCGACGCGGGCGCGACCGGACCGCTACGGTTCCTCGACCGAGCAGAAACCCGAGTCCGCTTCAGACGTCCAGGTTCACGACCTTGAGGGCGTTTTCCTGAATGAATTCGCGCCGCGGATCGACCGCGTCGCCCATCAGCATCGAGAAGATCTCGTCCGCCTCGTCGGCGTGTTCGATGCGCACCTGCACGAGCGAGCGACGCGCCGGATCTAGGGTGGTCTCCCACAGCTGCTCCGGATTCATCTCCCCGAGCCCCTTGTAGCGCTGGATGGTGAGCCCCTTCTTGGCGAGCTCGAGCAGGCCCGCGAGGAGATCTTGACCGCCGGCGACGACACGCGCCTGCCCCGCCCGCTCGAGGCGCGCCGGTGCGGCGAGCGGAGCCAGAAGCGGGGCGCAGGCTTCGGCGAACTTGCGGGCCTCGTGGCTGCGGAGGAGCGCGGGCTCGAGGCGGTAGCGTTCGCGCCGCTCCCCGCGCACGAGGTGCACGCTGAGGCCGGCCTCGTCGCGCGCGACGTGAGCGGGGCCGCGGCCCGTGCGCTGCAGCCGCTCGGCGAGCCGTCGCCCGAGCGAGAGGGCTTCGGCGGGATCCTCGGGCAGGCCCGTCGCGAGCGCACCCTCGAAGACCAGCGCCTCCAGGATCTCCGGCGGCAGGCGGCGGGCGAGCGCCGAAAGATGCGGTCGCGCCGCGCGCGCGGCGGCGACCAGCGCCGCCAACGGCTCGCCCTCGAGCACCACCCCCGAAGCGGTCGCGAGCCGCGCCCCTTCGAGCCCGGTGCGGAGCAAGAGCTCCTCGAGCGCCGCTTCGTCCTTGACGTATTCGATCTTCTGCCCGCGCTTGACCCCGAACAGCGGCGGCTGAGCGATGTACAGATGCCCGTTTTCGATGATCTGCGGCAAATGACGATAGAAGAACGTCAACAGAAGGGTGCGGATGTGAGATCCGTCGACATCGGCATCCGTCATGATCGCGATGGTATGGTAGCGGAGCTTGCCGATGTCGAAATCGTCGCGGATGCCGGTGCCGAGGGCGGTGATCAGCGTGCCGATCTCTTGGCTCGACAGCACCTTGTCGATGCGCGCCCGCTCCACGTTGAGGATCTTGCCGCGCAAAGGCAGAATCGCTTGGAAGGCGCGGTCGCGGCCCTGCTTGGCCGAGCCGCCGGCCGAATCGCCCTCGACGATGAAGAGCTCGGCCTTGGCCGGATCGCGCTCTTGGCAATCGGCGAGCTTGCCCGGGAGGTTGGCGACGTCGAGCGGGCTCTTGCGGCGGGTGAGCTCGCGCGCGCGGCGCGCCGCCTCGCGCGCGGTCGCCGCTTCCACGACCTTGGCGAGGATCGCCTTGGCGGCCGCGGGATGCTCCTCGAGCCAGCGGCCGAGCTGCTCGCGCACGATCTGCGCGACGATCGGCGTGACCTCGGAGCTCACGAGCTTCTCCTTGGTCTGCGAGGAGAACTTGGGGTCCGGCACGCGGATGGCGAGCACGCAGGTGAGCCCCTCGCGCATGTCCTCGCCGGAGAGCTGGACCTTCTCGCGCCTGGTGACACCCAGGCTCTCCGCTACGGCGTTGAGGGTCTGGGTGAGCGCCTGACGGAAGCCGGTGAGGTGCGTGCCCCCGTCGCGCTGCGGGATGGTGTTCGTGAAGCAGAGCTGGGTCTCGTGGTACCCGTCGTTCCACTGCAGCGCCGCTTCGACGAAGACGCCCTCGCGCTCGCCGCGGATGTACACGGGCGGATGCAGCGCCTGCTTGGCGCGGTCGATCCACTGCACATAGGCGACGAGGCCGCCTTCGTAGTGCAAGACCTCCCGCTCGGGCGGATCGACTCGGCGGTCCTCGAAGAGGATGGTGATCCCGGGGTTGAGAAAGGCGAGCTCGCGCAAGCGGTGCTCGATCGTCGCCGCCGAGAATTCGGTGCGCGAGAAGATCTTGGGCGAGGGCAGGAAGGTCACTTCGGTGCCGCGCCGATCGCCTTGCGGACCCACGGGCCGGAGCGGCGCCACCGGCTCGCCCCCGTTCTCGAAGCGGATGAAATGCTCCGCCCCGTCGCGCCAGATCCTGAGCTCGAGCCAATCGGAGAGCGCGTTGACGACCGAGACGCCGACCCCGTGCAGCCCGCCCGAGACCTTGTAGGCGCCGCCGCCGAACTTGCCGCCCGCATGGAGCACGGTCATGATCACCTGGGCGGCGGAGACGCCGAGCTCGGGGTGGATGTCGACCGGAATGCCGCGGCCGTTGTCGCGCACCGTGCACGAGCCGTCCGGGTTGAGGATCACCTCGATCCGATCGGCGTAGCCGGCGAGCGCCTCGTCGACGGCGTTGTCGACCACCTCGAAGACCATGTGGTGGAGGCCGGAGCCGTCGTCGGTGTCGCCGATGTACATGCCCGGACGCTTGCGGACCGCCTCCAGGCCCTCGAGGACCTGGATCGACTCGGCCGTGTAACTCTCGGTCGGCGCCGGGCGCGCCGGGCTGGGCTCACTCATCGCTGCGGATCGTCCCGTTCTCGACGTGCAGGAACAGAGCGCGGCCGCGCAGGGTCGCGAAGAGCTCCGGCTCGGTTCCGGTGAGCCAGACCTGCCCTCCGAGGTCGAGAAGAGCACGAGCGAGCGCGCCGCGCTTGTCTTTGTCTAGATGGGCACAGACTTCGTCCAAAAGAAGAACCGGGAGCTCGCCCACGAGCCTCTCGCGCAGCCGAGCGTGGGCGAGGACGAGAGCCAAGAGCAAGATCTTCTGTCGGCCCGTGGAGCACGCCGCCGCCGGCGCCCCGCTCGCCCGGTCGAAGACCAGAAGATCCGAGCGGTGCGGGCCGACGGCCGCCCCTCCCGTCTCGGCGTCGCGCCCGCGGCTCTCCCGTAGGGCTCGGGCGAGCCGCTCTTCCACCGCCGCCGCCGGCTCCTCTTCGAGCCAGGCCTCGACATCGCCCTCCAGACGCAAGGCGACGGCGGGCAGGCCGGGGACGGTTTCCGGCCCCGTCCGCTCGAGCGCGGCGACGAGTTGCTGGCGCGCGGCGGCGACGGCGACGCCGAAAGCGGCGATGCGCGCCTCGAGCGCGGCCAGCCAGTCGGGATCCGGCCGTCCCGAGCGCAAGAGCGTCGAGCGGTCGCGCAAGAGTCGCTCGTAGGAAGCCGCCACAGCCGCGTGCCCCGGATCGAAGGACAGTGTCAGCCGATCGAGGAACCGGCGCCGCTCCGCCGGTCCCTCGAGGAACAACCGATCCTCCGCCGGGGTCAGCCAGGAGACGGCGACGAGTTCGGCGCGGTGCGCCCGGTCCTCGAGCGGTCGCCCGTCGAGGAGCACGCGCCGCCGCCCGTGCTCGGGATCGCGCGCGAGGAGGAGCTCGAAGGGGCCGTGGCGGCCGCTCAGGCGGGCCGCGATCGCCCACGGCCCGCCGTCGGGGGCGCGGTCGAGGGCGGCGAGCTCGGCGCGGCGCAGGCCGCGTCCCGGGGCGAGGAGCGAGATCGCCTCGAGGAGATTGGTCTTGCCCGCTCCGTTGGGGCCGACGAGGACCACGGGCGCGCAGGGCGCTTCGAGCTCGAGGCGCGCGTAGTTGCGGAAATCGCGCAGGGCCAGCCGCTCGACGGCGAGCGCGGCCCGACCGGTCTCGCTCGCGGCCGCGATCGCGCGCGCCATCAGACCCGCATGGGCATGAGGACGAACAGAAGGCTCGGGTCGGAGACGTCGCGGAAGAGGGTGGGCGCGGCGGCGTTGGCCATCTCGATCTTGAGCTCGGAGCCCTCGATCTCGCCGGTGATGTCCAAGACGTAGCGGGCGTTGAAGCCGATCTCGAGCGGCGCGCCCGCGTAATCGCAATCGAGCTCCTCCACCGCGCGGCCGAACTCCGGGCTCACCGCCGAGAGCGTGAGCTTGCCGGGTTCGAAGGCGAGCTTCACGGGGCGGGCCTTTTCCATGGAAATCGTCGCCACCCGATCGACCGCCTGCTCGAAGGGGCGGGTGGCGAGGACCGCGATGCGCTCGTTGTCGCGCGGGATGACCCGTTCGTAATCCGGGAAGGTGCCGTCGATCAGACGCGAGACGAGCACGGCGTTGCCGAGCGCGAAGCGGATGCGCGCCGCCGACACCCCGACCTCGACCGGCCCTTCCGCCCGCTCGAGGAGCTTGAGGAGCTCGCCTACCGTCTTGCGCGGCACGATCACCGGCGGCATCCGCTCCGCCCCCGGCGGGCAGGGCATCTCGACGAGGGCGAGGCGATGGCCGTCGGTCGCCACCGCCCGCAGCGTGCGCGCCGCACCCGCGCCGGTGACGTGGAAGTGCACGCCGTTGAGGTAATAGCGCGTCTCCTCGGTGGAGATCGCGAAGCGCGACTTCTCGATCAGCTTGGCGAGCTCTTCCGGCTGGATCGCGAAGCGGACGTCGAGCTCCTCGTCGGCGGCCACCGGGAAGTCCTCCACGGGCAGCGTCGGCAACGCGAAGCGCGAGCGGCCGGCCTCGATCTCGAGCTCGGAAGCTCCCGGCTTGTGGGCGAGGCGGACGTCCTGATCCTCCGGCAGCTTGCGCACGATGTCGAAGAGCATGTGGGCGGGCGCGGTGGTCGCCCCCGACCGCTCGATCTCGGCGCTTTCGCGCGCGAGCAGCGTGAGGTCGAGATCGGTGGCGAGAAGCTCCAAGGCACCGTCCGTCGCGGCGAGCTTGACGTTGCCGAGGATGGGGATCGTCGTCCGCCGTTCGACCACGTTCTGCACGTGGCTCAGGGAGTGGAGCAGGGCTGTACGCGCGATCGTGAGTTTCATCGGCGGATCATCCGGGCTCGCACCGGGCTCGGCGCCCGTCGGTTTCCTCCGGGCCCGGGCAAGCTAGCAAAAACGCCGCGAGGCTTCGACCCTTTCGCCGATCTCTCCTAAGCCTGCAGCTTGCGGCGGAGCGCGGCGACGTCGTCGGCGATCTGCGGATCCTCCACGATCAGCCGTTCGATCTGGCGGACGGCGTGCATGACGGTGGTGTGATCGCGCCCGCCGAACCGGCGGCCGATCTCCGGAAGGGAACGCGGGGTCAAGAGCTTGGCGAGATACATCGCCACCTGCCGCGGGCGGGCGACGGCGCGCTGGCGGCGGGCGGAAGTCATGTCCGAGAGCTTGAGCCCGTAATGCTCGACGACCGCCTTCTGGATCTCCTCGATCGTGATCCGGCGCTCGGAGGAGCGCAGGACGTCTTTGAGGATCTCTTGCGCCATCTCGATCGAGACGGGCCGGTTCGTGAGGCTCGCCTGCAGCACGAGGCGATTGAGGGCGCCTTCGAGCTCGCGCACGTTGCTCGTGATGCGGCTGGCGAGGAACTCGAGCACGCGCAGCGGCAACTCCACCCCTGCGGCCTCGGCCTTGGCCTGCAGGATCCCCAGGCGCAGCTCGTAGGTCGTGGGATGGATGTCCGCCACGAGACCCCAGGACAGGCGCGAGCGGATCCGTTCCTCGAGCCCGTCGAGGTCCGAGGGGCTGCGGTCGGCGCTGAGCACGATCTGACGCCCGCGCTCGACGAGAGCATTGAAGGTGTGGAAGAACTCTTCCTGGGTCGAATCTTTGCCGATGATGAACTGCAGATCGTCGACCAACAACAGGTCGACCGAGCGGAACAGCTCTTTGAACGGGATGGTGTCCTTCGAGCGCAGAGCGAGGATGAATTGATACATGAACTTTTCGGCGGTGAGATAAACGACCCGCCGGCTCGGGTCGCGCTGGCGGACCCGCCAGGCGATGGCGTGCATGAGATGGGTCTTCCCGAGCCCCACCCCGCCGTAGAGGAACAGCGGATTGAACGGCGGAGTGTCGGAGTTCGCGACTTTTTCCGCTGCCGCGAAGGCGAACTCGTTCGGCTTGCCGACGACGAAGGTCTCGAAGGTGAAGCGGGGGTCGAGCCGCGCGCTGAGCTCCTCGTTGGGCCCCGAGTTCGCGGCCTCCGCGGCCGCGGGCTCGGCCGCCGCCGCGGGTTGGGGCGGCCGGACGAGGAGCGTGATCGAGCGCACGGAGGGATTGAGCCGCGTCCAGAGCACCCGGATGCGATCGGCGTAGTTCGCGGCGATCCAGTCGCGCATGAACTGGGTCGGGCAGGCGAGCACCGCGCGGTCGTACGAGACCTCGACGAGCTCGAGCGGCTTGAGCCAGGTGCCGAAGGCGGTGTCGCCGAATTCGGCGCGCAACAGCGCGCACACCTGCTGCCATTGTCGCTGGGCGTCGTTGCCGACCATGCCGCCCGGATTCTCGCCGAACGTCCGCGTGACCTCCGTGGAGGCGAAGGACTGGCCGGACCGCAAGGCCATGATGCCCCTCCCGACACCCGACGTTCGAAGCCACGGCCGGCCGAGCACCGCCGCGCGCGGCGCGCAGCGGTCTCGCCCGGGGACGCCCCTCTAGCTACGGTAGAGCCGCCTCACGAAGCAAGCCCCCTTCCGGGCGACACGAGAATCTTTGGCCGCAATTTCCCGACACGCAATATTCCCAAATCGACGATCAGGGAACATCGACCCTCATCGAGGACCGGAATATTAACGATTCCCGCGGCCACCGTCTAGAAGACCGAAACGTGAACGCCGCTGCTCACCGAAAAGTTGAGACGTCGCCGCTCCGCAACCGTCCGTTCCGACGGCCGGAACAGCGCGTGAAAGACCGCTACGAGCACCGCCTGCGGCCGGCTCCCCGACCGATGGTTGCGAAGACGGCGGGCGACGGGGGTGCCCGCCGCGGGCTTCAGGCGGAAGCGCCCTCTTGGGCCCGCGCCCTGGCGAGATCGAGTGCCTTGATGCGTTGGGCGAGCCGGGAGATCTTGCGCGAGGCGGTGTTGAGGTGCAGCACCCCTTTGCTCACCCCGCGCCGAATCTCCGGCTCGGCCGCCTTGAACGCCTCGCGCGCGGCCACCGGATCGCCCGCCGCGAGGGCGGCCTCGACCTTGCGGATGAAGGTCTTGATGCGGCTCTTGCGGGCCTTGTTGCGCAGCGTGCGCTTGATCGTCTGGCGCACGCGCTTGCGCGCCGAAGCAGTGTTCGCCACGAGTTCGCTCTCCGGAAATCCGGGCTTCGCTTGATAGCGGCGCCGGCCGACGGCGTCAATGCCGCCCGCCGCGGGCGTTCTCGCTCATCGGTTGCGAAAACTCGGCGCCCGCTTCTCGACGAAGGCGGTCATCCCTTCCTTGCGGTCCTCGGTCGCGAAGGTCGCGTAAAACACCCGCTGTTCGAAACGGATGCCCTCCTGCAACGTCGTCTCGAACGCGACGTTGACCGCTTCCTTCGCGATGCGAACCACGAGCTGGGATTTCTTGGCGATCTCTTCGCCGAGCGCGATCGCTTCGTCCAACAACCGGGCGAGCGGGACCACGCGCGCGACGAGATTGGCGCGCTCGGCCTCCTCCGCGGTCATCAGCCTCCCGGTGAGGATCATGTCCATCGCCTTGGCCTTGCCGATCGCGCGGGTGAGCCGTTGCGTGCCGCCCACGCCCGGGATCGTGCCGAGATTGATCTCCGGCTGGCCGAAGCGGGCGTTGTCGGCGGCGATGATGATGTCGCACATCATCGCGAGCTCGCATCCCCCGCCCAGCGCGTAGCCGGCGACCGCGGCGATGAGCGGCTTCTTGTGCCGGGCGATGCGGTTCCAGGCGCCGACGAAATCGCTCTCGAGCGCCGCCACGAAGTCCTTGTCGAGCATCTCTTTGATGTCGGCACCGGCGGCGAAGGCCTTCTCGTTGCCGGTGATCACGATCGCCGCGATCTTGGGATCGGCGTCGAAGGCGGTGAGCGCCTGCTCGATCTCGTTGATGACCTGACTGTTGAGAGCGTTGAGTTGCTTGGGTCGGTTGATCGTCACGAGGCCCACGGGCCCGCGCGTTTCGACGATGATCGTCTCGTAAGCCATGGCGTTTCTCCCGGTCGGGGCGGCCCCGCGCGCCGCCCGCGGCCGTCTTTCCGCCGCAGCGTCCGAAGGGTCGCCGCGGCGCGCGGCTAGATGCAAAAGCGCGGGCCCGCCGTCCAGGCCCCCGCTCCTTCAGCGCTGACAGCGCGGACAGAAATAGGTCGCCCGCCCGCCCTGGACGATGCGGCGGATCGGCCGCCCGCACCCCGGGCAAGGCGCGCCCGCGCGATCGTAAACCGAGAAGTCGTTCTGGAAGCTGCCGAGCTCCCCGTCGGCTTGGACGTAATCGCGCAGCGTGGTACCGCCCTTGGCGATCGCCTCCTCGAGCGTCGCCCGGATCGCGCGCACGAGCCGCTCGGTGCGGACGGGACCGAGCGAGCAGGCGGGTCGCAGCGGTGAAATGCGGGCCCGGAACAGGGCCTCGTTGGCGTAGATGTTGCCGAGCCCGACCACGAGCCTCTGGTCCATGAGAACGCTCTTGAGCGGCGCGCGACGCCCGCGCAGGAGCGCGCCCAACGCGGCGGCGTCGAAACCCGGCTCGAGCGGCTCGATGCCCAGGCCGCGCAGCGAGGGATGCTCGTCCAGCCGCGCACTCGGCCACAGATCGATCATGCCGAAGCGACGCGGATCCACGAACCGCAGCCGGGTCCCGTCGTCGAAGAGAAAGGTGAGGTGTTCGTGCGGCCCGCGGGGCGGCCCGTCGAGCACGAGCCGCCCCGACATGCCGAGATGGACGAGAAGCGTCCAGCCGTCGTCGAGGCCGGCGAGGATGAACTTCCCCCGTCGCCCGAAGCTCTCGATCCGCCGCCCTTCGAGCCGCTTCCCGAGCCCGTGGGGCAAGGGCGCGCGCAAATCCGCGCGCCGCTGCTCCACGCCCACGATCCGCCGTGCCGACAGGCGCGCCGCGAGCCCGCGGCGGATCGTCTCGACCTCGGGAAGCTCCGGCACCGCACCTCCGCCTTGCCGCGCCCGCCCGCGACGCGTAAGGGACGACGGTCCCCATCGACCGGTCGCTGTCTGCATGAGCGTCGAGGACCCCGCAAGCGCCGCGGCTCGGCTCGCCGCTTCCTTCGGCTTCGAGGAGATCGCGCCGGAAGAGAAAGCCGGCCGGGTGAAAGCCGTCTTCGAGCGGGTCGCCGCCCGCTACGACCTCATGAACGATCTCATGAGCGCGGGCATCCATCGCCTCTGGAAGGAGGCGATGCTCGATTGGCTCGCCCCGCGCCCGGGCATGCATCTCCTCGACGTCGCGGGCGGGACCGGGGATGTGGCCCTGCGGTTCCTTTCCCGTGTCCGGGGCGAGGGCCGGGTCACCGTCGTCGACTACAATTTCGCGATGGTCGAAGTCGGCCGCGACCGGGCGCTCGACGCCGGGTGGCTGGCCGAGATCGACTGGGTGGTGGGCGACGCCCAGTGCTTGCCGCTGCCGGATGCGAGCGTGGAGGCGTACACGATCGCCTTCGGCATCCGCAACGTCACCCGCATCGACCGGGCGCTCGCGGAAGCGCGAAGAGTCCTCAAGCCCGGTGGTCGTTTCCTGTGCCTCGAGTTCTCCAAGCTCTCCTTGCCTCTGCTCGAGCCCCTTTACGACCTCTATTCGTTCACCGTTCTTCCGGCGCTCGGCGGGCTCGTCGCCGGCGATGCCGAGAGTTACCGGTACCTCGCCGAGAGCATCCGCCGCTTCCCCGATCAACGCACCTTCGCCGCGCTCGTCGAAGCGGCCGGGCTCGAGCGGGTGCGCTATCGCAATCTCTCGGGCGGAATCGCCGCGATCCATTCCGCCTGGCGATTGTGAGCCGGCATGCTGCGCGGCCTGCGCAACCTCGCGCGGCTGCTCGCTTGCGCCCGCTCGCTCGCGCGCCACAACGCCCTCTTTCCCTTCGCGCTCGTCCCCCAGCTCGTACCTTTCGTCGAATTCGCCGAGCGCTTCGTCGACAAGCGCGCTCCCGGTCGCCCGGGCGAACGGCTGGCCCGCGCGCTGCAGGAGATGGGCCCGGCCTTCATCAAGCTCGGACAATCGCTCGCCACCCGCGCGGATCTCTTGGGCGAGACGATCGCCCGCGATCTCTCGCTCCTCCAGGACCGGCTGCCGCCCTTTCCGGCCGAAGAGGCCCGTGCGGTCATCGAGAAGGACCTCGAGCAGCCCATCGAGGCGCTCTTCAGCGAGTTCGCTCCCGAGCCCGTGGCCGCCGCATCGATCGCCCAGGTGCACCGGGCGCGCACGACCGAAGGCGCGTTGGTGGCGGTCAAGATCCTGCGCCCGGGCATCGAAGAGGCGATCGGCCGCGACCTCGACTTTTTTCTCTGGCTCGCCGAATGGGCGGAGCGGCTGCATCCGCCGCTGCGCCGCTACCGGCCGGTGGAGGCGGTGCGGATCCTGGCCCGCTCCACCCGCCGGGAAATGGACCTGCGCCTGGAAGCCGCCGCCGCCGCCGAGTTCGCCGAGAACAACCGGGACGCCGTGGGCTTCCGCGTACCCGCGGTCGACTGGCGCCGGACCGGAAGACGGGTGGTGACCTTCGAATGGGTCGAGGGCCTGCCGGTGGACGAGCGCGAGCGGCTCGTCGCGGCCGGACTCGATCCGGACGCCATCCTCGAGCGCGCCGCCGTCGTCTTCTTCAATCAGGTGTTCCGGGACGGCTTCTTCCACGCCGACATGCACCCCGGCAACATGCTCATCGACCCCGTCACCGGGGACATCGTGGCGCTCGACTTCGGGATCATGGGTCGGCTCGCGCTCGCCGACCGACGCAATCTCTGCGAGATCCTCCTGGGATTCCTCGAGCGCGACTACGCGCGCGTGGCCGAGGTCTTCTTCCGCGCCGGCTTCCTTCCGCCCGATCAGGACAAGGCGGCGTTCACCCAGGCGTGTCGGGCCCTGGGCGAGCCGATCCTGGGGCTGCCGTTGAGCGAGATCTCTTTCGGCCGCCTCTTGGGCCAGCTCTTGGCCACGGCCGAAGAGTTCGAGATGCAGACCCAGCCCCAACTCCTGCTCCTGCAGAAGACCATGGTGGTCGCCGAGGGAGTGGGCCGCGCCCTCAACCCTTCCGTGAACATCTGGACTCTCGCGCGACCTCTCGTCGAACAGTGGATGCGCGAGAACCTCGGGCCGGAAGTCCAGCTGCGCGAGGCCCTCGCCGAAGGCGTCGAAGCGTTGCGCCGCTTGCCCGCCACCCTCGGCCGGCTCGAGCGGCTGCTCGAGCGGGTGCAGGCGACCCCCGCGCCGCCCGCGCGGCTGGAGGCGGATCGCCTCGCCTGGCTCCTCGCCGCGGCCGCTTTTCTCCTCGGCCTTGCCTTGGGCTGAAGGGGCGGCACACTCGCGGCTCCGGAGCGCAAGGGAAGGCCGACCTTGTCGGGTAAACGCGTCTTGCTCATCGTCACCGGTGGCATCGCCGCCTACAAGGCTCTCGAGCTCGTCCGCCGCCTCAAGGAGCGCGGGATCGCCGTGCGCTGCGTGCTCACCCGCGCCGCCAGAGAGCTCGTGAGCCCGCTCGCGCTCGCCGCGCTTTCGGGCGAAAGGGTCCACGAGGAGCTCTTCTCGCTCACCGAAGAGGCGGAGATGGGGCATATTCGCCTTTCGCGCGAGGCGGATCTCGTCGTCGTCGCCCCCGCCACCGCCGACATCCTCGCCAAGATGGCGAACGGCCTCGCGGACGATCTCGCCTCCGCGATCCTTCTCGCCACCGACAAGCCGGTGCTCGTCGCCCCGGCCATGAACCCGCGCATGTGGTGCCATCCGGCGACGCGGCGCAACCTCGCCCGGCTCGTCGAGGACGGGGTCGAGTTCGTGGGGCCGGCGGAAGGGGACATGGCCTGCGGCGAGACCGGCCCCGGGCGGCTGGTCGAGCCCGAGGTCCTGGTCGAGCGCATCCTCGCCCGGCTCGCGCCGGAACCGCGTCCGCTCGCGGGCTTGCGCGCGCTCGTCACGAGCGGGCCCACCTACGAGGCGATCGATCCCGTGCGCTTCATCGCCAACCGCAGCTCGGGTCGCCAGGGACACGCGATCGCCGCCGCGCTCGCCCGCGCCGGGGCGCAGGTGACGCTGGTCTCCGGCCCGGTGGCCATTCCCGATCCGCCCGGTGTACGCACCGTTCACGTCGAAAGCGCCCGCGACATGCTGCGCGCCTGCGAAGACGCGCTGCCGGTCGACATCGCCGTCTGCGCCGCGGCGGTGGCCGATTGGCGTCCCGAAAGCCCGGCGGACGCCAAGCTCAAGAAAGAGGAGGGGGCTCCGCCGCCGCTTCTGCGGCTGGTCGAGAACCCGGACATCCTCGCCCGCCTCGCCCGGCATCCCACCGCCCGGCCGCGGCTGGTCGTCGGCTTCGCCGCCGAGACCGGCGATCTCGAGGCCGCGGCCCGGGCCAAACGGGCGAAGAAGGGGTGCGACTGGATCCTCGCCAACGACGTCTCGCCCGGCTCGCGCGTCTTCGGTGGCGCGCGCAACCGGATCCTCTTCCTCGCCGGAGACGAACCGGCGGAGAGCTGGCCGGAGATGCCGAAAGAAGAGGTGGCGCGGCGGCTCGTCGCGCGCATCGCCGCCGCGCTGGGTCGGGAGGCACCGTGAGCACGACCGTGACGGTCGCCGTCGAACGTCTGCCGCACGCGCACGACCTGCCGCTTCCGACCTACGCGAGCCCGCAAGCCTCCGGGCTCGATCTCTGCGCGGCGATCGCCCGCGACGAGGCCGTGACGCTCGCGCCGGGCGAGCGCGCGCTCGTCCCCACCGGCATCCGCATCGCGCTTCCGGACGGGTTCGAGGCGCAGATCCGCCCGCGCTCGGGCCTCGCCCTGCGTCACGGGCTCACCGTGCTCAACGCGCCGGGAACGATCGACGCCGATTATCGCGGCGAGATCGCGGTGTTGCTGATCAACCTCGGGCAGGCGCCGGTGACCGTCCGACGCGGCGACCGGATCGCCCAGCTCGTCCTCGCCCCCGTGGCTCGGCTCGCCTGGGCGGAAGGTCCGGTCTGCGAGCGGGCGACCAGCCGCGGCCCGGGCGGCTTCGGTTCGACCGGGGTCGGCATCGAGGAGGCGCAGGGGCGATGATCGGCCCGGGCGCGCCCGACCGGCGCCTGCAACTCGCCGTGGAAGCGGTGCTCGACATCGCGCTCCACGGCACGAGCGCGCCCGTGCCGAGCAAGGAGACGGCGGCGCGCCTCGACTTGCCGCCTCGGCATCTCGAGCAACTCATGCAACAGCTCGTGCGCGCGGGCATCCTCAAGAGCCTGCGCGGTCCCAAAGGCGGCTATCGGCTCGCGCGCGAGCGCCGGCGCATCAGCGTCGCCGACATCTTCCTCGCCCTCCACGAAGAAGCCGGGCCGCGCAAAGAGACCGGCTCGCGGCTCGCGCGCGAGGTCCTGGCCCCGCTCTGGGGCGAGCTCGAGGCGTTGTTGCTCGAACGGCTCGCTCAGGTGTCGCTCGAGTCGCTGTGCGATCGCGCCGCTGCCGCGGGCTGCGCACCGCGCGCCCCCGATCTCGACTTCGTCATCTGAAGGGATCCGGGCCGCGCGCGCTCCGCTTTCGCACCGGGACATGAGCGCACAGCGTTTTCGCACGAGCCGCGGCCGACCGAAGAGCCTATAATGGCGGCCGGCGGATCGACCTTCCGGACGGACCTGCGATGACCGGCTCCCCTGCGCTCGCGGCGCCCGTGCACGCGACGGGCCGCGCGGTGCTCGCGGCTTTGGCGAGCTACGCCTGCTTTTCGGTCGCCGATGCACTCGTCAAGCTCGCGGCATCGCGCTACCCGGTCGAGCAGATCGCGCTCCTTTCGAGCCTCTTCGCGCTCGTGCCCGTGTTCTTCCTCGCGCGCGCGTCGGGCGGCGTGCGGGCCCTTCTGCCCAACAATCTCGCGCTCGTCGCCGCCCGCGGCCTCCTCACCGCGCTCTGCGCGCTCTGCGCCTGGCGCGCCTTCGCGCTGATGCCGCTCGCCGACGCCTATGCGCTGCTGTTCCTCGCCCCGATCCTCTTCACCGCTCTTTCCGCGCTTCTGTTGGGCGAGCCCGTGGGCTGGCGGCGGTGGTGCGCATCCGCCGTCGGCTTCGCCGGTGTCCTGCTCATGGTCCGTCCGGACTTCGCGACCCTGGGTCTCGGTCACGCTCTCGCGCTCCTCGCCGCCGCGCTCGGCGCCGCCGCCCTGACCGTGCTCAAACGGATCGGGAACTCCGAGACGAGTGCGGCCGTTTTGTTCGCGCTCTTTTCCGCCATCGGCGTCGTCGCCGCACCGGGAGCGGTGCTGAGCTGGCGCCCGCTCGATCTCGCGGGGTTGTGGCCCGTCGCCCTCGCCGGCCTCCTCTTCGGCAGCGCCCAGGCGGCGCTCGTGCTCGCGACGCGCGAAGCTCCGGCGTCCGTCGTCGCGCCCTTCCAGTACACCCAGATGCTGTGGGCGGTGCTGCTCGGCCTGTGGATCTTCGGAGACCGTCCCTCACCGGAGCTCTTCGCGGGCATGGCGCTCGTCGCGGGGAGCGGACTCTATACGCTCTGGCGCGAGAAACTGCGCCGCGGCACGGTGAGCCTCGGGGCGGCGCGCGGCGAAGTCCCTGCGCGCACCGCCCGCTGAACCGGCGTATCACGCGACCCCGACCTTCCGCCCGAAACGGCGCCCCGCGCGCAAAAAGGCGGGCGCGATCGGCTTTTCCTCCTCGCCCCGGCCGCCCTCCTTCGCGGTCCCCCGCCTCGGACCTTCCCGGCTGCGGGACGATCTCGGCATCGACCGCGACCTCCCGGTCTCCGCGGTCGGTTCGCCGGGTGCGGGCGCGGATCGCGGCGGCGAGAGCCGAAAAACTCCCGAAGCCCGACGCGAGACGCTCGCGGCGGATCGGACGCGGGTCCGGGGCATCGGCGTTCCCGCTTCGGTCCTCGGCCGGCCCGCGCCCCGTCTTCGCGACCGACATCGCCGGCGCCTCCGCTCCGACGGGCGAGACTCGCCACGGCCGCGCACGCGGCTATGGTGCGGCACGTCCGACACCGCCGAGGCGCGCCGGGTCCGCGAACCGTACGCAGCGGTCGCGCCCGAGTTCCCGATTCTCGGGTGGAGCCGGGCGCGGACCGTTCGCGCGACGGACCGCGCGACGGTCTCGACCCGCGCGAGGCACGGGTGGTCGGAAGGGAGCCGGCGATGGAGCGCTTCACGACCCGCCCGGTGATCACGGGCACCTTCGGTGTCGTCGCCAGCACGCATTGGATCGCGAGCGCGGCGGCGATGCGCATGCTCGAGCTCGGCGGCAACGCCTTCGATGCCGCGGTCGCGGGCGGCTTCGTGCTCCAGGTCGTCGAACCCCATCTCAACGGCCCGGGGGGCGAGATGCCGGCCCTTCTGTGGGACGCGCGCAGCCGTCGCGTCCGGGTGCTCTGCGGCCAGGGCCCGGCCCCCGCGCTCGCCACGATCGAGGCCTTCGAAGCGCTCGGCGTCGAGGCGATCCCGGACGACGGCCTTCTGCCGGCGGTCGTTCCCGGTGCGGTCGACGCCTGGCTGCTCCTGTTGCGCGAGCACGGCACGCTCGACCTCGCGACCGTGCTCGAGCCGGCGATCGCTTACGCCGAGCGCGGCCATCCGTTGCTCGCCCGTTGCGCCCGGACGATCGCCGGGCGCGCCGAGTGGTTCCGCGCGCATTGGCCGACATCCGCCGCGCTCTGGCTGCCCGGAGGCGAGGCACCCGCCCCCGGCGCGCTTTTCCGCAACCCGGCTCTCGCGGCGAGCTTCAGGCGCCTGCTCGCCGAGGCCGAGGCGCGCGGAGGCGGGCGCGAAGAGCGCATCGAGGCGGCGCGACGGGCCTGGCGCGAAGGCTTCGTGGCCGAAGCGATCGATCGCTTCTGCCGGGAAACCGAGGTCGCCGATGTCCTCGGAGGACCGCACCGGGCCTTCTTGCGCGGCTCGGATCTCGCGTCGTGGGAAGCCTCTTTCGAAGAGCCGGTGAGCCTCGATCTCGGGCGGTTCCGGGTGTGCAAGACCGGGCCCTGGGGCCAGGGTCCGGTGCTTCTGCAGGCTCTCGCGATCCTCGACGGCACCGGTATCGAGACGGTCGACCACGAGGGACCCGAGTTCGTGCATCTCGTGATCGAGGCCCTGAAGCTCGCCATGGCCGACCGCGAGGCCTACTACGGCGATCCGACCTTCGTTCCGGTCCCTCTCGACCGCTTGCTCTCCCGCGCCTACGCCGACGAGCGCCGCGCGCTTCTCGGCCCGGCGGCCTCGGCCGATTTCCGCCCCGGGGCGATCCCGGGCTACGCGCGGCAGTGCGCGCTCGCGATCGAGGGCTGGGAGCGCGCCTGGGCCACGGAAGGCCCCCTCGGCGCCGAGCCCACCTTCGGCGCGCTTTCGGAACGGCGCGGCCGCGCCGACACCTGCCACATCGCCGTCGCCGATCGCTTCGGCAATCTCGTCTCCGCCACCCCTTCGGGAGGCTGGCTGCAATCGAGCCCCGCGATCCCCGAGCTCGGCTTCTGCCTCGGAACGCGCGGCCAGATGTTCCGCCTGGAACGCGAGCGGCCGGACGCGCTCGCTCCCGGCAAGCGCCCGCGCACCACGCTCTCGCCCACCCTCGTGTTCGCGGACGGCGAACCGTATCTCGCGTGCGGCACGCCCGGGGGCGACCAACAGGATCAATGGCAGCTCGTGTTCCTCTTGCGGCACCTCTTCCACGAGCTCGACCTGCAAGCGGCGATCGACGCTCCGCTCTTCTTCGGGGAGCACTGGCCGCTCTCCTTCTTTCCGCGCCGCGCGCGCCCCCGTTCGGTGCGGATCGAGGACAGATTTCCTTACAGCGCCCTCGAAGAGCTCGCCCGCCGCGGCCACCGGTTGACGATCGAGGAGGGCTGGTCGATCGGTCGCCTCACCGCGGTGGCTCGGCGCGGGGAACTCCTCTTCGCGGCGGCGACGCCGCGGCACATGCAGGCCTATGCGGTGGGACGCTAGGCCGGAGCGCAGGGGCGATGACCTGGTCGATCGTCGTCCGCGACCCGCGCACGGGGCTTTTCGGGATCGCCGTGGCGAGCCGCTTCTTCGCGGTCGGGGCACTGGTCCCCCACGCGAGCCGGCACGGGGCCGTCGCCACCCAGGCCCTCGTCAACCCCACCTACGGCCCCCGCGGCTTGCGGTTGCTCGCCGAAGGCGTGGCCCCGGAGATGGTCGTCGCGACCCTGGTCGGTCTCGATGCCGGACGCGAACATCGTCAGCTGCATCTCGTGGATGCCGAAGGTCGTTCCGCGCGCTGGACCGGTCTCGCGTGCGTCGACTGGGCCGGCCATCTCGCGGAGAACGGGGTCTCGCTCGCCGGGAACATGCTCGCGGGCCCGGCGGTGCTCGAGGCGACGCTCGAGACCTGGCTCGCGCGCCGCGATCTGCCGCTCGTCGCGCGCCTGATCGCCGCGATGCGGGCGGGCGAAGCGCGCGGCGGCGACAGGCGCGGCAAACAATCGGCCGCGATCCTGGTGCAGGGCCAAGAGCCCTGGCCGCGGTTGTCCCTGCGCGTGGACGATCACCCCGAACCCTTGGACGAGCTCGAGCGGCTTTATCGGGTCGCCAAGGAACGTTTTCTGCCCTTTGCGGGCGTCTATCCCAAACACGAGCGCGATCCCGGGATCTTCGACCGGGCCGAGATCGAGCGGCGCATCGCCGCGCCCAATGCGGACGATCCGGAGCTGTGAGGGTCTGGTCGCGGCGCAAGATCCTGGACCTGGCGGCCGGCCTTGGCGGGCTCGTCGCGGCTCCGAGCTTCGGCCCTCGCGCGGCTGCGGTGCTCGGCGAGGCGCGCCCGCACGGCTTTTCGGAGGTGCTCGCGCAGGCACGCGCGCTCGCGCGCGAGCCTTTCCGCCCTCCGCCGCGACCGGCTCCCGAGATCGTGGCGGAGATCGATTACGAGCGCCACGGCGCCATCCGCTTCCGAGCCGAACACGCGCTCTGGGCCGAGGGTCCCGGCCGTTACCCGGTCACCTTGTTTCCGCTCGGGCGCTTTTTCCCGCACCCGGTCGCCGTCCACCTCGTGGAAGGAGGAAAAGCGCGACCGGTGCTCTTCGATCCCGCACAATACGAGAGCCCGCCCGACAGCCCCTGGCGGCGGCTGGCCGCGGAGGCGGGGCACGCGGGTTTTCGCGTGCACGAGGCGCGCACGCGCCCCGATTGGCCGCGCCAGGACTGGCTCGCCTTTCTCGGCGCCTCCTATTTCCGCGCGATCGGCGAGCTCGGCTATTACGGTCTTTCGGCGCGCGGGGTGGCGATCGACACGGCCGAACCCGAAGGCGAAGAGTTCCCGGCCTTCGTGGCCTTTTGGCTCCACCCCGCGATCGCCGTCGAGGATCCGGTGGTCATCGAGGCTCTTCTCGACGGCCCCTCGCTTTCCGGCGCTTTTCGCTTTCTCGCGTGGCGCGGAGCGGGGGTCGAGATGGAGGTGGAAGCGCATCTCTTCTTCCGCCGGCGGGTGCGCCGGCTGGGGATCGCGCCTCTGACCTCCATGTTCTGGTACGCCGAATACGGCGAGAGCCGCTGGCTCGATTGGCGACCGGAGGTGCACGATTCGGACGGCCTGGCGATCTGGACCGGGTCGGGCGAGCGCATCTGGCGGCCCCTGAACAATCCCGAGACCGTCGTCGTCTCGAGCTTCCTCGACCGCGATCCCCGAGGCTTCGGTCTCCTCCAGCGGGACCGCGAGGTCGAGCACTATCTGGACGGCGTTCGCTTCGACCGCCGCCCCTCGACCTGGGTCGAGCCCCTGCAGCCCTGGGGCGAAGGCGCCGTCCAGCTCGTCGAGATCCCCACCGACCACGAGATCCACGACAACATCGTGGCGATGTGGGTGCCCAGAGAGCCGCCGCCGGCCGGGGGCGAGGGATCGTGGCGCTATCGTCTTTTCTGGCTCGCCGAGGATCCATACGCCCCGCGCGGGCTCGCCACCGTCGCCGCCACGCGCATCGGCCGCGGCCACGAGCCCGGACGCCCGCGAGCCCTCGATATCTTCCGCATCGTCGTGGAGTTCGAGGGTCGGGCGCTCGACGCGTTGCCTCCCGGCACGCTCCCCGAGCCGGTGGTGAGCGCGAGCCGGGGAGAGCTCTTGCGCGTCACGGTCGAGCCCGTGCCCGGCACGCGTCGTTTGCGGATCCTCTTCGATCTCCGCGCTCCCGGCCGCGATCCCGTGGAGCTGCGCGCCTGGCTGCGCCTGGCGGAGCGCGCGCTCTCCGAGACCTGGCTGTGGCAATTGCGGCCGGGAGCGGCGGGCTGAGCACGCGTTCGGCCGTCGTTCCGAGCCCGCCGAACCGCCCGCGGTTCGCGAGCGCGCCCCGAACACGACACCGACCCTTCCCTGGCCATCGGAAAGCTCCGGGTCTTCGACCTCGAGCACCCCTCGCGAAAGCCGGAACGACGGCGATCGTGCGCGTTTTCCGAGGGCCTTCGATGCCGGCGATGCGAACGGCGCCGACGAAAAGAAGGGCGCCGTGCCGAGGGTGATCGGCCCGCGCGCGACGCGCCGGAGATCGCCTCGGGCTCGCGCGGACCCGGGGCCCCGCACCGCGCGCCACGCGGATCGCGCGGCGTCGACGGCGCGCGAAGCTCGCCTTATCGAAAGCCGAGGGCGTGCGGACCTTCCGACCCCGGCACGAGGCGATCCGCGCGCTTCGCCCGCCGTCGGTCGCGGCCACCGAGCGGCCCTTTCGATTCCTGTTCCCGGGGAGCAGCGGCATGAGCCCGGACACCCGCACCCGCGAGCCGCAGATGAGCCTGTTGCGCCGCGAATTCGAAGCGGCGCGCGGCCGCTGGCGCGTGCTCGGCCTCTACGAGCGCTTCGAGCATGCGATGGTCGTCGTGCTCACCGCGGTGATCGCGATCATCGTCGTCGCCGCGGTATGGAGCCTGATCCTCGAGGTCATGATCAGTCTCGTCCTCAAGGGCCAGTTGGACGTCACCGAGCACGCTGCCTTCCAGCGTGTCTTCGGCATGATCTTCACGGTGATCATTGCCCTGGAGTTCAAGCGCTCGCTCCTCGTCGCGGTCGAACGCCGCCAGAGCATCGTGCAAGCGCGCACGGTCGTCTTGCTCGCCATGCTCGCGATTCTGCGCAAGCTCATCATCATGGACCTCGAGACCACCGAAGCGCTCAAGATCATCGGGCTCGCGGTCACGCTTCTGGCGCTGGGAACGGTCTATTGGGCGCTGCGCGAGCAGGATCGGCGCTTCGAGCGGGATTGAGCCCGACATCGGCGCGAGGGAAGGGACTGGCGAGGGACGCCGAGCCCGGCTAAGCAACGGCGCGCCAGGGACGACTGGGGAGGCGGATGGCCATGCGCGGAAGCTGGATCGTTCTCGCCGGGCTGCTGTTGGCCGGCGCGGATGCCCAGGCTCGCATCGAGCTCAAAGCGAGCCATCAGTTCCCGGGCGGCAAGGGCGACGTCCGCGACGAGATGGTGCAGATCATCGCCCGCGAGGTCGAGAAAGCCGATGTGGGCCTCAGCATCAAGGTCTACCCGGGCGCTTCGCTCGTCAAGGCGACCGAGCAGTGGAACGCGTTGCTCAAGGGGCAAATCGACATTTCGTTGTTCCCGCTCGATTATGCGTCGGGCCGACATCCGCAGTTCGGTGCGACGCTCATGCCCGGTCTGGTCTTGAGCCACGAGCGGGCGCGTCGGCTCAACCAATCGCCGTTCATGAGCGACATCAAGAAGATCATCGAGGACGCCGGCATCATCGTGTTGGCCGATGCCTGGCTCGCCGGCGCCTTCGGCGCCAAGAACAAGTGCATCCTCGAGCCCGCCGACGTCAAAGGCCTGAAGATCCGCTCGGCCGGGGCGACCTTCGCCGAGATGTGGGCGGGCGCCGGCGCTTCGATCGTCCAGATCCCCTCCAACGAAGTCTACAGCGCTTTGCAGACCGGCGTCGCCGACGCCACCGACACCTCGACGGCGAGCTTCGTTTCCTTCCGTCTGTACGAGCAGATCGAGTGCATCACCGCCCCGGGCGACACGGCGCTGTGGTTCATGTACCAGCCGGTGCTCATGGCCAAGCGCAGCTTCGATCGGCTCGACCCCAAGCAGAAAGAGGTCTTGCTCGCCGCGGCCAAAAAGAGCGAGGACTATTTCTTCGCCGAGAGCAAAAAGCTCGACGAGGAGATGATCGAAGCCTTCAAGAAGGCCGGACGCAAGGTCGTCACGCTCTCGCCCGAGCAAGTGAAGAAGTGGCAGGACATCGCCTGGCAGACCTCCTACAAGACCTTCTCGGAGCAGGTGCCGGGCGGCAAGGCCCTGATCGAGAAAGCGCTCGCCGTCAATTGACAAACCGACGACGACGGCTTCCGCGCCTTCCGACCGATCGCGATGGAGACCTACGTCCGCATCGTGAGCGCGCTTTCGCGCGCCGCCGCCTTCATCGCCGTCGGACTTTTGGTCGCGGCGATCCTCGTCATCTGCCAGATGCTCGTGATCCGCCACGGCCTCGGGCGCTCCGCCGTCTGGCAGAACGAGTTCGTGACCTTCGCCCTCGTCGCCGCGACCTTCCTCGCCGCTCCGTACGTGCTCCTCGTGCGCGGCCACGTCGTGGTCGAGCTCGTGCCGATCTGGCTTCCTCCTCGCGCGCGGCGGATCCTCGGTCTGGTCGCCGCCGTGCTCGGCTTTTCGTTCTGCGCGGTCGTCTTCGCCACCTCGCTCGAATGGTGGTGGGAGGCCTGGCGGCTCGATCTCCGCACGAGCACGATGTGGCGCGCGCGGCTGTGGATCCCCTACCTCTCCTTGCCCCTGGGCTCGCTCCTGTTGACGTTGCAATATCTGGCCGAGGTCTGGGAGATCGCGACGAACCGCAAGCCGGCCTTCGGAAATCCGCACGAGGTCGGCGCATGAGCCCGCTCGCCCTGGGCGCTCTCATCGCTCTGGTCACCGTCCTCGTCCTCGCCACCGGAACGCCCGTGGCCTTCGCCCTGGGGCTCGTCGCGGTCGCCTTTTTGCTCCTCTTCGAAGGACCGATCGCGCTCGCCAACCTGGCCGACACGCTTTTCGCCGGTCTCAACGATTTCACCCTCGTCTCGATCCCCATGTTCGTGCTCATGGGAGCGGCGGTCGCCGCCTCGCGCGCCGGCGCCGATCTCTACGAGGCCCTCTCCCGGTGGCTGTGGCGCGTGCCGGGCAACCTCGTGGTGGCGAACATCGGCGCTTGTGCGCTCTTCGCCGCGCTCACCGGCTCCTCGCCCGCGACCTGCGCGGCCATCGGCAAGATGGGCATCCCCGAGATGCGCCGGCGCGGCTTTCCCGCCGATCTCGCCACCGGCGCCATCGCCGCCGGGGGGACGCTGGGCATCCTGATCCCGCCCTCGATCACCATGATCCTTTACGGGATCGCTTCCGAGACCTCGATCGGGCGGCTGTTCCTGGCCGGGATCGTGCCGGGCCTGATCCTCACCGGCCTCTTCGCGCTGTGGGCGGTAGCGGTGAGCCTCTGGCGCGGGGAGAGCCGTCCCGCGGGCCCCGGCCCCTCGCTCGCCGAACGGCTCGCCATCCTGCCGCGCGTCCTTCCTTTCGTCGCGGTGATCGTGGGCGTGGTCTGGGCACTCTACGGGGGCGTCGCGACGCCTTCGGAAGCCGCCGGGGTGGGGGCGGTCCTGTGTCTGGTGCTCGTCGTCCTCGTCTACCGCATGCGGCGGCCGCGCGAGCTGTGGCCGATCTTCGAGGCGACGATCCGGGAGTCGACGATGATCCTGATGATCATCGCGACCTCGGTACTCTTCGGCTACATGCTCTCCAACCTCTACGTCACCCAGTCCATCGCTCAGTGGATCGCCGGCCTCGAGGTCAATCGCTGGGTGATCATGTTCTGGATCAACCTGCTCCTGCTCGTCGCCGGATGTTTCCTACCGCCGGCGGCGATCATCCTCATGACCACCCCGATCATCATGCCGATCCTGGAGAACGCCGATTTCGATCCGGTGTGGTTCGGCGTGATCCTGACCCTCAACATGGAGCTCGGGCTCATCACCCCGCCCGTCGGCCTCAACCTCTTCGTGATCAACGGCATCGCCCCCGACGTCCCGCTCGGCACGGTGCTGCGAGGCGCTCTGCCCTTCATGCTCCTGATGGTCGCGACGATGGTGCTGCTGTGCTTCTTCCCCGGGCTCGCGACCTGGCTGCCGGATCTCCTGATGGGCCCGCGGGTCGGCTGAGCCACGGCTTCCCGCGGCACCGAAAGGCCCCGATTTCGGCTCCCGCCCCCGCCCGCTCCGCGGAGCCGAAGAACGTTGCGTGGAACGCGCGCGGGGTTCTCGCGGGCCGGTTCCGCCGGTCCCCTCGGCGGGTTCTCCGCGGCCGAGCCGGCCTAAGGCCACGCGCGCGACGCTCGGCGAGCGCGCGGTGCGATCGCGGGTGGTTTCGGGGCGGGTGGTGGAGCCGAGGGGACTCGAACCCCCGACCCCCTGCGTGCAAAGCAGGTGCTCTCCCGACTGAGCTACGGCCCCCCGGGCAGAGATGACAGCTCCCCGTCCGGTGCGCAATCCCCGCCCCGATCAGCGATCCGGACCCGGCCGGCCGTGCTCGGCGGGGGGAGGCTCCTCTTCGGCGGCGGGCGCGAAACATCGGGCGAGAAGCGCGCGCATCGCGCGCGCGCGATGCGAGAGCGCTTCTTTCTCTTCGGCCAACATCTCGCCGAAAGTCCGCGTCTCGCCTTCCGGGACGAAGAGAGGATCGTAGCCGAAGCCCCGTTCGCCACGGGGCTCGGGGGCGATCTCGCCTTCCACCCTCCCTTCCGCGCATTCGCTGTGGCCGTCGGGCCAAGCGAGGCAGATCGCCGCGACGAAGGCGGCGCGCCGATCGGCCTTCTCGATCCCCCCGAAGCGCGCCGCGAGCTCCTCGCGCACCCGCCGCATGGCCTTGGCGAAGTCGCGCTCCGGTCCGGCCCAATCGGCGGTCGCGAGCCCGGGAGCGCCACCGAGCGCGTAGACGAGGAGGCCGCTGTCGTCGGCGAGCGCGGGGATCCCGCTCGCCCGCGCCGCGGCAACGGCCTTCAGGCGCGCGTTCTCGAGAAAGGTCGCTCCGCTCTCGTCGGGCACGGGCAGCCCCGCCTCGGCCGCTCCGATCACGCGGACGCCGAGAGGTTCGAGAAGCGCGCGGAACTCCGCGAGTTTGCCGGGATTGTGGGTGGCGACCAGGAGCCGGTCGCCGGTGAAGCGGCGGGGTTTTCCGCTCACAGCCGAGCGATCGCCTCGCGTTGGAGCTGAACGAGCCGGGCGATGCCGCTCTCGGCGAGGGCGCGCAACGCCGCCACCTGGGGTTCGGTCAACGGCGCCTCCTCGGCGGTGAGCTGGATCTCGACCACCCCGCCCGAAGCGGAGAGAACGAAGTTGCCGTCGGCCGCGGCGATGCTGTCCTCGGCGTAGTCGAGGTCGAGAAGGGCCGTGCCCGCGACGATGCCACAAGAGACCGCCGCGACCGGTTCGCGCAGCGGCAGGCGCGGCAGCTCGCCGCGGCGCACGAGGAGCGCGAGGGCCTGGTGCAGCGCCACGTAGCCCCCGGTGATCGCGGCGCACCGGGTGCCGCCGTCGGCCTGCAGCACGTCGCAGTCGACGGTGATCTGCCGCTCGCCCAGAAGCTCGAGATCGGTGACCGCGCGCAGGCTGCGTCCGATGAGCCGCTGGATCTCGAGCGTGCGTCCGGACTGGCGTCCGCGCGCCGCCTCGCGCTCGCTGCGGGTGAGCGTCGCGCGCGGCAGCATGCCGTATTCGGCCGTGACCCAGCCTCTGCCGGTGTTGCGCAGAAAAGAAGGCACCTTCTCCTCGACGCTCGCCGTGCACAGGACCACCGTGTGACCGACGCGCACCAGACACGAGCCCTCGGCGTGGCGGCTCCAGCCCGGCTCGAGGCTGACCGGGCGGAGCTCGTCGGGGCGTCGACCGGAGGGACGGGCGAAGCTCACGCGGCCTTCGGCAGCGCCGGCACCCGTTCGATCAGCGCGAGGGCGTCGTGGCGGATGTGGTTGCGGGCCATGTGCTCCTTCAGAAGCGCTTCGTCCACGATCCCCTTCTCCAGGCACTCGCGCAGAAGGCCGAAGAAGTACTCCTCTTGCTTGGCGTCCGGGTGCGGCTTGTAGCGGCCGAGGAAGGCGTATTCGCCGAAGAGCTTGCGACGCGCGCGTTTGAGGAGCGCGAGCCCGGGGATCAGGGAGCGCTCGGCGGGTACGAAATCGACCGGCAAGCCGGTCTTCCAGGGTTGAGTCATCCGCCGGGTGTTGTGCAGCATCTTGGTTCGCGGCGTGAGCCGATCGAAGTCGTTCCACTCCGGCTCGAACAGACCGATCGTCGACTTGTCCTCGTACTCGAGGTTCATCCAATCCTTGTAATCGCGCTCCATCCGGAAGAGTTTGTCGAAGTCCTCCTCCATTTTCCAGTGCCGGAGCTCGGCGCAGTCGAGGAGCATCACGCTCGAGGCGAAATGAGCGAAAGGCCCGGATCCGCGCATCCGGCACATGATCGCCTTGCCCTGCATGTCGCGCGAGAGCAGCTCCCACACGTCCTGCACGGCGAAGACGTCGGGGTCGACGACCACCGCCCGCCCCTGATAGCCCATGAGCTCCGGCGGCTTGAAGCGCAGCGGGGTGAAGGATTGGAGGTCGTCGTTGAGCCAACGGCGCGTCGAGCCGTCGCGGCGGTACTCGCGTCCCTCGTAACGATCGAAGAACTCTTTGTACGTCGCGTGTTCGATCAGCCGTACGTCGAAGGCGTCGGGCGAGCGCGAGTTGCGCTTCATCGAATAAGCGGAAACGAGCGCACCGATGTACTGCTTGTGATTCGTATGGATGAAGACGCAAGGTTTCATCGGGTCCTTCCCCCGCCCAGGACCGAACCGGCGGACGAGTCCGTTAGCACGGGCACGGGCCTCGCCTCAACCACGAGATCGCGGGCGCGACGATCCGCCCGGTGCGCGAAGAACCGCGAACGAGCGAAGATCGAGACCGCGGAGCGGCGGACGCGCGGGACTGGCCGGCGTCTCGCGGCGAGGCTCCTCGCGGGCGACGGGCGGGCGCGACCGCGGGGACCGATGTCTTCGGTGCGCGTCCCGAGCACTCGTCGGCCGCGCCCCGGGAGAAGGCTTCGGCCGGCTCGGCCCGCACCGGCCGAGTCTGGGTTCACGGCGCGAGCCCCGGCTGCTATGTGCTCGTTGCCCGCCTTCCGCCGCCCGAAGCGGCGCGCGCGGTGATCGGAGGCCTCATGGTCCCCGTCCGGGACGCCGTGGCCACGCGCCATCCGCCCTTCGTCACCTGGACGGTGATCGCCCTGTGCGTTCTCGTCTATCTCCTCGAGGCCGGGCTGCCGGCCAAGGCCTTCGAGCGTTTTCTGTTCCAGCACGGGCTCGTGCCGGCGCGTTTTTTCGGCCCCCTCGCGCTGCGCGATCCGCCGAGCTCGTGGGATTATCGGGTCTTTTTCACCCACATGTTCCTCCACGGCGGTTTCCTTCACCTTCTGATGAACATGTGGACGCTTCTGGTCTTCGGACCGGCGATCGAAGACCGGTTGGGAATCCGTCGTTACATCGTTTTCTATCTCGCTTGCGGTCTGTTCGCCGGTCTCGCGCACGCCCTCGTCAACGCCCACTCCACGGTTCCCGCGGTCGGCGCCTCCGGGGCCATCGCCGGGGTGATCGGCGCTTATGCGCGGATGTTCCCGCGCGCGCGGCTGGTCATGATGGTACCCGTCTTCTTCGTTCCTTTCTTCGTCGAGGTCCCGGCTCTCGTGTTCGCCGCCTTCTGGTTCTTGTCCCAAGTGGTTCCGGGACTTCTCGCGCTCGGGGGACCGGCGGACGTCGGCGGGGTCGCCTGGTGGGCGCACATCGGCGGCTTCGTCGCCGGCTGGGCACTCGCTCCGTTCCTGCGCCGACCCTACCGCCGCTATCGACGCTTCTATGCCGACGAAGGGGTCTACGGGTTTCTCCCCGACGGGCGCCGCTCGCGGGGCAAGGCCGGGATCGGACCATGGGGTTGACGGATCTCTTCTCGCTTTTCGTCGTGATCGCCGCGTTGCAACCGGTGTTGCAGCGTCGCTGGCTCGAAGCCATGCGCGCGCGCAAGATCGCTCAGATCGAAGAACAGCGGGGCTCGCGGGTCATCCTCCTCGTCCATCGCCAAGAGACCATGAGCCTCCTCGGTTTTCCCTTGATGCGTTATATCAACGTCAACGATTCGGAGGAGGTTCTGCGCGCCATCCATTTGACCGATCCGGAGCTTCCGCTGGATATCGTCTTGCACACACCGGGAGGTTTGGTGCTCGCGGCTCTGCAGATCGCGCGCGCGATCGAGGCGCACAAGGGCAAAGTGACCGTGTTCGTGCCGCACCACGCCATGTCGGGCGGTACGCTCATCGCGCTCGCCGCGGACGAGATCGTGATGTGCGAGCATTCGGTGCTGGGGCCGATCGATCCCCAAATCGGCGGGATGCCGGCCGCCTCGATCGTCAAAGTGGCCGAGAGCAAGCCCATCGCCGAGGTCGACGACCAGACCCTCGTGCTCGCGGACATCGGACGCAAGGCGATCGCCCAGATGGAGGCCGCGGCCGCTTCCCTTTTGCGCCGGCACATGGACGAGGCGCGAGCGCGGGAGGTCGCGGCCAAGCTCGCGAGCGGCACCTGGACCCACGACTATCCGATCTCCGCCCGGGAGGCGAAAGCGCTCGGCCTTCCCGTCTGCTTCGCCATGCCGAGCGAGGTGCTCGAGCTCATGACGCTCTATCCCCAGCCCGTGCGCCAACAAGGCGGGGTGGAGTATCTGCCCGTCCCGCGTCATCGCGCGATCGGGACGCGCTGAAGGCGGGGCGATCGCGGCTCACGACACGAGCGGTGCGGGTTCGTCCGCCGGCGGCGGAACGGCGGGGGCGAGGAGCGCGCGCACGCGGGCCACGGCGACCTCGAGCTCGTCCGCCGGCGGTGTCGCCGCGGTCGGGAACGGCTCGCCGAGGCGCACGGCGCGCCCGCTCGCGAAAAGATACCGGTGGATCCGTTCGATCTCGCGCGAGAAACCGAGAAGGCCCGCGCGGCGGACGAGCGCGCCGAGCCCCGCGAGCGCACCGTCGGGTCCGAGGGCGCGGGCGACGCCACGGCCGACCCGGGTCGCGAGGTCGCGGCGCACGGGAAGCTCGGCGATGGCGAGGGGCCGGCCGAGCCGCGCCACTTCCACCACCATCGACACGCTGTCCCCGGTCACCACGAAGCGATCGGCGAAGGCCAGGAGGCCGTAATAGGGGTTGGCCTCGGGGGGATCCTCGGCCCGCCAGGAATAGAAGAGCGTGCCGGGGGGCAGGGCCTCGCGCAGCGCCCGCGCCACCTCCGCGCTCGTCCGCCGGCTCGTGCTCGCGTAGATCGTCCCGCCCTCGCGCATCGACGAAAGGCGCGCAGCGAGTTCGCGCGCGACCGCGGCATCGAAGCGATAGGGCTTGGTCTCGCCGCCCACGAAGAACGCGGTGAGCGGACGCGGCAGCGGCTCGAGGCGCGGCCGCCATCGCTCGCGCGCGGCGGCGAGCCGCTCGGGGTCGGGTCGCAACAGCGGGAGCTGGAGGCGCACGACGTTGGGCGCCTCCGGGACCGCGTACTGGGCGGGAGCGATGATCAGCGCGAAGCGCTCGGGCCAGCGTTTGGGCCGGCCGAGAATGACCAGGCGGGTGCGCCCGCCGCTCCGCTCGGCCAGCCACAGCGCGGCCATCGAGGGCCGCCGCCCGATCGTGATCGCGAGCTCGGGCCAAGGCGGCTCGAGCGGATCGGAGCGAGCGGGATCGAGATGCGCGAGGCTCGGCCGGAAGCGGGGCTTGCCGAGCATCCATTCGGGTCGCGGAACGAGCCGCTTGATCGCGAAGGGTTCGCCCAGCGCGCGCGCGAGCTCGAGCACCTGCGCGTTGTCGCCGGCCTTGTCGCCGAGCAGGAGCCACAGACGCGGGGGGCCGCCGAGGTCGCGGCCAAGGACGGGGGATGGCGACATACCGACCCCTTAGCAAGCCCGCGCGCTCGCGTCTCGCCCCGCGCGGCCGCGGGCGCGGCGCGCTTCAGGCCTCTTCGGGCGCGAGTCGACGACGCAAGGGCAGGTTCGGATCGGGCAGCACGATCTGCCGAGCGGTGCGCGTTCGCGCATCGACAGCGATCGGGGCACGCAGGTTCACGAAAGCCTCGGTTCCCCGCACGCTCCGGCTCAAGGTCACGATCAGGAGCACGCGCAGCGCGCTTGCCGGGATCCCGCTCGCCGCCCGCAACGCGGCCGCGGCCGCGGGCCCGAAGACCGCCCCCGGCTCGGCGACGGCGGCGACCACGAAGCGCGGACCGTCCGGTTCTTCGGCGCGCAAGAGCAGGAACGATCCGGCCGCAGCACCGAGGGGCTCCAAACGACAACCGCGCAGCCCCGGGAAGCCGAACAGGCCCGAAGGGAACAGGATCGGCCCGCATTCGAGAAAAGTCGGCGCGGACTCGACGGAGTTCGGGGTCGGGAGGGAAGAGGCGGCTGTGGTCTGCATCGGAGATCCTTCCGGGATCGTCACGGGGCACGCGGTCGTTCGTTCGGATCACGAGCAGAAGCGGCGCGGATCAACGCAAATAGTCGGCGAGATTGAGTTGATTGAGCCGGGCGATCACGAGATAGCTCGCTTCGAGGGCGGCCTGGTCGCGCGCGAGCCGGCTCATGGTCTCGGCGAGATCGGTATCGACGGTTTCGCCGATGAGCGCGTCGAGCTGGACCAGGGTCCCCCTCTGGGTCTCGGCGAAGGCTTCCAGACGCGCATCGACCGCGCCCACGCCCGCGCGCAGTCCGGCGATACCGGCGATCGCTCCGGACACGCGCGAAAGCGCGGCTTCGAGGCCCGCCCGATCGTGTGCGACATGCGCCGCGCGCGCCTGGCCGAGAGCGGCTACGAGTTCCGCGAACGGTGCAGCCGAGGCCCGCACGCCGTAGGCGATTTCCACCCCGACATCGGCCTGAAAGGCGAGCGCGACTTCGTCTCCCCGATAATAGAGAGCCGGATCGGCCACCACCGGCAACGGCTCGGGCAACTCGACCGGCGGGCGGTCGGAGCGGCTCCCCGCGAACAGATAAGCACCGTCGACCTGCCGGTTGAGCAGGCTCTCGAGCTCGGCGGCCATGGCGGCGACCTCGGCGTCGAGCGGGATCGAGGCGCCACTCGCATCGTTCAACCGGGCCACGAGCAGGGTCCGCAGGCGCTCCGCGATCTCCCCGATGCTGCCGAGCGTCGCCTCGACCACACCCAAACGCGCGCGCAGCTCGTCGTTCTCGGCCAGGAAGCCCGCCGTGAGGCCGCGTTGTTCGCGCAGGGCGACGAGCATGCCGGCGCGGTCGCCGAGGCGGTCCCAGCGCTCGGTGCGATGCCCGCTCGCCACCGCCACTTGCGCTTCGCGCACGCGCATCTGGGTTCGGCGCAACAGCGCGCCGAGCCGGTCGTTCTGGGCGAGGTCGCCGATGCGCTCGATCATCGCCGGATCTCCGTTCAGCGCGCGATCGCCAAGAGCTCGTCGAAGAGCCGATCCGTGATCTGAACGATGCGCGCCGAAACCGTATAGGCCTGTTGATAGAGAACGAGGCGCGAGAGCTCCTCGTCGAGGTTCACCCCCGAGACCGCCGACCAACGAGTCTCGAGCTCGGTCACCAACGCGCGGTCGGCCCCGGCTTCGGCCTCGGCCTCGCGGGTCGCGGCGGCGTGCGCGGCGACGAGATCCGCCGCGTAGCCGCCGACGGTCGTGCGCACGGCCGACAGCCGACCGCGCGCCACGGTCTCGATCTCGCGCTGGAAAGCCGCGACCAGACCTTGCACCCCGCGCGGATCGCCGGGCCCGCCGAGCGCGGCCGAAGGCGGCGGGCCGGGATCGACCGCGAGCCGTGCGGTCGCGAGCCGACCGGGATCGGCGCGCAGGGTCTCGTGCACGCCCATCCGGCTCGGCCGACCCGGCTCGCTCACGAGGAGATCGTTCAGGCCGAAGTAATGAGCGAAGCCGTAGGTCCAGTCGTGCCCCGGGGCGTCGGTGAAGGAAATCGCGCTGTCCCCTTCCGAGAGCGCGATGCCGTATCCGGCGGAAAGCGCGATCCGGAGCCGTCCCTGGGCATCGACCGCGGCATCGCCGTATCCGGCGAGCGCGGTGTCGAGGTCGGAGACCAGAGTCGCGAAATCGGCGGCGACGTCGACGGCGATCGTGTGCAGCACGGCTCCGCTCGCGCGATCGACCACCGCGAGCCAGGCGGTACCGGAACGCGTCGCCGCGTCGAACGTGCCGTCCTCCCGGCGCGTGCCGACGAGGCTCTGCGGCGGCGGCCAGGCGGTGGCCGCGTTGTGCGCGGCGTTCAACGCGAAGGCCGCGATGCGGGCGAGCTCGTCGAGCCGATCGGCGAGCTCGGGCAACAGCCGATCGCGCACCTCGAGCAGCCCTTGAAGCTCGCCCGAGCGCAAAGGCGATCGGATGATCAGCGCCTCGTCGGCGGGCGTTCCGGTCGCGAGCTCCGGGGGCAGCTCGGCCCGGAGCCCCCCGGTCACGAGCACCGCGCCTTTCGCACCCGGCGAAGGCTCGCCCGTGGCGGGATCGATGTCGCGGGCGGCGTAGATCTCGATCGGGCCGAAGATCGTGCCGGCCTCGACCACGGGAGGCGGTTCGTAGACCAACACGCGAGGCCCGGCCTCGAGAAGCGGTCGACCACCGCCCGCGAGAATACCCAATCGACCTTCGTCGAGACGGTAAGTCGAAATGTCGATCTTGCGGTTGAGCTCGCGCAAGATCCGATCCCGACGATCGGCGAGCTCCGGTGTCTCGCCACCGCGCAGCGTCTCCCGCTCGAGTTCGTGCAGAGCCCGGAGATCCTCGTTGATCGCGTCGACGAGCGCGTCGATCCGGCGGTCGGCGTCTCGACGCAACGCCTGGATCGCCTCGGCACTCCGCGCGACGGTTCGCGCGAAAGATTCGGCCGCTCCTACCACCGCTGCGCGGAGCGCGGGCTCGTCGGGATCGTTGGCGAGCGCCTGGAGCGCGCGGGCGAGCTCGTGGAGGCGGCCGGCGATGCCCGAACTCGTATCGCCCGGCGTTCCGAAGACCAGGCTCTGAGCGCGATCGGCGAATTCCTCGATCACCGCGCTGCGCCCCAGACGGCCCTCGCGCATGCGGAGCTCGGTCGCGAGGAATTCGTCGACCACGCGCCGTTCGACGAGGGCTCGGGCTCCCCGCCCCTCGCCGGCGAGGACGAGGGGCTCTTGCGCGTGCAGCTTGCGCGCGTAGCCGGGGGTGGAGACATTGGCGACGTTGTTCGCCGTGACCTGCAAGGCGCGCTGCGCGGTCCGCAGCCCGCTCACCGCGATCTGGAGCGTGGTGCCCAAGGTCATCGCCGGCTCCTCAGATCCGTTGATCGCAGCTCATCGCCACGACTTTGCCGCTCGAGGGCGTCGGTCCCTGGCCGGCGGTGGAGGGAAGAGCGAAGGGATGCTCGGCCAGGCTTTCGGCCAGCTGCCGCAACAGCCGCTCGCTCACCGTCTTGGCGGCCCACAACATCTCGCCGTTGCGGCGCGCCGCCGCCTGCAACCGACGCATCGCTTCCTCGAGCTCCGCGCGCGCGGATAGCGGCAGATCGGCGAGAAGCCCCGGTTCGCGGCGCAACCGACCGAGCTCTTCCTCGTAGGCTTCCGCCAAGCGCCGTTTCTCGAGGTGCAAGGCGCGCACCTGCTCGACGTCCATTCGACGCAGATGGTCGTTTTCCTGCGCCATTACCGCGCACAGGCGCTCGATCAGAGAGAGCAGGAGCGCGAGCCGCTCGAGTCCGCTCATCGGTTCGCCCCTTGGATGCGCAAGAGTTCGCGATAGGTGGCTTCCGCGATCCCCACCCCGCCGGTGCGCGCGATCAGGCGCGCGTATTCGTCGGCGAGGAGGCTGCCGAAGGGCTCTTTTCCGAACAGGCCGCTAGGGCCGAGCCCGGCACTGATGCCGCGCAGCATCTGGGAGAGGAACACGGCCTCGAACTCCACCGCGACCTCGCGCAAGCGCTCGCGCTCGGAAGCGACCCCGCGCGGAGGCGCCGGCGAAGTCGCGGGTACGCCTCGCGGATCCATCACATCACCTCGATCTCGGCCTGAAGCGCACCGGCCGCCTTGATGGCCTGGATGATCGCGATCATGTCGCGGGGACTGACGCCCAGAGCGTTGAGGCCGTCGACGAGAGCATCGAGCGTGGCGCTTTCTTCGAGGACGACCATCTTGCGCTCGCGCTGTTCGTCGACCTCGATGTTGCTGCGCGGCACGACCACGGTCTCGCCGCCCGAGAGCGGGCCGGGCTGGCTCACCTGGGGCGTCTCGCTCACCCGGACCGTCAAATTACCCTGGGCGACCGCGACGCGGCTGATGCGTACCTTGTCGCCCATGACGATGACCCCCGAGCCTTCGTCGATGACGATCCGTGCCGGGCTGTCGGGCCGGACCGAGAGCTGCTCGATCTCGCTCACGAGCCGCGCCACCTGCCCGCGGTAGGCGGCCGGGATCGGCACGCGGACGGTGCCGGGGTCGGTGGCACGCGCCCCCGCGCCCCCGAGCCGCGCGTTGATCGCGGCGGCGATGCGCTGGGCGGTGGTGAAATCGGGATTGCGCAGCGCGAGCCTGAGCTCCGGCAAGGAATCGAGGGCGAAGGGGACCTCGCGCTCGACGATCGCCCCCGCGGGGATGCGCGCGCTCGTGGGCACGTTGCGGGTCACCGACTGCGCGGCTCCCTTGGCTTCGAAACCGCCCACCGCGAGCGCGCCCTGGGCGACCGCGTAGACCTCGCCGTCGGCCCCGAGAAGCGGCGTGGCGAGCAGGGTTCCGCCCAGAAGCGACTTGGCGTCGCCGAGAGCGTTCACGGCCACGTCGATCCTGCTGCCCTGGCGGGCGAAGGGCGGAAGCGACGCCGTGACCATCACCGCGGCGACGTTCCTGGTGTTGAGATTGGCACCGCGCGTGCTGATCCCGAGCCGCTCGAGCATCGCGACCAGGCTCTCTCGGGTGAAGACGGCGTTGCGCAGCGAATCGCCGGTGCCGTTGAGACCCACGACGAGGCCGTAGCCGACGAGCACGTTCTCGCGCACGCCTTCGAAATCGGCGATGTCCTTGATGCGCGAGGCGGCGTTCGCGACACCCGCGACCCCGAGAACGAGCGCGAACCCGAGGGCACGGGCGATCGGCCCGTGGCGGTGCCGGGCGCGGCTCCGACGTTCGACCCCTCGACGCGTCACGGCTCACTCCGATCGCGACCAAGCTCGCACCGGACCTTGCGATCCCCGTGCCAACCCGGCTCGCCGGCCGTCGCGCGCCGGCGCGGCGGCTCGTGCCGCCGCCCGTGCTCGGCAACACCTGCCGAGCCCGGGCAACATCTGCCGCCCCCGATGGCTCTTACAGAATTTTTCAACCTTTTCGCGGCATGCTCGCCTCGGAGCGACCTCAGGAGTCGCATCGCATGCGCATCGACCCCCTCGTGACGGGTCCGGCTCCCGGATCCGTTCGTCCGATCGCCCGCGGTGGCACCGGATGGGCGCGCGAACTCGCCGCTGCGAGCCGCGAGACGAACTCCGCCGCCCGAGGCGGGCCGCGGACGGTCGAAGTCGTGGGTTCCCTCGCCGCGCTCGTCGCCTTGCAGGAGCTCGAGGACGCGAGCGAGCGGCGCCGTCGCGCGCTGCGGCGGGGGGCGCTGCTTCTCGATCTGCTCGACGAGTTGCGGCTCGGCCTCCTGGCCGAGGAGGTGCAGGAGAGCACCCTGCGCGCCCTCGCGCGCGGTGCGGCCGAACTCGAGGCGCAGCCGAACGAGCCGGGGCTCGGCGCGGTGCTCCGCGAGATCGCTTTGCGTGCGGAAGTAGAGCTCGCCAAGCTCGAAGTCTCGCGAGCCGCCAGCGCGCCCGAAGGCGGCGATGCGCGCGAGCCGGCGGGGACGTTCCCGCCGGAGGCGGGACGCGACACCGCGACGTCCGGGAGCCGCGGTCAGCGCCCGTCCGGTGCAGCGGGCCCCTTCCCCGGAGCGGGGTCGGAGGCGATGCGCGCGAAAGCCGACAGCGCCTCGGCCAGGGCTCTGTCGAACGCCTCTTCGTCGTAGATGCGGTTGTGGGTGGCGCCGGGGATCATGGCGACGAACAGCGGCCGCGCGAGCGCCGCCACCAGCGCCGCGCTGCGCTCGGGCGAGACGACCTCGTCGCGCTCGGCCAGGATCACCGCGGCCGGCACGTCCACGCCGCGCAAATGGTCGGCGGCGCGGAACGGATGCCGCAGCAACAGGCGCACCGGCACCCAGGGCAAGCGCTCGCGCGCCATCGCTTCGACCGAATCGAAAGGCGTGACGAGCACGATGCCGTCGAGCGGCCGGCGCGAAGCCAAAAAGGCGACGACGGCGGCCCCGAGGCTCAAACCGATGGCGTAGACCGGCCGATTCGGCAGGCGTTCTTTCACCCGGTCGTACACGAGCAGCGCATCCGCGTACAAAGCGCGCTCGCTCGGTCGGCCGCTGCTCGCGCCGTAACCGCGATAGTGGAAGACGACGAGGTCGTGGCAGCCGACGCGCGGCGCGAGAAAGGTCGCGAGGTCGTCGGCGTTCCACGCGTTGCCCCCGAAACCGAGCACGACCCCTTCGCTCTCGCCCCGCGCCGGCACGAGCCATCCGACGAGCGTCTCGCCCTCGGGCGTGGCGAGCTCGAGCCGCTGTGCGCCCCGCGGCGGTCCGTAGATCGCCCCTTTGGCCGCACCGCGCGGAAAGACGAGCTCGTCTTGGAGCAAATAGAGGGCGGCGACGACGGCGGCGTAGCCGGCGAGACCGGCCAAGACGAACTGGACCACGTTCCTTTTCCCGAACGGTCGGCGAGAACGCGCGACCCGCAGCGTTGCGGGTTCGACGTTCCGCCCCTTTCGCTCCGGAGATGGTTTCGGCGTGGCCGAGGCGAAGGGCCTCCGCACCACGGCCCGCGAGCCGGCGTCTCCGACCCCGCACCAGGCATCGGCGACCGGGGTCCCGATCCGAGGGGGGCGAAAGCGCGCGCCCGCTCCTCTGCCCCGGGAGCCGGAGTTCGACCGGGTTCCACGGCGATCGTCGCACAAGCGGTCGACTCCGCGCGCACAGGCACCGGGTGCGACGGAAGACGAGCCGCGTGCGGCGGGCTCGGGAGCTTTCCGTCGCGAGGACAGCTGGTGCACCGAGCGATGATCGCGTGCGCACCCGACGGTCCCCGGCCTCTTCGGCGCGCGGGAGCCCCGGTTCTCGCAGCCCTCGCTCGCGTCGTCCGTCTTTCGTGCATCGCTCGTTTCTTCTTCTCCTTCCGGCACGTCCGCGGCCGTACCGATCCGGCACCGCGGATCCGAGCATCGACGATGCCGCTCGACCGCCGAGCCCGAGCGAGGGCGCATGCGATGCGGATCGTCGCACCCCGGATCGGTCCCGCCTCACACGGCAGTGGAGCACCGGTTCGCGCCCGCGCTCGTGTTTCCGTTCGTCTTCGAGCCGCCCCGGGGCCGGGGTGCGGCGCACGAGCGCCTGGCACGCGAAACCGGGGGTTCGGACGCCCTTCCGATTCTGCGAGGCTCCGACCGCCGACGAGCCTCCCGAAGGGCATCCGGCGTGCTCCGCGCAGGCGCACGGTCGCGACGCCCGAGCCCTCGGGCCCGCCTCCGCCCGGTGGCGCACGCGATGTCCGCATCGCGCGCGGCTCCTCCGAGACCGCCCGAGCCCTTCCCCGCCGGGGAGAGGATACGGGTTCTCTCTCGCGCCAACTTCGCCGCCTTTCCCGACGGTGCCCCCGCGCTCGCGGGTTCGGCTGAAAAGGCTCGGTTCGGCCGAACGAGAAGTTTCGAGCCGCCCCTTTCCCGCAGGCGGCGCACCCGTTCCCGCCCCCTAGTCCCCGGAGCTCCCCGGCCGAGGGAGCCGAGATGCACGAGGTCGAGGAGGATCGCACGCCCGGCCGGCTTTCGTTCCGCTCGTGCGCGGTGCACCGAGCGACGAGAACGAGCTCGCCCCCGCACCTCGCCTTGTGCCGGAACCGAAAAGGGCGCACTCCTGTTCCTGCGCTCGTTTCTCTCCGTCGATCTCCTCGCTCGGCTCGTAATCGCGTCGAGCGCGCCCGGGGCGGGCCGATCGCGGCAACTCCGCCGCGGAGCCGACGGTCGAGACGCCCGGAGCCGCGCGGAGAATCGGGCGGCACGGATCGGGCCGGAACACCCGATGCGCGCCGTTCTCGCGCCGGGGCGCGCGGCCGCGCGGCCTCGCGCCCCGCGCCTCGCGCGGGGCGTGCTGCGCCCCTTGCGGATCGCCCATGGTCCGCTTCTACCCGATCCGCCCGCCTTGCGGACCTTCCCCGCACTCCGACAGAGCTTCGCATCGTTTCGGGTTCGCTTCGGGCTTTTTTCGCCGGCCGCGGCACGAGCACCGGCTTTCGCGCGCGTTTTCTGTCGCGTTCTTCTGCGTCGTGCGCACGACGCACGGATCCGTACTCCGGACGGGGGCGGTCCCTTTCGCTGCGCGCATAGGTGGTGCGGCGGATCCGATGCGCTGCCGCGCGGGCCGGATCCTGGCCCTCTGCCGATCGCGCGACAGCCGCGACGTCGAACCCCGCTCTTCCGGCTGCCGCGGGTCGTACCGTTCCGCGATAACCCGAGGTCGTGGTGTTCCCGACGTTCCCCTCGGCCGTCTTTTCGCTCCGCGCCCGGAACATCCGTCCGGGTCCGGTCGCTGCTTCCGGACGTCCCGCACGGGGCGTCGACCGCGTCTTTTTCGCGCACGAGGGCCGAGTACGCCGAACTCTCCGCGGCGCGTTCCGGTGCACCGATCCCGGGACGACGTCGCCTTCCGCCTCCGCGCGGGCTCGCGCGCGAGGCGGCGAAGAGGCGGCGTTCGATCGCGGGTCGCGAGACCCTCGACCGCACCGCGGGCAGCGGTCGGAACCTCGGCGTTCGCGACGCGCGCGTTCCCTTTTCCCTTGCGCCCGAACACCGCGCCTCGATACGCGCGACCGGCATCCGGCGCGGATCCGCTTTCCCGCGCCCGCAACGGCGAGAGCACGAGCGCGCACCGCCGAACCCGGACGCTCGCGATACCGTTCCCCCGCGTCGGTCCGGGTCTTCGCTCTCGGGCCCGGCCCGGCACACGGCGCCCGGACTTTCCTGCGCGCCGCGATCCCGCCCGCACCCTACGCTCGGCGCCGCTCGGCCGTGCGTTTCCGGGTGCGGAGGTGCCGCACACCGAGGCGGGCGAGATCCTGCGGGTGGCTGTCCCCGTGCCGAGCTCCATCGCTCTGGACCCGGCTGCTCGCGAGCGCCGTCCTTCGCGCGCGGGAACGAGGAGCGCCGGAGCTCTCCAAAGAGGCAAGCGAAGACGCGGTGCTCGGCACCGATGCGCGGGAAGCATCGCCCGCGATCGGCATCGATCGTTCGCGGGGGATCGACGTTGCGCGAAGCGCGAGGCGCCCTCGTCGCGGATCCGAGGCGGAAGCTCGCCTCGAGCCGAAACGCGCACCGGGCGCCGGCCCCGGCGGAGAGCGGGCGTCTTCGCGGCCCATCACCCGGTGCCCCGGGCCTCGCCCGAAGGCCGCCACTTCCGGCATGCGCGGGTAAGGCTCCTGCGCGCGAGCCCGCCCGGGCCGGACGAGGTCGACTTTTTCCGATCGGCGAGGGGTCGGCACGCGAGCGGGACCCCCGGCTTTCGCGCGAGCGCCCGGACCCGAGCGCGTTCAATCCGGACGCGTCGCCTCCGCCTCGGACCGTTCGCGCAACCAGGCGCTGCAGGCCTCGAGCGGGAGCGGCGGGCAGCTCGTCGCCGCTTGCACCGCGTGACAGCCGATGTGCTGCAAGAACTCGAGCTGGGCTCGGGTCTCCACGCCTTCGGCGACGACGCGGACACCGGCTTCGCGTGCCATGCCGACCACGCTGCGCAAGAAAAAGCCGGCGTTGACGTCTTCGGGCACGTCGCGGAGGAGTTCGCGGGCGATCTTGAGCGTGCGCAGGGGCACGTCGCGGAGGAGGCGGAGCGAGCCGATGTGCGCTCCGAAACGGTCGACGGCGAGGCGCAGACCTTCCTGGGCGAGCTGGGTCAGACCGGCACCGCCGGTCTCCAGATCCTCGAAGATCGCGCGCTCCTCGACCTCGAGCTCGAGCGCGGTGCGCGGCAGCCCCGCACGCGCGAGCCGAGCACCGACCCGCGCGCCGAGATCGCTCCACGCGAGTTGCCGACGGGGCAAGACCGGCACGCAGAGATGGCAGCATCTCCAGCCGGCGTCGTGCCACTCGCGCAAGCACCGGCAAGCCTCGTCGATCAACCACTCCGTGATCGGATCGATGAGGCCGCCTTCTTCGGCCACCGCCCGGAAACGATCCGCCTCGACGATCCCGAGCTCCGGGTGTTGCCACCTGAGGATCGCCGCGATCCCGAGCTCCCCCGGGCACAGCGGTACTTGCGGTTGAAAAAACAGGACGAACTCGCCTCGCTCGAAGGCGCGACGCAGGTCGGCCTCGAGAATGGAGCCGCGGCGCATGCGCTGGTCGAGCGTCGGGTCGTGGAAACGACAGCTCCGACCGCCCTGGGCCTTGACCGCGTACATCGCGGCATCGGCCAGGCGCATCAGCGTATGAGGATCCTGCCCGTCGTTCGGGTAGAGCGCGACGCCGAGGCTGCCACCGATGCGCACTTCTTTGTTCTCGAAGCGGATCGGCGGCTCCAAGGCGTCGAGGAGCTTGCGCGCGACCGTCGTCGCGCGCTCCGGGCGCGCCAGGTTCTCGATCAGGATCGCGAACTCGTCCCCGCCCAGGCGCGCGACGGTGTCGGTCTCTCGGACGCAGCCGCGCAAGCGCTCGGCGACGATGCCGAGCACCCGATCGCCCGCGGCGTGGCCGAAGGTGTCGTTGACCGCTTTGAACCCGTCGAGGTCGAGGATCATGACGGCCAAAGACGCGCGATGCCGGCGGGCGGCGCCGACGGCGTGCTCGAGCCGATCCTTGAACAGAGAGCGGTTGGCCAGACCGGTGAGCTCGTCGTACTGGGCGAGATGATCGAGGCGATCGGTGAGCTTTCGGCGCGCGATCGCGAAGCGCAGCGAACGTACGAGCCGGCCGACTTCGAGCTCTTCTTTCTCGAGCAGATCACCGATGCCGAGTTCGATGGCCGCGGCGGGATCGACCCGATCGACGTCCTCGCTCAACAAGACGATCGGGACGCGAATACCGCGGCGCTGGAAGACCCGCACCAGCTCGAGCCCGTCGCGATCGGGCAGGTGCTCGTCGAGGAGCACGACGTCGAAGCGGCTGGCGGCCAGTCGCCGCAGCGCGGCGTCCGCGCTCGTCGCGCCGTCGACCCGAAACGACGGGCGCTCCGCACGATCGAGCAAGTCGCGCACGATCTCGCACAGCTCTTCGTCCGCGCTCACCACGAGCACCCGGCAGGAGCCGCTCGAAGCGCCCGAGACCGCGGCCAGGGTCGGAAACGCGCCCGCCCGCCGAAGCCCCTCGAGCGGGACGACGGATCCCGCCGCGCGAAACGGCGCGTCCGCTTCTCCGAGGCCCCCGCCGGTGCGCTCTTCGGACGTCGTCTCCGGGTCCGTGGCCATGCTCTGCCTCGCCCGCAAGTTTCTTCGCCCCTGCGCGGTTTTAAACAACAGCGCGAGGATTTGTAAACCTGGGGTCGAGAGTGTTCGGAGATCTGCGCGGCGAAATTTCGACCGTTCAACGGCGCGCCAACGCGGGCGGGAACCGCGCAGGCGCGGGCTCGACCACGACGGGTCCTTCGCGGCTCGTCTGCAGGATCGCGAGCGCGTGTTCGGCCACCCCTTCCGGGCGCAAGCGGAACGGCCCGAGGACGCCCGGAAAGCCGCGCGGGTCGAGCAACGCCTCCTCGGCGAGCGGACGGCCCGCGGCGAGAAGGGTGGCGACGAGGCGCACCCCGTCGAAGGCGAGCGCGGCGAGCGGGACCGGCTCGCGGCCGAAGGCGGCGCGGAATCGCTCGCGAAAGGCGGCTTCGGCGGTCGGGTCGGGTGCCGCGAAGCGGCCGCCCTCGAGCGCCGGATCGCGCAACACCGCGGGATCGTCGGCCCAGAGGCGGGTCCCGAGCAGACGCGTGCGCGCCCGGTCCAGGTCGAAGAAAGCGAGCAGCGCCGCCACCTGGCGCAAGCGGAGGCCGCCGTCGGCGAGGAGAATGGCGTCGAGCTCGGGCGGTCGGCCTTCGCCGCGGCCCCCGTGGCGCTCGAGAAAGGCGCGCACCGCGGCGGTCGGATCGCCGCTCGCCGGATAGACGCCGATCGCCTCGGCCGCGGGATCGCCGCGCCCGCCGAGCTCGCGCCGCCAGGCTGCCACCGCGACGGTGCCGTAGGCGTCGGCGGGAGCGAGCAGGCCCAGCCGCCGCCAGCCCTGTTCGCGCGCGTGCGCGAGGATGCGGGCGATCTGCTCTTCGGGCCGGAACCCGAGCACGAACACGCCGTTGCCGGCCACGGCGGCGTCGTTCGAAAAGGACAAAACGAGCGCACCGCGCTCGCGGGCCAACGGGGCCACCGCGCTCGTGGAGGCGGCGAAGAGCGGGCCGAGCACGAGTTCGGCGCCGGCCGCGAGCGCATCCGCCGCCGCGCGCTTGGCGGTCTGCGGATCGCTCGCCGTGTCCCGGGGCAGCAAGAGCAGATCCGACGCGTCGCTTTCGAACAGAGCGAGATGGGCGGCGTCCAGCATGTCCTGCCCGATCGGCGCGGCGTTGCCCGACAGCGGCAACAAAAGCGCCACCTTGCGCGGCCCCTCGACCACCGGCGGCGGCAGCAGCGGCTGCACCTTGGGCTCCGGGGGGCGCGGCGGTTGCGGCGGTGCCGTGGGCGTGGTCTGCTTCGCCGGCACGCAACCGACGAGCAACAGGAGCGTGAGGACCACCAGTCGGGAAAGGCGGGCGGGAGACATGGGCGGAGCCGCTCTGCGCAGCCGGGCACCGGCCGCCGAAGAGGGCTCTACCGGAGCCGCCGCCCCCCGTAAACTCGCCCCCGGTCTTTATGTGGTCGCCACCCCGATCGGCAATCTCGGCGACCTCAGCCCGCGCGCTCTCGAAACGCTCGCCGCCGCGGATGCGGTGGTGTGCGAGGACAGCCGGATCACGGGGGCGTTGTTGCACCGGTTCGGGCTCGACAAGCCGCTCGTCGTCTACAACGACCACTCCGCTCCGCGCGTGCGGCCGCAGTTGATCGCGCGGCTCGCGCAGGGCGCCGCGCTCGCGCTCGTGAGCGACGCCGGGACGCCGGCGATCAGCGATCCCGGCTATCGCTTGGTCAAGGAAGCCCACGAGGCGGGCATCCCGGTGCGCTGCGTGCCGGGGCCTTCGGCGCCGATCGCCGCGCTCTCGATCGCCGGCTTGCCGACCGATCGCTTCCTGTTCGCCGGATTCCTTCCGCCCCGGCGAGAAGCGCGTCGACGCGAGCTCGCCGCGCTCGGAGCGATCCCGGTCACCCTCGTCCTGCTCGAGCGCGGGAGCCGTCTGCCCGAGCTCCTCGCCGATGCGGCCGAACTCCTCGGACCGCGCACGGCCGTCGTCGCCCGCGAACTCACCAAGATCCACGAAGAGGTCCGCCGCGGCACGCTCGCCGACCTCGCCGCCGTCTATCGAACCGGCCCGCCGCCCCGGGGCGAAATCGTGGTCCTTCTCGGACCGCCGGAGCGGGACGCGCAGGAGGCCTCGGAAGCGGCGATCGATGCCGCGCTCCTCGAGGCCGCCGCGCGCCTGCCCCCGGGTCGCGCGGCGCGCGAGGTGGCCGCCGCCACCGGCCGCAAGGCCGAGGAGCTCTACCGGCGGCTGCAGCGGCTGCGGGCCGAGCGCACCGAGGGCTGAGCCCTCGTCTTTTCAGCGCCCGCGGTGCGGAACGACCACGCCGAGCCGCGCGAGAAGCTTGCGGGTGAGCGTGGGAACGGGGACTGCGCTCAGAGCTTCCGGGGCGAGCCAGAGGCCGGAAGCAGCGACCCCGGCGGTGCCCCGGGCCAGACGAACCCGCAGCTCGAAATGGGTGAACCGGTGGCGAACTTCGCCGGGAAGCGGCTCCCAAGGCCCGGGCGCGGGGGCGTGCGCGAGATGCTCGTCGAGCGATCGCTCCTCTCCCCAAGGAGAGCTGGGAAGTTCGATCATGCCGCCCAAGGGGACGTCGTCGGGCCGGCGCCGGAAGAGGATCGCTCCGTCGGCGCGACGCAGAAAGAAGGCCATGGTCGAGCGGACCGGTACGGCGCGGCGCGAGGGGCGCGCCGGAATGTCCCGGGCCCGGCCGCTCCCGGCGGCGCGGCAGTAGGCGCGCACCGGACAGCACGAGCAGGAAGGTGCCCGCGGACGGCAGACGAGCGCGCCGAGCTCCATGAGCGCTTGCGCGACGTCACCCGGACGCTCGCCGTGCGCGAGCGGTGCGAGCCCTGCGGCCACCGGCGCTCGCACCCGATCCGCGGGCAGGGCCAGTCCGAGAAGGCGCGCCCCGACCCGCGCGACGTTCCCATCGACCGGAAGAACCGGACGATCGAAGGCGATCGCGGCGACGGCGGCGGCCGTGTAGGCTCCGAGTCCGGGAAGCGCACGAAGCGCGTCGAGGGAGTCGGGGACGCGCCCGTCGTGCTCGGCGACGAGCCTCTGCGCGCAGGCGTGCAAGGACCGCGCGCGTCGATAATAGCCGAGCCCCTGCCAGGCCACGAGGACCTCCTCGAGCGAACTCCCGGCGAGCGCCGCCGGGGTGGGAAAGCGCTGGACGAAAAGCGGGAAGCGCCGCGCGACGGTGGCGGCCGTGGTCTGTTGGAGCATGACCTCGCTCACGAGCACCGCCCAGGGATCGGGTCGGACACCCGGTGGAGCCCGCCAGGGGAGCGCGCGTCGGGTGGCGTCGTACCAGGCGAGCAGGGCGCTGCGCATCCGGGCCGCGCTCTCGGCGTCGCGATCGCCGCGTGGTCCGATTTCGGCGGTCATGGTAGGCTGCGTGCGAGGAGGCGAAGAGGTCGGGACGAGAGCTAGCGCTCCGAGGAACGCGTGAGAACGGTGGCTCCGGAGACGGAAGGTGCGTCGCGGCGATCCGCCTCGATGCGGATCGGGACCCTGATCCTCGGGCTCTTGCCGCCCGAAGCGCGTCGGCGCGGTCTGGCGGCCGCGGCGTTGCTCGCCGACTGGCCGACAATCGTCGGGCCCGAGCTCGCCTCTCGATGCAAGCCCGCGGGCCTGCGGTTTCCGCCCGGCGGCCGCGGTGGCGGGGTGCTCGAGCTGTGGACGAGCGGGGCGCACGCGCTCGAGCTGCAGCACACGACTCCTCCCCTCCTCGAACGGATCAACGGCTATCTGGGGTTCCGCGCGGTGAGCCGGATCCTCGTCCGCCAGCGGCCCCTCGATGCGACCGGCGCCGAGGAGGCGGATCCCGCACCCCCGGCGCATCCGGAACACGAAACCGCGATCGCCGCGGCCACCTCGTGCATACCTCACGAGGAGCTGCGGACCGCGCTCGCCGGTCTCGGGCGCCGGCTCCTCGCGCGCGAGCGGCGGCGGGAACGACGATGAGGCAGGCGCACCGCCGCCGCGCTCGGGCGCTGATCGCTCTTTTCGCGGCCTTCGCTCTCGCCCCGGCCGGCTGCGCACCGCCGCCCCCGCCCCCGCCCCAGCCGCCACCGGATCCCTTCGCCGAGCGCCTGGCCGAAACACAGCGTCTTTTCGCCGCGGGCGAGGTGACGGCGGCGATCGCCCGCTTGCAGGCCCTCGCCGCGGAAGGGTCCCCCGCGGCACAGCTGCAGCTCGCCGCGCTGTACCTGCGCGGGTTCGGCGTGCCGCGCGATCCGCGCGAGTCGGTTCGGCTTTTCGAGCGAGCCGCCGCGGCCGGCTCGGCAGCCGGCATGCGCGAGCTCGGGGAAGCTTATCTCGACGGCGTCGGGGTGGCGCAGGACCCCGCGCGCGGGCGCGCGTGGCTCCTCCGCGCGGCCGAGGCGGGAGATCCGGGAGCGCGGCTGCGCCTGGCGCTGATCGAGGCGGAGGATCCCGGCTCGGACGCGGCGACGAAGGCGCGGGCCGAGCGCGCCATCGAGCAGATCGCGCGCGAGGGCTACGTGCACGCGCAGCTCACGCTCGCCGATCGCCTCGCCGAAGGCCGCGGGCGTCGGCGCGACCTCCTCGAGGCCCAGCGCTGGTACGCGGTGGCGCTCGAGCCCTTGCGCGCGGAAGCCGAAGCCGGCGAGCCGCGCGCGCAAGAAAGGCTCGGCGATCTGTACCGAGACGGCCGAGGCGTGCGCGCGGACGGAGCGAAGGCGGTCGAATGGTATCGGCGCGCCGCCGAGGGCGGACGACCGAGCGCGCTCATCAGGCTCGCGCGGATCTTCGAGCGCGGTGCCGCCGGCCTTCCACCCGACGAAGCCGAAGCCTCGCGCTGGCTCGCACTCGCGGCCGAGCGCGGAGATGCGGTCGCGGCCTACGACCTCGCCCGCAAGAAGCTCGCCGGCAAAGGCGGCCCCGTGGACAAAGCGGCCGCTTTCGCTCTGTTCGAGCGCGCCGCGGCCTCGGGCGAGAAGCGGGCCTGGCGGTGGCTGGCCGAGCTGCACGAAGATCCCGACGGACCCGCCTTCGACCTCGCGAAAGCGAAAGAGATCTACGAGCGGGCGGCGCGGGATGGCGACGGCAAGGCGATGTTCCGCTTGGGCGAGCTCGAGGAGCGCGCCCGCCCCGACAAAGCCGATCTCGCCCTCGCCTACGCCTGGTATCGGCTGGCGGCCGAGCACGGTTACGAGCGGGGACGGGAACGCGCGTCGAGGCTCGAGGCCAAGCTCGACGACCGCGCACGGCAGCGCGCCGAGCGCTGGGCGGTGAACTGGCGGAACGCGCGAACCGTGGAGTGGCAGAGCGCAGCCGACGGTTCCACCTCTGGCGAAATCGCGCGGACGCGCTAGGCTTTGCGGGCAAGGCGAAACGAGGTGCGGCATGCGGTGCTCGAGACGGTGGTGCCTCGCGACGGTGTCGGGACTTCTTTGCGGAGTGGCGGTGGCGGCGACAGTGCATGCGGCGCCGGTCACCGAGCGCGTCCTCGGCGATCCCGGCGCCAAGGTCACGGTCGTCGAATGGTTTTCGATGACCTGCCCGCACTGCGCAGCCTTTCATCTGAAAACGCTTCCCGAGATCAAGCGTCGGTTCATCGACACGGGGCAAGTGCGGCTGATCGTGCGCGACTTCCCCACCGACGGTGTGGCGCTCAAGGCGCACGTGCTCGCTCATTGTGCCGGCGCCGAGCGTTACTTCCAGTTCGTGGACGCGCTCCTCGCCAACCAAGAGCGTTGGGCGAACGCCCGCGATCCCGTCGCCGCGCTCAAACAGATCGCCAAGCTCGGCGGGCTTTCCGACGCGCAGATCGAGACCTGCCTCGCGGACCGGACGATGGAGGACGAGGTCTTGCGCATGCGCCTGGAAGCGCAACAGAAACACGACGTCCGCTCGACACCGAGCTTTCTCGTCAACGGCCGCGTCCACGCCGGTAACCGCAGCCCCGAGGAGTTCGCGAAGCTCCTGGAGCCGCTTTTGCGCTGAGCACTCGCGAGGACGCGAAACCGCCCGCGGCGCGGAAGGCCGCGCCGACGGTTCTTCGCGACGAGTGACCGAAGCGTGCAGTTCACGAGACTCCGCATCAGCGGATTCAAGTCTTTCTGCGACCCCTGCGAACTCGAGATCCGCCCCGGCCTCACCGGCATCGTGGGGCCGAACGGATGCGGCAAATCCAACCTCGTCGACGCCCTGCGCTGGGTGTTGGGCGAAGGATCGGCCAAAGGGCTGCGCGGCTCCGAGATGGAAGACGTCATCTTCGGCGGCTCCGTGGCGCGCGCACCGCGCGATCTCGCCGAGGTCGGTCTTCTCCTCGAGGGTCCGGTCGACGGCTTCCTCGTTCTCGGCCCCGGCGAGCGGGCCGAGATCGTGCGCCGGATCGTGCGCGGGGTCGGATCGAGCTGGCGCATCGACGGACGCGAGGTACGCCAACGCGACGTCGCGCTCTTGCTCGCCGATGCCGCGGTCGGGGCGCGGGGCGTGGCGATCGTGAGCCAAGGCCAGATCGGTCTGCTCGTCGACGCCCGCGCCGACGAGCGTCGCCGCCTGCTCGAGGAAGCCGCGGGAATCTCCGGTTTGCGGCTGCGCCGGCGCGAGGCCGAACAGCGTCTGGCCGAGACGGAAGCCAATCTCGCGCGCGTGCGCGAACTCGCGGCAGGCGCGCAAGCGCGGCTCGAAGAGCTTCGCGCCCGGGCCGCGGAGGCCGAGCGCTACCGTCGGATCTCGGCCGAGCTGCGGACCGTGGAAACGGCGCTTTTGCTGCGCCGCCACCGCGAGGCGCTCGCCAGCTGGGAGCACGCCCGAACCGCGCTCGAAAACGCGCTCGAGGAGGAACGTGCGCTGCAGGAGCGCCTCGAGCGGGTGCGCACCGAACGCGCGCGTCGCGCGAGCGAGCGGACGCGCCTGCGCGAGAATCTCGAACGCGCGACGAGCGAGGCGGCACGGCTCGCCGAACGTCTGGCGGCGGCCCTGGCGCGCGCCGAGCGGGAGCGCGCCGAGAACGAAGAGCGGGCGCGACGACGCCGCGAGACCGAGGCCGATCTCGAAGCCGTGCGCGAAGAGACCGCCGCGCTCGCGGCGGAGATCGACGCTCGGGTTTCGGAACGAGAAGACCTCGCCCGGACGCGCGCGGAGCTCGTTCGGCACATCGAGGAGATCCGGGAGCGGCTCGCCGCGAGCGAACGGCACGAGGGCGAAGCGACAGCCGCGCGCGACGCGGCCCTCGCCGCCCACCTCGAGCTCGCCTCGATCGAGCGGCTCGAGGAGGAGGCCCGACGGTCGGAAGCGCGCGCCCTGGAGCTCGCACGCCTCCTCGCCGCCGAGGACGACGGCTCGGATGGCCTCGTGCGCGCCGAAGAAGCGCTCGCCGCGGCGCGCGCCGAGCTCGAGGCGGCCCGCGCGCGCGAAGACGAGCTCGCGAAGACGCTGGAAGCGATCGAAACGGCGAGCGCGCGACAGCGCAAGACGGCGGCGGAGCTCGCGAACCGTCTCGCCGGCGCGCGAGCGGAGCTGGCGGCGAACGAAGCGACCGCGCGGGCGCGAGAGCTCGCGCGCCGCGAGCGCGCGGCGCGCCTTTGCGCGCTCGGCCGGATGCTCGCGCGGCTCGAGGAAGAAAGAAAGGCCGCCGCCGCGCGGCTGGCGGCGATCGAGGACGAGGTCGCGGGCTGCGACTTGCAGCGTCTCGAGCACGAGAGCGCGGAGGCCTTCCGCCGCTCGAGCGAGGCTTCGGAAGCGGAACGCCGAGCGGCCGAGGAGCTGCGGCAGGCGGAAGCGGCCGTTTCGGAAGCCGCGAACGCGGCAGCGAACGCGCGGGCGGCCCTCGCCCGCATCGAAGCCGAAGAGGCGGCCCTGCACAGCGGCTCGGGCGAAGACGCGCGCGGAGGAGGAACCCCGATCTACGCGCGGATCGGCGGCGCACGCGGTCTCGAACGCGCGCTCGCCGCTGCGCTCGGAGAGGATCTCTTCGTCGGAACGGATCCCTCGGCCGATCGCTTCTGGCGCCTGCTCGAAGGACAGGGGACCGTCGCGCCGCTGCCGGAGGGAGTGCCGTCTCTCGCCGAGCGCCTGCGCGCGCCGCCCGAGCTCGCCCGCCGCCTCGCCCTCACGGGGCTCTGCTCGGCGGAGGAGGCCGAGCGCCTGCAACCGAAGCTGGCCCCGGGTCAGCGGCTCGTGAGCCCCGAAGGCGGACTGTGGCGCTGGGACGGTTTCGTCCGACGCGCGGGAAACGGCGAGACCGAACGCCGCCTCGCCCGCCTCGAGGCCCTTGCGGCCGAACGCGAAAAGGCGCGGCGGACGCTCGCCGAGGCCTCCGCCCGGCTGAGCTCCGCCGAGCGCCGACGCGAGCGCGCCGCGGCCGCCGCCGCAGCCGCCGCGACCGCGTGCGCCGAAGCCCGCGCCGAGTCGGAGCGCAGCGAGCGCAGGCTCGCCCGAGCGCGGGCGATCCTGGAGAGAGCGCAGACGGAGCAGAAGCGGCTGCGCGAAACGCTGGAGCGGCTCGAAGCCGAAACGGCCGAATTGGCACGGGAGCACGCGCGTTCGAGCGAGCCGGAGGACAATGGCCCCGAAGACCTCGCGCTCGCCCGCACGAGGGAGACGGTGCGCTCCCTCGAAGTCGAATGGCGCGCGGCCGCGGCGCGATGCGAAGAGCGGGAGGGCGAGCTGCGGCGGGTGCGCCGCGAGCTCGAGGCCGCGCGCGAAGCGGTCCGGCGCGCCGCCGAGGAGCTCGAAGCCCGACGCGCCGCGACGCTCCGCGCCGAACAGGAGCGGATACGACGATCGGCGCGACGGGAAGCGCTCGCCCGCGAACGCACCGAGGCCGAGGAGCGCGCGCGAGCGCTCCGCGAGGAGCTCGCCCGGCTCGAGCCCGAACGCGCGCTAGCGGCCGAACGTTTGGCGGCGGCCGAAACGCTTCTCGCGCGGGCGCGCGAGGAGCGGATCGCGCTCGAGCGCCGGTTGTCCGAGCTCGGGGCGGAACGGGATGCGCTCGAAGCGCGCCTCCGTTCACTCGAGGCCGAGCGGATGCGCCTCGTCGAGCGGAAGGCGGCACTGGAAACGCGCGCACGGGAACTGAGCGAACGGCTCGCCCGTCTCCTCCCGCCGGCCGCGCCCGAGAGCGAAACGGCGGAAGCCCTCGAGGCGCTGCGCCGGCAGGCGGCCGAAGCCGAGACCCGGCGACGAACGGCGGCCGCCGAGGTCGAGCGCGCCGAACGCGAAGTCGCCGAGGCGGAAGGGGTGCTCGCGCAACTCGAGACGCGGCTCGCGGCCTCGATCGCGCGCGCGGCTTCCTGTCGTGCCGAGGAAGCCCGCACTCGCGCCGCCTCGGAAGCGACGCGCGCGGCCGTCCAAGAACGTCTCGATCGGCCGCCGGAGAGTTTCGCCTCCTGGCGCGAGCCGGAGGAGCTCGCGCGGCTTTCGCTCGTCGAGCTCGAACGGCGCGCGGCGCGGCTGCGGGCGAGCCGAGAGCGCATGGGTCCGATCAATCTGCGCGCCGAGCAAGAAGCCCTCGAGCTCGAGCGCGAGCTCGCGCGCATGCGGGCCGAAGAGGCGGAGATCCGCACCGCGACCGCGCGGCTTTCGCGCGCGATCGCCACCCTCGACGGGGAGGCGCGCGAGCGGTTGCTCGCGGTCTTCGCCGCGGTCGAAGACCATTTCCGACGGCTTTTCGCGCGCCTGTTCGGAGGCGGACGCGGGGCGCTGCGTCTTTCCGGCCTCGACGATCCGCTCGATGCCGGGCTCGAGATCGAAGCGCAGCCGCCGGGCAAGCGGCTCGCCCATGTTTCCCTGCTCTCCGGTGGCGAGAAGGCGCTCGCGGGACTGGCGCTCGTGTTCGCCTTCTTCCTCGCCCGACCGAGCCCACTCTGCGTCCTCGACGAGGTCGACGCCCCGCTCGACGACGCCAATGTCGAGCGCTTGGCGCGGCTCATGACCGAGATCGCCCGCGAGGTCGGGACCCGCTTCCTGGTCGTCACCCATCATCCGCTGACCATGTCGCAGATGGACCGGCTCTACGGCGTGACCATGGTCGAACGCGGGGTGTCGCGCCTCGTCTCGGTGGAGCTCGCCCGCGCCCTCGAACTCCGGCTCACGGCATGATGCCGCAACCGCGCCCTCGCGCGTGCGTCCGGCTTGACGGCTTCGCGCGCGCTTCCCTAGGTTCCGCGCGCCCGGGCCGGCCGCTCGCGGGGCGGCGGGCCGCGCGGCCGAGGGGCGCATGGCGCGCGAGGAGGGTCCGCCCCCGTTCGACGAATTCGACGCCCGCCTCGAGCGGCTCCGGGGTCGGGCGGACGCTCCGGCGAAAAAAGCCGGGCCGGTCGAGAGTCGGACGCCCTGGGGCAGCGGGATCCAAGTCGGGATCGAGCTCGTCGCCGGTCTCGCGGGTGGTCTGTTGCTCGGTTGGGCCTTGGATTCTTGGCTCGGGACGGCGCCTTGGCTCCTGGTCGCGGGCTTCGTGCTCGGCGCTGCTGCCGGAGTGCGGAACGCGTGGCGTTGGATGCAGCGGTTCGAGCGACGGATGCGCGAGGGTTCGAACGAGCGCTCTTGACGTGACCGAGCCGCGAGGACGAGCTGAGGAGCGAGGGGCCGGTGGCGGATCCGCTTCAACAATTCGAGATCAAAAAGATCGTGCCGATCCAGATCGGTACTTTCGATCTCTCCTTCACCAACTCCTCGCTCTGGATGCTCGTCGCAGTAGGAGCGGCGTATTGGGTTTTGATCGCCGGGACGCGGCAGCACGCGCTCGTCCCCGGTCGCTTGCAGTCGGTGGTCGAATTGACCTACGAATTCGTAGCCGGAATGGTGCGCGACAACGCCGGCAAAGAAGGACTCCGTTACTTCCCTCTGGTCTTCACGCTTTTCTTGTTCATCCTGATGGGCAACATGCTCGGGATGTTGCCCGTGCCGTTCGGCTTCACCTTCACTTCGCACATCATCGTGACGTTCACCTTGGCGATGGGTGTGTTCATCGGCGTCACGGTGCTCGGCTTCTTGTTGCACGGCGCGCATTTCCTGCACTTCTTCGTTCCGCAGGGAGCGCCCAAGGTGATGTTGCCGCTGCTCGTGCCGATCGAGATCTTGTCGTATTGCGTTCGGCCGATCAGCCTCTCGGTTCGACTGTTCGTGAACATGATGGCCGGGCACACCATGATGAAGGTGTTCGCCGGCTTCATCGTGTCTCTGTTCTCGTTCTACGCCGTACCGGCGATCGCGCCCTTCGCGGTGACGGTGGCACTGACCGGTTTCGAATTCGCCGTCGCCTTCTTGCAAGCGTACATCTTCACGGTGCTGACCTGCATCTATCTGCACGACGCGATCCACATGCACTGAGGCCGTAGGTTCGCCAGGCCCTTGGACCGCGTCGGGCGGTGGCCCCGGGCGAGGACGCCCACAAGGAGAAGAGAGGATCCCATGGAGCTCGCTGCTGCCAAGATGATCGGCGCCGGTCTGGCGGCGATCGCGCTTTTCGGTGTCGGTATCGGCATCGGCAATATCTTCGCCACGCTCATCGCCACGGTCGGTCGCAACCCGTCCGTGCAGCAGCGGGTGTTCCCCTTCGCGATCATCGGTTTCGCTCTCGTCGAGGCGGTGGGCCTGTTCGCCCTCTTGATCTCCTTCTTGATCCTGTTCACCTGAGCGCGGCTGCGGACGCGGGCCGACCCGCCGCGCTCGGTCCGCGTCCGCGAGGGCGGAGGTTCCCGATGCAGCGGCTCCTCGGCTGCGTGTTTCTCACCGCGTTTTTCTTCTCGATGATCGTCTCCGCCGGGGGTGCGGCGGAGCCGGGAGGGAGCGCGCTGCCGCAACTCGACAGCCGCACGTATCCGAGCCAGATCTTCTGGCTCGTCGTCTCGTTCGGCTTGCTCTACTGGCTGCTCAAGACCAAGGCGATCCCGCGCATCGCCGACATCCTCGAGACCCGTCAGGACCGCATCAACGCCGATCTCGATCGCGCCGCGCGCCTGCGGGCCGAAGCCGAGGCCGCGCTCAAAGAGCACGACCGGATCGTCGCCCAGGCCCAGGCCGAGGCGCAGCGCCGTCTGCGCGAGGCGCAAGATCGGATCGCCGCCGAGTTCGCCCGGCATCAGGCGCAGCTCGACGCCGACCTCGCGCGGAAATTGCAAGACGCGGAAGCGCGCATCGCCGCCGCCAAGCGCGCCGCACTCAACGAGATCACCTCCGCCGCGGTCGAACTCGTCCAGCTGGCGAGCAAGCGGCTCGCCGGCCTGGAGATCGGAGCCGAGGAAGCGCGGGCCGCGGTCCGCAAGGCGGCGAGCGGAGGGACATGATGGAATACGTCTGGCTCGCGATCGCGCTTCTCGTCTTCGCGCTGCTCGTCCGCAAGCCGTTCCGCGACCACGTGCTCGCCGCGCTGGATGCGCGCGCCGAGCGGATCCGGCGCGAGCTCGACGAGGCGGAACGACTGCACGAGGAGGCCAAGGCTCTTCTCGCCAAGTATCAGCGCCAGCTGCACGAGGGCGAACATCTCGCGCGCGAGATCATCGAGCGCGTCGAAGCCGAGCAGCGGCGCCTCGAGGCCAGGGCGCGCGAGGAGCTCAGGCTCTTGACGGAGAGGCGCACGCAACAAGCGCTCGAGCGGATCGCCCAGGAGGAAGCGCGGGCGGTGCAGGAGGTGCGGGCGCGGGTGGCCGAACTCGCGGTCAGGGCCACGCGCGAGCTGCTCGCCGAGCGGCTGCACGGCCCGCTCGTCGACGAACTCATGCGCAAAGCGGTGCACGAGGTCGAGGCCAAACTCGGCTGATCCGCCGCACGGGAGGCGGGGGATGCGGATCGAGGGCTCGGGGGCGATCGTCACGGGGGGCGGATCCGGCCTCGGCGCTGCGACGGCCGAGGCCCTCGCGGGCCGCGGGGCGCGGGTGGCGATCGTCGATCGCGACGCGGCCTCCGCGGAAGCCGTGGCCGCGCGCATCGGAGGCCGCGCCTTCGCCCTCGACGTGGCCGACGCCGCTGCCGCCGAAGCGCTCTTTCCCGAGATCCTCGCCGCCTTGGGCGAGCTCCGGCTGCTCGTCAATTGCGCCGGCATCGCGCCGGCCGCGCGCATCGTCGGCCGCGACGGGCCGATGCCGCTTTCCGCCTTCGAGCAAGTGGTGCGCGTCAACCTCCTCGGCACCTTCAACATGCTGCGGCTGGCCGCCGCCGCCATGAGCCGCCTCGAGCCGCGCGAGGAAGGCGAGCGCGGGGTGATCGTGAACACCGCTTCGGTCGCCGCCTACGAAGGGCAGATCGGGCAGGCGGCTTACGCCGCATCCAAGGGCGGCGTGGCGTCCCTGACCCTGCCCGCGGCGCGCGAACTCGCGGCGCACGGGATCCGCGTGGTGGCGATCGCCCCCGGCCTCTTCGCCACCCCGCTCCTGCTCGGCATGCCGCAGAAGGTGCAAGAGAGTCTCGCGGCTTCGGTCCCGTTCCCTCCCCGCTTCGGGCGGCCCGAGGAGTTCGCCTCGCTCGTGCTCGAAATCGTCGGCAATCCCATGCTCAACGGCTGCGTGCTCCGGCTCGACGGAGCCCTGCGCATGGCGGCGCGCTGATGTCGCGCCCCGCCCTCTCGCTCGAGCAGCTCGCCGCGCTGCGGGCGCCGAGCGCAGACGACCTCGCGCGTCTGGGCGAGCGCATCCTCGCCGACTTTCCCGCCGAGATCCGCGCGCTTTTGGGCGCGGTTCCGATCCGCGTCGAAGATTGGCCGGACGAGGCCGCCCTGCTCGAGACCGAGTGCGAGGATCCGCTCGATCTGACCGGACTGTACCGCGCCGTACCGATCGGCGAACGCCACGCCCAGGCGTTGCCGCCCTCCGAACCCGAGATGATCTTCCTCTATCGGCTGCCGATCCTGGTCGAATGGGCCGAGCGCGGATGCTCGCTCGAGGAGGTCGTCTTCGACGTCCTCGCCCACGAGATCGCCCATCACCTCGGGATGGACGAGGAAGGCGCGCTCAGGGTCGAAGGGCGCGAAGGATAGAGCGGCTCCGCCCGTTCGGTCGCGCGACCGGTCTCGGCGCCGGCGCCGAACGCGGCCGCGGAGGCCGCGCGGTTTCGGTTGTCCGCTCGCGAACGAAAGGGGGGCGTGCGGTGACCATCGGTGTGATGTGCGCGATCCCGCAAGAGCTCGTCCACTTGCGCGGCCGGCTCGAACGGACGTCCGCGGAGGATCTCGCCCATGCGCGCTTCGAACGCGGTCGGCTCGAAGGGCGGGAGGTCGTGCTCGTGGGCGCCGGGATCGGGAAGGTCAACACCGCGATCACCGCGACCCTCCTCGCGCACCGCTTCGGATGTCGCACGATCGTCTTCAGCGGCGTCGCCGGCGGCCTCGATCCCGCGCTCTCGATCGGCGACGTCGTGATCGCCGACCGCACGGTCCAGCACGACGCCGGCGTGATCGAGAACGGTCGGCTGCACACCTATCAGGCCGGACACGTGCCTTTCTTCAATCCGACCGATCGGCTCGGCTGGCCGGTCGATCCCGAGCTCTTGGCGCGGGTGCGCGCGCGCCTCGAAGGCTTCGCCTTGCCGCCCATGGCGGCGCGCGCGGGAGGCCGCGACCGACCGCCGGCGATCGTGTTCGGCACCATCCTCTCGGGCGATCAGTATCTGCACTGCGAAGCGACGCGCGAACGGTTGTTCTCCGAGCTCGGCGGGCGCGCGATCGAGATGGAAGGCGGCGCGCTCGCGCAAGTGTGTGAAGCTTTCGGCATCGCCTGGCTCGACATCCGGGCGCTGTCCGATCTGGCCGGCCGCGATTCGCGCTTCGATTTCGCCGCCTTCGTCGACGCGGTGGCGGAGAGCTCGGCGCGGATCCTCCTCCACCTCTTGCCGGTGCTCTGAAGCGCGAGCGTCTCGGGATCGGTCTCAGGGCCACCGCCGCCAGAAGCCGAAGGTCACGGCGCGGGAAATCTCGGCATCGAGAAAGTCGATCCGACGTTCCACCCTCTCGATGCGCTCGTTGGTCTCGCGGATCATCAGACACAGGCGGAAGGGATCGGTGCCCTCCACGAAGCCCGCCGCCTTGCAGTCCGCCGCTCGGGCTTCCCGCGCCGCTTGTTCGAGTTCCGCGATCGTCCGACAGCCCGAAACCGCGAGGACGAGCAGCACGATCGCGGGAAGCACCCGCATCATGTCTCGGGTCCCTCCCACAACGCCACCCGATCGGAAGGCATCGGGCGCTCGATCGGAGCCGGAGCTCCCTTGGGCGAGCCGAGATAGACGAAGCCCAGGATCCGCTCCCCCGCGCCGAGCCCGAGGCCTTCGCGGACGAGGCCGGAATAAGCCGGCTTGCCGGTCGACCATTTGGCGGCGAAGCCCAGCGCGTGCGCAGCGAGAAGGAGATTCTGGACCGCCGCCGCCGCGGCCGCGATCTGCTCGATTTCCGGAATCTTCGGATGCGCGGGATCGAGCCGCGCCACCGCCACGATCACGAGCGGAGCGCGCGAGGGCGCCGCCCGGAGCTTTTCGCGTTCTTCCGCCGACAGATCCGGCTGCTCGGCGGCGAGCGCACGCGCGAAGAGCGCCCCCAAGCGCTCGCGCGCCGCACCGCGGACGACGAGAAAGCGCCAGGGCCTGAGCCTGCCGTGGTCGGGAGCGGCCGCCGCCGCTGCGAACATGGTTGCGAGCGCTCGATCGTCGGGACCGGGCTCGCCCATGAGCGCGGGCGGCACCGTTCGGCGCGTCAGAAGCGCCTCGAGAGCCTCCATCCTCTCCCTCCTCCTGCGAACGGTGCGATCTTACCCGGCCCGTGCTCCTTTCGCGACGGCCCGCGAAAGCGCGCCCGCGCGGATCGGGATGCGCGGAATCGGTGAAGAGCCGGAACGTCGCGCGATTCGCCCTTGCCCCTGCGCCGCAGCAGAAGCATGCTGCGCCGCACAGATCAGCCAGTGCGGGCGTTCCGGACCGTTCACCATGGAGCACGGGCTCTATCTCGAAGATCTGCGCCCGGGTATGAGCGCGGTTTTCGGCAAGACCATCACCGATGCGGACATTCTCATGTTCGCTGGCGTCTCGGGCGACACCAACCCCGTCCACCTCAACGAGGAGTTCGCGGGCGGTACCGTCTTCAAAGGCCGCATCGCGCACGGGCTTTTGACCGCATCCCTGATCTCCACCGCGATCGGAACCAAGTTGCCCGGCCCCGGTGCGGTCTATTTGAGCCAGACCTTGAAGTTTCTCGCACCGGTGCGGGCGGGCGATACGGTGCGCGCGATCGTCACCGTCCGATCCGTCGACCTCGAGAAGCGGAGGGTCACGATGGACACCGTCTGCAAGGTCGGCGATCGCGACGTCGTGGTCGGAGAAGCGGTCATCATGGTGCCGCGGCGGCCGCAGCAGGAGGCCAAGGCGGCCGAGTGAAGCCGGCGGCCGCGCGCTTTACAGGCCGCCCGCGGCGTGAAAGAAACCGGCCCATGCGCGTGGTCCGACGGTTCGCGGTGCTGCCGGCGGCGGCCCGCGGGGCCGCGGTCGCGATCGGCAATTTCGACGGTGTCCACCTCGGCCATCGCGCCGTCCTCGGGGCGGCGCAACGTCTCGCCCGCGAACGTGCGTGCCGCTTCGGGGTGGTCACCTTCGAGCCGCATCCCCGCGAAGTCCTCGACCCTGCGGGAGCACCCGCTCGCCTGACGCCTTTCCGCCGGAAGGCCGAGCTGTTGCGCGCGCTCGGCGTCGAGCTCCTGGTCGCGCTGCCCTTCGATCGCGCGCTCGCCCGCCTCGAACCCGAAACCTTCGTGCGCGAGCTCCTGGTGGAGCGGATCGGGGCGGCGGCGATCGCGACCGGCGTCGATTTCCGCTTCGGGCGCGAGCGCAGAGGCGATGTTGCTCTCCTCGCCGAACTCGCGCGGCGCTCGGGCTTCGCGCTCGAAGCCGTCGCTCCGGTCGACGTCGACGGCGAGCGTTGCTCGTCGAGCGCGATCCGCGCCCATCTCGCCGCGGGTCGCGTCGAACGCGCCGCGCGGCTCCTCGGTCGGCCCTACGACGTGGAGGGTCGCGTGCGCCCCGGCGATCGGCGGGGGCGCGAACTCGGCTTTCCGACCGCCAACATCGATCCGCCGCCCGGGCAACAGCTGCCCGCCGACGGGGTCTACGCGGTCGAGGCGCGACTCGAGGGCGAAAGCGCGCAGGCCTCCCATCCGGCCGTCGCCAATCTCGGCTGGCGGCCGACCTTCGCCGGAAGGCGTCGGCTGCTCGAAGTGCACCTGCTCGACGGGTGCTACGACCTCTACGGCCGGCGTCTGCGCGTCGCGTTCCTCGCCCGGCTGCGCGAGGAGCGCCGGTTCGCCGACCGCGCGGAGCTCGTCGCGCAGATCGCCCGCGACTGCGAGGCCGCCCGTCGGATCCTCAACGCGTCCTCGCTCGCCGTTCGAGGCCCGTCCCGATGAACCGCGACATCCGCTCGACCGTCTTCCTGCCCACCACCGGCTTTCCGATGAAAGCCGATCTGCCCAGCCGCGAGCCGCTCCTGCTCGAGCGTTGGCGCAAGCTCGGCTTGTGGCGTCGACTGCGCGAGCGATCCGCCGGTCGCCCCAAGTTCATCCTCCACGACGGGCCGCCTTACGCCAACGGCCATCTCCACATGGGGACGGCTCTCAACAAGATCCTCAAAGACGTCGTCAATCGCAGCCGCCAGATGCTCGGCTTCGATGCCAACTACGTACCGGGCTGGGACTGTCACGGACTGCCCATCGAATGGCAGGTCGAGCAGGAATACCGCCGCAAAGGCCGTGACAAGGACGCCGTGCCCATCGTCGACTTCCGTGCCGAGTGCCGCGCTTACGCCGAGTACTGGATCGGCGTGCAGAGCGAGGAGTTCCAGCGGCTCGGCGTCGCCGGCGATTGGGAGAACCCCTATACGACCATGGCCTTCGCCTCCGAGGCCGTCATCTATCGCGAACTCGCGAAGTTCCTGCTTTCGGGCCAACTCTACCGCGGCAAGAAGTCGGTGCTGTGGTCGGTGGTCGAAAAGACGGCGCTCGCCGATGCCGAAGTCGAATACCACGACCACACCTCGACCACGATCTGGGTGCGCTTTCCCGTCGTGGAGAGCCGCGAGCCGGTGCTCGCGGGTGCCTCGGTGGTCATCTGGACCACCACGCCGTGGACGATCCCCGGCAATCGCGCCATCGCCTACGGCCCCGCGATCGCTTATCGGGTGATCGAGGTGGGCGAAGTCGGGGAGGGCAGCCTCGCGCGTCCGGGCGAAAAGCTCGTCGTCGCGACCGAGAGACTGGCCGAGACCGCCGACCAGGCGCGCATCCTCACCTTCGCCACGCTCGCCGAACTCGACGGTTCCGCCCTCGAAGGCACGGTGTGCCGCCACCCTCTCAGCGGGCTCGCGGGCGGCTACGGTTTCCCCGTCCCGCTTCTGGCCGCATCTTTCGTGACCACCGACCAGGGCACCGGTTTCGTCCACGTCGCTCCGAGCCACGGGGAGGAGGACTTCGAGCTCGGGCGCCGGCACGGGCTCGAGATCCCCGATACGGTCGCGGGCGACGGTCGGTACACCGAGGCGGCCCCCGGCTTCACGGGTACGCACGTCTTCAAGGCGGCCGAGCCGGTGATCGAGGCGCTCGTCGCGCGCGGGGCGCTGCTCGCCCGCGGCACACTCGTCCACAGCTACCCGCACTCCTGGCGGTCGAAGGCGCCCTTGATCTTCCGCGCCACCGACCAATGGTTCATCGCCATGGACGGGCCCGCGGGTCTGAGGGCCAAAGCGCTCGCCGCGATCGAGGCCACCCGCTTCGTTCCCGCCAAAGGCAAGAACCGGCTCAAAGGGATGATCGAGACCCGACCGGACTGGTGCATCTCGCGCCAGCGCGCTTGGGGGGTGCCGATCGCCGTCTTCGTCCACAAGGAGACCGGCGAACCCTTGCGCGATCCCGAAGTCTGCGAACGGATCGCGCGCGCCTTCGAGGCCGAGGGAGCCGACGCCTGGTGGACCCGCGATCCCCAGGAATTCCTGGGCGAGCGCTACCGCAAAGAAGATTTCGAAAAGGTCGACGACATCGTCGACGTCTGGTTCGAGAGCGGTTCGACGCACGCGATCGTGCTCGAGCGACGGGCCGATCTCGCCTGGCCCGCCGATCTCTATCTCGAGGGATCGGATCAGCACCGCGGTTGGTTCCATTCGAGCCTGCTCGAATCCTGCGGAACTCGTGGCCGCGCTCCCTACAACTGTGTTCTGACTCACGGCTTCGTCGTCGACGCCAAAGGCGAAAAAATGTCGAAATCCAAGGGCAACGTCATCTCGCCCTTGGACCTCATGAAGACGCACGGGGCGGACATATTGAGGCTCTGGGTCGTCTCGGCCGACTACTCGGAAGACATTCGGATCGGCAAGGAGATCCTCGACGGGATCGGGGAGAACTATCGTCGGCTGCGCAACACGCTGCGCTACCTCTTGGGCAATCTCGCCGGGTTCGGCGCCAGCGAGCGCGTGCCCGCGGAAACGATGCCGCCGCTCGAACGCTGGGTGTTGCACCGACTGGAAGAGATCGGACGGCTCGTGCGCTCCTGCAACGGAGAGTACGATTACGTCCGCCTTTACAATACGATCTTGAACTTCTGTACGAACGACCTCTCGGCCTTCTATTTCGACATTAGGAAGGATTCCCTCTACTGCGATGCGCTCGACAGCCCGCGTCGACGCGCGGCGCGAACGGTCCTCGATCTGCTCTTCGATTGCCTGACCGCGTGGCTCGCGCCCGTGCTCGTCTTCACCGCCGAAGAGGCCTGGCTCGTGCGCCATCCCGGAGACGAAGAGAGCGTGCACCTGCGGTCCTTCCCCGACCTGCCGGCGAGTTGGCACGATCCGCAACTGGCGGCGCGCTTCGAACGGCTGCGCGAGATCCGTCGCGTGATCACCGGTGCGCTCGAGATCGAACGCAAGGAGAAGCGGATCGGAGCGAGCCTCGAGGCGGCGCCCGTGCTCTTCCTCGCCCGCGCCGAAGACCGCGCGCTTCTCGCCGAGGTCGACATGGCCGAACTCGCGATCACGAGCGGCATCACGGTGCGAGAGGGGCCGGCGCCGGAACACGCCTTCCGTCTCGACGACGTAGCCGACGTAGCCGTCGTGCCCGAGCGCGCTCCGGGGGCGAAGTGCGTGCGGTGTTGGCGGATCCTGCCCGAAGTGGCGGAGTCTCCCGAGCGTCTGTGCCGGCGCTGCGCCGAGGTGGTCGCGGCTCTCGCGCTGGCGGATCCCGCGGCGTGATCGGGCGAACCGAGCTATCGGTCTTCGCCGCGGTTCTCGGCCTGGACCAGCTGACCAAACAGCTCGTCCTGGCGAGCTTCGAGACTGGGGAGAAGCTGGCGATCACGCCTTTTTTCAATCTCGTGTTGGTGTGGAACCCGGGCGTGAGCTTCGGGCTCCTGGGCGAGCTCGGCGACCATCGACCGGCTCTTCTCGTCGCCCTCACCCTTTTCGTGATGATGCTTTTGGGGGTGTGGTTGTGGCGGGAGCAGCGGTCGGCGTCGCGCTTGGCCCTCGTGCTCGTACTCGCCGGGGCGTTCGGCAACCTCGTCGATCGGATACGCTTCGGGGCGGTGGTGGACTTCCTCGACTTCCACTGGGCCGGCTACCATTGGCCGGCCTTCAATCTGGCCGACAGCGCGATCGTGGCGGGCGCCGGGCTGCTGCTCCTCGACGGCCTGTGGTCGGCCCGGGGCTCCGTCTCCGAAGCGGAGGGGGAACGCCGATGATCGGAACGGGTTGGCGCTCGGGGTCGCTCGTGCTCCCGTTGGTACTGCTCCTGTGCGGCTGCCAGGGCTCGGTTCAAGAAGCTTTCGGCTTGAAGAAACGGGCGCCCGACGAATTCCAGGTCGTCCGCGGCCGGCCGCTCGTGGTGCCCAAGGACCGCACGCTGCCCCCGCCGCGGCCCGGTGCGGTGGGCCCGGCGGAGGTCGAGCCGGCCGCCGAGGCACGCGCGGCGCTCGTCGGGCGGGCGCAAGATCGGCCCGCCGCGGGCCCGAGCCCCGGGGAGATGGCCCTGCTGCGCGCCGCAAAAGGCACGGCCGATCCCGACATCCGGCGCCGCCTGGCGGACGAGGACGGCCAGCTCGCGGTGCTGGACGAGCGCACCTTTCTGTTCATCCTCGACTGGCAGCGCCGGCAGATGCAGCAGCAGCTGCGCGCCGGTGAACCCCTCGACCCGGTCGCCGAGGCTCGCCGCCTGCAGGCCGAAGGCCGGGTCCAGACGATCCGGCGGACGACGGAGACGGGCGGATGACGGAGGCGGGGCTGATCCCTCTGACGCGCTCGGTCCCGAGCGCCGTGTTCCATCCCGAATGCTTCCGTCTGGCCAACGGGATGGAGGTCGTGGTGGTGACCAACCGCCGAGCACCGGCGGTCGCCCATTACGTCTGGTACCGGGTAGGATGCGCGGACAGCCCGCCGGGCAAATCCGGCCTACCTCATTTCCTCGAACACCTGATGTTCAAGGGCACGAAAAACGTACCCCCTGGCGAATTCTCCAAGATCGTGGCGCGCAACGGCGGCAACGACAACGCCTTCACCTCCTGGGACTTCACCGCCTATTTCCAGACGATCGCGAGCGATCGGCTCGAGCTCGTCATGAGCCTCGAGGCCGATCGGATGGCCAACCTCGATCTCTCCGACGAGCACGTCTATCCCGAACGCGACGTCATCCTCGAGGAACGCAAACAACGCATCGACAACGAGCCGCAGGCGCTGTTGGGCGAAGCGGTGCAGGCGGCCCAGTTCCTGCACCATCCCTACCGCCTGCCGATCATCGGCTGGTTGCACGAGATCGCGAGTTATACGCGCGAGGACGCTGTCGATTTCTACGAGCGCTGGTACGCCCCCAACAACGCCATTCTCATCGTGGTGGGCGACGTCGACGCCGATACCTTGCGCCCGCTCGCCGAACGCCACTACGGCCCGCTACCGCCGCGAGCCGTGCCGCCGCGCCGGCGCGTGCAGGAGCCACCCCAGCGCGCGGCGCGACGGGTCGAGCTCGCCGATCCCCGTGTTCGCCAGCCCCAGCTCGTGCGCTCCTATCTCGCCCCGAGCCAACACGCCGATCCCGAAGGCCATTCGGCCGGGCTCGAGGTGCTGACCGAGCTCTTCGGTGGCGGGACGACGAGCCGGCTGTACCGTTCCCTGGTCGTCGAGCAGGCGCTCGCGGCGGCGGCCGGTGCCGGCTATCAACCCTGGAGCCTCGATCCCACGAGCCTGCGCCTCTACGCCACGCCGCGGCCCGGCGTCCCCGTCGATCGGCTCGAAGCGGCCCTGGATGCCGAAATCGCGAAGCTCTTGGACGGAGGCGTGAGCGAGGACGAGCTCGAACGCACCAAAGGGCGGATGCTCGCGGAGGCCGTGTACGCCCGGGACTCCCTGGGCGGGGTGGCGCGCTTGTTCGGCACCGCGCTCACCACCGGGCTGGGAATCGAGGCGGTGGAGGGTTGGCCGCAACGGATCGCCTCGGTCGACCGGGCGGCGGTGGAAGCCGCGGCGCGTGCCGTCTTCGTTCGCGCGCATTCGGTGACGGGACGGCTGTTGCCCCTGGAGACGGGTTCGGATGGCTGATCGTCCGCGTCCTTTCTTCCCCCGTGTCGAAGAGGTGGTGAGCCCCAAGGGCATCCGCGCCTATCTCGTCACCGAACGCTCGGTACCGTTTCTGACCCTCGCGCTGCACTTCCGCGCCGGCGCCGTCCTCGACCCGCCCGATCGGTGCGGATTGGCGACGATGGTCGCCGGTCTTCTCGACGAAGGCGCCGGTCCTTACGACAGCCAGGCCTTCCGGCGCGAACTCGAGGACAACGCGATCCGCCTCACCTTCGATGCCGATCTCGACGGCTTCACGGGCACGCTCAAGACCCTCACCGCGACCCGCGACCACGCCTTCGATCTCCTGCGCTTGGCTCTTCTCGAACCCCGCTTCGATCCCGAGCCGATCGAGCGCATCCGGAGCCAGATCCAGGCCGAGCTCCGACGCCGCGAGAGCGACCCCGATTACGTTTCGGCACGCGCCTGGTACGCCCGCGCCTTCGACGGGCACGGTTACGGCCGGCCCGTCCGCGGCACGCTCGAGACGATCGCCCGGATCCGGCGCGAGGATCTCGTGGGCTTCGCCCGGGAACGGCTCGCGCGTGCCGATCTCGCGATCGGTGTGGCGGGCGACATCGGCCCGGAAGAGTTGGCGGTCCTGCTCGATCGGACCTTCGGCGGGCTTCCCGAGCGGAGCGCGCCGGTCGAGCCGCCGCCGACCGAGCCGCGGCTCGGCGACACCGTGCTCGTGCCGATGCCCATTCCCCAGAGCGTCGTCACCTTCGGTCGCAAGGGCATCGCGCGCAACGATCCCGATTATTACGCCGCCACGATCGCCAACTACATCTTGGGCGGGGGCGGGTTCTCCTCGCGTCTCATGCAAGAAGTGCGGGAGAAGCGCGGCCTCGCCTATTCGGTGTACACCTATCTCGCCGACGTGCGGCTCGCCCCTCTCTGGTTGGGTGCGGTCGCCACCAGCAACGAGCGCGTCGCTCGATCGATCGCCTTGGTACGCGAAGAAGTCGCTCGCTTGGCGGAAGGCGAAATCGACGACCGAGAGCTCGCCGATGCCAAGACTTATCTCACCGGCTCTTTCCCCTTGCGGCTGGCGACCAACGATCAGCTCGCGCGCATGTTGCTCGGCATGATGGTCCACGGGCTCGGCCGCGATTATCTCGAACGCCGCAACGAGCTCGTCTCGGCGGTGGGCCCCGAGGATCTGCGGCGGGTGTGCCGTCGCCTCTACGCCGGGCCGCTGCTCGTCGCCGTGGCCGGTCGTCCCGAAGGATTGGAGTGAGCCCCGCTTGCCCTCCATTCGGATCCTGGACGAAGCGATCGTCAGCCGCATCGCGGCGGGAGAGGTCGTCGAGCGCCCGGCTTCGGTGGTCAAAGAGCTGGTCGAGAACGCCTTGGATGCCGGAGCGCGGCGGATCGCGATCGAGCTCGCGGGTGGGGGCCGCGAGCTCGTCCTCGTGACCGACGACGGCTGCGGGATCCCGCCCGACGAGCTGCCGCTGGCGGTCGCGCGTCACGCGACCTCCAAGCTCGTCGACGACGATCTCTCGCGGATCACGAGCTTGGGATTTCGCGGCGAGGCGCTGGCCGCGATCGCGGCCGTGGCGCGGCTGCGGATCACGAGCCGCCCCGTCGGCGCGGAGAGTGCCTACACGCTTCTCGCCGAGGGCGAGCGGATCGAGGGACCGCGGCCGACGGCGGGAGCGTTCGGCACGCGCGTCGAGGTCACCGAGCTCTTCCGTCGGCTGCCCGCTCGGCTCAAGTTTTTGCGTTCCGAGCGCGCCGAACTGCAGGCCGCGGTCGAGGTGGTCGAGCGCCTGGCCCTCGCGCGGCCGACCACGGGTTTCCGGCTGTCGTCCGAAGGACGTCGCCTGCTCGACCTCGAGCCGCGGGAAAAGGACCCGGACGGTCTGTCGGCGCGCGTGCGCGCGATCCTGGGACCGGAGCTCGCGGACGACCTTTTCGCCTTCGAAGCCGAGCGCGAAGGGATCCGGCTTTTCGGCTTCCTGGGGCTCCCCGCGGTGGCGCGTTCGGATCCGCGCGCTCAGCATCTCGTGGTGAACGGCCGAGCGGTCCAGGATCGGCTCCTCAAGAGCGCGCTCAGGGCCGGTTACGGCGATCTTCTGCCGCAAGGCCGCCATCCGGTGGCGGCGCTGTTCCTCGAGCTCGCCCCCGAGCGGGTCGACGTCAACGTCCATCCGAGCAAGGTCGAGGTTCGTTTCGCAGAGCCCCAGACGGTGCGCGGTCTCGTGGTCCACGCCGTCCGTCGCGCGCTCGAGGAGCTCGGGCGGCGCGGCGCGCGCGGGCTCGGCCGGCGCGCGGAAGCGGCTTTCCGAGCGGCCGAAGAGCCCGGGTTCGGATCGCCGCATGAGGAAGCCGCGCTTTGCGGGCTCGCGGAAAGCCCGGCCGCGTTCCAGCCGGTGCTCGCCCGCTTGCCGCCGGCGGCCCCTCCCCCGGCTCCCGCCCTCGACGAAGACGACGACGGCGCGAGCTTTCCGCTCGGAGCCGCGCGCGCCCAGCTCTTCGACTCCTACGTGCTCGCCCAGAACGCCCAGGGGCTCGTGATCGTCGACCAGCACGCGGCGCACGAGCGGATCCTCTTCGAGCGGCTCAAAGAGCAACTCCGCGCGGGCGGTGTGGCGCGCCAGGCGCTGTTGTTGCCGGAAGTCGTGGCGCTGCCCGCGGGCGAGCGGGAGGCTCTGCTCGTCCGCGCGGCGGACGTTCTGCGTCTCGGACTGGTCGTCGAGCCCTTCGGGCCGGAGGCGGTGGTCGTGCGCGAGGTTCCGGCGCTGCTCGGCGAAGGCCCGGTCGTTCCTCTCGTGCGCGCGCTCGCCGCCGAACTCTTCCACCTGGGCAGCACGGTCGAGCTCGAGGCGGCGCTCGGCCGGCTCGCGGCGACGATCGCCTGCCACGGCAGCGTGCGCGCCGGGCGCAGGCTCACGGTGGCGGAGATGGACGCGCTGTTGCGGGCGATCGAGCGCACCCCCAACAGCGGCCAGTGCAACCACGGGCGGCCGACCTGGATCCAGCTCGACCGGTCGGCGATCGAGCGGCTGTTCGGGCGCCGGTGAACGAACCGCCGCGTGCACTCGGGCGCCCCGTCGGGCACCGAGGGGCAATCGGGAGCACGCCCCTGGCCCGAGGCCGAAGGGGCCATTATCTTGCAGCGCGCGGGGCCGGTCGGGCGGCGCTCGCAGCGAACCGGAGTGGGCGATGACCTACGTGGTCACCGAGGCGTGCATCCGATGCAAGTACATGGACTGCGTCGAGGTGTGCCCCGTCGACTGTTTCTACGAAGGCGAGAACATGCTCGTCATCAACCCCGACGAGTGCATCGACTGCGGGGTCTGCGAACCGGAATGTCCGGCCGAGGCCATCCTGCCCGACACCGAACCGGAAGCGGAGAAGTGGCTCGAGCTCAACCGTAAGTACTCGCAGATCTGGCCCAACATCACCAGAAAGCGCGAGCCGCCCCCCGACGCCGACGCGTACAAGGGCATCCCCGGCAAATTCGAGAAATTCTTCAGCGAGCGTCCCGGCCGCGGCGACTGACGACCGCGGCGCGGCACGAACCCGCTCGGCCGGCGAGCCCCGGCGCGCGGCCGCACAGGGCTAGAAATGCCGTAAAATTTGTGATAAAAAGATCACGTCTGTCGGCGGGACAGCGGTTCGTCGGTTCCCTCCTCGTTCTCGTTCGGTCGGCTCGAGGTCGGGGGCCGCGCGTGCGGGCGCGGCCGTTGACGTATCGCGCCGCCGCGCCGCGGGATCCGTGAAGGCTGGGGATGCGGCCCGCGGTGTTTTACAATGCTGGGAGAGCATGCCTCATGGCCACGAAGAAGCTGACGTTCGCTCCCGGTGACTACATCGTCTATCCCTCGCACGGGGTCGGGCGGATCACCGGTATCGAGACGCAGACGATCGCGGGTATGCAGCTCGAAATGTACGTCGTCTCTTTCGAGAACGAGCGGCTCATCCTGCGCGTACCCATCGACAAAGTCCAGAAATCGGGCATGCGCAAGCTCTCCTCGCGCGAGAAGATCCAGTCCGCGCTCGATGCGCTCAAGGTGCGCGTGCGGCCGCGTCGCAACGTCATGTGGAGCCGGCGGGCTCAGGAATACGAGGCGAAGATCAACTCGGGCGATCCGGTGGCCATCGCCGAAGTCGTGCGCGAGCTGCACCGGCCCGACGACGCCGAGCAGTCCTACAGCGAACGCCAGATGTATCGGGCGGCGCTCGAACGTCTCGCCCGCGAGATCGCGGCGATCGAAAAGATCGACGAAGCCGAGGCCAGCCGTCGCGTCGAAGCCGTCCTCCTCAAAGCGGCCTGAGACGCGGAGGATCGCGATCGCGGCCGGGCGGGGCCAGTGGCTCCGCCCGCGCTTTTTTCGCGCCTCTCAGGTCGGATGGCGGTGATCGGCGCGCGCGGCGATCTTGGCCTCGATCGCGTCCCACACCGTGCCGGCGAGATTCGTGCCCTCGAAGCGGTCGATCTCCTGGATCCCGGTGGGCGAGGTCACGTTGATTTCGGTGAGATAGCCCCCGATCACGTCGATCCCCACGAGCAGGAGCCCGCGCAGCTCGAGCGCGGGGCCGATGGCCTCGCAGATCTCGAGATCGCGCTTGGTCAACCGCGTCGGTTCGGGCCGGCCGCCGACGTGCAGATTGGCCCGCGTCTCGTCGGGAGCCGGCACGCGGTTGACCGCGCCGACCGGTTTGCCGTCGACGAGGATGATGCGCTTGTCGCCTTCGCGAACCGCCGGGAGGTATTGTTGGACCATGAGCGGCTCGTCGAGGAATCGCTGGAACAGCTCGATGAGGCTGTTGAGGTTCGTGTCGTCCTTCTTGATGTGGAACACGCCGGCACCGCCGTTGCCGTAGATCGGTTTGACGATGATGTCACCGTACTCGCGGCGGAAGGCACGGATCTCCTCGATATCGTAGGTGATGATCGAGGGGGGCATGAGCTCGTGGAACTCGGTGACGAACAGCTTTTCCGGCGCGTTGCGCACCGAATGCGGGTCGTTGACCACGAGCGTGCGCGGATGCACGCGATCGAGCAAGTGGGTGGCCGAAATATAAGCGAGGTTGAAAGGCGGATCCTGGCGCATGAGCACGACGTCGAGGGTCTCGAGGTCGATCGTCTCCGGCGCCCCGAGGCTCGCGTGCGCGCCCTTGACCCGTTGCACGCGCACCGCACGGGCGCGCGCCACCACCCGCCCCTGCCGCCAGGTCAGATCGCGCGGCAGATAATGGTACAGGAGATGCCCGCGCCGCTGGGCTTCGAGCATGAGCGCGAAAGTGGTGTCGGTATCGATATTGATGGTCTCGATGGGGTCCATCTGAACGGCCACGGCGAGCGACATCGGCAACCCCTTCCGCTGCGGGCGGCGCCTTCGCGGCGTCGATCCGGCTGGCGCGCGTCTTTCGCATCCGCCGCGCGGACTTGACAAGCGGCTCCCGCCCCCCCTTGCTCGCCGCGAGCAGCGGGAGAACGATCCGTGTCGAGCTACGATCCGAACAACGTCTTCGCCCGCATCCTCCGCGGCGAGCTGCCCTGCCGGAAGGTCTACGAAGACGAATGGGCGCTCGCCTTCCACGACATCAACCCGCAGGCCCCGGTTCATGTGCTCGTGATCCCCAAAGGGCCTTACGTCTCGATGGTCGATTTCGCGGCCCGCGCCACCGATGCCGAGATCGCCGGCTTTTTCCGCGCCGTGGGCAAGACGGCTTCGTTGCTCGGGCTCGATGCGGAGGGTTATCGTTTTCTCGCCAACTGCGGAGCCAACGCGCACCAAGAGGTGCCGCACTTCCACGTGCACGTCTTCGGTGGGCGCAAGCTCGGCCGCATGCTTCCCAGAGCCGAGGGTTGAGCGGCGCCGCGGCGCGGCGAAGACGAGCGGGAGGGGCGGCGCGTGGGGGCGATCTTCGACGTCTTCTTGCTCGAGGCCGTGCTCAACGGACTCCTGTTCGGCGGAGTCCTCGCTCTTCTCGCTCTCGGCCTCAATTTGATCTTCGGTGTGATCGACGTCGTTTGGATCTGCTACGCCGAGCTCGTCATGCTCGGCATGTACACCGTGTATTTTCTTTTCACCGTGTACGGCGTTCCCCTTCTCGCGGCGTTCGCGGCGGCGATCCTGCTCGTCGCCGTCCTGGGCGCGTTGCTGCACTTTCTCGTGATCCGACCGGTGCTGGCTTCCGAGCCGATCAACCAGCTCCTCGTCACCGGTGGCGTGCTGTTCTTCCTCCAGGCCGCGGCGACGGTCGCCTTCGGCATCGACTTCCGCAACCTCGGCCTGTCCCTGCCTTCGCTCGTGATCGGCGAGATCTTCTTGCCCTGGTCGCGGATCCTCGCCGCCCTGACCGCTCTTACCGCCATGCTCGGGGTCTGGTTGTTCCTGCGCCGCAGCTTCCTCGGGACCGCGATCCGGGCGATCAGCCAGGACCGCCAGATCATGCCCCTCATGGGGGTCGATCCGAACCGGCTCTATCTCTTGACTTCGGCGATCGGTGGCGGGCTCGCGGGTCTCGGGGCTTGTCTTCTCGTGCTCCAATACGACGTGCACCCGGCGATCGGCCTCTCCTTCGGGCCGATCACGTTCATGATCTGCGTGATGGGCGGGCTCGGCAATCTCGTCGGCGGCTTCGTAGCCGCGTTTCTCTTCGCCCAGTTCATTTCGGTGGGAGGCTATTTCTTCCACGTCGAATGGGGCTACGTCATGGCCTTCGTCTTTTTCGTAGTGGTCATGTTCTGGCGGCCCCAAGGTCTGTTCGCGCCCGGCGGCCGGTGACGTTCCATGGATCTCTGGGCGCCGATCGCGATCGTTCTCGTCTTGGGGTCGCTGCCGATCGCGACGGGCATCGGCGATTATCACCTGCATCTGCTCGTGCTCATGTTGATCTGGGGGTTCGTGTACACCTCCTGGTCGGTGATGGGGCGCTTCGGCCTCGTGAGCCTGGGACACGGCGCCTTCATGGGGATCGGCGCTTACGGGGTCACGCTCTTGTGGAACCATTTCGGCCTCTCGCCGTGGTTGGGCGGGCCGATCGCCCTCGCCGTCGCCGCTCTTTTCGCGCTCGCGATCGGCTGGCCCTGCTTTCGCTTCCGCATCACCGGTCACTATTTCGCGCTCGTGACGCTCGCCGCGACCGAGATCGTCCGGCTCGTGATCGTCGCCCTGCGCGACGTCACCGGCGGTTCGCTCGGGATGACCCCCAAGACCGCTCTCGCCGAAGGCCCCGTTTCGCTCTCGGCGCTTCAGTTCGCGGCCAAGGAGGTCTGGCTCTACATCGCGCTGTTGGCTTGGCTCGGCGGCGTTCTCGTGTGGCGCGCCGTCGACCGCTCCATGTTGCGCTACGCCCTCGAAGCGGCCGGACAAGACGAAGACGCCGCGGCCTCCATCGGCGTCGACGTCACCCGCGCGAAGCTCGCGATCACCCTCCTCTCGGCGGTCATGACGGCGACGGGTGGCATCCTCTACGCCCAGTACCAGCTCTACGTCGCTCCCGAGACGGTCTCGGGCATCGGGATTTCGCTCCAGATCGTGTTCGCGGTGATCGCGGGCGGGATGTACGTGCAGCTGGGCCCGACGGTGGGCGCCGTGTTCACCCTCGCGCTCTCCGAATCTCTGCGGGTCGCGATCGGGCACACGATCCCGAGCCTCGACGGCCTGATTTACGGGCTGCTCTTGGTTCTGTTCATCGTCTACATGCCCAAGGGCATTCTCGGTCAACTGCTCGCCTTGGCCGAGCGTCGCTCGCTTCTCGTCTTCGGCCGGTGAGCCGCGCCCGGCGCTCCCGGGCGCCGGGCCGACGACGCGAAGGGGCGGGGCGCGCGCCTCGCTCTTGCTGCGGCGGTTCGGCTTCCCACATGCACCGCAGCGCGGGGGATGCCCGCGGGGGGTCTCCCGCCGGCGGTCCGCTCGCACGAGGGACACGAACCCATGGACTTCGAGAAATACACCGATCGCGCCAAGGGCTTCTTGCAATCCGCTCAGGCCTTGGCGCTGCGGGAAGGTCATCAGCGCTTCCTGCCCGAGCATCTGTTGAAAGTCCTCCTCGACGACGAGGAGGGCTTGTGTGCGGGCCTCGTCGCTGCGAGCGGCGGCGACGTCCGCGCGGTCAAGAGCAGTCTCGAAGCGGCGCTGCGCCGCCTGCCCAAGGTCGAGGGTTCGGGTGCCGGTCAGCTCTACCTTTCGCCCGAACTCGCGCGCGTCTTCGAGACCGCCCAGCAAGCGGCCAAGAAAGCCGGCGACGCCTTCGTCACGGTCGAGCGCCTGTTGCAGGCCCTCGCGATCGTGGACAGCGAAGCCAAAAAAGCCCTCGAGGCCGGACGGGTGACCCCGCAAGGGCTCGAGCAGGCGATCCAGAAACTGCGCAAGGGTCGCACGGCGCAGTCGGCGGCGGCGGAAGAGGCCTATGGCGCGCTCGAGCGATACACCCGCGATCTCACCGCCATGGCGCGTGCCGGCAAGCTCGATCCCGTGATCGGCCGCGACGAGGAGATCCGGCGCGTGATCCAGGTCCTGTCGCGGCGCACCAAGAACAACCCCGTGCTCATCGGCGAGCCGGGCGTGGGCAAGACGGCGATCGTGGAAGGGCTCGCCCAGCGGATCGTCGCCGGCGACGTGCCCGAGTCGCTCAAGGACCGACGGTTGCTGGCGCTCGATCTCGGAGGGCTCGTCGCGGGCGCCAAATACCGCGGCGAGTTCGAAGAGCGCTTGAAGGCGCTGTTGCAGGAGATCCAGGCGGCCGAGGGCGAGATCGTTCTGTTCATCGACGAGCTGCACACGCTCGTCGGCGCGGGCAAGGCGGAAGGGGCGATGGACGCGTCGAACATGCTCAAGCCCGCCCTCGCCCGCGGCGAACTGCACTGCATCGGTGCCACCACGCTCGACGAGTACCGCAAGCACATCGAAAAGGACGCGGCGCTCGCGCGGCGTTTCCAGCCCGTGTACGTGAGCCAGCCTTCGGTGGAGGACACGATCTCGATCCTGCGCGGGCTCAAAGAGAAGTACGAGATGCACCACGGGGTGCGGATCACGGACGGTGCCATCGTCGCCGCCGCCACCTTGTCGCATCGCTACATCACCGACCGCTTCCTGCCCGACAAGGCGATCGATCTCATCGACGAGGCGGCGGCCCGGAAACGCATGGCCATCGACAGCAAGCCCGAAGAACTCGACGAGCTCGATCGCAGGATCGTCCAGCTCAAGATCGAAAAGGCGGCGCTCGCCAAGGAGACCGATCCGGCTTCCAAAGAGCGGCTCGCCAAGCTCGAGAAAGAGCTCGCCCAGCTCGAGGAGCGTTCGGCCGAGCTCACCGCGCGCTGGCAGGCGGAGAAGAGCAAGCTCGCCTCGGCCACCAAGCTCAAGGAGGAGCTCGAGCGGCTGCGCCACGAGCTCGTCCAGGCCCAACGGCGGGGCGATTTCGAGCGCGCGGGTCGGATCGCCTACGCCGAGATCCCGGCCCTCGAGAAGCGGCTCGCGGAAGCCGAGGCGAGCGGGCGACAGCGGCTGTTGCAAGAAGAGGTCACGGAAGAGGACGTCGCGCACATCGTGTCGCGCTGGACGGGCATCCCGGTGGACAAGATGCTCCAGGGCGAACGCGAGAAGCTCCTGCGCATGGAGGAACGGCTCAAGACGCGGGTGGTCGGCCAGGACGAGGCGGTGCACGCCGTCGCCAACGCGGTGCGGCGGGCGCGCGCCGGGCTCCAGGACCCCAATCGTCCGATCGGCAGTTTCTTGTTCCTCGGCCCCACGGGAGTGGGCAAGACGGAACTGTGCAAGGCCCTGGCCGAGTTCTTGTTCGACGACGAGCAGGCGCTGTTGCGCATCGACATGTCGGAGTACATGGAAAAGCACAGCGTCGCGCGCCTGATCGGCGCACCGCCCGGGTACGTCGGCTACGAGGAAGGCGGAGCGCTCACCGAGGCGGTGCGTCGGCGGCCTTATCAGGTCGTTCTCTTCGACGAGGTCGAAAAGGCGCATCCGGACGTCTTCAACCTGCTCCTGCAGGTTCTCGACGACGGACGGCTCACCGACGGTCAGGGCCACACGGTCGATTTCCGCAACACGCTGATCGTGCTCACCTCCAATCTGGGGGCCGAGTATCTCGCCGCTCTGCCCGACGGCGTGCCGGCGAGTGCCGCGCGCGAGCAGGTGATGGAGGTGGTCCGTCGGGCCTTCCGCCCCGAGTTCCTCAATCGGCTCGACGAGATCATCCTCTTCAACCGGTTGGGCCGGGCACAGATGGCGGAGATCGTCGACATCCAGCTGCGACGCTTGCAGAAACTGTTGGAGTCGCGGCGCATCCGCCTCGAGGTCGACGCCGCGGCGCGGAGCTGGCTCGCCGAACGGGGCTACGATCCGGTCTACGGCGCACGGCCGCTCAAGCGCGTGATCCAGCGGCACGTGCAGGATCCGCTCGCCCTTCTCGTGCTCGAAGGTGCGGTCGGGGAAGGCGATCGGGTGCGGGTGACGGCGGAGGACGGCGCGCTGCGGCTGATCCCCGAGCGAGAGGCGGTCGCGGCCGCCGCCTGAGGCTCGGGGCGAGCGCTCTCTGCGCCGGTGATGCCGCGATCGCGGGGGCTTGAAAGGAAAGGAGGGCGTCGCTATATGGCCGGGCGTCGCGGCGGTGTCCGCACGGTTCCGCCGACCGGGTTCGTCGCCCCGTCGGCGAGGCTCTTTGGACAGCGTGGGGTGAGGTAGGGACGAGCAGGCGGCGGCGCGGAGTGTCGCGGAGCGGGGCACTCGGGCGGTTCGGGCCTTGGGGGCGCCTTTGGTGGGTGGTTCCGGGGGTTCGGGCGTTCGGGTGTGCCCGGGTCGGGTCGGGGTTCTCGTCGGTGGTTTCGGCTGCCGGTGGGGGCCCGTGGTCCGAGGGTGAAGCTGAGAGTTTGATCCTGGCTCAGAACGAACGCTGGCGGCGCGCCTAACACATGCAAGTCGAGCGGTCGGGGGTTTCGGCCCTCGGCAGCGGCGGACGGGTGAGTAACGCGTGGGAACCTGCCCCCGGGTTCGGGACAACCGCGGGAAACTGCGGCTGATACCGGATGATCCCTGCGGGGCAAAGGCCGTTCGGTCGCCTGGGGAGGGGCCCGCGTCCGATTAGGTAGTTGGCGGGGTAACG
>JANXAZ010000140.1 GCA_025062095.1 Geminicoccaceae bacterium
TGATCGCAGAGCAACTCAAGAACGACGTAGGCGTGCTGCATATTCGGGCCGATGGTCGGCTCGAAACGCACGCCGAAATGTTGGAGAGGGTAAAAGAAAAGATCACCCCAGAGAACGCGAGTCAACTGCTTCTGCCAGGATTAGAGGATGATGTCGCTTTAGCGCGACGCATCCGAAAAGTAGCATACCGCAAAACATGAAACTGTCAACAGGAACACGAAAGCGCGATGAAGCTGTTCACCATCGGTTTCACCAAGAAGAGCGCCGAGACCTTCTTCACGGCGCTCGAGCGAGCCGGCGTGCGGCGCGTGATCGACGTGAGGATCGACAATTCCTCGCAGCTCGCGGGCTTCACCAAGAAAGACGACCTCGCCTTTTTCTTGAAAAAAATCGCGGGAATCGACTACGTCCACCTTCCGAACCTCGCACCTACCCGCGAGATGCTCGACGGATACAAGAAGCGCGGCGGCAGCTGGGAGGATTACGAACGGAAATTCCTGGCGTTGATGCG
>JANXAZ010000141.1 GCA_025062095.1 Geminicoccaceae bacterium
GCCCTCGCGCAGCGGCTCAGGCGCGTAGCCCAGCCGCGCCGCGCGGATCGTCGCGTCGTCCAGTCCGCGCTCCTCGCGCAGCCAGCGCAGCGCGCGCTGCGCGCGCTCGTCGCCCGCCCACAAGCGCGCCTCGCAGCGCGCGACCAACGCCGCGGCGTCGCGTTGCCAGCGCGCGCGCTCGTCGTCGTCTCCTCCGTCGCCTGCGGCGGGGCGGGCGAGGGCAGGGCGCGCGGGCGTGATCACGCCGCCCGCCAGCGCCGCCACCGCCTCGGCGAACGTGCCACCGTGCGCCCAGCGCCAGTAGTCGATCGGGTCGAGCCAGCGCCCGCCAGCGCCTGGGTCGCCGTGGCACTTGCGGCAGAAGCAGCGATCCACGCCGTCGCGCCAAGCGCGCCCGCGGCGGACGTGGAAGCGATCTCGTCCGCCGCACACAGGGCAGCTCCCCGCGACCTCCACGCCAGCGGTGCGGCGGAAGCGCGCCCCATCGCTTTGCGCCAGCCACACGAGAT
>JANXAZ010000142.1 GCA_025062095.1 Geminicoccaceae bacterium
TCCGGGCGATCCCCAGGGCCGCTGCGCGGTGCGGCGGAAGCCCCACCAGGGACCGGCCGCGGAACACGATGTCGCCCCGGGTGGGCACCAAGCAGCACGCGATGAGGTTGAACAGGGTGGTCTTGCCCGCACCGTTGGGGCCGATGAGCCCCTTGATCTGTCCGTCCCGCACCTCCAGGGTGACGTCAGAAAGCGCCACCAGCCCGTCGAAGGTCTTCGTCACGCGTTCCACCCGCAGGAGCCGGTCTGCGCTCATCGCCCTGCCCACGCTACCTGCCGGGCCCGCCGGGAGCTCACCAGCCCCTCGGGCCAGAACATCATGATCACTACCAGCATCACCCCGAACACCACGGGCTCCAGCTCCCCCGACACCGCGGGCACGAGTCCCAACAGGTGGGTGCGGAGCAGCTGTTCCAGCAGCAGCACACACAGGGCTCCCAGGGGCGCGCCCCAGATGCTGCTCATCCCGCCCACCGCGGACATCACCACCAGCTCCAGGGAGG
>JANXAZ010000143.1 GCA_025062095.1 Geminicoccaceae bacterium
CGGACCGTCGTTGTGGATGCGCAAAGCCAGAAGCGGCCTATCGGGCGCACGGTCGGCCTGGAGGAGGACGATCGGCTCGGCCGGGAGCGTGCGGTCGAGGACCGGCACGAGCGCGCTGCCGCGATCCGGGATCGAGACCCTGCCGGGCAGGCGGAAGAAGCTCTGCGTCGGGCTCTCCGCCGCCTCCGCGGCGAGGAGAGCGGCCGGCTCCGCGGCCTTTGCGAGGGTTTCGGGTTCGAAGGCGCGTTCGGCGGGGGCGGCCGTCGCCGCCCGGGCGGCCCTGCCCGGTGCGGCCGCGACGGGTGGAGGCGGCAAGGTCCCCTCGTCGATCCGCGGGCGGATGCCCTCCGGCAGGCGCACCGGCACCTCGGGCCGCTCGGCCCAGAAGAGCCGAGAGAGCGCCTGGCGCAGGGTCACCGGTCCGCCGGCGACGAGCACGAGCTCGACCTCGGACCAGTCGCGGCCGGAGCGGTTGTCGACCACCGCCCAGCCCTGGAAGCG
>JANXAZ010000014.1:0-21130 GCA_025062095.1 Geminicoccaceae bacterium
ACCGTGAGCAGGCCTGTGGTCCAGAACCCGATGCGCACCACCTCGCCGCGGCCGAAAGACGGCAACCAGCCGAGCGTGACCGAGAACAGATAGATCAAGCCGATGCCGATCACGAAGGTGGGCAGCGACACGCCCACGAGCGAGATCGCCATCAACACACGCGCGATGCGACCGTCGCGCCGGATCCCCGTGTACACGCCGAGAGGTATCCCGATCGCGAGGGCGAGCACGGCCGAAACCGCGACGAGCTCGAGAGTCGCGGGAAGCCGTTCGGCGATGAGCTCCGCCACGGGCCGCCGGAGCCGATACGAGATCCCGAACTCCCCGCGCGCGGCATCGACGAGGAAGCGAGCGAAGCGAACGAGCAAAGGATCGTCGAGCCCCAGCCGCGCGCGCAAGGCCGCTCGATCCGCGAGGCTCGCCTCCTGCCCGACCATGTTGTTGACCGGATCGCCGACATAATCGAAGAGGACGAAGCTCGAAAAAGAGACGACCACCATCACCACGATCGCTTGGCCGAGCCGACGAAGCATGTAGAAGAGCACGGGCGGTCAGCGCGAAGCAGAAGAAAGACCGCGTTTTCCGAACCCGCCACCAATCGGAGGCGTCGTCGCGTGCACCCTTCGCGAGCACGCTCGAGGCGCGCGCGCAGCCGCGCGCGCCGGATCGCGCGAGCTCGAGCTCGTGCGACGTCCGCCTCGCACCCGCCCCGCACGTTCTCGCGGGTCCGGCGCGTCCCGGGCCGAGCCTCGGACCGCACATACGCGCAGCGGCCGCGCCCGGTACACCGGGATCGTCCCGCAACGCCCGCGCGCGGCGGTCCGAGCCCGTCGCCCTGCGCAACGGGGTTCGGCCGATCGCCTCGACCGCTCGTGCACCCGCGGTGCGGTCGGAAACGGATCGGTCTCGTGCGCGAGCAGGCCGAGCGCGGACATCGCGGATCTCCGACACGGCGATTTTAGCGGATTCGGCGAGAGCTCGCTAGACTATCTCAATCGAGAGTGAAAACGTGGTGTTGGGTGCGGTTGCGCGCGATGAAGTCCCAATCGTAGACCACCCCGAGACCCGGTCCGCGCGGCACCGGTACGCAGCCTTCCTCGTCCAGGGCCTCCGGCTGATCGCTGTAGCCGCAGGCGTACACGGGCGGAACCGCGTTGCGCATGCCGGGGCCTACGAGTGCCATCTCGTACAGATGCGTGTTGCGGGTGGCGGCCATCACCTGCCGATGGGCCGGCCCACAGGCGTGGAATTGGATGTCGAGGCCGAACGCCTCGCAGAGATGGGCGAGCTTGACGGCCCCGGTGATGCCCATGTCGTATTCGGGATCGGCGTGCACGAGATCGCAGCCGCCGCCGAGCAAGAACCCGGCCTTGGCCTCGATCCCGCGGACGTATTCGGAAACGAGGAGCGGCGTCGTGAGCCGCTCGCGCAAGCGTCGATGCGCCTCGATCGAGATGCCCGAATCGCGCAGCGGGTCTTCGTACCAGAAAAAGCCGTTCGCATCGCAGGCGCGGCCGACCTCGAGAGCGTCCATCCAGGTGCGCAGCTCGCAAGCCGGATCGAGCATGAGACGAAACTCGTCGCCTACGGCGCGGCGCACGAGCTCGATCGTCCGGATCTCGCGCGCGACGTCGCCGTCGTGCCAGCCGTGGATCTTGAAGCCCCTGAAGCCCCGTTCTCGGCACGCGCGGGCGTAATCGGCGAAGGCTTCGGGACTGTCGAGCCCGCCACCCGATTCCTGGCCGTGGTAGGTCGAAGCGTAGGTCGGCAATCGGTCGCGGAAACCGCCCAACAGACGGCTCACCGAGCACCCCAGCCGCTTGCCCGCGAGATCCCACAGCGCGATGTCGAGCGGTCCGTGCCCCATGTGATCGTAGGCGCGCAACTCGCGCTTGAGATCGTCCCAGATCTGCTCGCGCGTATCCGGGTCGCGACCGAGAAGATGCGGTGCGAGCATCAGGGTCTGGCCGAGCGCGGCGGGCGTCCCGACCCAATGCGTGACGTATTCGCCGCGCGCACCGTCCTCGGTATCGATCGTCACCGCGTAGCGGGAGAGCGCGAGTCCGCCACCCTTGCGGTATTCGATGTTGCCCACACCGGCCGCACCGTGCACCGGCAACGCGAGATCCTCGATCTCGAAGCGGAAGACGTGCACCTCGACGCGCGTGATCCGCGTTCGTTCCGCCATCGCCGCCTCCCCTCCTCTTCCCGCGCATCGCTGCGGTTATCGCCGGCACCGCCCGGTGCCTACAAGGAGGAGGCGGGGCCGAAGTCCGAGCGGAGCGCACACGAAGCGCCATTCGGCTGCTCCTCGCGCCCGCCGAGCGCGACCCCGGGGCGTCGGGCGCCTCCCGGGCCCGAGGTGCGGTCGATCGCCCCGGGCCGTCGACGACCGCAGCTTCCCGATCGGCGGCTTCGCCGCTCTCGGCGGGAGAGCCGGGGGCGGGACCGGGCGGCCGGCGTTTTTCGGGGCTGCGAGGATATCGGCGACGTCCTCGGCTCCCGGCTTCCGGCGATGGACTCGCGGAGCCGGAACGAGAGGAGCGGAGCCCGGTGGAAGCGGAGGACCGCCCGCGCGCCCGGGACGAGCCCGCGCTCGCGCCGTCGTGGCCGATCGGAAGCCCCCCGAGCGGCCCGCTCGCGGCGAAAAGACGTGCGCTGGGTCTTGCTCAGGCGCTCGAGCGTGCGGTGTCGCGCCGAAGCGGCCCGCGCGTCCTCGGCCGTCGTCGGCCCGGCCCTTCGCTTCAGCCTTCGAGTGGCACCTCGTGATACTCGAGAGCCCATTCGCGCATGAAACGGACGCGTGAAGGGCGGATCCGGTAGACGACGAGCTCGGGATTGTCGGGTGTGCCGAGATAGGCCCGCAACAAGGGGTTCATGCGCCAGATCTCGTCGAGGATCTCGGGTTCGCTCACGATCTCCGCGGTGCCCGTGATGCGCACCTGATCGTGCTCGGGCGAGAGATAGACGAGCTCGCACTTGGGATTGGCGGCGAGCTCCGCGGTCTTGTGATAGCGTTTGAGGTTGGCGACATAGACCGTGAAGCCGTCGGTCTTGACCGGGCTCACGGGGCGCACGCGCGGCTGATCGCCGTCGACCGTGGCGAGGCGCGGAAAGCGGTCGGCACGGATCACCGCCAGCGCGAGCTCGCGCAAGCGGCTCGGCTCGACGGGTTCGGGTTCGGGTTTCTTCATCGGCGCTGCCTCCCTTCCGAAGAGAAGGAACGGTGAACCGGCGATCGCCGCGTCGGCTCGTTCGCGCTCATTGCGCGCGCTCGCGCGGAGCGGGTTCGGCCGAGGCGCGGCCCGCGCGCAAGGCGAGCGGACGCAGCACGAGCCAGATGAGCGGCGGCGCGACGGCCGAAACGAGAAGCGCGAGATCCGGCCGCTCTACCCCGAACCGCCCGACGGCCGCGAACGCGGCCGCCATCGGCACCGATCCCGCCGCGAGCGCGAAGACGAAGAGCGAAAAAGGCATCCGCGCGAGCCCGGCCATGCACGCCACGACCTCCGGGAACACGGGCAGCCAGCGGGACAAGAGCACGAGCCAGACCCCGATCCGAGCGAACAAGCGTTCGCCCTGGGCGAGCCCGTCGCGTCCGAGGATCCGCTCGGCGGCGTCGCGACCGAGCGCGCGACAGAGGCCGTATCCGGTGAGCCCGGCGAGCATCGAACCCGCTGCTCCGAGTATCGTCCCCCAGGGGATCCCGTACACGAAGCCGAGCGCGCTCATGACCGCCGTGGCGGGTACGGGCAGGAGGAGGTCCGACCACAACAGCCCCACCGCCATCGCCCCGGCGAGCGGACCGCGCGCCTCGAGCACGCGCGCGAGCTCGGGTGCGGCGAGCGCGGTCTCGAGCGCCTCGCCCCAAATCAGGAAGGGGACGAGGACCAGCCCGGCGAGAAGGAGAAAGGCGAGCAACAGGCGGCGCATCGCTCCACGCGCCTCCTCCCGCCACGCGCGGGCGGTCGAGGAGCGAGACGCGACTCCATCCCAGCCGGGCGGATTCGACAAGTCCGGAGGCCCGGACCGCGGCCGAACCCGATGTGCCGCTGCCATCCCCGCGACGGCAGGGACCGAAGTCCGCTGCGAGAACGCGCTTTTCCACGGGCCGCCCGCGGCCGAAGCCCGCCCGGCGATCCGCGTGACGACCTTGTAACGACCGCGCAGCGCCTACACATTACGCGCGGCCGAGGGGAGCCGGCTTCGGGCGCTCTCGCGGACGTCAAACCACGGAGATTCGAGCGACATGCAACTCTTCGGCAGCGCGGCCGCCAAGGCCAAGCCCGAGGGCGAAGAAAGCGCCTTCATCAAAGACGGTACGCTCGAGACCTTCACCCGCGACGTCATCCAGGCGTCGATGACGGTTCCGGTGCTGGTCGATTTCTGGGCGCCGTGGTGCGGGCCCTGCAAGCAGCTGACGCCGGTCCTCGAGAAGATCGTGAAAGCGGCGGGCGGCAAGGTTCGCCTCGTCAAGATCAACGTCGACGAGAACCCCGAACTCGCCGCCCAGTTCCGGGTGCAATCCATCCCCACGGTCTACGCCTTTCTGGGCGGCCAGCCGGTCACCGGCTTCATGGGCGCGCAGCCCGAGAGCCAGATCAAGGCGCTCGTCGAAAAGCTCATCGGCGAGCCGATCGGCGCCGACCTCGCGGCCGACCTCGAAGCCGCGCGGCAAGCGGCCGAACGCGGCGACGTGAAGACGGCAGCGGCGATCTACAACGCCGTCTTGCGGGCCGATCCCGAGAATCCGGAGGCGATCGGCGGACTCGCGCGGTGCCTGTTGGCCGCGGGCCAGCGCGCCGACGCCAAGCGGCTGCTCGAGAAAGCCCCCAAGACCGCGGCCAATCACCCCGCGATCGCGGGTGCCAAGGCGGCGATCCAGCTCGCCGAGGAAGCGGGCGAACTGGGCGATCCGGCGGCTCTCGAGGCGCGCCTCGCCGCCGATCCGAACGACCACGACGCCCGCTATCGGCTCGCGACTCTTTTGTTCCTGCGTGGCCAGATCGAGCCCGCGATGGAACATCTGTGCACCATCGTGCGCAAGGACCGCGGCTGGAACGACGAGGCGGCGCGCAAGCAGCTCTTGAAGTTCTTCGATGCGCTCGGGCCCAAGCATCCGGCCACGATCAAGGGGCGGCGGATGCTCTCGAGCGTCTTGTTCGCCTGAATTCCCGCAAGGCTGGTCCAGCGAGCGACCGGAGAGCCGAGTTGGAGCCGAGCGAAGAAAGGCCGGAAGGCGCGAGGGAGAGCGGCCCCGGGGTCGATCCGCGGCTCTTGGAGATCCTCGTTTGTCCGCTCACCAAGGGCCCGTTGCGCTACGATCGGGTGCGAAACGAGCTCGTCAGCGACAAGGCCGGCCTCGCCTATCCGATCCGCGACGGCATCCCGATCATGCTCGTGGAAGAGGCGCGGCCTCTGGGCGAGGACGAGCGGATCCCGGAGGAGCTGCGGCGTGACACTGCAGGCTGAGCATCCCTGGCCGGTGGAGATCCGGGTCCGACGCGCCGAACGCCGGCTGGAAATCGATTACGACGACGGGGCGAGCTTCTCGCTGCCCTTCGAGCTCCTGCGCGTCGAGAGCCCGTCGGCGGAAGTCCAGGGCCATTCGCCTTCACAGAAGGTGATCGTCGCCGGCAAACGCTACGTCGGCGTGCGCGCGCTCGAGCCCGTGGGCAACTACGCGGTGCGCATCGTCTTCGACGACGGGCACGACACCGGGATCTACAGCTGGTCTTATTTGTATTGGCTCGGGTGCGAACAGGAGCGGATCTGGCGCGAATATCTGGATGCGCTCGCCGCTCGGGGCCTCTCGCGCGAGCCCTGAAGACGGACGGGCGCCGTGGTGCGGTTCCTGCACAGTTCGGACTGGCACCTCGGTTGTCCGTATCGCCAGATCCCCGGTGACGCCGGGGCGCTCCTGCGCGAGCGCCGCCTCGAGGCGGTGCGCGAAATCGCCGCCCTCGCCCGCGCGTGCGCAGTGGACGCGGTGCTCGTCGCCGGGGACGTCTTCGACCGGCAGCACGTCGAGGAAGACCTCCTGCGGCGGACCCTCGAGGCCCTCGCCGGCTTCCCGGGTCCCTGGATCTTTCTGCCGGGCAATCACGACGCGGCTCTACCCGAGAGTGTCTGGACCCGGCTCGAACGGACGAGAGCGGGATCCTCGGCCGAGCTCCGCGTCGCTGCGCGCCCCGAGCCGATCGCGATCGCCGAAGGTCGTGCCTGGGTGCTGCCGGCGCCGTTGCGCGCGCGCCGGACGCTCGCGGATCTTTCGGCCTGGATGGACGAGGCCGAGACACCACCGGGGGCGATCCGCATCGGCCTCGCCCACGGCCTCGTCGAAGGTCTGGTCCCCAACGGTGACGAGGCCCTCAATCCGATCGCACGGGACCGCGCCGAGCGCGCTCGGCTCGAGTATCTGGCTCTGGGCGATCGTCACGGCCTACTCGAGGTCGATCCTCGGACCTGGTACTCGGGAACGCCGGAACCCGACCATTACCGGTACCGCGAGGCGGGTTACGTGCTTTTGGTCGAGATCGACGAGCCCGGAGCGTCGCCGCGCATCGAGCCCATCGCGACGGCGCGCTACGTTTGGGAGGAACGCGAGCTCGAACTTCCGCCGCAAGGACCGGACGAGCTCGCGACCCGCATCGCGGGGCTGGAGCACGTCTTGCCCGAGCCTCTCGGGCGCATCGTCCTCAGGCTGACGCTGTCGGGCGCGGTCGACCTCCGCGGTCGGCGGGCCGTCGAGGACGCGCTCGCGAGCCTGCGCGCCAAACTCCGCCATCTCGAGCTCGAGGATCGGCTCCAGTTGCAGCCGAGCGAACCCGACCTCGCGCGGCTCGACGACGGCGGCCTCGTCGGCGCCTGTGCGCGCTCTTTGCAGGAGCGCATCCTTCGCGCTCCGGACGAAGAGGAACGGGCGGTCGCAGCGCTCGCCCTGCGCTTGTTGTGGCGGGAAGTCGAAGGGCTCGGAACGGCGACGGAGAGGCCCGGGTGAGACTGGCGTGCATCACGGTGCGGGACTTCCGCAAGCTCGCCGGGGAATGGCGCATCGGACCTCTCGCCCCGGGCTTGACCGTCATCGGAGGCGACAACGAAGAGGGCAAATCCACCCTCCTCGAAGCCGTCAAGGCCGGTCTCTTCGAGCATTGGAAGATCAGCGGGCAACAACGCCAGAGCCTGAACCCGCGGGGTGGCGGTTCGCCGCGGATCGAACTCGTCTTCGAGCTCGGTGGGGTCGACTACGAGCTGAAAAAAGAGTTCGGTCGCGACTGTACGCTCGCTTGCTCGAGAGGTCGCTGGCGCGGGGACGAGGCGGAGGCCGAACTGCAGCGCCTGTTGCGCTTCGAACGGCGGCACGGGCGCGGCGAACGGCGGCCGCAGCATCAGGGCCTGCTCGCGCTCTTCTGGGTCGATCAGGGCACGAGCTTCCTGCCCGACCAGCTGACGAGCGCGATCGAAGCGCACCGCGATCGCCTGCGGGCGGCGCTCGAACGGGAAATCGAAACGGTCGTCGGCGGTACCCGGCTCGCCGCGCTGCGCGCTCGCATCGACAAGAACTACGAACGTTTCTACACGCCCAAAGGGCAGGAGCGCGCCGGCAAGGACGACGAACTCGCCAAACTCCGACGCGACGTCGCGGCATTGGAAGCCGAAACAGAACGTCTCCGCCGCGTTCGGACGACCTACGACGAAAAGATCGACGCCTTGCAACGGGCGTTGGAGAAGCTGGCCCGTGCCCGAGACCGCGACGTGCTCGTGCGCGCACAGGCCCGCCTCGATCGAGCAAGAGAAGCACGCGATCGGATCGAGCGGCTCGAGGAACAGCGCGAGCGCACGCGGATCCTCGTTCAGAAGGAACGATCCGAAACCGAGCGGCTCGAGCAAGCCGCGAACCAGCGGGCCGAGCGCCGCCGACGTCTCGCGCGCGACGAAGAAGAGCTCCGAAAGGTCGAACGTCAACGCGAAGAGCTCGAAGCGCGAATCGAGCGGGCGCAGCAACGGTGTTCGAACTTGGACCAGGATCAGATCCGGCTCGCCGAGGCGGCCGCGTGCGCGCTCGATCGGTCGGAGAGGGCGCGGGCGGCTCGAGAGCTGCTCGAGCGGGAGGAACGGGCGACACGGTTGCGCACCGCGCTCGAAGAGGCCGAGTGCACGGCCGCGACACTCGCACGACGCGAATCCGAACGCGCGGCGATCCGCATCGACGCCCGAAACCTCGCGCTTTTGCGCGCGGCCTTCGACGAGCGCGAGCGACGCGAGGCGGTGCTCCGTGCGCAGGCGACCCGCATCGAACTGTTTCCCGAGCCGGGCCGATCGGCGCGGACCGCCGACGGTGCGCCGCTCGATGCGAGCCGGCCGCTGGATCTCACGGCTCCGACCGAATTGATCCTCGACGGCTTCGGTCGGATCCGCATCAGCCCCGGTGGCGATCTCGCCGAGCTCGAACGGCGGCGCGAGGAGGCCTCGGAGAGGTTCCGGGCTTTGCTCGACTCGCTGGGCTTTCCGGACCTGCAGGCGGCGGAAGCCGCTTTGCAGCGTCGCCACGACCTCGATCGAGAGCTCGCGGGCCTGCAGGCGAAATTCGACAACCTCTTGAAGAGCATCGGTGCCGCCGACTGTGCGGCTGCGCGGAAGCGCTTGCAGGCCGAACTCGACGAGCTCGAACGGAGCCGCGCGGCGCTCGGCGCGGAAGCCGAGGTGCGAAATCTCGAGCGCGACGTCGAAGCGGCCGCGGCCGAAGCCCGCGCGTACCAGGTGCGGCTGAACGAGGTCCGCGCCGAGGCCACGAAAGCCGGCGAGGAGCTCGCCGCGTTGCGCGAGGAAGACGCCCGTCTTCGCGGCCGCCACGAGGAGCTTCTGAATTCCGTCACGGCCCTGCGGGAAGCCGTACTCGCAGACGAAGCCGAGATCTCGGAAGCGGATCTCGAGGCCGAGCGGCGTCGCGCCGAAGAGAGGCTCGCGAACGCGCGGGCTCTTCTCGGCGCGATCGAAACCGAGCTCGAGAGCCTCGATCCCGCTCGCGTCCGGGCCGAGGAGAGGGCGGCGCAAGACGAAATCGCCAAATTAAAAAGCGAGGAGGCCGAAGCTCAACGCGAGGTCGACCAGCTCCAAGGCGAAGTACGCGGGCTCGGTGTCGAGGCCTGCGACGCGCGCTTGGAAGAACTCGAGCGTCGCCTGGACGAGCTGCGCGCGCAGCTCGCCGCGAGCGAGCGCGAAGCGCGAGCGTGGAAATTGCTGCGGGAAACATTGTCGGAACAGGAGCGGAAGCTGACCTCCGATCTCGTGGAGCCGCTGCGACAGCGTTTTCTTCCCTATTTGCGCAAACTCTTCCCCGACGCCGAGCCGCTCGTCGACCGACAACGGCTCGTCCCGATCGGGTTGCAGCGCGGCGACGCGGCGGAGCGCCTGGAAGAACTCAGCGTGGGGACGCGCGAGCAGCTCGCGATCCTCGTGCGTCTCGCCCTCGCCGATCTCCTGCGCGAGCGCGAGGGCGAAGCGCCCTGTCTTCTGCTCGACGACGCTCTCGTCTTTTCCGACGAACGGCGCTTCGCCCGGATGAAGACGATCCTCGCCGGAGCCGCGGAGCAGCAGCAGATCGTGATCCTCACCTGTCGGCCGCGCGACTGGGCCGACCTGCAAGCCCATCGGATCCTGCTCGAGAGCTGCCGCGTCGGCGCTTGAAGCGCCAGGGTTGCAGCAAGCTCTGCAGAGCTTTAGCTTCGCGCGAGACGATCGCGGTCGAAGCGCAAAGCGGTGGTCGAACCATGGCGGCGGCCCTGGAGGTGCCGAACGAGGCTCCGGAAGGAACGCGCGAGATCGGTGCTCCGCTCGTGCTCGTTCGATTTCCCGAGCCGTGGGCCCGCCATCCCAATCCCTTCGTGCTCGCTCTCGAAACCTGGCTGCGTCTGGCCGAGCTTCCGTTCACGGTCGAGAACAGCCTGCGCGGCGAATGGCTGCCCGATGCCCGGCTGCCGCGGCTGCGCGACGGTGCGCGGCTGATCGTGGGCCTCGATGCGATCCTCGACCATTTGAAAGCGAGCCGCGGCATCGATCCGGACGCCGCGCTCGCCCCGCACCAGCAGGCCGAGGCCAAGGCCCTGCGCCGCCTTCTCGAAGACCATCTCTATTTCGCGATATTGTGGGCGCGGTGGTTCGACCCGGACGCGGAGGCGCGCTACGACCGGGAGGTGGTGGCGCCGTTTCATCCTCTCCTGCGTCCCATCGCACGCTCGCTGTTGCGGCTGCGGGTCGGGCGTTTGCTCGATCTGCACGGCCTCGGGCGCATGCACGCCGATGCGATCCTCGCGCTCGCGCGCGACGATCTCGATGCGCTCTCGCGATATCTGGGCGACAAGCCGTTTTTCATGGGCGAGCAGCTGACGACACTCGATGCGATCGTCTACGGGTTTCTCGCCAACGTCTATTATTTGCCGATCGGAGCGAGGCTCAAAGAGCTGGCATACGATTTCCCCAATCTCGTGAGCTTCTGCGAGACGATGGAGGCCGGCGTTTACGGCGAAGACCGCGCTTCGCTCTGAGGAGGCGTCTTTTCGATGGGCTCGCCCACCGGGCCCAAGATCGCGAGGCTCGCCGAACGGAACTCGCGCCGCCAGCTCACGAGCACGACCCAGAACACGGCGGCGACGAGCAGGAGAGGATGGACGAACCAGGCGAGACCGGCGAGACCGAAATAATAGGCGCGCATGGCCTTGTTGAAGTGGTCGGCGGCACGCGTGGCCATGCGGGCGGCGCGTTCGATCAGACGCTCGGCGGCTGGCGTGGCGGCCTCGGCCGGGGGCGGAGCGGCACCGATGAGAATCGCTACGTAATTGAACTGACGCAATGTCCACGTGAACTTGAAGAAGGCGTAGACGAACACGACGATCAACAGCAAAACCTTGGCATCGAACACGCGAGGGACGGTGGCAGCGGCGAGCGGCATCTCGGCGAGGATCGCCATCGCTTGCTCGCGCGCCCCCAACACGGCCACGAGACCACCGATGAGGATGATCGCCGAACTCGCGAAAAAGGCGATGTTCTGGACCAGGACCTGGACCACTTGCAGATCGGTGATCCGATTGTCGCGGGCGAGCATCCGCCGCATCCAGACGAGCCGGTACTCGTGCATGCGGGCCATGAGGCTCGGCCGACCGGGGCTGTCGGCCCAGCGCGCGTAACCGACCCAGGCGAGCACGAAGACGAAAGGTGCCAGGAGATCGAGCACGGGCACACCCGACAGGCTCTCGAGCGTCGCGAGCATTCCCGTTCCTTCGTCTTGCCGCGGTCCGCGGCGATCGCTACCTGTCTGCGGCCATGCGCGCGAGCCCTTCCGGTCGACCGGTGATCGGCGTGACCCTCGATTCCGAGCACGGCGGCGGTTATTCGCACCTGCCCTGGTACGCGCTTCGCGACAACTACTGCGCCGCGCTCGCCGCCGTCGGGGGAACGCCGATCGCCCTGCCCCACGAGATCGGACTCGTCGACGACTATCTCGATCTCTTGGACGGATTGGTGATCACCGGGGGCGCCTTCGACATCGATCCCGCCCTGTATGGTGCGGATGTGCGCCATCCCACCGTGCGTCTGAAAGACCGCCGCACGCGTTTCGAATGGGCGCTCCTCGAGCGTGCGCTCGAGGCGGATCTCCCGGTCCTCGGGATCTGCGGCGGACAGCAGCTGATGAACGTCGTCCTGGGAGGACGCCTGATCCAGCACATTCCGGATGCGCGTCCCGATGCGCTCGCGCACGAGCAGCCCAACCCGCGCACCGAGCCCGGACACGAGGTCATCGTTCGACCGGGCACGCTCTTGCACAGGCTCACCGGTGCCGAGCGGCTCGCGGTCAACAGCGCCCACCATCAGGCGGCCGAGACCGTCGGTCCGGGCATCGTCGTGAGCGGTGTGGCCCCGGACGGGATCGTGGAAGCGATCGAGGACCCCCGGCGCAGCTTCTGTCTGGGCGTGCAGTGGCATCCGGAATACCAGATCAGCGCCGCCGACACCGCGATCCTCGCCGGCCTCGTTCGGGCGGCGCGCAACCGACGCGCGGGACGCCGGCGTTGAACCGACGCACGGCTGCGCGCACCGACCCCGTTCCGCGGGCCACGGCGGCTCCGGAGCGGGTGCGCTCGGACGAAGCGCCCGGAGGCCGGGAGGGAGAGCGCCTGGCCAAGCGGATCGCGCGCGCGGGCCTGTGCTCGCGCCGCGAGGCCGAGCGTTGGATCCGCGAAGGCCGGGTGGCGGTGGACGGCCGCGTCGTGACCTCCCCGGCGCTCGACGTCACCCCCGAGCAACGGGTCACGGTCGACGGCCGGCCGCTGCCCGAACCCGAGCCCACGAGGCTGTTCCGTTGGCACAAGCCCAAAGGCGTGGTGACCACGGCGCGCGACCCGCAGGGGCGGCCCACCTACCTCGAGCGCCTGCCGCCCGGTCTGCCGAGGCTCATGCCCATCGGACGGCTCGACATCAACTCCGAAGGGCTGCTCCTGCTCACCAACGACGGCGAGCTCAAACGCCAGCTGGAACTGCCCGCCACGGGCTGGACGCGCCGGTACCGGGTGCGCGCTTTCGGCAAAGTCGAACCCGGGGCCCTCGCTCGGCTCGCGCAAGGGATCAGGGTCGGAAAGGTGGACTACGGCCCGATCGAAGCGACCCTCGATCGGGTCCAGGGCGCCAACGTCTGGCTCACCGTGAGCCTGAAAGAAGGCAAGAACCGAGAGGTGCGCCGCGTGCTCGAGCATCTCGGGCTCAAGGTCAACCGGCTGATCCGCATCGCCTACGGGCCCTTCCAGCTCGGAAACCTGCCCAAGGGCGCGATCGAAGAGGTGCCGCGCAAGGTCCTCAAAGAGCAGCTCGGAGCCGAGCTCGCCGCGCGGCTGCTCGGTCCGACGCCGCGCCGGGCGCGCAGGCGCGCCCCGCAAACCGAATGAGGATCATCGCCGGTCGCCATCGGGGGCGGAAGATCCAGGCTCCGCCGGGGCTTTCCGTGCGCCCGACGGCGGATCGGGCGCGCGAGGCGCTCATGGCGATCTTGGAACACGGAGCACCGCCGCTCGCCGGGAGCCGTTTCCTCGATCTCTTCGCCGGCAGCGGGGCGGTCGGGCTCGAGGCCGCATCGCGCGGTGCCGCGGCCGTGCTCCTCGTCGAAAACGCTCCCGAGGCGATCGCCGCCATCCGCCGCAACATCGAGCATCTGGGCGAAGGCGAGCGCGTTCGTCTCCTGGTCGCCGACGCCACGCGGCTCGGACCGGCGCGTGAAAGCTTCGATATCGTCTTTCTCGATCCGCCTTGGCGCTCCGGGCTCGCCGAGCCGGCTCTGGAGGCCCTCCTCGAGGGGGGGTGGATCGCCCCGGGGGCCCGGATCGTGGTCGAGCTCGCGCGCGACGAAGTCTTCGAGCCTCCCTCCGGCTTCGCGATCGAGCAGGAGCGGCGCTACGGGAAAACCCGCTTTCTCTTCTTGCGTCTCGCCCAGACGCCGCGAAGCGCGACCGGGGGCGAGCGGTCGCGGCGCACCGGGCACCGGAGAACGCGGCCGAACCCCTTGCCGAGCGCGCCGAGCCCGCGCATCTGCGCGCCGCGCGGAAGGGTTCCGGAACGGTGCTGACACGCGAGCTCATTCGATCCGGGTGGGTACAGCGCATGGTGCGCGCCGCCGGGGTCGCGGGCGTGCTCGACGAGGAGGCGCTCGCGGCCTCGCGCGCGGCCTGTCTCGCACGTCGGCCGCCCGGGGCGGCGGTGTGGGTGTTCGGCTACGGCTCGCTGATCTGGAACCCCTGCATCCGCTTCGTCGAACGGCGCGTGGTCCGGGTCTTCGGTTGGCACCGACGGTTCTGCCTCTGGACCACGCTGGGTCGCGGCACGCCCGATCGGCCCGGGCTCGTGCTCGGCCTCGAGCGGGGCGGTTCCTGCCTCGGCGTCGCCTTCCGCATCGCCGAGGAGGAGATCGAGAGCGAGCTCGACATCGTCTGGCGGCGCGAGATGGTGACCGCCGCCTACCGGCCGATCTGGGTGCGCGCGCGCAGCGCGGAAGGGACGATCGCCGCGATCGCCTTCGCGATCAACCGCGAGCATCCGCGCTACGCCGGTCGACTGCCCGAAGCGCGCATCGTCGACGCGCTCGCCACCGCGGCGGGTCCGCTCGGGCGCTGTTGCGATTATCTCTTCGAGACCCTGAGCCACCTCGAAGCGCTCGGGATCCGGGATCCGCATCTGCGTGCGCTGAGCGAAGCGGTCCGCCGGCGGCAAGCCGAGGTTGTCGCCGCGAGCGGCCGCGGTGCCGACCTCGCGGAGGCGCACGCGACGCCGTCAGGGTTAACGCCCGGACGTACGGACGTGCCGTTAACGCATTCTTAACCGAGCCTTCCTTCCCGACACGGCAGAAAAAGGGGGCGGTTCGCCGGCGCCACTGCGGGCTGCGGCGTCAACGCGGGAAGGATAGCCGTGAACAGGATTTACTTCCTTCGCCACTTCGACCAGCTCCTGGGCTCCGACTGGCCGCCCTCCAGCCACGTCTGGGTGCGCGAGTTCGGCACGAGCAACTTCCGCTGGTCGGTGCGGCCTTTCAGCGGTGCCGACGCGCCTCGGGTCAAAGCCTCGCTGCAGGGCTCCCCGGGTAACAAGGTCCTCGACATCTGCGTCGCCGACCGCCACTTCGGCAAGGTCGGCGCGCTCGCCCTTTCCCTCGACGATGCGCTCGTCGCCCAATTGGGGCGGGTACAGATCAAGAACTTCGCCGACGTTCGCCTCGATCTGGGCGACGGGATCTTCCCCGGCCCGAGCATCGGGCGCGAGGTGATCGTGCGGGTCACCAATCTGGTCCGCGGGTTGCTGGACGCGAGCGACATGGACGGACCTTTGCGCCTGCTCCTGGACTTCCTCAACAATCCGATGACCCGGCCGAACCTCTTCACCGCCGAACTGACGGCTCACAACGACTGGGTCGAGGCGGGTTGGGGACGGCTCGGCAACGGGCGGAACGGGATCCCCGTCTACAACGGACGCGATACCGAAATCCGCATCGATCTCGGCAACGGCAACGACACCTATCTCTCCCACGTCGCCTTCGCCTCGAAAGATCTCGTCGTGGGCGGATTCGGCAACGACAAGATCTACGCCGGAGGCGGTGACGATCTGATTTTCGGCGACCAGGACGAACGCGGTTTCGCCACGACTCTCGACGTCAAGGTGGAGATCGCTTTCCGCTCGGAGTCGGCGGATTTCCGCAACCTCTTCGGCTGGTACGACCGGGTCACCGGCGAGGCGCGCATCCTCCTCGGCAACACGGACCTCGATACGAACCCTCAAGTGCTACGGTTCCGCGCCGACCTCGATCTTTCGCCGGAACAGTGGCGCAACATGGAGTTCTTCCTCGTCCCCGACGGCTGGGTGCAGAATCCCTGGCTCGCCGCGGGCGATCCGAGCGAACTCGAACTCCGCGTCGTCTTCGAGGGTGGCCGCTGGGTCCTCCAAGAGATCGGATCGGGCAGGATCCTGCGCGGTGCCGACGGGATCGACGCCCTGTTCACGCAGACGGCCAAGAATCCGCACGGCTGGCAAGCCGGGCATTTCGTCGATCTCGACGGCGGTGCGCGCGATTTCGTGCTCTCCTTCGAAGACTTCCCGTCGCAGTCGGGCGATTTCGACGACGCGGTCTTTTCGGTCCGCACCCGGGTCGAGAGCGGTCTTCCCGGCAACGACCATCTCAACGGCGGCGCCGGCGACGACCACCTCTGGGGCGGGCAGGATGTCGGCCGCTACGCCCTCAAATATCTCGTCGATCCCGATTTCGATCTGTTCGGTCAGACTTACGCCGCCTCCGACGCTTACGCCGAGGCGCACCTCAACGAATTCGGCAACATCGTCGTGACCATCGGCGGCGCTCTGCAAGCCCTCGCGCTCCTCGAACTCTCCGACGGCGAGCGAGTGGTGATCCTGATCCGGCTCACGGGAGAGCTCTACGGCGAGGCCAACGTCACGATCACCAACGACTTCCTCGTTGACACCTTCGCTCATTTCGACGGCGACGTGAACGTCGAGGTGATCCCGATCGAGGACTTCACGGGCCCGCTCGTCCTTTTCAACGAAACGGAGATCTTCGAGGGCGACATCCTTTTCGGAGGGTCGGGCCGCGACACCTTCTGGTTCAACGACGGTGACGGCGTGGACGTCGTGATGGACTTCCAGCGCGGCGTCGACCTGCTCAAACTCGAGCGGGGCGAGCCGATCCGCCAGACGGTGGTGACAGACGTCCGTTGGGGCCGGGGTCTTCTCGTCGAGCACGGCGGCGACGGCGATGCGGTCTTCCTTCTCGGCATCGAGCAGCCCCTCGCCCTCGTGAGCTCGGGTGCCGGCTACGACACTTACAGTTGAAGTTGTGCGGCATCACGCCCGGGTCTTCGTCTCCCGGGCCTCGACATGCTCTGGGGAGAAAAGACGTGCGTTACCTCGTGCTCCTTCTCGCGACGGGTGTTTCGCTCACCGCGGGTTCCGTCGGCGCCGAGCCGGTGGCTCTCGATGGCGCCGGCCTCGATAAAATCGCAAACGGTCGGCTGCGCAGCCTGAACTTTTCGTCGTCGACACAAGCTACGGCATCCGTCGCGGGTTGGGCGGCGCGCGCGCACGCGACGGCGGACACGGCGACGAGCACCGACGGGATCGTTGCACGAACCGGCGCGACGGCGCGCAGCCGCGCCGCCGTGGCGCTCGAACCGCGTTGAGAATCGCAGCGCACGACGCGACCGTCCCCTCGCTCGGCCGTCTTCGTTACGCCCGAAGGACATCGTCCGATTGCGCCATTGCACCAGCTCCGAAAACCATAAAACTGATATGGACGTGACAGAAGGCGTCGTACCCCAGGGTGCGGCTCGTCGAAGGGGACGAAATCGCCATGGCTGGGCCTACGGAGCTGGCAGTCGGAATTGTCGCGTCGTGGCTGTTCGTGTTTGCTCCGGGGATAGGGGGGCGAGCGGCTCCGCTCGCGCTCGCCCCGGGTCCCCTCGACGAGATCGTCGCCGGCGCCACCGTCGTGGTCATCGATCGCGCACTGATCGACGCCGCGAACCAACAGATCGCCGCCGTCAAACCGGTGGTCACTCCGCCGGGCGAACGCAAGGTCGGAAAACGGTCGCTCAGTCAATCCGATAGGTTCACGTCCACGTCCCAGCGCTCCCATCGGCCCTGGCGCAGCGTCCGCGTGCTGAGTGGATCCGTCGGGGGCTGACAAGCGAGCCGCTGCTGAGGCGGCGCGGTGGCGTCACCGAAAAGAGATCCTCCAGTCGAACCGGTTGCGCTTCCGCAGCGATCGGTCCAAAATATGAAAAGTTGGCGATGCGCAGAGAGCGCGAACGGGGGAGGGCTTCATGTCCAGGGAGATGCGCCCGGGAAAGCTGGCGAGCGTCGCGCTGGTCGTGTTCGTGTGGGTCGGCGGCCACGCGTTGGCGGAGCCCCTTGCGCTCGACGCATCCGCACTCGACGCGGTGGTCGCTTCCGGCAATCAAAGCGTGAACAACACGCGAAGCACCCTCACCACTAAGATGAAACGGGGAAAAAAAAACAAGAAAGCGCAAAGTATTGTTGTTCAACAACCGACGAATACTCCGGTCGCGATCCAGCAGCCGGCGAGCAATCCGGTCGTGATCGAACAACCGACGAGTAATCTGGTCGCGATCCACAACGAGCTCGTCGAGCACTCCTTGGATTATGCTCGGCAAATCGTTCAGAACCCGCCGGAGCCTCCTTCGAGCGGTTCGGGGTCCTCTTCGGTGAGCGCATCCGATCGCTACGAATACCGCTCCGTGCGCTCGGACAAGCCGCGTCTTTCGGTTCGCGTGCTCTTCGGATCGGCCAGCCGTTGACCGCCTCTACTTCCTCGGGTGATCGACCACATGCGCGTCTGGGCTCAGCAACGTTTCTGAGTCATGACGAGCGCGGCGCCTTCTCGGCGGAGTACGCGAAAGGAGAACGACGCCCATGAAGCTCGCAGGGATCCCTTGGGGTGTGGCTTTGGTCCTGAGCACGATCGTGTCGCCTCGCGCAGAAGAGCTGCGATCGGCGGAGCAGGTGAGCACCGCGCCTCGGGAACTCGCGCTCGAGCAGCTCGACCGGGTGACGGCCGCTGGTCAGCTCGGCGATCGCGCTCGGAGAGCCTTCGTGCAACTCGCTTTTCCGTTGATTGTCGGAGGGCTGTCCGAAGGACCACGGAGCAGTGCCGCTATCGGTGCTTACGTCCTCTCGGAGTTCGTCAAGCTGGAGATCTTGATCGCGCAGCGTGGTTTATGACCACATCCGAATGCGCGCCGATAGCCGGCCGTGAAGCCGGCGCACTCGTGGCGCGGCCACACCATCGTCGCCACGTCTCGCGCAACAAGGTCTCGAGCTCGCGCGCGATACGTGCTCCGTTGCACAAAGGGGAAGCACGCATCCGTTCGCGTTGCAACAACCGGAGGGCAGCGAGGCGACCGGGCGAGGAAGCGAGCTCTGCTGCGATCTCCACGTAGCTCTCCGGGTCCTCGGCAATCCATCCGGTCTCGCCGAGTTGGCGCAAAAAAGCCTCGCCCTGACGCGCCATCGGGTGCGGTCCCGTCAGCGTGACGAGCGGACAACCCATCCAGAGAGCTTCGAGGCTCGTCATCCCGCCACCGTAAGGGAAGGGATCGAGAGCGATGTCGATCGCGTTGTATTCTGCGAGCATGTCGACGTACCGGGAATGGCCGCGGAACTCGAGGCGCTCCAGGTGGATGCCGTGTTCGGCGAAAGCGGACCGGAACTGTTCCACGGCGGAGGCGTGATCGAAAGCCCCCCACTTGAGCAGCAGGCGCGAGTTCGGTACGGCGTGAAGCACACGGCTCCACAGTGCCACGACTTGCGATCCGATCTTCACCGTGTTGTTGAAACTGCCGAAGGTCACGTAACCGTTGCGGAGAACCGGTGGCAGCTTGACATCCGGAGCGTAGTCGGGCGGTGCGAAGCACATCCGGCCGGACGGGAAACGCAGCACCGTCTCGACATAGAAACGTTCTTCGCCGGGCCGGACCATGCTGTCGTCAGCTAAGACATAATCGATCGCATCGAGACCAGTGGTGAAGGCATAGCCTAGCCAGCTCACCTGGACCGGCGCGGGATGTAGCGCGAAACAACCGAGCCTGTTGTTCGCAGTATGGCCGGACAGATCCACGAGCACGTCTACTCGATCGGTCCGGACCCGCTCGGCGAGCGCTCGATCGTCGAGCATACGAACATCCTGCCAATCTTTCACGAACTCCTTGATTTTTCGCGTCGTTGCGTCTTCACGCTCGCGCATCGAATAGACGATCGGTCGGTATCGTTCACGATCGAGAGCGGCGAGGACGGGGAGGATCATTCTTCCGACCGGATGTTCGCCCAGGTCTGCGGACACGAAACCGATGCGCAGCGGCCGTTCTGGATCCGGCTCGTTCGCCCAGCTCGTATAGCGCCGCTCGCGCTTCCCGTGCTTTTCGCCCCAGGCCCAGTGTTCCGCTGCCAGCTCCTCGAGCCCGACGAGCCCGCCGAACAACAGACTCAACAAGAGATCGCTGTGCGAAACCGCATCGTCGGGAGCGAGCGCGAGCCCGCGCCGGAAGGCCTTGGCCGCGCGACGCGGGTCGCCGAGCTTCATGTAGGCACGGCCGAGGCGCATCGGCGGTTCGGGATGCTCCGGCCACAGCTCTTCTGCGCGTCGGTAGCAAGCGATCGCTTCCTCTATGCGCCTGAGGCGCGAGAGGGCTATGCCGCGCTCCAGAACGATCTCGGGATTCTCGGGATCGAGACTCGCGGCACGATCGAGGATCGGCAAGGCACCCGCAGCCTGTCCGTTGCGGATCAACGCGACCCCGAGAGCGAGCAGCCGACACGGATCGTTCGGACGCTCGATGGCGAGCCGCGCGAGTTCGCGGACCGCGCGCGCCTGCTCTTCCCGGCCGAGGTCGGCGAGGGCGAGCCCGTGTTCGATCCGAGCCTGTTCGTTCGTCGGATCCAGCGCGAGGACCTTCTCGAGCGGAACGAGCGCTTCGGCCGCACGGTCGAGACGTCGAAGCAGCTCTCCCTTTGCGACCAACAGGTCGGGTGCGTCGGGATGGATCGCGAGCGCTTCCTCGCTCGCCGCGAGAGCCTCGGACAAGCGGCCGAGCTCCGTGAGCAGGCGCACACGATGGACGTGTGGCGCCAACAAGCGGGGATCGGCAGCGATGGCCGTCTCGAGATGGGGCAGCGCCGCGGCCGGCCCCTCGAGCCGCTCCATCGCGAGCCCGAGCAAATGGCGAGCGACGGCGTGACCGGGCTCCAGTTCGAGCGCATGCCGCGCCGCCGCTGCCGCTTCGGAGTATCTCGCGAGCTCGAAAAGCAGGATCGCGCGGTTCGCGTGGACGAGCGCGAGCTCGGGTGCGAGCGCGGCCGCGGCTTCGAAGCCGGCGAGCGCCGCTTCGCGGTGGCCCAGCCGATGGAGGAGTACCGCGCGATTGACTTGGGCCAAAAGATAACCCGAATCGAGCCGGATCGCCTCGTCCCAGGCCGCGAGCGCCTCCTCCCATCGTTCCAGGCGCTCCAAGCAGGCCGCCCGCACGGCATGGGCGTCGGGCGCATCGGGACGACGGGCGAGGGCACCATCGGCGAGGATCAAGGCCTCCTCGACCGCCCCGGCGCGCAGCCGCTCGATCGCCGCTTCGAGCCTCGCACGAATCGACTCGCCCATCCACCTCTCTCCACCCTCCTCCGGCCCTGCTCGCAACGTCCCCGCTTACGCCCGCGGGCTCGGCACCAGAAAAATACCCCTTGCGCGGCGGCTCCGGCATGCCGTGCAGGCGGCCGTCCGGCCGCCTCGTCACGATTGTCTACGTGTTTTACGGCGTCGTGAGCGTGCCGGCGACGCCGAGCGTGAGCCCGGCGCTCTGGCAGCCGGAGCAGCTGGTCGACCTTTGCGACACCGTCTTCCGCGCCGAGACGTTGCGCTTGGCCGAGAGCGTCGTGCCGGCGGTGGTCACGTTCACGCTGTCCTCGGTCGAAGCGGAGCCGCTCGACTCTTGGCTGCTCTGCTCGTTCGCCGAGCTCGTCGACCCCACCGCGGTCGCGGTCAGGAACGCCGCCAGAGCGAGTGACAGACCGGCCGTCACCT
>JANXAZ010000014.1:21140-29990 GCA_025062095.1 Geminicoccaceae bacterium
GAGCGGGGCGAGCCGATCCGCCAGACGGTGGTGACAGACGTCCGTTGGGGCCGGGGTCTTCTCGTCGAGCACGGCGGGGACGGCGATGCGGTCTTCCTTCTCGGCATCGAGCAGCCCCTCGCCCTCGTGAGCTCGGGTGCCGGCTACGACACCTACAGCTGATCCGGCCGCTACACCTCGCGGAACGACGGTGCGCGTTCCCTCGCTTGGTGTCATCGAGGAGCACCGGACATGCCACGGCTGCGAACGATTCTGTTGGCGACGACGGTCCTGACCTTTTCTCCGCTCCTGCGCGCGGAGACCCGGCTCGATCCCACCGACCTCGAAAGGATCGTCGCCGCGGGGCTGCGCGAGACCCGTTTCCAGGTCGACGGGCAGGCCAACGCGCGCGCGGACGGGACCGAGTCGCGATCCTTCGCCCGAGCCACGATGGCGGCCGATCGGCGGGCGATGTCGGTGCGGGCGACGAGCCGAGCCGGCGCTCGGTTCCCCTGACCCGGCGGCTACGCCCAAAGGCGGATCCACTCCCGCGCTCTTGTCGGCCATCGACAACCGACGCACGCTCGCGCTCGGTGATCGGGGTGGGCCCGACAGTCACCGGACGAGCGCGACATGCGAAAAGCGAGCCTCGGAATCCTGCTCGCGGCTGGCCTCTCGGCGGCTACGGCATCCGGAGCGCGCGCCGAGGACCTCGTGCTGTCGACCGCGGAGCTGGACGCCATCGTCGCGGGGGGTCCGGCCCGCGGGAAGCTCGCGCGCATCGAGCGTCTGAGGCTCAAGCTGCAGCAACTCGAAGCGCGCGGCGGCAGCGAGCGGGCGCGGCAACGGTTGCTCGCCGCGATCGCTCGCCTCCAAGCGCAAGGCTCGGCGCCGACGAGCGGCGGAAAAGGCGGCGGTAGCGGCGGTGCTCCGACGACCGGCTCCGGAAGCGGCACCGGTGGCGGTAGCGGCGCGGGTAGCTCGACGCCGGGCGCGGGCTCCGGCACCGCGACCGCCGAAGCGGAGGCTCGGGCCACGGGCGACCACACCGCGACCACCGAGATCGAACAGGTCGGGCCGAACCGCGCATCGGCCAGCGCCTCGGCGCAAGCGAGCTCTTCGGGGGGCAGGAAGGCGAGCGCCAGCGCCTCGGCTTCTGTCGTCATCCGGCGCTGAGCGGTGGACGCGATCGTCTGGTGGTCGGATCGGGCGAAGCCGAGCGGGGTGCTTTTGCGTTCAGGGTTCAGCTCGGATCGCGGGCGAGCCAGTCGCTCCACATCGTGCGCAAGACCGCCTCGAACTCGCGCGCGGCGCGCGCGGCGTCGCACAACGGACTGCGGCGGACCTGTTCGCGCTGGCCGAGCCTGATGCCCGCGAGCCGAGCGGGATCCTCGGCCAGCTCCACGGCGACCTCGACATAGTCCTCGGGATCGTCGGCGATCCATTCCGGCCGACGGATCGCGGTCAAGAGCATGGCACCTTGGCGCGAGACCGGCTGCCAACTCGGCAGGGTGACGAGAGGAACCCCCATCCAGAGGGCATCGAGGCTCGTCTGACCGCCGCCGAACGGAAACGGATCGAGGGCGATGTCGACGTCACCGTATTCGGCGAGCATCTCGGCGTAACCGGAGGCCGGTCTCAACGCCAGCCGTTCGGGATCGATGCCGTGCGCGGCATAGGCCGCGCGGACCTCCTCCGCCACCAACGGGTCGGCGAGCGTCCGCCATTTCAACAACAGCCGCGAGCTCGGGAGGCGGCGCAGGATCGCGGCCCAGGTCGCGATGACCTCGGGGGTCATCTTGCTCAGATTGTTGAAGCTTCCGAAGGTCACGCGACCGGTGCGGAGCACCGGCGGCAGGACGACCTCGGAGGCCTCGGCCGGAGGCTGCAGCACGTAACGACCGCCGGGCATGTGGATCACGCGCTCGCTGAACGCGTCCTCCTCCCCGGGCCGCACCGAGACCGGATCCATGACGATCCAGTCGATCTCGGTCAGACCCGTGGAAAACGGATAGCCCAGCCACGTCGCCTGGACCGGTGCGGGCTTCAGTGCGAAGCAAGTGAGCCGATTGCCGGCGGTGTGCCCGGCGAGGTCGAAAAGGATGTCGATCCCGTCGCTTCTGACGAGCTCGGCCAAAGCGCGATCGCCGAGCCCGCCCACCCGGTGCCAAGCGGAGGCGAGCGCCTTGAGCCGCGCGCTCACCCAATCCTCGATCGAGCCGGTGAAGTAGAAGAAGACCGGGAATTGCTCGCGATCGAGGGCTTCGAGGACGGGAAGGAGCATGAAGCCCACGGGATGTCGGTTGAGATCGGCGGAGACGAAGCCGATCCGAAGCGGTCGGTCGGCTCCGCGCGCGTTCGGCCAATCGCGGTAGCGATCGGGCCGGTTGCCGAAGCTCTCCCCGTAGCGCCGATGCGCGGCGATCACCGTCGCGCGATCGAGCGTCGGATCGTAACAGGAGCACCACAGGAGATTGTCGAAGGCCGCCGCCATCGTCGGATCGAGCTCGAGCGCGCGCTCGAACGCCGCCCGCGCCTCGGCGAGCCGGCCCGTGTCCATGAAAATGTTGCCGCGGTTGTTGTGGATCACCGCATCGTTCGGACGCAGGGCGAGGGCGGCATCGTAGGCCTCGAGCGCCTCGTGCATCCGACCGAGCTCGCGCAGGACGTTGCCGCGCTCGACCCAACCCTCGACGGAGCGGCGATCGAGCGCCAAGGCTCGGTCGATGGCGGCGAGCGCCTCCTGCCGCCGTCCGAGCCGGGCGAGCGCTGTCGCGCGTCCCAGATGGGTCGGGGCGAAGTCGGCCAGGCAGCGCAGCGAGCAGTCGAAGGCGGCGAGTGCCTCCCGCTCGCGGTCGAGCTCGACGAGCACGAAGCCGCGCTCGCAATGGGCGCGCGCGTGCTCGGGCTCGAGAGCGATGGCGGTATCGAGCGCAGCGAGCGCCTCTTCGTGCCGATGGCAGGCGCGCAGCGCACAGCCGTACCAGTAGAACAGCTCCGCCGAGCGCGCACCGGCCGCCAACGCCGCTTCGACGACCGCCACCGCCTCTTCGACGCGCCCGCGGCGGTAGAGGAGTTCCACTTGGTTCAAACGCGCCGGGAGATAGCCGGGATCGCGTTCGACGGCTGCGGCGAAGGCGGCGCACGCCTCCTCCTCGCGGCCGAGGGCGAGAAGGACGAGGCCGCGGTCGTTGTGGGCGGAGACGAGATCCGGACCGCGCGCGAGCGCACGATCGAGAGCCGCCAGCGCCTCCTCGTGGCGCCCGAGCCGCCAGAGCACCCGGCCGCGATCGCCCCAGACCTCGGCATCGTCGCCGACGAGGGCGCAAGCCGACTCGAGATCGGCGAGAGCCGCCTCGTGCTCGCCCAGATGTTCGAGCAGCCGAGCCCGGTTGACGCGCGCGAGAAGGAGGTCCGGCGCCCGCGCGAGAGCGCGATCCCACTGAGCGCGCGCTTCCCGCACCTCTCCTCGCAACTGGGCGAGAGCAGCGAGCAGGGCCGCCTTCCAGGCGCTCGCGTCCGACAAGACCTGCAGGACCGGTACGACGTCCTGCGGCCTGCCCTCCGCGAGCGCCCGCAGCGCTGTTGCGACGAGCTCGCGTTCCGACGCCTCCTCGCGTCCGTCGCCGACCGTTCGCCGCACTCGATCCGGGAAGGTTTCCGGCTGCGCTGCCGGCGCGGATTCTGCCCCGACCCCGGTTACCATCGACACCGCGGTCGAACGTTAAAAAAAGAGAACGGGCACTGTCGCCACAGTGCCCGCCTCCTCGCCTTTTTATTTACGGGCCGTTGACAGTAAGGAAAACCGTCAAGTCACCCGCGGAAGCGTAGCCCCGACCCGAGGCCGAAGAATTGGTGCCGCTCCCGCTCGCGCTCGTCGAGGAGCTCGCGCTGCGACGCGCGACGATCGATTGCGAGAGGAGCACGCCGGCCGAGTTGCGGGTCTCGTTCAGGATGTCCTCGGTCGAGGCACTGTTGCTCGTCGAGCTGGACGCGCTCGTGTTGCCCGCACCGTTCGCCCGCGCGGTCGATGCGGCCCAGCTCAACCTCAGCTCGAGATTGATCCTCTGACCCGCGGTCACCTCGTCGAGCTGCTCGGCGGTGAGCCGCACGGGCTCGCCCGCGGCGGCCGCCCCGGCCATCAAGAGGCCGGTCGTTCCTGCCAACAGAACCGTCGATCGTTTCGACATCGCGCTTCCTCCTGCGTTCGCGTCGGCGGGATCCGACCGACCGGATCCCTCCCCGACTGTGAACTCGTTCCTCGCCATCCCATTCGCCCTCAACGAGCGCGGCTCGCGGAGACGATCAGCCGTCCCGACGCCCGCGCGTTCGAAGCGCCCGGACCGGAGCCGAGGCCGCTGCCGCTCGCCCTCGCCTGAACCTCGACCGTCGAGGTCGCCGTCCCGTCGCGCCATTGGTAGGTCGCGGTGAAGGCGGCTTCGTTGCGGGTTCGGGTCGTCGCCACCGCGTTGCCGGTCGCCTGCGCCTCCATGAGGGAGACCGCATAACCTTGCCAGCGACCGGCGGCGACCCGTTCGAGGTCCTGGGGCCCGAGGGACACCGTTTCGCCGCCGAACGAGCTCGCGGCTCCGCCTACGATCGCAACCGCAGCCAACGCCGCCACCCGACGCATCGTCCGCTCCATCCCGCGAATCGTCTTTTCGAGCCTCGACCTTCCTCGCACGACCGCGACCGCGCAACCACGCATGCGGAGTATCATCCGAAAGGTGGACCGTACTTTTCGCGCATCCGACCGGACCCGTCTCGCGGCCGCGGCAGACGACGACGCGACTCGTTCATGGGCCGGTCGGCAGTTTGACGGCGACGACCGAGACGTAACTGTAGTCGACCACGTACCGCGAGTTGCCGAAACGACGACGGGCGTCGATGCGGAACACCCGATCGAAGGGACCGCTCGCTTGCACATCGGCCGAACTCGAGGCTCGGGGACGTTCTCCCGTGGCCACCCCGACGCCGATCGCCGTGCCGCGGGCAGTGGCACCGTTGCCGTCCGTGCGAGCGTCGAGATCCACATCCGCGCGCGCGGTCGAGCTCGTCGCGCCGTCGGCCGATGCGGCAGCCTCGCCCGAAATGCCGTAGGTCGCGCCCGCGACCACGCGGTCGAGCTTCCTCGCGTCGAGACGCACGACACCGGGCGACGATTCGGAGAGGTCGTCCGCGTGCGCCGCCGCGGCCAGAGCCCACACGACGGCGGAAACGACCAGGAGCGAGATCCCAACCATGTTCTGCTTCCTCCCCCGGCTCCGGTTTCCGGCCCGACGCCCCAACTCGGTCGTTCGGCACGGGCGTACCTGCGCTCGCGACCCGCGGAACGCACGATCTATCAACGCGATTTTCCCCCGATTGCTCAAGTATGCCGAAGGTGGAAGAGCTACCACTTTCGTATCGGTAGTCTCGATGGCGAACGTGACTTCGCGATCACGGCCGGCGGGGCCTTTCGGTCTCAAGCGAAGAGGCGGATTGACAGCTCGGTTGCGCACGGCGATCGAGGAGCGAGGGAGCAACCGGCCGTGGTGCACCGCATCCGCTTCCTTCGCACCTTTCCTCCCATTCGAGCGCTCGGCGCGGCGGTCGTGGGGCTCTCGACCGTGGCGGGTCTCGTCGTCTCGCAGCAGGCGTTCGCGGGGAATGCGAGGCCACCGGTACGCTCGCTTCTGGAGATCCGGCAAGCGGGGGTGGTCGTTCAAAAACACGACATCAGTTGCGGTGCGGCGGCGTTGGCGACGATCCTCACCTTTCAGCACGGCGATCCGGTGAGCGAGCGCGAGGTCGCCCTCGGGTTGATCGACCGACCCGAATACCTCGAACAGCCGGAGATCGTACGGATCCGCCAAGGGTTCTCGCTGCTCGATCTCAAGCGCTTCGTCGACGCGCGCGGCTACGAAGGCATCGGTTTCGGCCGCATGAAGCTCGACGACCTGGTCGCCAAGGCTCCCGTCATCGTTCCGGTGTCGATCAACGATTACAATCACTTCGTCGTCTTCCGCGGTCGCTTCGGCAATCGTGTGCTCTTGGCCGATCCGGCCTTCGGCAACGTCACGATGACGGTGGACGCTTTCGAGCGCGCTTGGATCGATTACGGCGACATCGGAAAGGTGGGCTTCGTCGTCGAGCGCCGCGACGGCCCGGCCCCGCCCGGGGCGCTCGCCCCTCGCCCCGAGGAGTTTCTCGTCCTCCGCTGAAAGGCGGACCCGCGAACCGAGAGGAGACGATCCCGTGCAGGAGCGACGCGCGAAACCGAGACCGTGGCTCTTTGTCCCCGTGGGATGGGCACTCTCCGTTCTCGCCACCGGATCCGGAGCCGGCGCGCAACCGCCTGCGCTTTCGGTCGAGGAGTTGCAGCGCCAGTTGCGCGAACGCGATCGGGCGATCGCGACTCTGCGGCGTCGGTTGGACGCGCTCGAAAAGCGGCTCGAGCAAGCGGAGCAACTCGCCCGCAGCGCCGTTCGGCCAGTGGAACCGACCGTCATCGCGCCGACGCCACCGCAGCCCGCCCCCTCTGCGCGAGTCGCGGAACCGACGCCCGCGCCGACCGCGCGTCCCCCGGCTCCGGGATTGGTCCGGGCCGATCCTTCGGCCGCCGAGCGGGCCCTCGAACGCGTGCTCGTGCGCACCGGAGCGCTCCTGTTGGAGCCCGGCCAGGCCGAAGTCGAGCCGGCGCTGTCCTGGCAGCGCGCCGAGAACGACGGCCCGGTGTTCTTCCTCGGCCCCGGCGGGGCGGTGGTCGGCGTCGGCAAGCAGAAGCTCGAGCGCGACCTGTTCCAGGCCGAGCTCGGCTTCCGCCTCGGATTGCCCTTCGAGAGCCAGCTCGAACTCGGGATCGCCTACAACCTTGCCGATCAGAAACTCGTAGAGGAGCAGGGACTCGCCCCCGTCGGAGCCCGCTCGGACAGGGGCGCGGCTCCGGGTGATCTCAGCCTCGGTGTGGCCAAAACGGTCCTGCGCGAAGACGGCTGGATCCCCGATCTGATCGCGCGGTTGACCTGGGACACCGCGACCGGCGAGCGAGAGGACGACGGTGTGGAGCTGCCGGCGGGTTTCCACGAGCTGCGCGGGGAGCTCGTCGCTCTCAAGCGCAGCGATCCACTCGTGTTCGTGGCGAGCATCAGCTATCAGTACTCCTTCGAGCGCAACGATTTCAAGCCCGGACAGCAGTTCGGCTTCTCTCTGGGTACGGTTCTCGCCACCAGTCCCTCGACTTCGCTGCGGGCGAGTTTTCAGACGACCTTCGGCGACGAGGTCGAGGTCGACGGCGATTCGGTGCCGGGTTCGGACTTCACGGCCGCGAGCCTCAATCTCGGTGCTTCGATCGTGCTCGCGCCACGGATCCTGTTCGATATCGTGGGGACCATCGGCCTCACCGACGAAGCCCCCGACTACGCGATCAAGGTGTCGCTGCCGATCCGCTTCGACACACCGCTCTTCTGATTTTTCGAGCGACGGATGCGGCCGCGAGCCGGGCCGGGAGCCGCGAGGTTCAGCTCGCGGCCAGAAGCTCGCGCAACTTCAGAGCCACCTCGGTGCGGTTGGAAACGCCGAGCTTGCGCATGATCTGGCGTACGTGGACTTTGACCGTGCTCTCGCACATGTCCAGATGCCGGGCGATGACCTTGTTGGGAAGTCCTCGCCCCAAGAGCTCCAGAACCTGCCGCTGGCGCGGCGTGAAGGCCTCGAGACTCGCCCGCGCCCGGCTCGCGACGAGCGGCCGATCGTTCACCGTTCCACCTTCTTCCCCGTTCTTTTCGTCGCGCAAGAGACTGGACGGCGGCGCATACGAGCCGCCCGCGAGAACGAGCTGGAGCGCGGACCGTGCCACGGCCGGATCGATGCTCGTCGGGAGATAGCCGCGGATCCCGATCTTCAGCGCCGCCGCCACGTTGTCGGGATCGTCGCGCTCGGCGAGCAAGACCACGGGCGTAGCGGGAAAAGCCGACCTCACGCGGTCGAGCTCCGAGATCACCGCTTCCTCGCCCACCTCGGCACTGCCGATGTTCAGTACGACGAGATCGAACGAAGTTTCCGAGCCGTCTGCCCCGAGATCCAGCTCCGCAGCGCTCGCTACGGCATGGACCTCGCCGCCCGATGACCACGACAATAGGCTCTGCGATACCCACGCGCGCCGCAGCGGTTTGGGATCGATCAAGAGAAAACGGGCGGACGCGGAAGCGGAACGCGCGTCGGTTCCTCGCAGCTCCGGCGGCCCCGATCGCGCGTTGGCCGGGCCGCGTTCCGCGTCGGATGCTCGCTCCCGGACGCCTTTGCCGTCGCGGTTCAACACGTATACCGTACTCATCGAGGTTTCCCTCCCCCAGACAATCCTGTGATTGAAGATCTACGCTTCTTCTTCTCCTTTCGGATACATCGTGGCGCTCGCCGCGGGTTCCCCCTCCTGTTGATCGGCCGGCCGCCGGGATCCTTCTCGTCTATGCGCCGGACCTTCGCTTTTAACAAGAGTTTACCATCGGCCGTGCCGAGGCGCCGGGGCTCGTCGTCGTTCCGCGCCCTATGGTACGGATGACGGGACCGAAAGCCGTCAGCGATCGCGCCGGCCCGCGATCGAAGCCGCGGACCGCGGGTAGATCTCGGCGAGCGCCCGAGCGACCGGTCCCCGGAGGAGCGCGAGCGTGGCCGGATCCGGAAGCGCGGTTTCCCCGATCTCGGGCGCGACGCGGAAAGAAAAGCCGGTCGCGGCCGCCACGCTCTCGAGCGTCTCGCCGGGATGCAGCCGCTCGAGCACGAAAGCGCCCTCCTCGAAGCGAAAGAGGCAGCGACCGGTGAGCAGGAACGCGGGCCCGCCCGGACGGAACACGCCGGCCGGGCTCGTACCCGGTGCGCTCACGAAATCCACCC
>JANXAZ010000014.1:30084-79847 GCA_025062095.1 Geminicoccaceae bacterium
GAGGTAGGGCGCTCCGAAACAGCCTTGGAATCGGCGCTCGATGCGCCCGTGCGCGAAGCCCTCTCCCAAGAGGTTGACGTTGCCGCGGCCGTCGATCTGGACGCCGGACAGGAAGAAGGCGTCGATCCGTCCCTGCGCCGCACAGTCGAAGAGCTCCTTGCCGCCATCGGTGAAATTGTTCCAACGCGCACTGCCCAGAAGGCTCACGCGCAGCTCGGGATCGCGCTCGCGGGCGAGCAGGGCGCCGGCGGCGGGAAGCGGCGATGCCGCGCCCACCGCCACGTGGCGACATCCCTTCAAGAGGTCGGCAATCGTCGCGATCAACAGCTCGCGCCGCGTCGCACCCCCGCTCATGCCGCCGACCAATCCTCGAGCCACGCGCGGAACCCGGCCTCGCTCGCCGCCGCCCGGACATAGGCCTCGAACGCCGCGACGTCGGGCGCTGCGCCCCAGAGCGCGGTCGGCGCGGCACCTCCGGGTGCTTCGGCGAAAGCCGTGACGTAGAGCGCCGGAACCGTTCCCGGAGCGTAGACGGGATCGGCGAGGAGCGAGCCTTCGACGATGCGCTCGACGCTCGCGAGCGTCGCCCGTGCCGCATGGGCCATGAGCATGAGCTCGCGGCGCACGCCGATCCAGAGATTGCCCTCGGCGTCGGCGAGCGGAGCGTGGAAGAGCGCGACATCGGGCCGGATCGCCGGCACGAGCAGGATCGGATCGTGGGGCGGAAAGGGGTTGTCGATCACCTTCCAGTCCGACCGCAGGGTCAAAAGATCCGAACCCAGGATCCCGCGCACCGGAAGGAACGGCAGCCCTTTCTCGGCCGCCTGCAACGCGCTGTGGATCGCGGGACAGGTGCTCTCGCGGATCACCAGGCGGCCGGCGCGACGCGCCCGCTCGACGCAGGGTGCCGTGCCGAATTCGCCCAGCCCCACGGCCGCCGTCTCGAGCTCGATCGCGCAGCCCGCCCCCACCAGGATCTCGGCCGGGAGGCCGAGCTGCGGCACGCCGAGCAGCCTGAGATCACGCGCCCCGCGGCGCACGAGCTCGCGCACCACCGCCATGGGCGCGCCGGCGTAGTCGGGCGGCAAGGCCAAGAGCGCGCCATCGGGGATCTCGGCGGCGAGCGCCGCGGCATCGGCGAGCCGTCGGGGACGCATCGGCGCGCGCGCCTCCCCCGGCCGGGCCGGTGGTTACATCACCGCTCCGATCTGCCAAGGCACGAACTCGTGGTCCCCCACACCCAGGAGCTCGGATTTCGACTTCTCCCCCGAGGCGACCCGGACCACGAGATCGAAGATCCTGCGTCCGGCTTCTTCGATGGTCTCCTCGCCGTCGACGATCGTCCCGCAATTGATGTCCATGTCGTCGATCATCCGTCGATACATGGGGGTGTTCGTAGCGATCTTGATCGAGGGGACCGGCTTGAAGCCGAAGCAGGAGCCGCGCCCCGTGGTGAACGCGACGACGTTCGCGCCCGAGGCGACCTGGCCCGTCACCGAGCAGGGATCGTAGCCCGGGCTGTCCATGAACACGAGACCGCGGGTACGAATCGGCTCGGCGTAGAGATAGACGCCGGTGAGGTTGGTCGTGCCTCCCTTGGCCGCCGCCCCGAGCGATTTCTCGAGGATGGTGGTGAGTCCGCCGGCCTTGTTCCCGGGCGAGGGGTTGTTGTTCATCTCCCCGCCGTTGCTCGCGGTGTAGCGTTCCCACCAGCGGATGCGCTCGAGGAGCCGCTCGGCGACCTCGCGGCTCACCGCCCGCCGCGTGAGAAGATGCTCCGCACCGTAGATTTCGGGCGTTTCGGAGAGGATCGCCGTTCCCCCGTTGCGCACCAAGATATCGGCACAATGTCCGAGGGCCGGGTTGGCGCTGATCCCGGAATATCCGTCCGAGCCGCCGCACTGGAGCGCGAGCACGAGCTCGGCCACCGAGACCGGCTGGCGCCGCGCCCGCGCCGCATCGGGCAGCATCTCGGCGAGCGCCCCGATCGCGCGCTCGATCGTCTTCGCGGTGCCGCCCGTCTCCTGCATCGTCATCGTCCGGAAACCGGGACCCGGCTGCAACCCGTAGGCTTCCATCAAGAAATCGATCTGGTTGACCTCGCAGCCGAGGCCGATGAGGAGCACGGCCGCGAAATTGGGATGGCGGGCGAAGCCCCAGAGCGTCCGCTGCAAGGTGGCGAACCCCTCGCCGCGGTCGGCCATGCCGCAGCCCGTGGCGTGGGTGATCGCGACGATGCCGTCGACGTTCGGATACTGCTCGAGGAGCCTTTTCGGGAAGCGCTCGGCCACGAGTTTGCACACCGTGGCCGAACAGTTCACGGTCGCGAGCACGCCGAGATAATTGCGGGTCCCGACCTTGCCGTTCTCCCGCACGTAGCCCAAGAAGCTCGGGCGTTCCCGCTCGGGAACGTAGGCCGTGGGTTTGACCTCGCTGCCGATCGCGTAATCGCGCGCGAAATCGTGCAGGCCGCAGTTGTGCACGTGCACGTGCTCGCCCGCGGCGATCGTTTGGCTCGCGAAGCCGATGATCTGCCCGTACTTGCGTATGGGCGCACCGCGCGCGATGGGTCGGGTGGCGATCTTGTGGCCCGCGGGGATCCGATCGCGCGCCCGCACCCCTTCTCCGGCCAACAAGGTGCCCGGTGCGATATCGACCCGAGCGACGACGACATCGTCGGAAGGGTCGAGGCGAATCGTCAAACGGAAATCCGACATCCCGCGTGTTCCCGGCCGGCGCCCCCATCGCCCCGATCCTAACCGCCGGCTCGCGGACGGTCATCTCCGTCGATCGCGGCTCAGGCCGCTCGCCGACGCACACCCGGCCGAGATCGTCGGCGTTGATCGAAGAGGGCCGAGAGCTGGTCGAACATCGCTCCGCCGAGCTGCTCGGGATCGGAGATGGTGACCGCGCGACGGTAATAGCGAGTGACGTCGTGACCGATCCCGATCGCCACGAGATCGACCTCCCCGCGCGCTTCGATCCAGGCGATCACCTCGCGCAGATGACGTTCCAGATAGTTCCCGGGATTGGCCGAGAGCGTGCTGTCGTCGACCGGCGCGCCATCGGAGATCACCATGAGGATCCGCCGCTGTTCGGGCCGCTGCAAGAGCCGGCCGTGCGCCCACAAAATGGCCTCGCCGTCGATGTTCTCCTTGAGCAAGCCTTCGCGGAGCATGAGACCGAGATTGTTGCGCGCCCGTCGCCAGGGCACGTCCGCGGGCTTGTAGATGATGTGACGCAAGTCGTTGAGCCGACCCGGGTTCGCCGGCTTGCCGGCGCGCAGCCAGGCTTCGCGCGATTGTCCTCCCTTCCAGGCGCGGGTCGTGAAGCCGAGGATCTCGACCTTGACCCCGCAACGTTCCAGGGTTCGCGCCAGGATATCGGCGCTCATGGCCGCCACCGCGATCGGTCGACCCCGCATCGAGCCGGAATTGTCGATGAGCAGACACACGACGGTATCGCGGAATTCCGTCTCTTTTTCCTGTTTGTACGAGAGCGGGGTGGCGGGATTGACGATCACCCGCGCGAGCCGCGCCGCGTCCAGGATGCCTTCGTCGAGATCGAATTCCCAAGAGCGCTGCTGCTGCGCCATGAGCTTGCGCTGCAGGCGGTTGGCCATGCGCGCGATCATCCCTTGGAAGCGCGCGAGGGACTGGTCGAGTTGCGCCCGCAGACGCCGCAACTCGGCCTGGGAGCAGAGCTCCTCGACCGTCACCACCTCGTCGAACGCGGTGGTGAAGACCCGGTACCCGGTCGCGGGCAGTCCCTGCGGCCAGTTCGGCCGCCACGGCCGCGAGGCCTCGCCCTCGCGCTCTTCGCCCCCTGCTTCGCGACTGGCCTCCGCGGGTCGCGCCGCTTCGACTGCGCTTTCCGCCTCTCGCGCCGAGGGCTCGCCGGCTGGATCCTCGGCCCGATCTCCTTCGGAGCCCTCCGCGTCCTCGCTCCGGCCGGCCTCGGCCGCCTCGGCCCGTTGCCGGGCGTCCTGCGCCTCGCTCTCGTTGTTTTCCTCGCCGGTTCCCTCTTCGGGGCTTTCTTCGGTGAGCCCGAGCGCGACGAGCATCTCGCGCACCTTGCGGGCGAAGGCCGTCTGATCGCCGAGATCCCGGGCGAGCTCCGGCAGGCTCGCGCCGACCTTGGCGTCCAGCCATTCGCGCCAGCGCCCCACGAGCTCGCGCTCGCCCTCCGACAGCTCGTAGCCGGCGAGCCGTTCGCGGACGTAGAGGTCGACCACGTCGGCCACCGTCGTATCCACGCCCGCCGCTTTGCCGCGCCCGGCCGCGAAGCGCGCTCGATAAGCCGCGGCGAGGTTGCGCCGAACCCCTTCGAGGTGACGGGAACCCATGGTTTCTACGCGCACCTGCTCGAGGCGGTCGAAGAGCAGGGCCGCGAGTTCGCCGGCCGGCGCGAACCGCCGGTGGACGGCGGGATCGTGCAGCCGCAGCCGCAAGGCGGCACCGTCCGCTTCGCCGCGGATCCGCGCGAGCTCGATCGGGTCGGGATCGGGCCGCAGAGGCGGCAAACGGATGGTCTTCGCCCCGGATCCCTCCGACGCGCCCGCGCGGAAGAGCACCTCGAGGTCGGGGCGACCGGCGAGGGCCCGGGTCGCGGCAGCGATCGCCCGTTCGCGCCGCTCCAGGCGTGTGGCCTTGTCGCCGGGGATGCTCACGCCGCGACCAGATCCGCCACCGCCTCGCTCAACTCTTTGCCGAAGCAGCGCTGGTAGTATTCGGCGATGATGTGCCGTTCGGTTTCGTCGCACTTGTTGAGAAAGGTCACCCGGAACGCGAACGGCACCGATCCGAAGATCTCGGCGTTTTCCGCCCAGGTGATCACCGTGCGGGGCGACATGACGGTCGAGATGTCTCCGGCCATGAATCCTTGACGCGTGAGGTTGGCGAGGCTGATCATCGCGTGCACCGTCCGCCTGCCCTCGGGGGTATCGTAGCCGGGACACTTGGCGAGAACGATGCGCATTTCGTCGTCATGGGGCAAATAGTTGAGCTGGGTGACGATGCTCCAGCGGTCCATCTGCCCTTGGTTGATCTGTTGCGTGCCGTGATAAAGGCCGGAGGTGTCGCCGAGGCCCACCGTGTTCGCGGTCGCGAACAAGCGGAAGGAGGGATGAGGTCGGATCACCCTATTCTGATCGAGGAGGGTCATCCGCCCCTGCGCCTCGAGCACGCGCTGGATCACGAACATGACGTCCGGGCGGCCGGCGTCGTATTCGTCGAAGACCAAGGCCACCGGTCGCTGCAGGGCCCAGGGCAGGATGCCCTCGCGGTACTCGGTGACCTGCTTGCCGTCGCGCAAGACGATCGCGTCCTTGCCGACGAGATCGATGCGGCTGATGTGGCTGTCGAGATTGACGCGCACGCAGGGCCAGTTGAGCCGCGCCGCGACCTGCTCGATGTGGGTCGATTTGCCGGTGCCGTGATAGCCTTGGATCAACACGCGCCGATTGTGCATGAAGCCGGCGAGGATCGCGAGCGTGGTCGCGCGATCGAATTGATACGTCGGGTCGACGTCCGGGACGTACTCGGTACGCCGGCTGAAAGCGCCGACCTCGAGCGGCGAATCGATGCCGAACACCCGTGCCACCGACACTTTCGTGTCCGGCCTTTCGGGCAACAGGTCGAGGAGATCGCCGGAAGTCTCTGTCAGCCGCTCCGCTGCCACCGTCCCGAACCCCGTGTCGCGAATTCGACGCGGCCTTATGCCCCGCGGTTCGATCCACCCGCAAGAGCGCCGGATCGCATCCGCCCTCGCCGGCGAAGCGAACCGAAACGAGCTTTCCGGCCGTGCCGTTCCGGCCCGAAAGATGGGGCGCGAACCGCGCGGTGGGAAGGCGCCCGACCGCGGGTCAGCTCCACGAGCGGTGCGCGAGCAGATAACGATAGGCTTCGATGACCTCGCGCAAGCGGGCTTCCGCCGAGCGATCCCCGTCGTTGAGATCCGGATGGTAACGCTTGGCGAGCTCCTTGAAGCGTCGCTTGAGCTCGGCGAGCGTGAAACCGGGGCCCAGACCGAGCCGCTCGCGCATCTGGCGAGCCGTCCGATCCCCGTCCGTCGGGTCTCGGCGGCGCGACTGCTCGCGGAACAGACCGAGCGGATCGTCGAACTCCGGAGGCGCGCGGAAGCCCGGCCCGGTACCGAAACGCCACGTCGGACGATGCCAGGTGACGTCGTCGCGGCGATGGCGTTCGATCTCCTCCGCGCTCATGCCGAGGAAGTAGTCCCAGCGCCGGTTGTACTCGCGGACGTGCTCGAGGCAGAAGAAGACGTAGTCTCTGAGCCGCTCGCGCGAGCGCGGCGCTCGGTACCGGCCTTCCGCCGGGCAACCCGGCCAAGCACAGGTCGGTGGCGCCGGGCGCTGCCGTTCCGCCCACGGGCGATGCAGATGGGCGTCGATGTTCGCTGCGCGATCCGAACTCCGCATGCCCGGATCATGGTGCGCGCGCGCCTCGCCCGCAAGCCGGAAGCCCCTCGCCCGCGCCGCGCGCTCGTCGAGGCTCCGGCGAGCGCGCGCTTCACTCCTTTTTCTCGCCCTCCTTCTCGCCCTCGCCTTTCGCGCCCTCCTCCTCGGGGCCCGAGGCCAGAGCGCGCGCGAGGGCGCAGATCGCGTCCTGATATTTGCGGCTGGGCATGGCGACGAAGTTGCGCGCGAGCTCGAGCAGCATGCGCTGCTGCTGGGTGGGCTTGAAGCGCTGTTCGCTCTCCAGCCCTTCGAAGAACCAACCGACGTCGACCCCCAGGGCCTGGGCGATGGTGTACAGCCGCCCGGCAGCGATGCGGTTGATGCCCTTTTCGTATTTGTGCGCCTGTTGGTAGGTGACGCCGATGAGCTCCGCCATCTGTTGTTGGGTGAGCCCGAGCATGATCCGGCGCTCGCGCATGCGCGCGCCCACGTAACGATCGATATCCTGGGCGCGCGTGCGCCCGGGACCGCGGCGCGGCGCCGGTTTGACCGTCGAACCCGTTGCCATCGCTCTTCTCCCGACCGGCTCGTAGCACGTGCGGCGCGGGGCGACCGCGCCGGAGGCGATCGGCTCCTTCCGATCGCGCTCTACCGCGAGGCTAGCTCCCGATCCTTGAAAGTTAGTTAATCCAACCCATAGTCGCGAGCGTGGGACCTGCGATCGTCCAAGTAGCGCCGTACCCGGCTACGGGAGCGCGCTGGACTTTCGTTCGCGTCCGAGACGCGCGAGGAGAGGGCTCGTGTGGGTGCGCAGCGAGATCGAACGCCGCTTGCGCGCGGCGCTGGCGCCGCAGCGGCTCGAGGTGATCGACGAATCCGCCCGCCACACCGGCCACGCCGGCGCGCGCCCCGAAGGCGAGACCCATTTCCGGATCCTCGTCGTGAGCTCCGCCTTCGCCGGGCTCGGTCGGCTCGAACGACAACGCCGCGTCCACGCGCTGCTCGCCGATCTGTTGCGGGAGCGCGTGCACGCGCTCGCGATCGTCGCGCGCGCACCCGGGGAGCCCCTGCCCTGAACCGACCGGCGCGCGCCCGGAGCGGCGCGCCGGTGCGCTCGACGCCCCGCCGAGCGGTGGCAAACCGAAGAGGCTCGCCCGAGAGGCGTTCCGCCGGCGATCCGGCGGCATCTTCACCCCATCGCGTTCACCCCATCGCGCACGAGCGCGTCCGGGCCCGTCCGCTCCGCCCGCGCCGGCCCACCGATCACGGCCAGGCGACGAGAGGCGGCAGCGACATGAGAACGGCCTCGGGATTGCCGCCGGTCTCCAGCCCGAAGCGGGTGCCGCGGTCGTAGAGCAGGTTGAACTCGACGTAGCGGCCGCGGCGGACGAGCTGGTAACGGCGCTGCTCCTCGTTCCACGGGCGGTCCATGTGACGACGGACCAGCTCCGGATACACCTCGAGGAACGCTTCGCCCACGGCACGGGTGAAAGCGAACGTGCGCTCGAAGTCGCCTTCGAGATAATCGTAGAAGATGCCTCCCACGCCCCTGGGCTCGCCGCGATGGGGGATGAAAAAATACTCGTCCGCCCATTTCTTGAAACGCGCGTACGCGTCCGGCGCGAAGAGCGCGCAAGCGGCCTCCAGCCGCGCATGGAAACGGGCGGTGTCTTCGGCATCGGGATAGATCGGGTTGAGATCGGCGCCGCCTCCGAACCAGGCTCGGGTCGTGCGTATGTGGCGGGTGTTCATGTGCCCGGGCGGCACGAGTGGAGAGCGGGGATGGGCGACGAGCGACACCCCCGAGGCCCAAAAGCGCGGATCCTGCTCGGCTCCGGGAATCTGGGCGGCGAAATGCGGTGCGAAGCTGCCCCAGACGGAGGAAACGTTCACCCCCACCTTCTCGAAGACGCGCCCGCGCATGATCGCCATGACCCCGCCCCCGCCTCCGGGCCGACGCCACGCTTTGCGCTCGAACCGACCGGGCGGTTGATCGGCGAGCAGCGGATTGCCGCAGGCGTCCTCGATCGCCTCGAACGCGGCGCACAGCCGGTCGCGCAAGGATTCGAACCACTCCCGCACGCGGCGCTGGTCTTCGCTTTCGGGATAGAGTTCTCGGTCGGTTTCTGCGCTCATCGCGTCGCCGTTCCGTCTGCGCCCGGCACGAGTGCGAGCGCATCCATCGCCCCCACCTGCCGCAGGGCCTCGGCGACGACGATCGCACCGGCGACGACCAGGTTCAAGGAACGGCGGCCCGGTGCCATGGGGATGCGGACCGAGAGCCCGGCGCGGCCGCGATGAGGCGCGGGCACGCCGTAACGTTCATTGCCCAACAAGAGAAGATCGTCGTCTCGGTAAGCCGCCCGGTGGTAGGCGAGATCGGCCGCGGTGTCGAGCAAGACCACTCGTCGCCCGGCGGCCGCGGCCCAAGCGAAGAAGGCTTCGGCATCGAGGTGACGAATCGGCTCGACCCAGCCGCCGTAATCGAGCGCCGTTTCGCGGATCCGACGATCGGAAAGAGCGAAGCCCAGAGGCTCGACGAGATGGAGTTCGAGGTCGAAACAGGCGCACAGCCGAATGGCGGCCCCGAGATTGTGAGGCCGCGCCGTCTCGAAGAGGACGACCGCGAGCCGGCTCATCGGCTCTGCCCGTGACCGCGGGAGCGCAGCCCGCGGGATTTGCGACCTTCCGCCCCTTGCCGCTCGGCGATCGCGCCCATAGCTTCCCGCCGCGCGACGGGCAGGTCCTCACCCGGCCCGCCCGATCTTTCCAGGAGCCGATCGATGGCCGATACGACCGCGTCCGTCGAGCCCGTGGAGGGCGGCAAGCGGCGGGACTTTCTCGAACTCCTCACCTGGTCGACCGTCGCGGTGGGCACGGCCGCGGCGATCTGGCCGTTCATCCACCAGATGAACCCTTCCGCCGACGTGCTCGCGCTCGCTTCCGTCGAGGTCGATCTCTCGAAGATCCCGCCGGGTTCGGCGATCAAGGTCATGTGGCGCGGCAAGCCCGTTTTCGTTCGCCACCGCACCCCCGAAGAGATCGCGGAGGCCCGGGCCGTGCCGCTGTCCGAGCTGCGCGATCCCGAACCCGACAGCGCACGGGTCAAGAAACCCGAGTGGTTGATCATGGTCGGCGTGTGCACGCATCTCGGCTGCATCCCCTTGGGCACGGCGGCGGGCGAGCCCAAAGGCGAATACGGGGGCTGGTTCTGCCCCTGCCACGGGTCGCATTACGATACCTCGGGGCGGATCCGAAAGGGCCCGGCACCGACCAACCTTCCCGTTCCGCAGTACACCTTCCTTTCGGACACGCTGGTGCGGATCGGCTGACGGCAGGAAAGTCGAGCCCACCGCCAACCACACGGAGCTCCGCATGGCGAGCGACGTCGAGCCGATGGTCCTCAAGAACCCCACGCTGCGCTGGATCGAAGAACGACTTCCGATCCTGAGCTTCGGCTACCGGCACCTCGTCGCCTATCCCACGCCGCGCAATCTGAGCTACTGGTGGAACTTCGGTTCGCTCGCCGGAATGATCCTGGTCATCCAGATCGTGACCGGCGTCGTCTTGGCCATGCATTATACGCCGCACGTGGCGCACGCTTTCGATAGCGTCGAACACATCATGCGCGACGTGAACTGGGGATGGCTCCTGCGCTATCTCCACTCCAATGGCGCCTCGATGTTCTTCGCGGTCGTCTACATCCACATCTTCCGCGGCTTGTACTACGGTTCCTACAAGGCTCCGCGCGAGCTGCTCTGGATCATCGGCGTCGTCATCCTCTTCTTGATGATGATGACAGCGTTCATGGGTTACGTGCTGCCGTGGGGGCAGATGAGCTTCTGGGCGGCGACCGTGATCACCAATCTGTTCTCGGCCGTCCCGCTCGTGGGCGAAAGCATCGTCACCTGGCTCTGGGGCGGCTTCTCGGTCGACAACCCGACGCTCAACCGCTTCTTCTCGTTGCACTATCTCCTGCCGTTCGTGATCGTGGGCGTCGTGTTCCTGCATCTCGCCGCGCTCCACACCCACGGCTCGAACAATCCGGTGGGGATCGATCTCACCAAAAAGGACAAGATCCCCTTCCATCCCTACTACACGGTCAAAGATCTCTTCGGCTTCGCCGTATTTCTGCTCGTCTATCTGGGTCTCGTCTTCTTCGCTCCTGATCTCTTGGGCCATCCGGACAACTACATTCCGGCGAATCCGTTGGTCACGCCGGCGCACATCGTTCCCGAATGGTATTTCCTGCCGTTCTACGCGATCCTGCGCGCGATCACCTTCGACATACTCTTCATCCCGGCCAAGCTGGGTGGTGTCATCGCGATGATCGCGTCGATCGCTGTTCTCTTCTTCTTGCCGTGGCTCGACACGTCGAAGGTGCGCAGTGCGCGCTACCGGCCCATCTATCGCATTTTCTTCTGGATCCTGGTCGCGGACTGCTTCGTGCTCGGCTACGTCGGCGCCAATCCGCCCGAGGGCTGGCTCGTCACGCTCGGGCAGATCGCGACCTTGTGGTACTTCGCTCACTTCCTCGTCGTCTTGCCGATCCTTGGCAAACTCGAGCGCCCCTTGCCGGTTCCCGAGAGCCTGAGCGCGCCCGTGCTCCCGCGCGGCGCGGCCGTCCCCGCGGAGTGAGTGCCATGCGCCGGATTCTTCGCCTCCTCGGCATCGCTCTGGTTTCGGCGACGGCGATCGCCGAGCCGGGGCGCGCCGCGGTCGAGGCGGAGCCGCCTCTCCGCGAGACCTGGCCGCACCAGGGGATCTTCGGGACTTGGGACCGGCGCGCGCTGCAGCGCGGATTCCAGGTCTACAAGGAGGTCTGTGCGGCCTGCCACGGCGTCAAATATCTCGCCTTCCGCAATCTCGCCGACCTCGGCTTTAGCGAGGAGGAAGTCAAAGCCATCGCCGCGCAATACACCGTGCGCGACGGACCCGACGATCGAGGCGAGATGTTCGAGCGGCCGGCGCGTCCTTCCGACCGCATGCCCGGGCCCTACCCCAACGAGCAAGCCGCGCGCGCGGCCAACAACGGCGCCCTCCCGCCCGATCTGTCCCTGATCGTCAAGGCGCGCAAAGGGGGCGAGAACTACATCTACAGCCTCTTGATCGGCTACGAGGAGCCGCCGAGTGGCGTTGTCGTGCCGGAGGGCATGTATTACAACAAATATTTTCCCGGGCATTTCATCGCCATGCCCCCGATCCTCCAGCCCGATGCCGTCACCTACGCCGACGGGACGAAAGCGACGGTGGGCCAGATGGCCCGTGACGTCACCCAGTTCCTGGCCTGGGTTTCCGACCCGAAACTCGAGGAGCGCAAAGGAACCGGCATCACGACGATGCTCTTCCTGATCGCGCTCACGGGGCTCCTGTACGCGTACAAGCGGCGCATCTGGGCCGACGTCCACTGATCGGACATCGGAGCGAAGGACCGCTCGTCGCGCTCCGACCCGCACGGTAGCGGGGGCGAAAGAGGCTGCGGCCCGGCCGGGTTCGTCAGGGCGCGAAGCGGCGCAGGATCATGTCCGGGGCACTGGTGTTGTGCCGCGAGGGCACGATCCGCCCCGCCCACAATTCCGAGGCGAGGGCTTCTCGGAAAGCGGGAAGCGGAGCCTCTTCGAAATGTCCTGCCGGCACCCGCCAGGCGATGCGGGCGACATCGGCGTTGAATTCGGTCACGTACATCGAGCGCAACGCGGCGAAGGGTCGGTCGTCGCCGATCGGCCGATCGAAAGCGACCTCGAGCGTGATCCGCTCCTGGTCGAGATGCGCGAGGCGCAGCGTCCCGTGGCCACCGCGCGCGAAATCGAAAGTGAAGGTCTTGGTTTCAGGGACGAACGCCATGGCCGAGACGTCGACCATCGGACGCCCTCGGGTCTCGACCGGACCGACAAGGAAGGAAGTCCCGTAGGCCGTCCAGCGCAAATGCGCTGGCGGCAGCGGGCGCGCCCGCCAGTAACCGTCGCCGGGGTAGACGACGAGGATCTCCTCCGCCCGCTCTTGGAAGCGGGTCCACAGCTGCAGCACGTGAAACCCTCCGTGGACCGTATCGCCCACCCGAAAGGGCACGAGCGTGGGTCGCCAGAACTTGGCGAACACGTAGCCCACGAGCTGCCATTCCACGGTCTCGTAGATCGTTTTGCGCGCGGGATGGAAGCTGTATTCCGGTGCGGTGGACACGACCTGCTCGCAATTCGTCAGATCCGGGAGCCAACGATCGACGTTCAGCGTGCCGATATAGGCCGGATGAACGGCTTCGACCTCGAAGCGACGCACCGCGCCGGATATCAACTCGATCGTCACGTTGTCTTTCTCGGCGCAGGCCGTGGGCTCGGAACGATTGACGACGCGGACGAACAGCTCCGCCGCGTCCGCGCGCCCGGTCGCGAACCCGACCGCAAGGGCTGCGCCCTCGGCCAGAAAGCGCCGGCGATTCCTCCCCATCGTCATCGATCCTCGACGAGCCGAGCGTAGATGTCGCCCGAGTTCGCCTCGTGCGGCAGTCGAGCGACGATTTCCGACACGATTTCCGCGGGCACCCAGCGACCGAGCACGAGCCTTTGCGTTTCCCCGAGAGCGTAATCGAAGCCATAAGGCCCCAGAGCCGAAAGACGCTCCAGACAGCGTCGGGCGACGTCGCGCGCGATGGTGGTGAACTCGAAGGACAGCGCGGGAACGGCCGTCGACAGTCCGGAAAGCACGCGATCCTCGAACCCTTCGACGTCGATCTTGACGAAGGCCGGCACCCCGAAACGCGCGACGAGCCGATCGAGGGTGGTGACCTCGACCTCGAGGGTACGGTCCCAGACCTGCCCTTCCCAGCCGGGGGCGCCGCGGGCGCTTTCGATGAAGCTTTCGGAAGCGGTCGAGACGGTCGGGTTGCGCGCGTTCACCTTGAGTAGAAGACGGCCGGCGGCGGCGCCGGCGGCCATCGGCAACAATGTCACCAAGGGGTCGCGACCGTGGATCCAGCGGATCACCCGCGCCGGGCCGGGCTGCGGCTCCAAAGCGACCACGCGCGCCCCCAGGCGCCGGAACGAAGAGATCCGGTCCCCCACGTGCGCGCCGATGTCGAACACGAGATCGCCCGGTCGCACGAACCGGCGATAAAGGGCGTCCATCGCCCGGTGGTGGGCGCGATCGAGGTGGTAGACCCGGATCGAGCGCCAGAGCCCGTAGAGTTCTTCCAAGCGCGCGCGGAAGCGGAGGGCGTTCACCTCTCCCTCCCCGCCGTGCGCACGGAGGTGATCTCCCAAGGCGGATCGAGATCCTCGGGGATCGCGCACAGTCCCTTGCGCTCGGCCCGGGATCCGATCGCCGGATCGGCGGTGAGGACCGCGAAGGGCACGGCGACGAGAAAACCCGCGAGAAGCGGACTGCCCCAGGCGAGCACGGCCGGTGCTTGCCACGCCAGCACCCCGCACACCACCAGTCCGAACAGCAGCTGAGGCCAGAGACCGGAAAGCGCGGTGGTCCAGGACAGAGCGTGCACGTCGCGCGCTTGCCCGCTCCAGATCGCCGAACGACCGAAGAGAAGGCCGATCATGAACAGCGTGATGCGGAAGGTGGTGGCGGCTCCGAGCAGGAAGGAGAAGACGAGCTCGCTCAGTGCGCCGACGAGAAAGCGCCCTCGGCCGCCGTAGCGCTTCGCCGCGTTCGGCGTGATCAGCACGTCGAGATATCCGGCGAGCTTGGGGGCGAGGTAGACGAGAAGAAAGGCGAGGTAGAGAGCGATCCCGAGCGCGGTCGGGAAACTGCCGGCGGGATCGCTGTCGAAGGGCTTGAGCGCCGCGAGCGCGATCAACGCCGTCCACGCCGGCACACCGACGAACATGAGGATCGCCCACACGAGCTGGAACCGGCTCGTGGGCAGAAGACCCGGCAGGTCGAGGAGCCGGAGATACTGCAGATTGCCCTGGCACCAGCGGACGTCGCGGCGCGAGAACTCGAGCAGGGTCGGCGGGTTTTCCTCCCAGGACCCCTCCTCCACCGGCAGAACGCGGACCTCGAAGCCGGCCCGCCGCATGAGCGCCGCTTCCACCTGGTCGTGCGACATCACGTGACCGCCGAGGGGCGGCTCGCCCGACAACAACGGCAGCTCGCAGTGACGGACGAAAGGAGCGATGCGGACCATGGCGTTGTGGCCCCAGAAGGGTCCGCAGTCCCCCACCCACCAGGCTTGGCCCATGGTGTAGGTGCGCATGCCGGCGCGCATGCCGAACTGGAAGACGCGGGCGAAGAGGCTCGCCGAGGGCATGCCCACGACCAGGCTCTGCAGGATGCCGATGCGCGGATAGGCTTGCATGATCCGCGCCAGGCGCAGGACCGTCCGTCCGCTCATCAGGCTGTCGGCGTCCAAGGGCAGCATGAGCTCGTAGGCCGTCCCCCAGCGCCGGCAGAAGTCGCGCAAATTGCCCGCCTTGAAGCCGATGTTGCGTTCTCTGCGGCGATAGACGATGCGCCCGGGTTCGCCCGCTTCCGCGACCCAGCGCGCGAATTCCTCCTCTTCGCGACCGGCGATCGCGGGATCGCTCGTGTCCGAAAGAACGAAGTAATCGAAGGCGTGCCCTTGGCCCGTCGCGTCGATGCTCGCCTTGATCGTGCGCAGCCGCGCGAAGGCCCGTCGCGGGTCTTCGTTGCGCAGGAACATCAACACCGCGCAGCGCACGCGCAAGGGATCTTCGCGATCGGCCGCGGCCGCGAAAGGCGCCACTCGCGCAAGCCCGTCCCGGACACCGTGCAAGAGCCAAAAGCCGATCGCGGCGTTCCAGAAGCCGAGCACGCTCCACGGCAAGCCCACGAGAAAACACGCGAAAATCCCGACGTCGACGAGGCTCCAGCCGCCGGCGCCGAGGACTTCCGCCGCGAGCCAAGCGAAAGCCGCACAAGTGACGAGGTTGAGTGCGAGCACGAGCATCCGACGCCGCCGGAGCTCGGCCAGATCCTCGAGCCCGGCGGGGGTGCGTTCCGGACGAACCTCCGCCTGCGCGATCCCGAGGTCTCGGGGTGCGATGCTCATGCGCCGAGGAGATCGATTGTCGTGGTCCCGGGCGGAGATAGCGCGCTCGTCGCGCCCCGACCAGGCGAGCCGGGGCTTCAGCCGCCGCGGCCGAACAGCATCCGTTCCACGACCCCGTCCCGTCGCACGAGCGCGTGATAGAGCGCTCCCGCGACGTGCAGGAGCACGAGACCGACGAGCGTCGAGGCGAACAAGCCGTGAGCACCGAGCAAGATCTCGGACAGCGTCTCGTGCCTGGGCATGATCGGAGGCAATTCGAAGAACCCCCACACCAGGATCGGCGCGCCGAAGGCGGACGTCCCCGCCCAGCCCAGGATCGGCACGAGGAAGAAGAGCACATAGAGAAGACGATGCACCGACACCGAAAGCGCGCGCTGCCAGCCGGCGAGTGCCGGGTGCGGAGGCGGCGCGCCCCACAGGCGCCGCACCACGAGCCGAACGAGGGCGAGCGCGAGCACCGTCACACCGATCGAGCGGTGCAGGTGGTAGAGCGCGTCCTGCACGGGCCCCGGGTCGAGATCGCTCATTCGATAGCCGATCGGGATGGTCGCCAGGATCAGAACGGCCATCACCCAGTGCAAGAGAACGAGCGGCCGGGGATAGCGCTCGGTCTCCACGGTCGTCTCCGCTGCCATCGCCGAGGTCTTCCCTCCCGAACTCCTCTGCGCGAGAGTTTGGTGCGTGCCGTCGCTTCGCGACAGCTCCCGTACCGTCCGTGGCGCTCCGCTCCCGTACCCGTGAAGGCCCCCGGCAGGTCGCTGCGTTTCCGCACCGCGAGGCCGTTCTCGCCTGCGCGGGTCTTCTGCTCGGCTGGCTGTGGTACGCTCGGCCCTGGCTCACGGGCGCGGTCACCGTTCCCTGGGACGCCAAGTCTCAGTTCTGGCCGCATTTCCGTTTCCTCGCTCGTTGTCTGGCCACGGGCGAGAGCCCTCTTTGGATGCCGCATCTGTTCTCCGGCCTCGCGCACGTCGCGGATCCGCAATCCTTTCTGTTTTCTCCCTACTTTCTCGCTCTGGCCGCGCTGTTGCCCGACCCCGACCCGCGCTCCTTCGACGTCGCCGTCCTCGCCCTGCCCCTTCTGGGTGGCGCAGGGGTGACCTTGTGGTCGATCGATCGCGGGCTGCGCGCGCCCGCGGCTCTCTTCGGAGGTCTTCTTTTCGTGGCCGGCGGCTCGGTGGCCTGGCGCCTCCAACACGTGGGTCAGCTGCACTCGCTCGCCGTCCTGCCCTGGCTGCTGTTCGCCCTCGACCGCACGATCGCGCGCGCGTCCTGGCGCGCCGCTTGCGCAAGCGGGGCGCTTTTCGCCCTGTTGCTCGCGGGTCGCGACCAAGTAGCTCTTCTCGGTGCCTATCTCGCCTCGGCCTTCGTCGCCTGGCGCTGGTTCGGAGCCCCGGACCGGCTGGCGTCGATCCGCCGTTCGTTCCTGCCGTTGAGCCTCGCCGCCACTCTCGCGGTCGTCGCGGCGGCTGTCCCGCTTCTTTTCACCGCTCTCGAGACCGCGCGCTCGAACCGCCCCGCCATCGACTTGCAAGGAGCGCACCGCGGCTCGCTCCATCCCGCCCTCCTGTTCACTTTTCTGACACCGCATCTGTTCGGGTCCGGTGGCCCGATGGCCGATTTCTGGGGGCCACCTTCTTTCGCCTGGCCGGATACGGATCTCTTTTTGGCGCAGAACATGGGCGTGCTTTATCTGGGAGCCGCGAGCTTCCTTGTGTTGGTGGCGGCCGGGTCCTCCCGCGCGGCCGGGCCGGAGAGCCGCTTCTTCCTCCTCGCCGCCTCCGTCGCGCTTCTTTACGCTCTGGGCCGATACACGCCGTTCTTCGAGTTCGCCTGGCGCTGGCTTCCCGGCGTACAGCTCTTCCGGCGCCCGGCCGATGCCACCTTTCTCCTCACCTTCGCGCTCGCGCTTTCGGCCGCGAGCGCTCTGAACCGGATGTTGGACGATCCGCGACCGAGCGGTTGGGCTGCGGGCGTGGTGTGTGCGCTCGCGGGTCTGGGGGGTGCGGCGGTCCTCGCCTCGTTCCGCGGTCGTCTCGGGCAAGCCGCACCGGCTCTCCTGGAAGCGGTTTTGTGGTTCGCATGCGCCGCGGTCCTGTTGGTCGGTCTCGCGCGCGCGGTTCCCGAACGCCGCCTTCTGGTCGCTTGGGCGCTCGTGCTGTTCGCGGTGCTCGATCTCGCCCGCAACAACGGGCCGAACGGAGCCACGGGACTGCCCGTTCGAGGCGAGGTGGACTGGTCGGTTCTCGATCCCGGCGCGCGCGAGCCCACACTCGACGTCATCGCCGAGCTCGCGCGCCGAGAACCGCCCGAGCACGCACCCCGCGTCGAGCTCGTCGGTCTCGGCTACCCCTGGCCGAACGCACCTCTCGTCCGCGGCCTCGAGCACACCCTCGGCCACAATCCGCTGCGGCCCGCGCATTACGTCGCGGCGGTGGGCGCAGAGGACACCATCGCCACGGTCGATCAGCGACGCTTCACCACCGCCTTCCCTTCCTGGCGCTCGCTGCTCGCGGATCTTCTGGGTCTCAGGTGGATCGCGACGCCGGTGCCGATCGAAACGCTCGACCCCCGGCTCTCGGCCGATCCGCTCCCGTTGCGCGCCCGCACCGCTTCCGCCTTCGTCTACGAAAACGAGCGCGCACTGCCGCGGCTGCTGCTCGCGTCCGACTGGTCGCTCGTCCGCTTCGAGACGCTCCTCGCCTCCGGCATTCCACCGGAGGTCGACTTCCGGACCACCGTTCTGTTGGAGGAAGATCCGGGATGGACGCCGTCGCGGCCGGCACGCCCCGGAACCGCTCGCTTCCTCGTCCGCAGCAACGCCTTCGTCCGAATCGAAGCCGACGCTCCGGACGGGGGCGTGTTGGTGCTGCACGACCCCTGGCATCCCTGGTGGTTCGCGACCGTCAACGGCGCGCCCGCGCGGATCCTGCGGGCCAATCTCCTCTTCCGGGCGGTGGTCGTGCCGGCGGGGCGCAGCGAGGTGCGCTTCGTCTTCGATCCTTGGCACGGCGCCGCCCGCGAACTCGCGGCCCGGACGAGTGCGCTCCGCCTTCTTCCCCGGCGCGCCGCGGCCGACCGGGACGCATCTTCACAAGAGCCAGAAAGTCGCGAGCGAGAGGAAGGTGAAAAAGCCGATGGCGTCGATCGTCGGGGTCACGAAGACCGAGGAGGCGATCGCCGGATCGAAGCCGAAGCGATCGAGCAAAAGCGGGACGGTGACGCCGATGAGCGCCGCGATCGTGATCGTGCACAGGATCGAAAGACTGAAGACGATCGCGAGGTCGAGAAGGCCGAACCAGACGAGGGTCAAAGCGAAGGCCACGACCATGATCGCGGTCCCGTTGAGGGCCCCCACCGCCAGCTCCTTGCCGAGCACCTTCCAGGCGTTCGCCCGGGTGAGCTCTTTGACCGCGAGCGCGCGCACGACCACGGCGAGCGTCTGAACGCCGGCGTTGCCCCCGAGCGCGGCGCTGATCGGCATGAGCACGGCGAGCGCCACGAGTTTCTCGATCGAGGCGCCGAAGGTGTCGATCACGGTGGCGCCGAGCGTCGCCGAGATCATGCTCACGAGCAGCCAGGGCACGCGCCGGCGCGCCGTGGCGAGCGGGCTCGCGAAGACGTCGGTTTCCGACACCCCGCCGAGCTTCAGGAGGTCGTCTTCGGCCTCCTCGTCGATCACGTCGACCACGTCGTCGACGGTGATCATGCCGAGAAGGCGTCCTTCCGGGCTCACCACCGGAGCCGAGACGAGACCGTACTGCTTGAACAGAAAGGCCACCTGCTCCTGGTCCATATCGGCGGGGACCAGATGCAACTGCTTCATGGTCAGCGAGCGGAGCGGCACTTCGCGCTTGCTGCGCACGAGCCGCGAGAGCGGAACCGCCCCCACAGGTCGGAACCGGACGTCGACGATGAACAGCTCGTAAAAGTCGTCGGGTAGATCCTCGTGCGCGCGCAGGAAATCGATCGCTTGGCCCACCGTCCAGTAATCGGGCAGCGCCACGAACTCGCGCTGCATGAGCCGGCCGGCCGAATATTCCGGAAAAGCCAGGCCCTGCTCGACGAAGGCGCGTTCCGACAGAGGCAGGGCTTGGAGGATCGCCCGCTGCAGCGCCGGGTCGAGATCGGAGAGCAGATCCACCGCGTCGTCCGTCTCGAGACGGGCGACGATCCGCGCCGCAGCTTCGGGACCGAGCTCGGCGACGAGCGCGGCCCGGACTTCCGAATCGAGATAACCCAGCGTATCCGCCGGCAGCTGTTCGCCGAGGGCGCGCACGAGCCCGACGCGCTCTTCCGCGTCCAACTGCTCGAGCAGATCGGCGAGATCGGCCGGATGCAGCGGCGCACAAAGCCCCGCCGCGAGGTCCGCGGCCGCGGCCGCGAGAGCCTCCTTGACCTCGAGGACGAGCGCCTCGCTGAGGCCGAGCGGCGGCGCCGGCGCCGCTTCCTCCGAGCGTTCGCGCGTGGCCGGCGTCTCGCTCACGCGCCCTCGGCCTGCTTGCGCGCGAGCGCGTCGACACAGGCGACCGCGCTCATGTTGACGATGCCGCGCGCCGTGACCGAAGCGTTGAGGATGTGCGCGGGCATGCGCGGTCCGATCAGGATCGGCCCGATCGTGACCGCTTCGGTGACGGCCTTGACCAGGTTGTAAGCCGCCGAAGCCGCATCCAGGCTCGGCATGATCAACAGATTGGCTTCGCCGGAAAGCGTCGAATCCGGCAACAACCGCCTGCGGATCGTCTCGGAGAGGGCGGTGTCCGCCTGCATCTCGCCGTCGACCTCGAGTTCGGGGGCGATCCGGCGCAAGATGGCGAGAGCCTCGCGCATCTTGCGCGCCGAAGCCGTATCGCGCGAGCCGAAATTGCTGTGCGAGACGAGCGCCACTTTGGGCACGAGGCCGAAACCGCGCACGATCTCGGCAGCGTGTACGGCCGTCGACGCGATCTGTTCGGGGGAAGGATCCTCGGAGACCGAGGTGTCGGCGATGAAAAGCCCGCCGCGATCGAGCACGAGCCCGTGCACGGCAGAGGCCTCGCGCATCTCGGGCCGCAAGCCGAGCACGTCGAGGACGTGGCGCAGATGCGCGAGGAAGCGTCCGACCGGCCCGGCGAGCATCGCATCGGCCTCGCCGCGCGCGACCATGATCGCGGCGATCACTGTCCGACGCGTCCGTACCACCTCGCGGGCCACCTCGGGCGTCACGCCCGAGCGGCCCATGCGCTTTTGGTAGAAAGCGACGTAGTCGTTGTACCGCGGATCGCTGTCCGGATTGCAGAGCTCGAAATCGCGGCCCGGCTCCAAGCGCAGGCCGAAGCGACGGATCCGATTGGCGACGACCTCCGGCCGGCCGATGAGAATGGGCCGCGCGAGGCCCTCTTCGACCACCACTTGAACGGCGCGCAGCACCCGCTCCTCTTCGCCGTCCGTGTACACCAAGCGCTGCGGATGGGCGCGCGCCCGCTCGAAAAGCGGACGCATGAGAAAACCGGATTTGTAGGCGCGCTCCTGCAGCCGCGCACGATAGCCGGCGAGATCCCGAATCGGGCGAGTGGCGACCCCGCTTTTCATCGCCGCTTCGGCCACCGCTACCGGCAATTCGACGATCAGCCGCGGATCGAAAGGCTTGGGGATCAGATAATCGGGCCCGAAGGCAAGCTGCTCTTGGCCGTACGCAGCGGTCACCGTCTCGGGCGTGGGCTCGCGGGCGAGCCGCGCTAGCGCGTGCACGCAGGCGATCCGCATCGCCTCGTCGATGCGCGTGGCGCCGACGTCGAGTGCGCCGCGGAAGATGAAGGGAAAGCACAGGACGTTGTTGACCTGATTGGGATAGTCGCTCCTCCCTGTAGCGACGATGGCATCCGGCCGGACCGCCTTGACATCTTCCGGCATGATCTCGGGGACGGGGTTGGCGAGGGCGAAGACGATGGGCTTGTCCGCCATGCTCGCCACCATTTCCGGCGTCACCACCCGCGGAGCAGACAGCCCGAGGAGTACATCGGCGCCCCGGATCGCCTGCGCGAGGGTGCGGTGCTCGGTGCGCGCGGCCCAGCGCGCCTTCCAAGGATCCATGAGGCGCTCGCGACCTTCGTAGACCACGCCTTCGATATCGGTCGCGATCACCTGCTCGCGTCTCAGGCCCAGCTTGGCGAGGAGCTCGAGGCAGGCGAGCGCGGCCGCACCGGCCCCGCTCGTCACCAGGCGGATGTCTTCCAGCCGCTTGCCCACGAGCTCGAGCGCGTTGAGAAGAGCCGCGGCGACGATGATGGCGGTTCCGTGCTGGTCGTCGTGGAATACCGGGATGCGCATCCGCTCTTGCAGCCGGCGCTCGATCTCGAAGCACTCCGGCGCCTTGATGTCCTCGAGATTGATGGCTCCGAAGGTGGGCTCGAGCGCGGCCACGATCTCGACGAAACGATCGACGTCGCGCGCGTCGACCTCGATGTCGAAGGCGTCTATGCCGGCGAATTTCTTGAACAGGACGGCTTTGCCCTCCATCACCGGCTTGGCGGCGAGGGGGCCCACGGCGCCCAGACCGAGCACCGCGGTGCCGTTGGTCACCACGGCGACGAGATTGGCGCGTGCGGTGAGCTCGGCGGCCGCGCCGGGATCGCCCGCGATGGCCTCGCAGGCCGCGGCCACGCCCGGAGAATAGGCGAGGGAAAGGTCGCGCTGGGTAGCGAGCGGCTTGCTCGCGACGACGGCGAGTTTGCCAGGAACCGGGCTTCGATGGTAGTCGAGCGCGTCCAGGCGCAGCCGGTCCTCGCTCATGCGCTGTGATCCGGATTCGAACGGGGCCCGCTGCGCGGGTCGGATGGTGCGGTCGAGAAGACTCGAACTTCCACGGCCCGAAGGCCACCAGCCCCTCAAGCTGGCGCGTCTACCAATTCCGCCACGACCGCACTATGAGGGCGCCATGAGGTATCTGGCGTGCGCGGGCCATTAGCGCAAGGGGCGGCCGCAGGCAAGATGGAACGGAGGGCGCCGGAGTGGCGCATCTCCCCCGGCCTCGTCGACTATCCCGAGGCCGTGGCGGCCATGGAGGAGCGAGTCGCGGCCATCCGCGCCGGTACCGCGGCGGAGCTCGTCTGGCTGCTCGAGCACCCGCCCCTTTATACCGCCGGCACGAGCGCCGACCCGGCCGAACTGTTGGACCCGCATCGTTTTCCCGTCTTCAAGACGGGCCGGGGCGGCCGCTTCACCTATCACGGGCCGGGCCAGCGCGTCGCTTACGTCATGCTCGACCTTCTGGCGCGCGGCTGCGATCTCCGAGGCCACGTCCGGCGGCTCGAGGAATGGGTCATCCGCGCCCTCGCCCGGCTCGGGGTCGAGGCCAAGCGCTGTTCGGGTCGGATCGGGGTGTGGGTGGATCTCCCCGACGGCCGGGAGGCCAAGATCGCAGCCGTGGGCGTGCGCGTGCGGCGCTGGGTGAGCTATCACGGCCTGTCCCTCAACGTCGCACCGGACCTCGAACATTTCAGCGGGATCGTTCCCTGCGGCCTGGCCGATTACCCGGTCACCTCGCTGCGCGCGCTCGGCTTTCCGTTCGCGATGGCGGAGGTGGACGAGGCTCTCGCCGCCACGTTTCCCGATGTGTTCGGTCCGGGCGCCGAACAGACCTAGACAAGAGCCGGGCAGAGCCGCCATTTCGCCCCTGCCATGAGCACCCTTTTCGCCGCTTCGCCGGTCGTCGCCGGCGATCCCCTCCGACCGGCGCGGGCGTTCTTGACCGCCCTGTGCGTCTTGTGGACCGCGACCGCCCCGGCGCACGGGGCTTGCACCGACCTCGCCGCACCGGGGGTCGACTGGCGACGTTGTCGGCTCGACGGTGCCGCCCTCGAGGGGGTCGATCTTTCCGGTGCGCGGATCACCGATGCCTGGTTTCAGCGCGCGCAGCTGCGCGGTGCCCGGCTCGTGGGCGTGGACGGACGACGAGCCCGCTTCATCTCCGCCGATTTGCGCGGGGTGATTTTCGATCGTTCGGATCTCGTGGGCGCCGATTTCACCAACGCCGATCTGCGCGGGGCCTCGCTCAAGCAGACCGACCTCCGCCGCGCGCGGCTGTTCCGGGCGGACCTTCGCGATGCCGATCTCACCGGCGCCAACCTCGAAGGTGCCGATCTCCTGCACGCCGAACTCGCCGGCGCCCGTTGGATCGACGGGACGAGCATCTGCGCGCCCGATTCGATCGGTCGTTGTCACCCGCTACCGCCGAGCGGAGACGCGCGCACGACGCCCCCGCCTTCACCCCTCGTCCGCGATTGAGAACTCTTCGCCCTCGATGCGACCGTGCCGGAGGATCGGCAGGAGCTGATCGGCCGGCAAGGCGCGGCTCGCGAAGAACCCTTGCATCTCCTGGCAGCCCATGCGCCGCAGCAGGCGCAGCTGTTGGGCGGTTTCGACGCCCTCGGCGACGACGTTGAGCCCGAGGGAGACGCCGAGCGCGACGATCGCTTGCACGATCGTCGCACTCGACGGGTCGCGGTCGAGGTCCTGCACGAAGGAGCGGTCGATCTTGAGCGAGCGGATCGGAAAAGAGCGCAGATAGGCGAGCGAACTGTACCCCGTGCCGAAATCGTCGATCGCGAGTGCGACGCCCAGAAGGGTCAGGGCGCGCATCCGCTTCTGGGACTCGCCGGCCTCCCGCATGACCACGCTCTCGGTGAGCTCGAGCTCCAGGCAGCGCGCCGGAAAGCCCGTGCGCTCGAGGATCGCCCGGATCTTCTCGGGCAGCTCGGGGTGCTGGAACTGGCGCGCGGAGAGGTTCACCCCCAACCGTAGGTCCGGCCGCTCGAGTTCCTCCTGCCAGCGCCGCACCTGCAGACAAGCGGTCTCCATCGCCCAATAGCCGATGGGCAGGATGAGGCCGGTCTCCTCGGCCAAGGGGATGAACTCGCCCGGGGGAACCAGGCCGAGCTCGGGATGGAACCACCGCACGAGCGCTTCCACCCCGACCACGCGGCCCGTGCGCAACGATATCTGCGGTTGGTAATAAACGACGAGTTCGCCGTTCTCGAGGGCCCTGCGCAGTCGGTTCTCGAGCATCAGCCGCTCGAAGGCCTGCGCGTTCATGTCGTTGGTGTAGAACTGTACGTGGCCGCGGCCGAGCTCCTTGGCTCGCCCGAGAGCGGTATCCGCGTTCTTGACGAGGGTGCTCGCGTCTTCCCCGTCGTGCGGGAAGACGGCGATGCCGATCCCCGCCGTGACGGTGAGCTCGTGGCCGTCGACGGTGAAAGGCGGTTCCAAGGCGTGCAAGAGCTTGTGCGCGATCTTGACGATCGGGTCGGTGCCCGCGAGCCCGGTGACGAGCACGAGATAACGATCGCTCGCCAGACGCGCCACCGTGTCGCTGCGCCGCAAAGCGCCGCGCAGCCGCTCGCCCACGGCCTTCAAGAGCTGATCGCCGCGTTCGAGACCGAGGGAATCGTTGACGAGCTTGAAGCGGTCGAGGTCGACGATCATCACCGCCAGGAGTTGCCCGGCTCGACGGGCCCGCTCGATCGCTTGCGAGAGCCGGTCGTTGAACAACAGACGGTTGGGAAGGCCGGTGAGCGGATCGAGGTAGGCGAGCGTCCGCAGCGTCTCCTCGGTGTAACGCGAAAGCGTCGCATCGCGCAGGGTGAGGAGCACCGCCACGTCGGCGGCCGCGAGAGGCCTCGCTTCGACCTCGAGAAGGACCGGCTCCCCGCTCGCCCGCCGGCCCCGCAGCTCGCGCACCGCTCCCGTGCGCGGCAGCTCTTCGAGAAGAAGACGCGCGAGCGTCGAAGGCTCCTCGCCGATCACGAGCTCCTCGAAGGGCCGCCCCAGCAGCGCCGAACGATCGCGCCCGAACAGTCGCTCCGCGGCCCGGTTGACGAAACCGATCGTCCCGCCGCGCTCGAGACCCACGAGCGCGACGGCGACCGCATCGAGGAGCGCGAGCTCGGAAACCGGCGGGCCGACGACGGGGGCCGCCGCTTCGACCGGACCCGCAGCCGGTGCCGCCTCGGCTCCGGAAGGTGCACCGGGTTCGAAAGGAGGGGCGAGCGCTGCCGCGCCCTCGGTGCGAGGCGGCACGAGGCCCTCGGGTCGCAGGACGGCGATCACGAGCTCGGGGGAGATCGGCGTCAGGCTCGCCTCGATGCGCAGCCGCGCGCGGGGCGTGTGGGCGGTGAGCCGGCCGACGACGCTCTCGCGCGTCGCGAGCGCCTCGTCCACGAGCTCGAGCCAGAGGTCGTGATCGCGCGGTGCGAGAACGAGCTCCATCGCATGGGGCAGAGGCTTGCGGACGATGTCGGCGAACTCCGTGGCCGGTGCGGCCGAGGCCCACAGCAACCTTCCCTGTGCGTCGACCAGACAGACGAGCTCGTGAAGATGTCGGGCGAGGACCCCGGCGGCGCGCTCGGCGAGGCTTCGCTCGCGGGCGCTTCGCCGTTCTTCGGTCGCTTCGCCCAACACCCCGACGATCATCCGCACGGTGCCTTCGGCATCGCGCACGGGGCGGGCGGAGTCGCGAACGCGGCGGATCTCGCCCGCGGCGGTGGCGATCGAGTACTCGACCGTGGAGTCCTGACCGGAGAGCAGCCGCTGCAGCCGCGCGCGCACGAGCGCGCGGTCGGGAAGGCGAGCGAGGCCCGTAGGACCGCCGGCGAGCGCGGGATCGCCTTCGGAACGACCACAGGCGGCATAAAACGAGGCTTCGGCCCACACGAGCCGGAGCTGCAGATCGTCGCCCACGACGAGAAGATAACAGCCGTCCCGCGCGAGCCCCTTCCAGGGTTCCAGGCCGCGGACGAGGCGGGCGACCGGATCGCCCGGGGTTTCGAACCACAGCACGCTCAGGTCTTCGATGCCCGGCAGATGGACCAGGCGTGCGTGGACCTCGAGGGGCCCTTCGCGAGCGCTCGCCAACGCGAGGGACCCTTCGAAAGCCTCGCGCGCCGCGATCGCCGCGAACAGCCGAACCAGCCGCTCGCGCGGTTGCGCAGGATCGAGGAGCCGGCGCAGCGAGCGCCCGGCGACCGCGCTCGCCTCCTGCCCGAGGAGCTCGAGCAACTTCCGGTTGATAGCTACGACCTCGGGCGCCGGACGCAGCGAGGGTCCCCCCCGCAGCAGGAGCCCGGCCTCGCTCGTGGTCTCGAGCAGAGCCGCGAGCTCGCGGCGGAATTCAGCTGGCACGGACGGAAAGTGGCGGCGGGCGCCGCGCGTCTTTCCGGGCGGCTCCGACCCGGTGTCGCGACTTAGAAGCAGCGGCGCGAGTTTTAGGAAGAAATACTGTATCGCGGCTCATCGTCTCGGTATCGATATCCGATCGCGGCAACGGGCCGCGGCGATTTTTTCTTCATTCAACCAGAACGGACCCACCACCGAAAGTCGGCTGCACTCGGGACGGATCTCCACGAGCGCGTGCGCGTGCTCGACGGATCACGATCCCGCGCTCGCCCGCTCGGCGCAATCCAGAGCTTCCGGGACGAGTTCCGGCAGGTCCTCGGCGATCAGACCGGATCCCGCGAGCGCGCCGGCGCGGGCGTGCAACCAGGCCGCGGCCGCGGCCGCTTCGAAGGACGGCACCCCTTGAGCGAGCAGCCCCAGCACGATCCCGGCGAGCACGTCCCCGGTCCCGGCGGTGGCGAGCGCGGGCGGCGCCCAGGGCAGGATCGCCGCCCGACCGTCGGGCGCGGCGACGACGGTGTCGGCGCCTTTGAGCAAGACGACGGCTCCGCTTTCCGCCGCGGCGGCGCGCGCCCGCGCGAGGCGGTCGCCTTCGTGCGCGAACAAGCGTCGATATTCGCCGTCGTGGGGAGTGAGCACGCAGCGCGCGTGGAGCACGGAAAGCAATCTCGCGCGATCGCCGGCGAAGGCGGTGAGCGCGTCCGCATCGAGCACGAGCGGCCGACCCGAACGGGCGAGCAACGACACGCTTTCGCGGGTGGGCTCCTCGGTTCCGGCGGCGGGACCGATCAACCAAGCATTGAACCGCGGATCTTCGAGCAACCGCGCGAGCGCCGCCGGATCGGCGCAAGGCTTGGTCATCACCGTGGTGAGCGCGGCCGCATAGGTCGGCAACGAGGCCGGAGATGCGGCGACGCTGACGAGGCCGGCTCCCACCCGCAGCGCCGATCGGGCGGCCAGACGCGTGGCGCCCGTGGCGTGCGGAGGTCCGCCCACGACGACGGCGTGGCCGAAACGGTATTTGTGCGAATCGCTCCCGCGCCGGGGGATCAGCGGCCACCACCAGCGCGGATCGTTGCGGCGCAGTCCCTCGTCGACCGAAGCCACGATCGCATCCGGAATCCCGATGTCGGCGATCAGGAGCTCGCCCGCGAGATCGCGACCGGGCAGCAAGAGATGACCCGGCTTCGGACGGCAGAACGTCACCGTGAGCGAAGCCGCGACCGCACAGCCGAGCACCGCTCCCGTGCCGCCGTGCACACCCGAAGGGACGTCGACCGCGACCACGGGCCCCTGATGGGCGTGCGCTCGTTCGACCCAGGATGCGGCCGGCTGCTCGAGCGGACGATCGAGGCCGGTGCCGAACAGCGCGTCCACGAGCAGCGCCTCGGCGGGAAAGTCCGGAAGCTCTCCGATGCGAACCGGGATTTCGGGTCGTTCTTCTCTGCATCGCGCGTATGCGCGCGCGGCATCGCCCTTCAGACGTGCGGGATCGAGGAGGCTCGCGACCTGCACCGGCCAGCCCAGGCTCGCGAGCCGGCGCGCGACCACCCAGCCGTCGCCGCCGTTGTTGCCGGGGCCCGCCAAGACGACCACCGGCCGAGGCGCGTAGCGCGCCGTGATCGCCCGCACCACCGCGCGACCGGCGCGCTCCATGAGCTCGATCCCCGGCGTCCCGGCTCGGATGGTGGCCGCATCCGCCTCGGCCATGCGCCGCGGCGAAAGGACGATGTCGTCGCTCGGGAAGCTCGCGGCCGCGTGCGGCATCGAAACCCTCACACGCGGCGATGACGCGCCCGCGCCGCGCGCTCGATCGCCGCCGCGACCAAGGGATCGAGCTCGAAGCGCTCGCGCAGAAGAGCCAACAGCCGCAGTTCGTCCTGGCTCGCCTCTTGGTCGGCCGCCGCCACGTCACAGGCGAGTGCGTAAGCCGTCTCCCGCAGAGGCGCGGGGAGCGCCTGCGCGATCCGGGCGAGCGCGATCTCGAGCCCGTCCTCGCGCGCGAGCAGCTCCGCGCAGCCTCGGCCGATTTCCCCGATCCGCGCGCGGTCGAAAGCGGCGAACGCGGGCAGGTTCGCGACCAGCCGGGTCATGGTCTCGATCTCGGCATCGGAGATCGTTCCCTCGTCCGCGGCGGCGACCAGGACCATGGTCGCGATCAGGGCAGCGTGGGGATCGAGGAGCTGCGACATCGGACCTCCGCGTGCACGGGAACGAGACGAGTTTCGACCCTGGGCGAAAGGATCGCAACCGTCGCTCGGCACCGTCTGGCGTGCCGATCCGAGGCGCTCTTGACGGATTTCACGTTGAAGGAGAACACATGTCCCTAGTTATCAACTTTAACGAGTGAGCATGGAGCCGAGCCCGGGTCCGCCGCCGCGAAGTCTTCTGATCGCAGGCGATCCCGCTCTGAGCCGGGGCCTCATCCGGATGGTCTTGGGCCGGCTGGGCTATCGGGTCGCGCTCGCGGCCAGTGGGACCGAAGCCCTGGTGCTGCGCGCGCGCACGCGCTTCGCCGCTGCGCTCGTCGCCGTGCGCTTGCCGGATATGGCGGGCCCCACGCTCGCCCGTCACCTCGCCGCCGCCCCCGCCCCCGTGCCCGTTCTCCTGTTCGGCGACGCCTTCGACCGCCCGCTCGTCGAGCGAGAGGTGCAGGGCTCGGTGGCGACGGGATTCCTCGCCAAGCCGATCTCGCTCGGCCGCCTGGTCGCGGCTGTGAAACGTCTCGTCGAAGGTGATCACCCGCTCTTCGTCACGGAGTCCCCGATGTCCGCCTCCTCCGTTCTCGACCGCGCGCGTCTCGACGAGTTCACCCGGGGCGATCCCGCCCTCGAGCGCGAGCTCGTCGGCCTGTTCCTCGAGACGGCCACGGACTACCTCGCCCGCATGGCCGACAGTCTCGAAGACCGAGAGGCTTGGCGACGCGCCGCGCACGCGCTCAAAGGCGCCTCCGCGAATCTCGGAGCGACCGAGCTCGCCGCGCTCGCCGCTGCCGCCGAGCGCGCCGGACCCGATCGAGAGCTCTTGGAAGAACTGCGCCGACGGCTCGAAGCGTTCGCCGGCGCGGTGGGAACCGGGGGCCTCGGCCCGGCCGCCTCCCGCTGAGGTTCCGAGCGCGAGCGTTGGTAACCCGCAACAGCGCCCGAGGGTTGCGCCTCGTACGCCGGGATCCGGCTTGCGCTGCATTCTCTGTTGCCTTGTCATCGGAACGCTTCGCTCGTAAGCGGCCGATCCGTCGGCCTCCCGGCGGGGCAGATCGGGCGCCACAACGATCCTTGGGGACCCTTCGAGATGCTCGCGAGCAGCCGCGTCGCTCTTCTTGTCGGCCTTCTTTTCGGCGTCGCGGGATGCGTCCCGCCCGAGAACAAGATGGCCGCCGTCGAGCCCGTGCTGCTCGACGACGCCAATCTCCTCTACGTCGAGTTGCCGGCCGTGCGGACCATGGAACCGCAAGGTCCCCCCTTCGTTCAGGGCCTTCGCGTGGGCTATCTCGATCTGTACGAGCAAGCCGGCGCGCGCTTCGATCTCGTCGATCGTGTCCATTTCGGTCGCAAGGCGGTAGCCTCCGCCAAGGGCCAGAACGTCCAGCCCGATCAAACCGCCTTGCGACGTCTGCCGGCGGGTGGCGCGGCCGAGCTCGATGCCGCCCGCGCCCGCCTCTTGGCCGCGCTCGACGCCAACGGGCGGCGGACCGCACCCGCCGATGCGGCCAAGGCCCAGGTCGCCTACGATTGTTGGCTCGAGCGTACGGAAGCGGGCGATCAGGCCGGCGCGAGTGCCTGCAAAGCGCGTTTCGAAGAAGCCGTCGCGGCGGTCGAACGCTCGCTCCTGCCGGGCGCTCCGCGCCAATATCTCGTCTTCTTCGCCTGGGACCGTGCCGATATCAGTCCCGCCGCACGCCAGGTCCTCGAACAGGTGGCGGCCGAGTACAAGGCGGGGCGCATGGTCCGCCTGCATCTCGCCGGGCACGCCGACCGCTCCGGGCCCGAAGCCTACAACATGCGCCTGTCGGAACGGCGCGCGCGGGCGGTGGCGCAGGTGCTGCGCGAGCTCGGCGTCCCGCAAGAGGCGATGACCCTGGCCTGGTACGGCGAGACCCGTCCGCGCGTTCCCACCGCAGACGGCGTGCGCGAGGCGCAGAACCGCCGCGTCGAGATCACTTGGGATTGAGCGCGTGTCCGCGCGACCGGCCGCTTCGTGCCGGCCGATCGTTTGTCGCGCCGAACAACGTCGTGGAGAAAACAGGCGCGACCGGGGTCGTGTTCAGCCGCCGGTGACGCTCATGTGCCGGCGTACCGCCGGCCGGTTGTGCCGTCGGTCGATGACGAAATCGTGTCCTTTGGGCTTGCGCGAAATGCCTTCGAGGATCGCCCGACGGACGAGCTCGTTGCCTTCCGAGGCCCGCAACGGCGTGCGCAAGTCCGCTTTGTCCTCCTGACCCAGGCACATGTACATCGTGCCGGTACAGGTGACCCGGACGCGGTTGCAGGATTCGCAGAAATTGTGCGAGAGGGGAGTGATGAAGCCGAGCCGTCCCCCGGTTTCTTTGACACGCACGTAACGAGCCGGCCCACCGGTCCTGTAATCGATGTCTTCGAGCGTCCAACGCTGCGCCAGACGCGCCCGAACCAGGGACAGCGGTAAATAATGCTCGGTGCGGTCGACGTCCACCTCGCCCATCGGCATCGTCTCGATGAGGGTGAGATCGAACCCTTCCTCGCCGCACCAGGCGATCAATCGATCGAACTCGTCCTCGTTGACCCCTTTGAGGGCCACGCAGTTGATCTTGATCGCGAGCCCCGCCGCCTTGGCCGCCTCGATACCCGCCATCACTTTCTCGAACTTACCCCAGCGGGTGAGCGCCTCGAACTTGCGGGCATCGAGCGTATCGAGCGAGACATTGATGCGGCGCACACCGCAGCGGTAGAGATCCTGGGCGAAACGTTCGAGCTGGCTGCCGTTGGTGGTGAGCGTGAGCTCGTCGAGCCGCCCCTCGCGAACGTGCCGGCCGATCTGTTCGACGAGCCACATCACGTTGCGTCGGACGAGAGGCTCGCCGCCCGTGAGTCGAATGCGGCGCACGCCGAGATCGACGAACACCGAAGCGAGCCGGTCGAGCTCTTCGAGGGTCAAGAGCTCGGCCTTGGGCACGAAGGTCATGTTTTCCGCCATGCAGTACACACAGCGGAAGTCGCAGCGATCGGTCACCGAGATCCGCACGTAGGTGATCGCGCGGCCGAAGGGGTCGATCATCGCGGTCTCCTCCCCGCCCCCGGGCGCTGCCGAGCTTCGCTTCGCGGCTCGCCTCTTTGGCTCTATGGTGCCCTCGAGCCCCGCTGGCAAGGGCGGCCGACCGCGATCGCTGCGACGGTCGCCCGCATCGAGGTTCGATGAAGCTGTCCTTCCTCGCCGCCCAGACGCCCGAGGCCCAACGCGCGCGCCGGGAGCTCGAGCGCCGCTACGGTGCCGTGCCCGTGGAAGAGGCCGAGGTTCTCGTGCCCTTGGGCGGCGACGGGTTCATGCTCGAGACGCTGCACGCGCACCTCGACCGCAAGGTCCCGATCTACGGGATGAACCTCGGCACCGTGGGCTTCCTCTTGAACAGCTTCGCCATCGAAGGGCTCGAGGAACGCATCTGCGCGGCGATCGGGGTCGATCTCTATCCTTTGCGCATGCGAGCACGCGACCAGCGGGGTGCGGTGCACGAGAGTCTCGCCATCAACGAGGTCTCGGTTTTCCGAGAGACGCGCCAAGCCGCTTGGCTCGCGATCGACATCGACGGCATCTGCCGACTCGAACAACTCGTGTGCGACGGCGTGCTCGTCGCCACCCCGGCGGGCTCCACCGCCTACAATCTCTCCGCGCACGGTCCGATCATCCCCTTGGGCGCCGATCTCCTGGCGCTCACGCCGATCAGCCCGTTTCGGCCCCGCCGCTGGCGCGGGGCGCTGCTGCCCTCGCGCACGCGGTTCACCATCCGCGTCCTCGATCCCGAGAAGCGGCCCGTGAGCGCGGTGGCGGATTTCAGCGAGTTCCGCGACGTCGTGCGCGTGGACGTGTGGGAGGACCGCGCCATCGCGTGCCGGCTGTTGTTCGACCCCGAGCACAATCTCGAGGAACGGATCCTCAAGGAACAGTTCATCCCTTGAGGCCCGCATCGAGCCCGGGTCGGCTGCGCGCTCAGCCGGAGAGTTTGAGGAGCGCGCGTCCGCGTACGCCGAGCCGGCTCATGCCCTCGAGGCCTTCGAGTTCGATGAAGAAGGCGGCCCCCACGACCTCGGCCCCGACTTTGGTCAACAGCTGAACCGCCGCGCGCGCCGTCCCGCCGGTCGCGATCAGATCGTCGACGAGGACCACCTTGGAGCCCGGTGGGATCAGCCCCTCGCTCACCTGAAGCGTATCCGACCCGTATTCGAGATCGTAGGAATGACTGACGACCGCACCGGGCAGCTTGCCGAGCTTGCGGACCATGACCAGCCCGCGCCCCGAACGGTAGGCGAGCGCCGAAGCGAACAGAAAACCGCGGGACTCGATCCCGGCGATGAGATCGGGATGAAAACCGTCCACCAGCCGGTCCATCTCGTCGATCGCGAGCCGCCACGAGACCGGATCGGCCAGCACGGTGGAAATGTCGTAGAAAAGAATGCCCGGCTTGGGAAAATTGGGCACCCGGCGGATGATCGCTGCGAGATCGGGTTTACGGGGACTCATGGCTCGGCTCGCCTTCACCTCAGCGCTTCGCAAGCGCGCACGATCCGTCGACACGCCTCCTCGAGCACCGGCGTGGCAGTGGCGTAGGAAATCCGGAAGTAGGGATCGAGACCGAAGGCGGAACCGTGCACCACCGCCACCCCGACGCTCTCCAGGAGATAGCGCGCGAAGTCCTCGCTCGTCTCGATCGCTCTGCCTTCGGGTGTGCGCTTGCCGATCACACCGGCGCAGGACGGATAGACGTAAAACGCCCCTTCGGGTTTCGCGCAGCGCAGCCCCGGTGCGCGGTTGAGCTCGCGCACGACGAGATCGCGCCGTTCTTTGAAGATCGCGTTGTTGCGGGCGATGAAGCTCTGATCGCCGTCGAGCGCCGCCACCGCCGCCGCTTGGCTGATCGAGCAGGGGTTGGAGGTGCTCTGCGACTGGACGACGGCCATCGCCTTGACGAGCTCGGCCGGGCCGCCGGCGTAGCCGATGCGCCAACCGGTCATGCAGTAGGCTTTCGATACCCCGTTCACGGTGAGCGTCCGCGGATAGAGCCGGGGTTCCACTTGGGCGATGGTGGCGAATTCGAAGTCGTCGTAGACGAGATGTTCGTAGATGTCGTCGCTCATCACCCAGACGTGGGGATGGCGCAGCAGGACCTCGGCGAGTTCGGCGAGCTCCGCCCGCGTGTAGGCGGCGCCGGTGGGATTGGAGGGCGAGCACAGGATCACCCACTTGGTCCGGGGCGTGATCGCCGCATCGAGGTCCTCGGGCCGGAGTTTGAAGCCGCGGTTCTCGGGACACGGCACGAAGACGGGCACGCCACCGGCGAGCAGGACCATGTCCGGATACGAAACCCAGTAAGGAGCGGGAATGACGACCTCGTCTCCGGGGTCGAGCGTCGCCATCAAGGCGTTGTAGAGGACCTGCTTGCCGCCCGCGCCCACCGTGATCTGCTGCGGGCTGTAATCGAGCCCGTTCTCGCGCTTGAACTTTCGGGCGATCGCCGCCTTGAGCTCGGGTGTCCCGTCGACGTTGGTGTATTTGGTCTCGCCGCGGCGAATGGCGGCGATCGCCGCCTCTTTGATGTGATCGGGAGTGTCGAAATCCGGCTCGCCCGCACCCAGCCCGATGATGTCCCGACCCTCGGCCTTGAGTCGGCGCGCGAGATCGGTGACCGCGATCGTGGGCGAAGGTTTGATGCGCGAGAGGCTCTTGGCGACGATCGACACCGACGGTTCTCCCGGTACCGCGACGGCCGGCGGACTCTAGGCACAGGCTCCCCGAGCGGCAACCGCCGCGCACGGGCATCCGGCTATTCGGCGGCGCGCAGGACCGCGGGCACGAGCAGCACACCGAGCCGGAGAACGAGCTTCGCGAAGAGCTCGGCGAGCGCGAAAAGCCCCGTCGTGGGCAGGCCCGTCTGCTCGTCCATGAAGAGCGAGCGGCGGAATTCGAGCTGCAGCGCGTGCACGCCTTCCGCGGGCCGACCCCAGCGCTCGGTGATGTAGCCGCCCGCATAAGGCGTGTTGCGGGCGACGTGGAGGCCGGCTTCGAGCAACGCGGTCTCGACTTCGGCCGCGAGATCGCCCGCGCAGGCACGGTGGTGACAGTCGCCGATCGCCACGTCGAGCGCGCGTCGGCCGCGAGCGAGGGTCACTTCCGTCGGCATGGAGTGCAGATCGAGCAAGAGCACCGATCCGAACCGCCGCCGCTTGGCGGCGAGGAGCTCGCCGAGCCGCAGGTGATACGGCCGCCAGCCTTGCGCCAGCCGATACGCGATCTCCTCTGTCGAGAGGCGGCGACGATACAGCGCTCGGCCGGAAAGGCGGCTCGGCACCAGCCCGAGCCCCGCCTTCGCCCGCACGCTCGCCACCGAACCGGGGATTTCGCCGTCGACGAGTTCGGGGTCGAGCTCTTCGGGAGCGCGGTTGAGATCGATCCAGGCGCGCGCGAAGGTGGCGCACAGCGCCGTGGCACCGGCGGCCACCCCCGCTCGGGCCATCTGGTCCAACGGTCCGTCTTCGAGAAGGCGCAGCTCTTCCCGCGTCGGGCGCAGGAGCTCGAGAAGCGACGGGGGATAGACCGTTCCGCTGTGGGGCGAAGAGACGACGACGGGCAGCTCGGTGGCCGGAGCGGGGGCGAATTCGACGAAGGGTAGAAGTCGCTCGTCCATGCGCGCCCGTGGCGGAGCACAGCGCGAGCGAGCCAAGCACGACTTCCGGCGCGCGGCAACCGGTGGGGCGCTTTTTCGGAAAGCGGGCGGCGCTCGCTCGGTGCCGGGCGCCCCTTGCGGAGGCGGGCGAAATCCCCTACCTGCCGGAGCGAAGGGCGCGTAGCTCAGCGGTAGAGCACTACGTTGACATCGTAGGGGTCAGAGGTTCGATCCCTCTCGCGCCCACCACCCGTTCCTGCGAGAGCCGCAAGTCGACCGATCCGGGCGCGCGCCGTCGAGCGCGCGTCGCGCGCCGTCCGCCCGCGGCTCCCGCGCAGCCGTCAAAAGACGAAGACGAAATCTTTGTTGGTCAGGCTCGAGGCGAGGACGTTCTCGAGCACCAGGACGGCCGTGTGATCGTCGCTGACGGTGATCCGCGTGTCGGGTCCCACCTGCTCGACGAGAAGCTGCGCGATGTTGGTCTTGCGGAAGCCCACGATCCGGATCTTGTCGACCCCGCGCTCGAAGTCGACGACGGTGTCGACCCCGGCGCCGGCGATGTCGCCGATACCGAACACGTCTACACGACGATCACCAACGCCGCCGCCGAGGTTGCCGGCGAGCACATCGTCACCGGGGCCGCCCACGAGAACGTCTCGTCCCGGACCGCCTAGCAAGACGTCGTCGCCGGCACCTCCCCACAGCGTGTCGTTGCCGGCCTCGCCCGAGGCCGTCACATCCGTGTAACAGGTGAGACCGAGCGAGGTCAAGTCGAGGACGTCGTTGCCGGCGCCGAGCACGAATGTCTCGATCCGCGTCAGACGCGGCAGGTTACGGTTGTTGCCGAAGATGGGCGCAGCCTGAGTCGCGAGCAGCAAGACGTCCGCGCCGGCCGTCCCGGTCACCGTGTCCAGCCCGGTGCCGCCGTCGAGGATGTCCCAATATTGGTGTTTGCCCCGGAGCCGCACCGAGTCCTCGGTTCCGCTCGTGGACCGCATGAAAGCGTTGGTGGCCACCGCGGTCGACCATTTGCCGTCGGCGCGCGGTCCGAGCACGAAACGGTCGTCCCCCGCTCCTCCCTCGGCCCGATCGGCGCCGGTTCCGGGGTGGAACAGATCGGCGAGAGGCGATCCCAGGAAACGATCGTCGCCCTCCATGCCGAAGACTTCCTCTCCCGGCACCAGAGGCGCGAGCACGTCGTTCCCCGGCCCTCCCTGAGCGAGTTCGACGACGAAGATGTCCGGGCGTTCGTTCCTGTCGCCGGGCACGAGGTTCGAGGCCCAACTCGCGAACGCCAGCTTGCGCCCGTCGGGCGAGAAAACCGGATCGTAACTCTCGACATTGGCCTGGATGCCCGCGGCGCTCAGTGAAACCCGCACGAGCATGCCGGTTGCGAGATCCTTGAGAAAAACGTCCCTTTCGCGGTTCGTATCGCGCGCCACCAGATCCGAAGCCCAACTCACGAAAGCCAGCTTGCGTCCGTCGGGCGAGAACACCGGATCGGAGCTCCCGCCGTTCGCCTCCCCGCCCGCGGCGTTTGTCGACACCCGGACGATCGCCCCCGTGGCCAAGTCCTTGACGAAGACGTCGTCCGTGCCGTTGTTGTCATCGGGTACGAGGTTCGAGGCCAGGCTCCCGAAAGCCAGCTTGCGTCCGTCGGGCGAGAAAACCGGCTCGTAGCTGCTCCCGTCCGCCTCCTCGCCCGCCGCGCTGGTCGAGACGCGCCGGATCGTCGCATAGTTGATCGGCACGGACAGCTCCTCCCCCTTTTCGCCGGCCGAGACGAACGCCCTGATTATTTGCTCCCGGCTCTCGGGAAGCTGGGTTGTGCGAGAGCCTGGATCACCTTCCTTTTTCCTCGACGCCGTGTGCAGCGTCAAGCGCGTTTCGGTCTCGACGGCCACGAGCGCGCCCCCAACAAAACAATGCCGATATTCGCGGATTCGCCGACAGTACCGCACCGTCGGCCGGCCAGGGGAGCGGTGTCGCCGCGCACCGTGCCTCGCCCGCGCGGTGCACCTCGGGTCCGTGCAGGAGACAGGCGTGGCCCCGTGGTGGCGCGAGAGGGCCGCGGACGTCGCGGATCGATCCCGTCGCGCGCGGCCCGGCTCGCGCGTCTTCGCTCCGCGGCGCCGTCCCGAAAAGGCGGAGGCCGGGCGCGTCCGCGGACGGCGTTCAAGCGGCGGCGGCGAAGCGAGCGGCGGCCGCTGCCTCGAGCGCAGCCAAGAAGCCTTGTGCCCAGCTGCGCGCGCAACGGAGTTCGACCGCCGCGCGGTCGCGCGCGTGGCGCGCCTTGCGCTCCTCGAGCGGCATGGCGAGGGCGCTCGCGAGGGCTTCGGCGATCTCTTGCGGATCGTGGGGATTGACGAGGACCGCTCCCTCGAGCTCGAAGGCGGCGCCCGCGAAGCAAGAAAGCACGAGCACGCCCGGATCCTCGGGGTCTTGCGCGGCCACGAATTCCTTGGCGAAGAGGTTCATCCCGTCGCGCAGCGGGGTGACGAGCCCCACCCGGGCGAGCCGACAGAGGCCGGCGACGACCGCGCGCGGCACCGCCCGATTGACCCAGCGCAGCGGCACCCAGTCGATGTCGCCGAACTCCCCGTTGATCCTTCCCGCGAGTTCGTCGAGCTCGCGTTTCAATGCGCGGTATTCAGCGACCTCGGCGCGCCCGACGGGCGCGAGCTGCAGGAAGGTGACCCGCTTCCTGAGGTCCGGTGCGCGCCGCAACAGCCGCGCGTAGCCCTCGAAGCGGTGCGGCAAGCCCTTGGAATAGTCGAGGCGGTCGACCCCGAGGACGAGCAGCCTGGAGCCGAGCGTGCGCGCGATCCCCGCTACCTGTTGCTCTCCTTGCGCTCTGATCGCCAGGCGGGCGACCGTCGCGGGATCGATCCCCACCGGAAAGGGCGCGACCGGCACCCGCACGCCGATGGCTGCGAGCACGGCTTCGAGGTGGGCGGCATCGGTCGCGGTCTGCACGCCTACGAGATCGTAGGCCTGAAAGGCTCCGAAGAGGAGCTCTCCGCGCGGCAACGCCGCGACGACGGCCGGAGGCGGGAAGGGCACGTGCAGGAAAAAGCCCGCGGGATTGCCCACGCCCAGCCGGCGCAGCGCACGGCCGAGCGGGATCAGATGGTAGTCGTGAATCCAGATCCTGTCGTCCGGGCGCAGAAGCGGCGCGAGCGCTCGCGCGAAGCGCTCGTTGACGCGCAGATATCCTTCGAGCTGTTCGCGCTGGAAGCTCACCAGGCCGAGCCGATAATGGAAGAGAGGCCATAGCGTGGCGTTGGCGAAACCGGCATAATACAGAGCGTAGTCTTCGGCCGAGAGATCGACCGTGACCCAGCGCGTTCGCCCGCGCACGATCTCGCGCGGGCGCTCGGCGGTGGCCGATCCGATTTCACCCGACCAGCCGAACCAGAGCACTTCGCCGCGCCCGAGCGCATCCGTCAGGGCCACGGCCAGCCCTCCGGCTTCCGGCTTGGCGCCCCGGCGCGGGGCCGGGACGCGGTTCGAGACGATCACCAGGCGCGCCAGAACCCTTCCTCCCAACTGCGCGAAAGCCGCATGGCCGACAAGATCAATCCGACCTGAGAGTAGGTCTGGGGGAAATTGCCCCACAACTGCCCCGATCGGGGATCCACGTCCTCCGACAGCAACCCGACGTGGTTGCGATAGCCGAGGATCCGCTCGAAGAGCGCTCGTGCCTCCTCTTTGCGCCCGATCGCGTGCAAGGCGTCCACGAACCAAAAGGAACAGACGATGAAGGCGGTCTCGGGCAGCCCGAAATCGTCCGGAACGTCGTAGCGCAAGACCAGACCGTCGCGCAAAAGGCGCCGCTCGATGGTCGCGACGGTGGCCACGAAGCGAGGATCGGAAGGCGGGACGAGACCGATGTCGGGCAGCTGCAACACCGCCGCGTCCAACCCCTCGCCGTCGAGGCTCTCGGTGAACGCACCCACCCGCTCGTTCCAGGCGCGGGCGAGGATCTCCGCCCGGATCCGCTCCGCCCGCCGGTGCAGGTCTTCGGCGCGTTCGGCGAGGCCGAGCCGGCGGGCGACGCGCGCCAGCCGGTCCGCCGCCGCCCAACACATGGCGGCCGAGAAGGTGTGGATTCGCTCGCGTCCCCGATACTCCCAGATCCCCGCATCGGGGGTGAGGGCAGCGGCGAGCGCGGCTTCCGCGAGCGGCTCGAGCTGCCGGAACAACGCCAGATCCCCGGGCTTGGGCAGGCGTTCGTCGTAGAACATCTGAGCCGCGGCCATGACGACGCTGCCCCAGGCGTCGTTCTGCCGCTGATCCGCCGCCGCGTTGCCGATCCGCACCGGCCTGTGGCCGAGAAAACCGCGCAGCGCGGTCGCCTCGCGCTCCGCCACCGGACCGTCGGGGACGAGCGGATAGAGCGGGCGCAGCGGCATTCCCTCCTCGCCCATCACCGCGCCGGTGAGATATCCGATGTAATCCTCCATCGTCTTGGTTGCGCCCAAGCGATTGAGCGCCTGCACGGTGAAGAAGGCGTCGCGCAGCCAGCAGAAGCGGTAGTCCCAGTTGCGTTGGCTGCCCGGGGCTTCGGGGATCGAGGTGGTGAGCGCGGCGACGATCGCCCCCGTCTCCTCGAAGGCACAGAGCTTCAAGGTGATCGCCGCGCGGATGACCGCGCTCTGCCATTCGAAGGGCACGTTGAGATAGCGTACCCAATCGTGCCAATAAGCGGTCGTTTCCTCTTCGAATTCGCGCGCGAGCCGAGCCGGGGCCTCGGGGATCGGCTCGTCGGCCGAAAGCACGAGGGTGACCGGTCGATCGAGGGCGAAGGCAGTCTCTTGGGCGACGAAGCCCACCGGCGCATCGGTGGTGAGGCGCAGGCTGTCCGAGGGCCCGACCCAGCGCAGGTGGTTGGAGCCCAGCCGGAGCTGAGGCGTTTCCGCGCCCCAGCCGAAGCGCGGGCGATAGCGGATCCGCACCCGCGGCCGACCGGAGAGCGGCCGGAGCTGGCGGACGAGCATCGGCGGGCGGAACATGCGGCCGAAGCGGCGCATGCGCGGGGCGACATCGAGGATCTCGAGTCGATTGCCGCGCTCGTCCTCGAGCACCGTCTCGAGCAGAGCCGTGTTGCGCCGATAGCGCTGCTCGCAGCGCACCCGGCCCAGAAGTTCGACGTCGGCGAAGCCGGCGGCGGGATCTTCCCCGTCGAGCAGAGCGCAGAACACGGGATCGCCGTCAAGCCGCGGCCAGCACAACCAGACGATGCGCCCGGTGGGATCCACGAGCGCGGCGATCGCGCAATTCCCGACGACCGCGAGATCGAGGGGTTGTCGCGCCATCTGCGGCTTCCCGCCGATGTCACCCTCCTTCAGCCGTTGGCGATCCGCTCGAGCCAGCTCCTGAGATCGGCCGGTGTCGCCACCGCTTCGCCCATACGAAAGCCCCACCCGCCCAGCGCCCGCGCGGCCGCGATCGCATCGAGATCGGTAACGTCGTCGCCCACGAAGAGCGGGCGGCGGCCGACGAACGGCGGCTCTTTCATCAACGAGCGCAGAGCGCCGCCTTTGTCCACACCGCGCGGCCGCACCTCGAAGGCCATGGCCGCGGGCAACAGCTCGAAGCGGGGATCTTCGGCCACCAGACCCGCGAGGAGCCGGCCGATCTCGGGCAGGGCTTCGGGTGCGAGGCGAGCGTGTACCGCGAAGCCCGCGCGCTTGCGCTCGAGGAGCGTTCCCGGTCGGCGCGCGACGAGCGCGTGCGCGGCCCGCAGCCAGTGCGCCGGCGGCTCGGGCGCGGGCACGGTTTCGATCTCTCCGTCGGCGCGACGGCGCAAGACGAGGCCGTGTTCGGCCGCCGCCGGCAGACGCACCGGGGCGAGCAACCGGTCGAGATCGTCGAGCGGCCGACCGGTCAGGATCGCGAGAGCCCCGTCGAGGCGCCGAGCGAGCCGTGCGAGAAGACCGGGCAAGAGGCCCGGTACGACGACGGTGTGCGGCGTCGGTGCGATCTCGACGAGCGTTCCGTCGAGATCGAGCAGGAGCGTCCCGAAAGCGCGCACCTCCGCGGGATCGGGCAGGTCCATGGTCGCCACGCCCCTCGCATATGGAGCGCGCGCCGCGGCCCGCCAGCCCCGTCTCGCCCGTGCTCAGATCGTCCGCGTCCGCCAATCCACCGCCTGTTCGAAGGCGTAGGCCGCCCGGTAGATCGTCGCCTCTTCGAAGTGCCGACCGACGAGCATGAGCCCGACCGGCAGCCCGTCGAGATGGCCGCAGGGCAGAGAGAGCGCCGGATGGTGGGTGGCGTCGAAAGGCGCGGTGTTGGGCAGCATTTCGAACGCGCGGGCGAGGATCACCTCCAAAGGCGCGTCCCGCGGCGGCACGGGTGGCGCAGTGATCGGCACCGTGGGCATGAGCAGCAGATCGACGTCGCGCAACGCTTCGTCGTAAGCGCGTCTCAATCTGCGGACGAGATTCTGCGCCTTGGCGTAATAGCGCCCACGATAGCGCGAAACCATGTACCACCCGAGGAGCATCGTATTCTTCAACGAGTCCGAAAGCTCGTCGGCACGCTCGCGCCACTGACTGTGCTTCTCGAGAAGGCTCGAGAGATAGAGCCCCTGCCAATTGAACCCGAAACCGTTCCCGAGCATCATCTGCACGGTCGCTCCCTCGGCCGCGCTCGGAAGCCAGATCGCCGGCCCCTGACGATGCAGGGGGATGGAAAGCGGTGCCACTTCGGCTCCCAATCGGCGGAATTCTTCCGCTGCGAGCCGGACGAGAGCGTCGACCCCTGCCGCGGAGTTCGGATGGTCGAATCCTTCTTCCAGGACGCCGATCCGCAACCCTTCCACGCCCCGGTCGAGGGCGCTCGTGTAATCCGTGGAAGGAGCCTCGTATTGACGCGGGTCGAGCCCGTCGGGCCCGGCGATGACCTCGAGCAGAAGCGCGTTGTCGGCGACCGTCGCGGTCATCGGCCCGCAGTGATCGAGGGTGAGCTCGATCGGCATGATGCCGGTGTAGGGCACCAGACCGTGCGTGGGTTTCATCCCTACGATGCCGCAATAAGCCGCGGGAATCCGGATCGAGCCCCCCTGATCGCCTCCGAGCGCCATATCCGCTTCGCCCGCCGCGACGACCGCCGCCGAGCCGGAGGAAGAGCCGCCGGCCATGTGCCCGGGCTTGCGCGGGTTGTGCACCGGCCCCGTCGCGCTCGTATGGCTTCCGCCCGAAAAACAATAGTATTCGCACACCGTTTTCCCGACGATCGTCCCGCCCGCGTCCAGGATGCGCGAGACGACCGTGGCGTCGATCTCGGGTACGTAGCCTTCGAGAATCGACGCACCGTTCATCATCGGGACGCCGGCCACGCAGATGTTGTCCTTGATCGCGACCGTCTTGCCCGCGAGCTTGCCTCCGGCTGCGCCTTCGATGCGCGTCTTCCAGTACCAGGCGCCGTGCTCGTTCTCGGCCGGATGCGGCCGGTAGCCGGGCGTGCGCGGATAAGTCACGGCAGGCAGCTCGTCCGGCATGCGGTCGAGGAGATCGTAGGTCTCGATGCTCGCTTTCAGAGCCGCCCGATGCGCTTCGAGTTCGCTTTCGTCCATCGAAAAGCCGAGCTCTTGGGCCAGCTCCCGCAAAAGCTCGAGCGTCGGCATCTTGACCGTCCCGAGGCCCATCGTCCCCTCCCCTTTCCCATCGGTGTCGAACCCGCAGGCTAGAGATCCCGAGCCGCACTGACCAGCGCGCAACCGACCCCGGGGCGGCGCGCGGCGCGCACGGCTCGGTCCCCACCGGCGCGAAGCCGGTAGGGCCGTCGGACGAGCCGTGGCGATCGTCGGCCGAGCGGGCGCGCGCACGCGCAACGAAGGGGCCGCGGACCGTCGTCGCCCACCCGCCCTCCTATCGTCTCGGCCGCGAGGAAAATCACGCGAATACGCTCGCTTGGGGGATCGCGAAACAGCGCGCCGCGGGCTCGACGCGCCCCGCCGCGAAGGCGCGCGGAACGTCGTCTCGTTGCGCCCCGAGGAGCGCGCCGGACTCGGGCGGGCGCGGGTCCGCAATCGTGCCACGATCGCGCGAAAAAACGAGCGAGCCGGCCTGCGCCTGTCTTGGCAGCGTCGCTCGCGGCGTGTCAAAAGAAGATTTACGGACCTGCCGCGATCGTATCGCCGATCGGAGCGAGGAGATTGACCCACCGAGCCCGTCCCGGCCGCACGCTCGCGATCTTCCTTCTAGCGACCGCGCTCTTTCTCTTGCCCGCGGTGACCACCGGACTTCCGTTCCTGAGCACCGATACGGCGAGTTATCTGCGGGTCGGTGCCGGCGTCGCGAACCTCTTCGCGCGGTTCTCGGGCTTCTCCGAAGAAGGCGCACCACTCGCCGCAGGGCGCCCGGTGAGCCCGGAGGAGGTGCGGTTCGGAGCGAACTATCTCGCGGTGCGCTCGCCCGTGTACGGCTTCGCCGCCTGGCTTCCGACCCGGATCGGCGCCTTCTGGCCCCTCGCGGTCGCCCAAGCGGCCTTGACCGCGGCACTCGTGCTCGCCGCCATGGGTCTTCTCTCGTCCCCGCGGCGGGGCCCGCGCGGCTGATCGTCGTGGTCTCGGTCTTGGCTTCGGGCTCGACGATCGGCGTCTTCGCGAGCACCGCCATGCCCGATCCGTTCGTAGGCGCGGGCGTGCTCGCGGCCGGCCTTCTGCTCTTGTGGTGGCATCGCCTGCGACCATCGGCCGGATCGCGCTTCTGGTCCTCCTGGCGGGGGCTCGTGCCGCCCATCCCACGCACGCGCCGGTGATCCTGATCTCGATCCTGGCTCTTGCGGTCGGCAGAAGGCTGGTGCGCGGTTTTCCTGTTCCCTCGCGCGCAGCCGCGGCGCTCGTGCTCGCCGCCTGCGCGGCCGGTGGTGCGACGCTATGGCTCGCCCGCGAGGCGGGCTCGCGCGTCTTGGGCGAGCCCCGGCGCTTTCCGCCCCTTCTCGTGGCCCGCCTGGTGGCGGACGGGTCCCGGTCGCACCTTGCTCGATCGCGCCTGCCCGACGCGTCCGCTCGCGCTGTGCGTCTTCCGCGACCGACCGTTCGACGACTTCCAGACGATCCTGTGGGACGCCGATCCCACCCGCGGCGTCTTCGGTGCGGCCGATCCCGACACGCGCGTGCGCCTGATCGAGGAGGAGCCGGAATCGTCCTGGGCGCGCTGCGCACCGACCCCCTGGGGTGCTCGCGAGCACGGCGGGGAACACGCTGCGGCTCCTCTTCTCGGTGCGCTCGGAAGGCCGGGTCGAAGGCGTCGTCCCGGTGCGGGCGCCGGCCGCACTCGAGGAACTCGCTCCGGGCTCGGTCGCGGCCTGGCGAGCGAGCGCCGTCGCGCGCGGTACCTTTCCTTTCTGGATCGTCGATCTCTGGCTCGCGGTGACGACCGCGGCCGCTGCCTTGGTCTTGGTCTCGCGTACGATCGCGCGAAGCCGTCGTTCGGGTCCGGACGCGGAGGCCGAACGCCGGCGCGGGCTCCTCTTCCTGGTCCTCGTGGCTCCGGTCGCCGATGCCGCGCTCTGCGGGATCGTCTCCAGGCCGCTGTCGCGTTATCAGATGCGGATCCTGTGGCTCTTGCCGCTGAGCGCTCTTCTTTTCGGTGGATGTGTCGCAGGTACGCTTTCCGTTTTTTGCGGACATCGCCCCTGACGACCGCTCCCCGAGCCGCGGAAGGGTGAACCCCGATCCTCCGCGAGCCCGACGCCGCGCCCTCGGTTCGACAAGCGTGTCGCCCTTGCCAGTCCCGGCCACGACACGACAAGCTTCCGCGGTGTCGGCTGACCGGGTCGGACCATGCCCGTTTCGATCGCTTCTTCCCCTGTGCGCCTCTCGCGTCACCGCCTCCTCTTCGCCCCCGAGGCGCCCATGCGCTTGCCGAGCTTTCCGGGTTCCGCCTGGCGCGGCGGGCTCGGCTGGGCGCTCAAGCGGCTCGTCTGCGTGATGCGCCTTCGTCCTTGCGAAGGCTGCCCCCTCGAGCATTCCTGCGTCTATCCGACCGTCTTCGCCGCGCGACCCGACGAAGACGCGACGAAGATGCGGCTGTACGAGCGGGTTCCCAACCCTTTCGTCCTCGATCCCGTTCATCCCGCCCGAGGGCGGGTCGGACCCGAGGATCGCGTCGTTCTCGATCTCGCGTTGATCGGGCGCGCCTGCCGGCAGATCGCCTATCTCGTGCGCGCGCTGGAGCAGGCCGCGGAGGCCGGAATCGGCCCCGACCGCGGCCGGCTGCGGCTCGTGGCGGTGACCCCGATCCGCGAGCCCTGGGCGCCGCTCGCGCTCGATCCGACCGAGCAGGGCATGGTCGCCGAAGGGACCGCACCCGAGATCCCCCCGCCCTGGCCGAGGGTCGAGCTTCACTTGCGCACGCCGCTGCGCCTGCAGGCGAACGGGCGTCTCGTGGGGCCGCGCCAGTTCCGTCCCGCTTGTCTCGCGATGAACCTGGTCCGTCGCGTCTCGATGCTCTGCCATCACCACGGCGACGACGATCTCGAGGCCGATTTCGTCGCGCTCAAGGCGCAAGCCGAGCGGATCCGGTTACTCGAGGCGGAACTCGCCTGGACCGAGCGCGTGCGCCGCTCGGCGCGCCAAGGCACCCTCGTGCCCATGGGCGGGATCGTCGGACGGATCGTCCTCGATTTCGAGCACGCTCCCGATCTCTGGCCGTTCTTGTGGCTCGGGCAGTTCCTCCACGCGGGCAAAGGTACGAGTATGGGTCTGGGCGCCTATCGGCTCCGGCCTTTCGGGTGAACACGGTCATGGCCAGCATCTCCTTTTCCGAACTCTCGAGCGGTGACGGTTCCCGCTCGTTTCTCGCCCTGCCCTTCCAACCCGTGAACATCCGCGAGGAGATCCGTCGGCGGCGGCTGGTCGAGCGCGGGGAAGCGGACGGCCGTTCGAACCTGCCGTCGAGCGATGCCGGCGCGCCGTCGTCGACCGAACTCGAGATCGTCAACGACATCCGCGCTTTGCGCGAGCGTCACCTGAACGACCTCGCCTCGCATCTGCGGGCTCGGAACGATGCGCTCGCACAGCTGAACACGGCGATGGACATCGCCCAGCTGCGCAACGACACCGAGCATGCGATCTCGCGTTTGGGAGAGGGCGATGTCGCATGGAAGAGCGAGATCGCGCGGCTTTTGCGCGAGGCGCGCGAAGCCAAGAAAGACTACGACGCTTTTCGCATCGAGCACGGGCTGAACCGTGCGGCGCGGGATCCCGCGAACCGTTTTCTCGCTCTCTCGCTCTTGCGTCTCTTCGTGGTCGTCGAATCGATGCTCAACGGTGTATTTTTCGCCGAGGGATCGGAATTTGGCCTGATCGGTGGTACGACACTCGCCTTCGGGATCAGTCTCGTCAACGTCTGCGTCTTCGGTTTTTGTCTGGGCATCGGACCGGCGCGTTGGCAGCATCATCGTTCCTTGGCGTTGCGCGTCGTCGCCCGGGCGCTCCTGGGCGCGGGGCTCTCGCTCGTTGTATTCGCGAACGCCTTCGTCGCGCATTATCGTGACATGTTCGAACATGCCGGCGAGGCAGTTCTTTTGAGCGAGGTTTGGGCGCGCCTGCGCGACGACCCGTTCGGCCTGGCCCGGCTTCAATCGTGGCTTCTGTTCTTCTTGGGTCTGTTATTCGCAGGTCTCGGCTTCTGGAAGGGTTATCGCTTCGACGATCCGTACCCGGGCTACGGGCGCGTCGCGCGGCGCTGGCAGCAAGCGGAACAGCGTTACCTCGAAAGCCGGCACCGGCGCCTCGAGGAGGCGAGCCGCGTCCGCGACGATGCCAAGCACGCCATCGATCGCGCGATCGAGCGGCTGCGGGGAGCGGCACTCCAGCGCGAGCAGATCTTGGGCGCTCGAGCACGCTGGGTGCAGGAATTCGAGGCACACGAGCGTCACCTCGAGGAGGTCGCCAACGCGCTCCTCGCCGCGTATCGCGACGCCAACCGCCGCGTCCGCACCACGCCGCCGCCGCCCTATTTCGATGCCCTTTTTTCCTTCGAAGACCGCGGGCTCGAGCGGCCCCAGATCCGGGACCTGCCCGCTGTGCGCCCGGGGTCGCCGGATCCGGAGAAACTCGTAGCGGAGCTCGACCAGCTGCGGACCCGGGTGCTCGACGCCTACCAGAAAGTTTATGATCTCGCTCCGGAGCAGGTGTGATGGGTCTCGCGCGCCTTTCCGGACGTCGGCGAGGTCCGGCGCCCGCAATCATCGGGGGAAGCCTCGCCCTCCTTCGGCGCTGTTGTTCTCCTCGCGCTCTTCTTCGGCGCGAAGTTCTGGGCCGAGAGTCAGAGGGCCGAGATCGACGAAGCCAGCCTGTGTCCGAAAAGCGGAGCGACGGCGGTGACCGCGGTGCTCGTCGACCGCTCCGATCCCCTCGGGCCGCAGCAGAGCCAAAGGGTGCGCCAGGTCCTCGACAGGACCGTGGCCGAGGTCCCAGTCGGCGGCAAAATCGCGCTTTATCTCGCGGAGGCGGACGATTTCGAGCGGCTCGCGCCCGTTCTCGCCCTGTGCAATCCCGGATCGGAGGCCAATCCCCTTTACCAGAACCCCAAGCGCATGCGCGCCCGTTACGAAGAACAATTCAAGAAGCGGCTCGATACCGTGATCGAAGCGCTGCTGCGCCCCTCGCCGCGCAAGACCTCGCCGATCATGGAAAGCATCAAGGCGGTGTGTATCGATGCCTTCGGCGCGGTGCCCGCGAATGTCCCGCTGCGGCTGTTGGTCGTGAGCGATCTTCTGCAACACAGTCCCATCGCCAGTCACTATCGGGACAAGAATTTCGAAAACTTCCTCAAAGACCCCAAGATGTCCGGTGTGCTGGTCGACTGCAAGGGAGCCGACGTCGAGGTGATCTACGTGCTGCGGTTGGGCAAGGACGGCCGACCGACCATCCAGAATCGGGCGCACCAGCGGTTCTGGGACCTCTACTTCCAGAGGCTCAACGCACGCCCGAGAAGCCTGGAGGCGGTCTGAGATGGCGAACGCGGGCGAGGCGACCGGTCCCGACGGAGCACCCCCGCGGCTGGCCCGACGCCCCTGGTTCGAGGACAAGATCGATCGCCTACTGTTGTTGGTCTTCTTCGTAGGCGGTTTCTTCGTGATCCTCGCGATCAAACTGGCACGCCCCGGGTTCGTCTCTTTCGAAGGACGGCCGATCGAGCCGCGCGTGCACGCCGCGGTCGCGGCGGGCGCGTTGATGGTGCTCTACGCCTTCCTGGCGTCGCAAACCCGCCTTTTCCGACTGCACCCGGAACGGCTCGGGGACAATTGCTATTACTTGGGTCTTCTGTACACGCTGGCCTCGCTTTCCGCCGCTCTCCTCGAGCTCGAGCGCGCGCCTCCGGAGCTGCGCGGCGCCCTCATCGAAACCCTGCTCGCGAGTTTCGGCGTCGCGTTGAGTTCCACGCTTCTCGGGATCGCGTTGCGCGTCTGGTTCGTGCAGATGCGACGCGAGATCGAGGATCTCGAGGTCGAGTTGCGGCGCGACCTGCAAGAAGCCGCCTGGAAACTCAAAGACCAACTCTTGTTCGCGGTGAGCGAACTCGAGTCCTTTCGTCTGCGCACCCAGCAGGTCCTCCACGAACGCCTCGCGCAATCCGTGGACACCTTCACGGCGGCGGCGGAGCGCCAGGCGAAGGCGATCGACGACCTCGCCAAACAGATCTCGAGTGCGCTCGGGGAAGTCTCGGGTCCTCTCGCCGAGGAGCTCGAGGCGTTTAGGCGCGCGAGTGCGGACACCGTCGCGGCGACCGACGAATTCGCGCAAAAGATCCGCGCGATCGAAGTCCCGCGCGATGTGCTCTCCGCTCCCGCACGGCGTCTCGCGGGCACGGTGGAGCAACTCGTACGAAACATCGCGCGGCTAGAAACCGGAGGCGAACGGCTCGCGCGCGTCTTCGACGAGCGCATGGAGGCCTGGGCGCGACGGTTCGACGCGCTCGCGGGATCCGTCGACCGCCTCGTGGACCGGTTGGACTTTGCGGCCGACGCCGTCTCCGGGATCGAGGCGCTCGCTCGGGCGAGCGATCCGGCGCGCGAGAAGCTCGCCGCGCTCGGCGATACGCTCGAGCAGCTTCTCGTCGCCGCACGCGAGGACGCCGCCGAGATCCGAGACCTTCGCGATCGGATCCGCACCGATGTCGCCGAGTGCCACCGATCGTATCGCGAACTCGGCGACGCGCTCGTCGAGATCGCCGAGACGATCGTCAAGAGACTGGAGGCCTGAGCCGTGGCGCGGGCTGCGATCACCGATCCACGCGAATACCGTCGCGGCGTGATCCTCGGCCTGACCTTCGCCGAAGTGTTGCTCCTTCTGGTCTTTCTTCTGC
>JANXAZ010000015.1 GCA_025062095.1 Geminicoccaceae bacterium
AGCACCTTGTTCCAGTGATCGAGATCACGGAACAAGAACGGCGCATCGATGAAGGGCGCCGCCTCGGAGAAAATCGACATCTGCGCCGCGGATACGATGGCGTAATCCACGGCCCGCCCCTGCGCCATGTACTCGAAATACTGTTTTTCGAGACCCAGTGCTCCACGCTTTTTCGATCGCACGACCCCCTTCCCTTCGCGCACTCCCGCCGGCGAGGCCGGATGGGTTCGTCCCGCGGGCGGTTCCGCGACGGCCTCGGAGCCGCGCGAAAGGCGCCGATCTCGCGGTGCGCGAGCGAAAACAGCCGCGTCCGACCGCTGATGGGCGGCGCGCGCACTTTTGCTCTTTACAAACGGCACGATCGCCCCCATATGCGCGGGCCCGAGAAGGAAGCCCAAGCACTGCGGCGCGCGCGGCGGCGGCTGACTGATCGTCTTGACTCCCGCTGGGGTTGGGAGGTCGGTATGGCTGAAACCTTCGGCAGCGCCGCGGCGCTGCTCTCGCTGCGTTCCCCGGACCATCCGGTGGTCTGCATCCGCCCCCACCTCATCGAGGAGCGGGCGCGGCGGGTCGTCGGCGCGTTCCCGGGGGACGTCCTCTATGCCGTGAAGTGCAACGACACGCCGGTCGTCCTCGAAGCCCTCTGGCGCGGCGGCGTGCGCCACTTCGATACCGCCTCGATCGGCGAGGTGCGGCTCGTCAAACGTCTTCTGCCGCGGGCCAGCTGTCACTTCATGCACCCCGTGAAGAGCGCCGAGGCCATCGCCGAGGCTTATCACGAGCACGGCGTGCGTCGCTTCGCCTTCGATCACGAAGATGAGCTCGCCAAGATCCTCGCCGCGACCGACAACGCGCGCGATCTCGAGCTGTTCTTGCGCCTCGCCGTGCCGGGCCAGGGCTCGTTGCTCTCGCTCACCGGCAAGTTCGGCGTCGCGGGCGAGGAGGGCGTGCGCCTGTTGCGCCGGGCCCGGACCGTGGCCGCCGCGGTCGGCCTCACCTTCCACGTCGGCTCGCAGTGCCTGGATCCCGAGGCCTTCGCCCGCGCGATCGCGATCGCCGCCGAGGTCGCCCATGCCGCGGGCGGGGTCGACCATCTCGATGTCGGCGGCGGCTTCCCGGCCCGCTACCGGGGCGACGAACCCCCCTTCGAAGCCTTCGTGCGCCGCATCCAGGGCGCCGTGTTCGCTCATCGGCTCGACTGTGCGCTGCAGTGCGAGCCGGGCAGGCTGCTCGTGGCCGACGGGGCTTCCGTTCTCGCCCGTGTCGAGCTGCGCCGCGACCAGGCCCTGTACATCAACGACGGGGTGTACGGAAATCTCGCCGAGCTCAAATGGATCGGACCGCTGTTCCCGATCCGTTTGGTGCGACCTTCGGGCGTGGTCACCGGCGAGCGCGCTGCCTTCGACCTGTTCGGCCCCACCTGCGACAGCATCGACAGCATGCCGGGTCCGCACTGGATCGTGCGCGAGGTCAAAGAGGGCGATTGGCTCGAGGTCGGGATGATGGGCGCTTATTCGAACGCGCTGCGCACCCGCTTCAACGGCTTCGCGAGCAGCGAGATCGCGATCCTGCGCGATCCCGGCTGGTACCGTCCGCAGGCCGACCTCGCCCCGGCGCTCGCCGCCTGACGCCCGCTCACGCGACGGCCGGCGCCTCGCCGCGCCGCTCCTCCAAGAGCCGAGCGATCGCCGGATAGTCCGGCTTGCCGGTGGCGAGCCGCGGGAGCTCGTCGAATTCGACCACCTCCGCCGGGATCAAGAGCTCGCTTTCGCCCGCTTCCCGCACGATCCGGACGAGGGCCGCGCGATCGAGCCCGCGGGCCGTGGTCGCGAGGACGAGCCGCTCGCCTTTGCGCGCATCGGCGGTGGCGAGAACGGCGTGCTGCGCGTCCGGCAGAGCGCGCGCGAAGAGCTCTTCGGCCGCGGCGAGGCTCACCATCTCGCCGCCGACCTTCGCGAAGCGCTTGGCACGACCGAGGATGCGCACGAAGCCCTCCTCGTCGACCGCCACGACGTCCCCCGTGTCGTACCAACCCCCGGGCGGCGGCAGGAGCGCGCCGGGGCGCTCGGGATCGAGATAGCCGCGCATGAGGTTGGGGCCGCGGACGAACAGCCGGCCGCCTTCGGGGATTCCGGTGACCGGCTCGAGCCGCCATTCGATGCCCGGCAAGAAACGGCCCACGCTGCCGGGGCGGCTGTGGGCCGGGGTGTTGACCGCGAGCACCGGGCCGGTCTCGGTGGCACCGTAGCCCTCGAGCACGCGCACCCCGAAGCGGTCCTGCCACAGCCGCCGGGTCTCCTCCTGGAGCTTCTCGGCACCGGCGAAGAGATAGCGCAGCGAGCGGAAATCGAGGGGATCGGCCACGCGCGCGTAGCCGCGCAGAAACGTGTCGGTGCCGAAGAGAATGGTCGAATCCGTGCCGTAGACGAGCTCCGCTACGGTGCGGTAGTGCAAAGGCGAAGGATAGAGAAACACGCGCGCTCCGACCCGAAGCGGCAAGACCAGCCCGGCGAGCAGCCCGAAAGCGTGAAACAGCGGCAGCGCCGCGAAGGTCCGGTCGTGCCGGCCGAAATCGAAGAGCACCGCCGCTTGGGCGGCGTTCGCGAGCAGGGCGCGGTGGGAAAGCGCCACCGCCTTGGGTCTGCCTTCCGAGCCCGAGGTGAAAAGAACGACCGCCGTGTCCTCGGGTGCGACCGCGAAGCGGCGGTGGAAGCGACGGGCGGCGCGCGAGTCGAAGAGAGCCCGCAGCCGTGCCGCACGCGTGAGCTCGGCGCGCAGATCTTCGAGGAAGAGCACGCGCGTGCACGCCGCCAAGGCGGCGAGCTCGCGTTCGAGCCGGGCCTGTTCGACGAAGCCGCGGGAGGCGAGGACCAGGCGGATGCGGGCGATGTCCACGGCCGCGCAGAGATTGGCGATCCCGGCGGCGTAGTTGAGAAGGGCCGGCACCCGGCCGATCGCCTGCAAGGCCATGAAGGTCGCGACCGTGGCGCAGGCGTTGGGCAAAAACAGCCCCACGACCTCGCCGCGCTCGCTTTCCCGCGCGAGCCTGCGGCCGAGAAGGAGGGCCGCGGTCACGAGCCGCCCGAAGGTCAGCCGTGTACCGCGGACGTCGCGGGCGAATTCGCTGCCCGCCCCGTGGCGCGCGCGGGCGTCGAGGGCCGCTTCGAACAACGTCCCCTCTCGATCCGCGGTACGGAAGAGGGCCTCGACGAGGAAATCGTGCAAGACGGTCGCCGCCCGACGCCGACGCGGACGTCCTTTGAGCTCCTCCGGAAGCTCGAGCCGGCGCGGCTCGAGAAGCGTCACCACAAGACGCGGGAAGAGCCGCCGGCGCACCTGGCCTTTCGTGAGGCGGGAGAACAGGCTGAGTTCGGCGCCTTCGATGCGCGCGGGCACGATCGTCGCCTTGGCGCGGTCGGCGATCCAGGCGGGCCCGGCGTAGATCTTCATGAGCCCGCCGGTGACCGTGATCCGTCCTTCCGGGAAGATCGCGAGCGGTGTGCCGGATGCGACGAGATCGGCCATCCGCCGCGCCTCCATGGGCTTGGTGGGATCGACGGCGACGAGGTGCAGAGGCTCGCGGAAAGGAGCGAGCCACCAGCGCGCGAGCCAGTCGTGCCAGACGGCGAAGACCGGGATCTCGGGCAGAGCCGCGAGGAGAAGCGGTCCGTCGAGGAAAGAAACGTGGTTGGCGATGAGGATCCGTCGCGAGCCCGCGGCCGCGAACCGCTCGGCCCCCCGAACCTCGAGCCGGAACAGGAGACGAAAGGCGGCGCGGAAGACCCGTTGCAGCGCCGGGCCGGAAAGAAAGGGCAAGGCGAGGACGAGAAGGCTCGAGAAAGCGCAAAGAACGCCCAGAACAAGCGCCGCCACCGGTGCCCCCATCGCGAGGCAGCCGCCCACGACGAGCGCGAGCAGAAGGAGCGCACCCGCGCCCACCCGCAGCACCCAACCCGAAAGCGCTTGTCGGCGGGTGATCGCGGAAGCGGGCGGAGGAGCCGACACGTGCCGAGGCTCCTCAGCCGCCGGTGGCGCGTCGGAAGGCCTGCACGCCCTCGACGAACCGCCTCAGGGTCGCGGATATCGCCCCGCGCGGGATCATCGCCTCGATCAGGTGGAACCGACCGCGAGAGGAGATCGCTTCTTCGAGTGCGCGGGCGAGCTCGGCCCGGGTCCACACCCTCCTCCCCTCCCCGCCCAGCGCCGAGGCGGCTTCGGCGAAGCGCCAATCGTCGAGATCGTTGAAGCGCGCCTCGGGCTCGAAGACGCGCAGCATCTCCCAGCTGCGGTTGTTGAAGACGACCACGATCGGATCGATCCCGAACTTGCGGCAGTTGCCGAGTTCCCACCCGGTCATCTGGAAGGCTCCGTCACCCACGAGCACGAGGACCCGCCGTCCGGTGACGAGTTGCGCCGCCATTCCCGCCGGCACGCCGTAGCCCATTCCGGCGTAATAGGCGGGCGCGGTCAAAGGCCCGTGATCGAGCGACATGGCGGTGAACAGACAGTCGCCCACGTCGCACGCCACCGGCATCACGCCGTGGCGGGCGAAGAGGTCGTTGATCCCGCGCGCGATGTCGTCGGGCGTGATCGGCGCCTCGTCGGCGCGGAGATCCCTCGGCACGGCCGGCTTGGGCGCGGCGACGGCGCTGCCGAGCGGCCGCGCCCGTTCCAACAGAGCCTCGACCAGAGCGCGCAAGGGGATGTCGGGAAAGACGTGAAAGCCCATCGCGACGCTGCGGTCGCAAGCGCGGATCGTGCGCCGCAGGTCGAGCCGACCCGCGCTCACCCCGAAGTTCGTGTCCGACAGGATGACACCCAGAAGCAACAGTCCGTCCGAGCCCTCGACCAACTCGGCGATCGCCGGATCGCCCGCGAACCCGAGATAGGTGCCGACCAGGGGGGCATCGGCTTCCGTGAGCAGTCCCCGCCCCATGAAGCTGGTGACCACCGGGATCGCGAGCCGGCGGGCGAGCTCGGCCACCTTCGTTTCGAGCGCGAAACGGCGGATCTCGACATCGACCAGAAGGACCGGCCGGCGCGCCGCCGCGAGGCGGTCGAGGATCGCGTCCGCACAGGCCGCCACGGCTTCGGGATCGAAGGGCCAAGGTGCGGGATCGGGAACCGGCTCGACGGGTGCCGCGACCAGATCGCGCGGGATCTCGAGATAGACCGGCCGGCTCTCTTCGAGAGCGGCCTGGAGGACGCGCGCGCTCTCGGAAGGCGCGGTGCGCGGGTCTTCGAGACGGGCTTGCGCGACCGTGATCTCGCGGAACACGCGGAACTGGGTGTCGAGCCGCGGGCCTTGATGGTGGAGCAACAGCCCGGAGCGCGCTTCGTGTCGGCCGGGTGCACCCGAGATCACGACCACCGGAGACTTTTCGGCGTAGGCCGCGGCGATGGGGTTGACGATGTTGAAGGCGCCCGCGCCCCAGGTGACCGCCGCCACCGCGGGGGCCGAGCGGAACCGGGCGGCGGCGTCGGCGGCGAAGCCCACCGCCGGCTCGTGCGAGAGCGTATGGATCGGCAAGATCCCGCTCGCTTCGGCGATCCGGAAGAAAGGCAGCGCGAAATCGCCCGGGATGCCGAAGATCTCGCGCACGCCCCGCGCGCGCAGCGCCTGCAACAACGCTTCGACGAGGTTCACGGGGTTTCTCCCTTCCGGCTTCCGGCCCCGGGCGACGCCGATATCCTACCACGCGCGGCCCAACCGCGAAGAACGCGGTGCATTCGCGGCAAGAGGCAGAGGATGTTGCGCCGGCTCGTCGGATTCCTGCTCCTCGTCTACCTGCTCCCGGCGACCGCGGTCACCGGGACCACTCTGGGTGCCTTGATGCTCCGCGGCGAGCCGCCGGAATCCCTCAAGCGCTGTCTCGCCGCCGGCCGACCCGCTCCCGACGTGACGCTTTTCGCCCTGCGCCGCGGCTTCTCGTGGCCGCGCGAGCTGCCCGAGCGGCTCCGGGGCGATCCGGTCCGCCTTTTCGACTGGCTTCTCGTCCGCTCGGATCCCTTCCCCGAGGCCTGCAGGAGCTGAAGGACCCCGAAGCCGCGGGCGTGCCGGCCCCGCCCGGGGGCGGGAGGCGAAGAGACACGAGGCCTTCGAGCGATCCGCCGCTCTCGGGCTGCGCTCGCCCCTCCCCCGCGGCTCGCGCGTCCCGAGCGCGCGAACGGAAACGATCGCGACCGACACGGGTGCCGAGGCGAGCCCGCGCGGCCGCACCCGTCCGCCGGGGATCGGCTCGATCGTGGGCCCTCTTCGCCCTGGGCCACGATCGCGACGCCCGGCGACCCCGCGGCCGCCGCTCGCGCGCGATCCTCCTTGTCGCGCGCTATGGCGCGTGCGAGATGGCGGAAGGTCGAAACGCGAAGGAGGCCCGAAGCTTGGTGCGGGTGGTGACGACGATCGCCTCGGTGGGCTTTCTCGCCGCGGCCGCGCCCGCGGCCGCGCAGCCGGGCGATCCGGTCGCGGGTCGGGCGCTCGCGATCGAGCTGTGCGGGACTTGCCACCTCGTTCCGGGCTCGCTGCGCCCGGTGCCCGACGGGGTGCCGAGCTTCGCCGCGATCGCCCGCAAATGGACGGATGCGGAGGAGCTCGCCGATCGCCTGATCCTGCCCCCGCATCCGGTGATGCCGCCCCCGCCTCTCACCAACCGGCAGCGACGCGACGTGGCGGCCTGGATCCTCTCGCTGCGCGAGTGAGGCCGGAGGGGCTTTCAGCCGGCCTTGACGATCTGGGTTCCGAAGCCGCCGGCGGTGAAGAGTTCCAAGAGGATCGCGTGCGGAACGCGGCCGTCGAGGATGACCGCGGCCTCTACCCCTTCTTCGACCGCGCGCAGGCAGGTCTCGACCTTGGGGATCATGCCGCCCGAGATCACCCCGTCGCGGATCCACGCCCGCGCGGTGCCGCTGTCGAGCGTCGGGACGAAGCGCTTGTCGGCGTCGAGCACGCCGCGGACGTCGGTGAGCATCAAGAGCTTGCGCGCCTTGAGCGCCCCCGCCACCGCGCCGGCGGCGGTATCGGCGTTGATGTTGAAGGTCTGACCCTCGTCGCCGACCCCGATCGGCGCGATCACGGGGATGATGTCGCTCTGCGTGAGCACGTCGAGCACGTGGGTGTTGATCCGCGTGGGCTCGCCGACGAAGCCGAGATCGACCACCTGCTCGATGGCGCTGTCCGGGTCGCGGCGGGTGCGGGTGAGTTTTTTCGCCTCGATCAGGCGTCCGTCCTTGCCGCACAGGCCGACCGCGATGCCGCCGGCGTTCTGGATCGCGGTGACGATCTCTTTGTTGATCCGGCCGGCGAGCACCATCTCGACGACTTCGACCGTAGCGGCGTCGGTCACCCGCAAGCCGTCGACGAAGCTCGACTGGATCTTGAGCCGGTCGAGCATGGCCTTGATCTGCGGCCCGCCGCCGTGCACGACCACCGGATTGATCCCGATCTGCTTCAAGAGCACGACGTCGCGGGCGAAATCGGCCGCGACCTCTTCGTCGCCCATGGCGTGGCCGCCGTATTTCACGACCATCACCGCGCCGCGGTAGCGGCGCATATAGGGCAGCGCTTCGATGAGCGTGTTGGCGATCCGTTGGATCTCGGGCGGCACCACGCTCGCGCTCATGGGGAGCTCCGTGCTCAGCTGCGGGGTTCGGGGGCGGCGCGGGCGGCGAGCTCGGCGCGCAACAGCTCGAGCCCGCGGCGATCCTTGGCACTGGTGACGATCGGTTCGGGCAGCGCCGCGGGTCGGCGCAAGAGCGCTCGGCGGAGGTCCGCCACCCTTTCCGCGAGCTCGCTCGGCCGTACGAGATCGGCCTTGGTGAGGACCACGAGATAGGGCACCGCGGCTTCGGCCAGAAGATTCATCGCCCGTTCGTCGTTGGGCTTGGGGCCGTGGCGCGCATCGATCAGCAGGCAGACGAGGGCGAGCGAAGGTCGACCGCGCAAATAAGCGAAGATCAGCTTCGTCCAGGTCTCGACCTTGGCCTTGGGGGCGCGCGCGTAGCCGTAGCCGGGCATGTCGACGAGCAGCAGGCGTCCGCCCAGCTCGAAGAAGACGAGCTCTTGTGTCCGCCCCGGCGTGTGCGAGGTGCGGGCGAGCCCCGAGCGGCCGACGAGGGCGTTGAGGAGCGAGGACTTGCCGACGTTCGAGCGACCGGCGAAGGCGATTTCGGGAAGCCCGACTTCGGGCAGCTGATCGAGCCGCGCGACGCTCAGGACATAGCGCACGGGGGCGGCGAAGAGCCGGCGACCCGCCTCGAGGTCGAGCTCCGGTCGCTGCGCGAGCGTCTCGACGGTCATCGCGGCGAGCTTCAGCTCGCGCTCACCCCCATCCGCTTCATGATCAGCCACTGCTGAGCGATCGAGAGCAGGTTGTTCCACGTCCAATAGATCACGAGCCCGGCCGGGAAGGTCGCGAACAGGAAGGTGAAGAAGATCGGCAGCAAGTTCATGACCTTGGCCTGGACGGGGTCGGCGGGCTGCGGATTGAGCTTTTGTTGCAGCCACATCGTCGCACCCATGGCGATCGGCCAGACCCCGATCGTCAGGAAGCCGGGAACTTCGTAGGGCAGAAGACCGAAGAGGTTGAAGATGCTCGTCGGATCGGGCGCCGAGAGGTCCTTGATCCAGCCGAAGAACGGTGCGTGCCGCATCTCGATGCTGACGAACAGGACCTTGTAGAGCGCGAAGAAAACCGGGATCTGCACGACGATCGGGAGACAACCCGCCATCGGGTTGACCTTCTCGCGCTGATAGAGGGCCATGAGCTCCTGGTTCATCTTGACCTTGTCGTCCGCGTAGAGCTCGCGGATGCGCATCATCTCGGGCTGGAGCTTCTTCATGTGGCTCATGGCCCGATAGGACTTGTTGGCGAGCGGGAAGAACGCGATCTTGACGAGCAAGGTCAACAACAGGATGGCGACGCCGTAGTTCCCGGTCCACTTGTAAAAGAAATGCAGAATGTGAAAGATGGGTTTGGTCAGGAAATAGAACCAGCCGAAATCGACCGCCCGGTCGAAGAGCGGGACGCCGAGGGTCGCTTCGTACCGGTCGAGCTTGTCGACCTCCTTGGCGCCGACGAACACCCGGTCGACGACCTGCGCCACTTGACCCGGCGCCACGGTGACGGGTTCGCCCCGGAAATCCACCTGGTAGCGGTCGCGGCCGTCGAGCGGGACCCAGCGGAAGCTCGCCACGAGTTCGCGGTCCTGCTGCGGGACGAGCGCCGCGAGCCAATACTTGTCGGTGATGCCGATCCAGCCGCCGCGGCTCTTGTATTCCTGGACCGACCCGCCTTTGAGGTCGTCGTAGTCGATCTCGTGCAAGCGACCGTCGAGCACCCCGAGCGGTCCCTCGTGCAGGATGAAGAAGCCGAGGGTCGGCGGCGTGTCCCACCGGCTCACCAGACCGTAAGGATAGAGCGTGACGGGCTCGCTTCCGTCGTTGCGCACGCTGCGCGTGATCGTGAGCATGAAGTCGCCGTCGACCTCGATCGTCTGGGCGAAGACGAGACCGCGGCCGTTGTCGAAGCGCAGCCGGACCGGGCGCTCGATGCCCAGCCGATCGCCGTCCGTCTGCCAGAGCGTGCGCGAATCCGGCACCACCACGCCCGGGGTGCCGGCGATCCATCCGAACTCGACGAAATAGGGATGGGCCGAGCCCACCGGCGCGAGCACGCGGATCTCGGGCGAGTTCTTGTCCGGCGTCTCGTGGTAGTCGGCGAGCGTGACGTCGTCGATGCGCGCCCCTTGGAGCGCGATCGAGCCGTGCAGCCGGCCGTTGTCGAGCCGGATGCGCGGACCCGTGGGCGCGACCTCGACGCCCGTCCGCGCCGCACCCGGCACGGAAGGCACCACCGCCTCGGCTCCGGGCGTCGTCGCCGGCTCCTGGCTCTCGGCCTGGCGCGCGAGCTCGGCTTGCCGGGCCTGCTGCTCCCTCAGCCGCGGGATCTCGTAAAAATATTGGAAGGCGAAGATGATCCCGACGGAGAGCAGGATCGCGAGCAGCAGGTTTCTCTGTTCGCCCGTCATCGCGATGGCCCACTCCCGAAGCTGCGATCCCGTGCGCGCGCGCACGGGGCGCTCGGAGGCGCGCGCTCGGCGACCGGCTCGGCCCCCGGTACGGGATCGAAACCCGATCCGCCCCAGGGATGGCACCGCGCCAGGCGCCCGAGCGCGAGCCATCCGCCGCGCCAGGGCCCGTGCCGCGCGATCGCCTCGAGCGCGTACTCCGAACAGGTGGGTAGATAGCGGCAGGAGGGCCCGAGGACAGGCGAGAGGATCAGCCGGTAGGCGTAGAGGAGGCCGCAGAGGAACCATCCGAGCGCCTGCTCGAGGGCCCGGAAGAGCGCGCGCGCAGCCGCGCCAGGCGCGGATCCGCGAAAGCCGCGCGCAAGGATCGAACCAACTCCGCGAACGGGCATGTGAGCGCCGTCCCCCGTGCCACGATCACGATGTCGAGGCCGCCGGCCTCGAGGGCGTCGGCCGCCGCGCGCACCGCCTCGCGCAGCCGCCGGCGGATCCGGTTGCGCTCGACGGCTCCGCCCAGCTTGCGCGTGACGGTGAAGCCGACGCCGACGCGGTCCGGGGCCTCCGGCCGGGCCACCGCCTGCAGAACGAAGCTCGGCGCGTGCAGGCGCAGGCCCTTGGCCGCCGCGAGGAATTCGGCACGGCGCTTGAGCCCGACCAGCGCCGGCCGCCCACGCGGGTGATCCGTCCTCAGGCCGAAAGACGCTTGCGCCCGCGGGCCCGGCGCCGCGAGAGCACGCGCCGACCACCCTTGGTCGCCATCCGGGCCCTGAAGCCGTGGCGGCGCTTGCGCACGAGCACGCTCGGCTGGAACGTCCGCTTCACAGGATCACCTCTGTCCTCGGGGCTAGACGCGGCCCGCGGGCATATAGGCAGGGTCCGGCCGCCTGTCAAACCCGGTGAGCGCGACGGCTCGTCTCGTCCCCCTCGCCGCGCGATCCGCCGCGCTGCACCTCCGCTCCGTGTGCCCTATGTTAGACGTCACGGGCCATGGGACGCTTCCCGCCCCGGCTCCCGAGGTCGTCCATGTCCAGGCGAACGCTCCCCCTCGCGCTTCTCGTCGGCGGCATCCTCGCCGGCGCCGCTTGCGCCCCGCGCAATCCGGAACTTTCCGCTTATCGCGGGGTGGAGTTCGCGATCGAGAGCTTTTACGAACGCTACGCGTTCGAGCGCAACGCCACCTGTCTGCGGCCCGAGATGTCGATCGCCGCGATCCGCACGCTCGAGGACACGCCCCAGAAGCTCGTGCTCGAGGTGCGCTATTTCTGGGAGGACCGCGCCTACGGCGCCGACGAGGACGAGGACGAGATGTTCCCGCTGTTCCGCGGGGCGCGCTGGTGCTCGGGTTTCGACACCCGGATCTTCACCCTCGCCAAGCGCCCCGACGGCTCGGTGAGCGTGATCTCGATGACGGGCCCGCAGCGCGGCTCGGGCTGAGCCCGCTCAGCCTTCGCGGAACGCGGTATCGGCCCAACGCCACAGCCGATCGGTGAGATAGGAGAGGATCGTGCGTTCGCCCACGCGCAGCTCGACGTCCACGAGCATGCCGGGCTGCAGCGCGAATTCGCCCGGACGGCTCCCGAGCTCTTGGCGATCGACCACGAGCGTCACGACGTAACTCGCGCTCTGCCCGCCGGGCTCGGGCGTGGCGTCCGCGGCCACCGTCTCGACCCGAGCGTCGAGCGTGCCGAATCGCAGATAATCGAAACTGCGCACCTTCAAGCGCGCCGGCAGGCCGGGACGGACGCGGCCGATATCCTCGTTGGCGACGCGCGCCGCGACCACGAGCCCCTCCCCTTCCGGGACCAGACGCAGAATCGTCTCGTTCGCCCCGACCGATTGCCCGGGCCCGGTGGCCGCGAGGTCCTGGACGATGCCGTCGACGGGTGCGGTGACGAGCAAGGTGTCGAGCACGCCCACCTGGGCCAGGACCTGCTCGTAGAGTCGGTCGCGTTCGGCCGTCACGCGCTGCAGTTCGGCCAAGACCTCGCTGCGCCATTCCTCCTCGAGCGCCCAACGCTTGGCTTCTGCTTCGGCGAGCGCGTTGCGCGCGGCGGCGAGCGCGGCTTCCGCTTTCGCCCGCTCCGCTTCGGCCTCCTTCACCTGGCGCTCGACCTGGACCTGCTTGAGCTTGGGGTACAACCCGCGATCGGTGAGCTCGTTCACCGCCGCGAGCTGCTGCTGCAAGAGCACGAGGCTGTTCTTGATCCGCGCTTCTTCCGCGGCCGCGCTTCGGACCTCGGCCGATCGGGTCTCCACCGCCCGCTCCGCCGCCGCCCGCCGCGCGCCGAGCGCGGCGGCGCGGCTCTCCATGAGCCGGGTCTGCGCCTCGAGGAGATCGGGGCGCTCGCGCGCGAGCTCGGGATCGACGCGGATCGGTCCTCCGTGCGCCTCCGCCCACAGCCGCGCCGATTCCACCGCCTTGACCTGCCAACGGCCGAGGAGCTCGGCGTAAGCGCCGAGCTCGACCGGGCCTTCGAGGCGCAGAAGCGGCGCCCCGGCGGCGACCCGATCACCGTTCCCGACGTAGATTTCGGCGATCCGCCCGCCGCGCGGGTGATTGACGAGCTTGACCTTGCCCGCGGGTTCGAGCCGACCCACCGCTTGGACGACTTCTTCGACGCGCGCGGTCGCGGCCCACAGCACGATCGCCGCGATCAGCGCAGCGACGGCGAAGAGGACCGCTCCCGCCCAAGGCGAAGGCCGGCTCTCGAGGAGCGAGCGCGCGTCGTGGAAAAGACCGGCATCGTCGAGCGTGCGCGCCACGGGTCCTCATCCCGAGCTGCGACGGCCCGGTGCCGGCGGTTCGGCGCCGGTGATGCGGGCGCGGATCTCCGCGGGCGTACCCTCGGCGACGATCCGCCCCTGATCGAGGAGCAAGGCCCGATCGCAGGCTTCGAGCACGGCCAGGCGATGGGTGACGAAAAGGATCGTGCGCCCGCTGCCCGCGCGCTTGAGATTGGCGAGGAGCTGCGCTTCGGCTGCCGCGTCGAGCGCGCTCGTCGCCTCGTCCAGGAGCAGGATCCGGGGATTGCGCAACAGCGCGCGCGCGAGCGCGACGAGCTGGCGTTGGCCCGCCGAGAGGCCCTGCCCGCGCTCGCCCAACGGCGTATCGTAACCTTGCGGCAAGCGCTGGACGAGATCGTGCAGGCCCACGAACTTGGCCGCGGCGACGATCCGTGCGAACGACCGGTCGGCCGCACCGAGGGCGATGTTCTCGGCCACCGTGCCGGCGAAGAGTTCGATCTCCTGCGGAACGAAGCCGATCCGCGCGCGCAGCTCGACGGGCGAGAGGGTCCGGATGTCGTGTTCGTCCACGAGCACGCGACCCGCCTGGGGCTGTTCGAGCCCGAGGATCACCTTGAGAAGCGTACTCTTGCCGGAGCCGGGCGGACCCACGATCGCGAGCATGGTCCCCGGCCGCACTTCGAGCGTGACATCGGCGAGCGCGGGCGGACGATCCTCGACGTAAGAGAAGCGCACCCCTTCGAGCCGGATACGACCCTCGAGTGCGGGAAGCGGGGCTCGGGACCCGGGGCGGGCCTCGGGGGCTTCCGCGAGGCCGGCGGAAAGCCGCGTCCAAGCGGTGCGCGCTTGGGCGAGCTGATGCCAGGCGGAGAACAGCTGGCGCACGGGAGCGATCGTGCGGGCCGACAGGATCGAGCCGGCGACCAGGGCCCCGATCGAGAGCTCGCCGCCTACGATCGCCCGCGCGCCCACGTAGACGAGCACGAGCGCCGTGGCGTGCTGGAGCCCCTGGCCGAGGGCGCCCGTCACCCCGGCGAGCGACGCGCTCTTGAACTGGCTCCAGGCGCTCGCCACCAGGCGTCGCTCGAAACGCCGCTCGATCTCGGGCTCGAGCGCCAGCGCCTTGACCGTCAGCGCCTGGCCGAAGGCCTCGGCGAGGCAGGCGCTCTTGGCGAGCGCCCAACGACCGGCGGCGCGCGCGGCGCGCTGCTGTGGCCCGTGGGCGAGAGCCGAGAGCAGCACGAACAGGGGCAAAACGGCCAGCGTGATCCAGCCGAGAAGCGGGGCGATGACGAAAAGCGCGGCCAAGAACAGGCCCACGAAGGCCAGATCGACGAGCAGGAGGGGCAGCTGTCCGACCACGAAGCCGCGCAGGAGTTCGAGTTCCCGCAGCCGCTCGGCGATCTCCCCGCCGCCGACCGCGACCAGTCGCCGGTAGGGCAAGGCGAGCAGACGGTGGACCACCTCGCCGCCCAGAGCGACGTCCAGCCGCGCTCCCGTGTGGCTCGCCACGTGCGCGCGCAAGGCGCGGAGGACGAGCTCGAAGACCAAGAAGGTGGCCATGCCGATCGCCAGGGCGTCGAGCGTGGCGAGAGCGGCCTGCCCGATGACCTTGTTGTAGACGGTCATCACGAAAAGAGGCGTGGCGAGCGCGAGGATATTGAGGACCACCGAGGCCAGCACGACTTCGGCGAACGCCGAGCCCAGCCGCGCGAGGATCGCGCGCGGTTCGAGGAGGCCGCCGCGCGCCGCCGGTGCGACATCGGCGCGGATCAGGAGCGCATGACGGACCCAGGCGAGAAGGCTCTTCGGGGTGGACGCCACCGTCTCGCCCGAAAGCGGATCGACCACCACGCAGTGCTGCCCCGTGCGGCCCCGCAGGATCCGCACCGCCTGCGGCTCGGCGCCGAGCAGAAGACACGGTGCGGGAAGGCGGGCGAGACCGCGGCGACCGCGCACGCGCTGCAGCTGCGCCGTCATCCCCAGCCGGGTCGCGAGGCGGACGAGCTCTTCCGGTTCCGCGCGTTCCTCGATCGCGGGCCAAGCGGCCGAAAGTTCGCGCTCGACCACCGGTCGATCGAGCATCGCCAACAGCCGAGCGAACCCCACCAGCCGTGCCGACGGTCCGTCGGACGCCCCCCCGGCCGGCTCCGTGCGCTTCCCCTCGACCTCCTCGGCCCGCATGTCGCCCTCCCGGGCTCGGTCGCTATCTCCTTCTAGTTGTTTTTTCCTCCGTATTCAACAACCGCGACGGCAGAGCAGCGGCGGCCTCAGTCGAGGGCGTAGGCGTGGAACTTGAGGTAGGCGCTCTCCGGCAAGGCCGGGTGCACGGGATGGTCGGGCCCCGCGAAGCCGCGGAACAAGAGGCGCGCTCCGCGCCCGGCGGCACGGATCCCGGCGAACACCTCGCGCGCGAAGTCCTCCTCGCTCACCAGATGCGAGCAGGAGGCGATGCACAGGAAGCCGGCCTCGCCCACGAGCCCGGCGGCGAGCCGGGCGAGCTTGCGATAGCCGCGAAGACCCACCGCCAAGTCCTTCCTGCTCTTCACGAACGCGGGAGGATCGGCGACCACGAGACCGAACCGGCTCTTCTCGGCGGCGAGCTCCTCGCAGGCCTCGAACACCTCCTTGCGGAGAAAACCGCAGCGCTCGACGACGCCTTGTCTGCGGGCGCTTTCGCGCGCGAGGGCGAGCGCTCCTTCCGCGCGGTCGACGAGAAGCGCCTCGCGGGCGCCGCGCGCGAGGGCGAGAAGGCCGAACCCGCCTCCGTAAGAATAGAGATCGAGCACTCTCTGTCCCCGGCCGAGCCCGGCGGCGAAGGCGCGGTTGGAGCGTTGGTCGTAGAACCAGCCCGTCTTCTGACCCTTGAGCACGTCGGCCGCGAAGACGATCCCATTCTCCTCGAGCTCGATCGTCGCCGGAACGGTTCCTTTGGCTACGCGCACCTCTTCGGGGAGTCCCTCGAGCGCCCGGATGGCGCTGTCGTTCCGCAACACCACCGCGGCGGGTGCGAGCACCTGCTCGAGCGCTTCGAGCAACAGGCTCTCCATCTTCTGCATCCCGATCGTGTTGATCTGGAGTACGAGGACGTCCCCGTACCGATCGACGATCACGCCGGGAAATCCGTCGGCTTCGGCGTGCACGAGGCGGTAGAAGGGACGCTCGAAGAGCCGGCTGCGCAAGGCGAGAGCGCGCTCGAGACGGCGGACGAAGAAACGGGCGTCGATGACCGCCTCGGTATTGCGGGTGAGCACGCGGGCGCAGATCAAAGAATGCGGGTTGAACTGGGCGAGCGCCATCGCCTTGCCGTCGTGGCTCACGAGACGGACGAGCGAACCCGGCTCGAGCGCCTTGGCGGTCTTGTCCATCTGCACTTCGTTCGAGAACAGCCACGGCCCGCCGCCGCGCAGGCGTCGGTCGTGGCCGGGGAGGATACGGATCACGGGATAGCTCATCGGGCTCGGGAACTCCGGAGAACGTTTCGGCGCTCAGCCGGCTCGCGCGTCGCGGTCGCCCCTCATGCACCAGGGGGAGCGAACGGTGCAACCGCATCGCGGCGCCGCGCCCTCCCGACCCGATGGTCCGGCTCCGGCGTCACCCGTTCTCTTCGTGCGCACCGAGCTCGGGCTTTCGCGCTCGGCTCGGTGGCGCCTCCGCGCGACCGGGCGCCGCACCCCGCGGCCGCACAGCGGCTTTCGCTTCCCTCCGCCCGATATCCGCCGCTCCGGACCGGCGTGGTTGGAGCAGACCATGGAACGATGCGGGCGGGCCGGACCGAACGCGACGCTCGGTTCTCCGGCCGCGAGCTTCGAGTTGCTGGAACACGAGCTCAGAACGCCTCTGACGGCGATCCGAGCGATCGCCGAGATCCTGAAAGAAGACAGCGACCTGACCGCCGCCGAGCGCGAAGCGCTGTTGGACGCCTTGTTGGTCGAACAAGCGCGGCTCGCCCGGACCTTGGAGACGCTGCTCGATGCGCTGGCGCGCCGGTGAAGACCGGCGAGTGTTCAGGTGCAGCCTTCCGGCCAGGCTTGGGAGAGCCGGCCGCCCAGGCGGACGGGGGCGATCCGACGGGCGAGCCCCGTGCCTTCGTCGGTCTCCAGGAACACGGCGCACAGGGTCGCCTCGCCCGAGGCGGGTTCGAGCCTCTTGCTCGGCAGGTCGCTGCGCCAGCGGCGGATCGAGCCCTCCTTGTCCATCCCGATCACGCTGTCGTAGTCGCCGGTCATGCCCACGTCCGAGACATAGGCGGTACCGCGCGGAAGGATCTGGGCATCGGCGGTGGGCACGTGGGTGTGCGTCCCGGCGACGAGCGAGACCCGTCCGTCGAGAAAATGCGCGAGCGCCATCTTCTCGCTCGTCGCTTCGGCGTGCACGTCGACGAGGATGGCGTCGACCGTCCCACCGAGGCGGTGGCGGGCGAGCTCCTGCTCGAGCGCGCGGAACGGGTCGTCGTAGAGACCCATGAAGAGCCGGCCCATCACCTGCAGGACGAGGAGCCGCTTGCCGCGCGCGGTGCGCACTTCCGCGGCGCCGCGTCCGGGTGTGCCGGGGGCCATGTTGAGCGGCCGCAGAAGGCGCGGCTCGCGTTCCAATTCGCCGATGATCTCTTTCTGGTCGAACACGTGGTTGCCGGTGGTCACGAGATCCACCCCGGCGGCGAAGAGTTCGGCCAGGATCGCCGGGGTGACGCCGTAGCCTCCGGCGGCGTTCTCGGCGTTGACGACGAGAGCATCGAGCGCGAGCCGGCGTTTGAGTTCGGCCGCGCGCGTCAGAAGCGCCGTGCGCCCCGAGCGCCCGACGAGATCGCCCACGAAGAGGATCCGCAACCCCCGCTCCCTCGCTTCTCGCCCCTCAGTCGGGCCGAGCCCGGTTGCACAGGATCGTCTCGCGTTCGGTGACGATCCATTCGAGAAGCGCGTCCCGCGGTCCCACGGGCACGCTCGGAACTTCCTGGAACGCGAAGGCGTAGCCCACGAGCCGCGGCGCGTGGCCCCGGGCCCTCATCGCGCTCACGGTGCGGTCGTAGAAGCCCGCGCCGTATCCGAGCCGCCCGCCTCGACGATCGAAGGCCAGAAGCGGCAGGACGAGGATGGCGGGCTCGCGGCGGGGGGCGTCGGCGAGCGGTTCGAAGACGCCGAAAGGACCGCGCAGCAGTGGATCGCCGGGACGGAAGAGATGGAACGACAGCGCTCCGCTGCGCCCGGCCTGACGCGGCAAGAGCAGCTCGCGGTCGGTCGCGAGCACGGCGCGCATGGCCGGGGCGGTGTCGATTTCTTCGGGCAGGGCGTGAAAGAGGGCGACCGGACCGGGCGGCAGGTCGGCGAGCAACGCCCCGAGCCTGAGAGCCGCGGCCTCGCCCGCGCGCGCCCGCTCGTCGGGTCCGCGCGCTCGGCGCAGCGCCCGCATCCGGGCGCGCAACGCCGACTTGGCCTCGCGCAAGGAGGGCTCGCCTCGTGCCTCGCTCAGGGAAAGGACCTCGGTACCTCGCCGCAAGGAACGCGGCGGCGCCGCCCTGGCCGTCTCGCGCTACGCTCGTCCCGAGTCACACTACCAGGTGGGCGCCATATGCCGTGGCCACGACCACGACAGGGACAGCTCCCTCGGGAACGAACTAGGCCCGGGCGAAGTCCAGCGCTGCTCGAACCGGGCAGCAACCGCCGCCTCGCTACTTAGGTCTGCGCCACCGCCCGGGCAAGCTCGTCCAGCCGCGCGGCCACCCGCTCGAGCACCTTGGCGGCATCGGCCTCGCCGGCGCGCGCCTCCTGCGCCAAGCGGCCGCGCAACTGTTGGATCTCGTCGTAGGCGTCGAAGAGCTCGTCGGCGACGAGGAGCGCGACGAGGAGGAGAAGCCGCCCCTCGCCCAGTTGCGGCGTGGCGCGGGCGAGTTCGCTCGCCTTGCCGTCCACGTACGCGGCCAGACGCTTGAGGCGACCTTCCTGGCCCTCGTCGCATTGCACGAGATAGCGCCGGTTGGCGACGGTGATTTCGAGCGTAGGCACCTCGTCCTTCCCCGCGGTCAACTGCGCAAGAGCTCGTCGAGCTCCTCGATGAGCGGGCCCAGGCGACGCTCGGCTTCGCCTATCGTCTCGCGAAGGCGCCGCGCGTGCTCGCCGAGGGCCTCGAGTTCCCGCCGCAAGCGGTCGCATTCCGCGCGCAAGAACTCGCAATCGCGCTCGAGGCTCGCCCGTTCGGCCTCGAGCCGGCGCACCTCGGCTTCGAGCCGTTCGGGGGTCGGGCGCAGGACCAGCGCCGCCTCGAGCCGCGCGAGGGCTTCGCCGACCCGGCGCTCGGCCGCCTCGAGCGTTGACATCCGATCGCCGCTTTCCCCTCCAGGCCGTTGAAGTCACGATCCTTTCGCACGTCGTGCCGCATCCCGTCAACCGCCCGCGGGGGTGCGGCAATTCCCCGTTTGCTTTCGCCGCCTCCGCCGCCACCTTCTTCGCGCGATTTCGTGCCGCGCGCCCGAAGAGCGGCACGGCGAGCGAAAACCGAAGAGGGGAGAGAGAAGACCATGACCGTGCGAGCAGCGATCAACGGATTCGGCCGGATCGGCCGCCTCGTGCTCCGTGCCATCGCCGAGACCGGCCGTCGCGACGTCACGGTCGTGGCGATCAACGACCTCGCCCCGCCGGCCACGAACGCGCATCTGTTCCGCTACGACAGCGTCCACGGCCGCTTCCCGGGCAAGGTGACGCTCGAAGGCGACGTGATGGACGTCGGCACCGGTCCCATCAAGGTCCTCAACGAACGCGACATCGCTAAACTGCCCTGGGGCGATCTCGGCGTCGACGTGGTGATGGAGTGCACCGGCGTCTTCACGAGCAAAGACAAGGCTTCCGCGCATCTGGCTGCCGGCGCCAAGAAAGTCTTGATCTCGGCCCCGGCCGACGGAGCCGACGTCACCGTCGTCTTCGGCGTCAACCAGCACATGCTGCGGCCCGAGCACAAGGTGGTGAGCAACGCCTCCTGCACCACCAACTGTCTCGCCCCGCTCGCCAAGGTGCTCCACGAGGGCATCGGCATCCGGCGCGGACACATGACCACCGTCCACGCTTTCACCAACGACCAGAACCTGTTGGACGTCTTCCACAAAGACCTCTATCGCGCGCGCGCGGCCACCTCCTCGATCATCCCCACCTCCACGGGCGCCGCTCGCGCCGTGGGGCTCGTCTTGCCCGAACTCAAAGGCAAGCTCGACGGCGTGGCGATGCGCGTACCGACCCAGAACGTGAGCCTCGTCGATCTCACCTTCGTACCCGAGCGCAAAACCACGGTCGAAGAGGTCAACACGCTGCTCGAGGAGGCGGCTCGGGGGGCGCTCGCCGGGATCCTCGCGGTCACGCGCGAGCCGCTGGTGTCGATCGACTTCAATCACTGCCCGGCGAGCTCGACCGTGGATCTCAACGCCACGAAGGTCATCGAGGGCGAGCTCGTCCGCGTCGCCGCCTGGTACGACAACGAGTGGGGCTTCTCGAACCGCATGGTGGACGTCGCGGCGCTTCTGGGAAGCCTCTGAGCGCCTGCGCGTCGCGGCCGCACACCGAACCGTCACGCGAGCGGAACCGGCTCGTCACGACTCGCGCGTAACCGCGCGCTCGGATGGCATCGCGCGGTGCGCCTCGGGCGTCCCGGATGCCGCGGACGGGGTGTGCGATGCCGCGACGGCTCGGCCGCCCGGCTCCGGAGGTCCGCCGGGTCGGCCCTGATACGGAACCCGCCACACGGACGCTCGTCCTCTCCGACCTCCATCTCGGCCTCAAGACCGCGCGTCCGGCGGCCGTGCGCGCGACGCTCGAACGTTGGCGCTTCGAGCGGCTCGTTCTCTTGGGCGACATTCTGCACGACGGCGGCTTCGATCATCTGTGCGCCGAAGCGTGGCGGCTGTTGCGGCGCCTGCGCGCGATCGCCCGCGAGGGTCGGGCGGAGGTCCTGTGGCTCGCCGGCAACCACGACCGGCATCTGGCACCGCTGATCCGCGATCTCGTCGGGATCGAGGTGCACGAGAGCTGGTCCTGGCGGAGCCGCGGCCGCCGGTTCCTCGCCGTGCACGGCGATCGCTTCGATCCCACCTTGCCGCGCAGCGCGAGCCTCGCGCGGCTGATCGGCCTCGGCTACGCGTGGTGCATGCGGCGGCTCTCGCGCGACGGCGACTGGCCCCGCCGGCTCGATCGGTGGTGGTCGCGACGCGCGGGCCTGCAGGCGCTCGTCGCCCTCGGTGCCGCCGCCTGGGCTGCCGAGCAGGACGCCGATCTGGTCCTGTGCGGCCACACCCATGCCCCGCTCGCCCGCCGCTTCGCCGACCTCGGGCCCGATCGCCCGCCCGTCACCTACGTGAACGCGGGCTCGTGGGTCGAGCCGCGGCCGAGCTTCCTCGCCCTCGATTCCGACGGCATCCGCCTGGTTCAGCTGGCCTGAGATGCGACCTCGGGTACGGGCGGACGCGAAGGGAGGTTCCATGGCCCGCAGCCTCGCCCGCTCGGTCGCCCAGACCGAGGCCTCCTGGACCCCGCGCGGCCTGCTCGAGCGGCTGTTCGCCAAGGCCTTCGACGGGCTCGTCTATCCCCAGATCTGGGAAGATCCCGTCGTCGACATGGAGGCCCTCGCCCCGCTTTCCGGTGCGCGCATCGCCGCGATCGCCTCCGGTGGCTGCAACGTCATGAGCTATCTCGCGGCTCGACCGGCGCGGATCCTCGCCGTCGATCTCTCGCCCGCGCATACCGCCCTGCTCGAACTCAAGCTCGTCGCCGCGCGCCGTCTCGAGCAGCCCGAGTTCTTCCGCCTCTTCGCGATCGCCGAAGGCGCGGAGAACCTCGCCCTTTGGAGCCGTCTGCGCGGGCATCTCTCGCCCGCCGCACGGCGCTTTTGGGAAGCGCGCACGCTTTCGGGCCGCCCGCGGTTCTCCGCCTTCGCCCGCGGCTTCTACCGCACGGGCCTGCTCGGCCGGTTCATCGGCCTGGGTCATCTCCTCCTGCGGCTGCACGGCCGCGATCCGCGGCGGCTGCTCGCGGCGCGCGATCGCGACGAGCAGCGCGCCCTTTTCGCTCGCGAGATCGCTCCCCTGCTCGACAGCCCGTTTCTGCGCGTCCTGGCCGGGCTCTCCCCGGTCTGGTTCGGCCTCGGCATCCCGCCCGCCCAGTTCGACCGTCTGAAAAGAGCGAAACCGGGAGGGATGGTGGCCGTGTTGCGCGAACGGCTCGAGCGGCTCGCCTGTGCCTTCCCCCTCGATCGCAATTACTTCGCCTGGCAGGCCTTCGCCCGCCGCTACCGTCCCGAAGGTCCCTTGCCGCCCTATCTCGAGCCGCGGCATTTTCCGCTCCTGCGCTCTTTCGCCGGGTGCGTGCAGGTGCGCCGTGCGAGCCTCGCCGACGCTCTCGCCGAGGAGGACGCCGCCAGCTTCGACGCCTTCGTCCTTCTGGACGCGCTCGATTGGATGACCCCGGAGCGCCTCGCGGCTCTGTGGGCCCAGATCCGACGCACCGCAGCCCCGGGGGCACGGGTGATCTTCCGCACCGCCGACGCCCGCTCCCCCCTCGAAGAACTCCTGCCCCGAGAGCTGCGCGCGGGTTGGATCTACGAGGAGGAGCGGTCGCGCGCGCTTTTCGCCCGCGACCGGTCGGCCATCTACGGCGGCTTCCACCTCTACAGACGCGCAGGCTGAGCCGTGAGCCCGCTCGATCCCGGAGCCGTGTTCGCGCGCATGGAGCGGATGTACCGCCCCCAGCGGGCGATCTACGACCTCACCCGCCGCTTCTACCTCTTGGGCCGCGATCGGCTCGTCGACGGCGTTCCCGCCCGACCGGGGGATCGCGTTCTCGAGATCGGCTGCGGAACCGGACGGAACCTCCTGCGCCTGGGTCGGCGGGTTCCGGACCTGCTCTTGTGCGGTGTCGACCCCGCCGCCTCGATGCTCGCCTTCGCTCGCCGCCGGCTCGAACGCGCGAACCTCGGCGGGCGCGTGCGGCTCGTGCACGGCGTCGCGGAGCGGATCGAGCCCGAGCGCGATTTCGGCGTCGCGGCCTTCGACCACGTGATCGCGAGCTTCTGTCTGTCGATGATCCCGGAACCGCTGACGGCGCTCGAACGCGCGCTTTCCGTTCTCGCCCCGGGCGGCACCCTGCATGTCGTCGATTTCGGCTCCATGTCGGGATGGCCGTCTCCGCTCGCTGCGGCGCTGCGCGCCTGGCTCGCGCTCTTCGGCGTGCACCATCGACCCGAGCTGCGCGCCGAGCTGCGTCGACGCGCCGCGCACGGCGAAGGTCGTCTCGAGGAACGCGAGATCGCCGGCGCTTATGCCGAACTCGCGCGTTTTTCCCGCCCACGGGCGACCTCTTCGGCACGGCCGGTCGCGTGGACGCCGAGCGCGGCCGCGTGCTAGCTGGCGGTCCAGGCCGAAGCCGGGACCGGCCGAAAGGACAGCGGAGGCTCGCGGAGATGGTTTCTTTCCGCACGCTCGACGGCATCGACGTCAAAGGCAAACGCGTGCTCGTACGGGTCGACTTCAACGTGCCGATGCAAGACGGCGTGGTCACCGATGCCACCCGCATCGAGCGCAGCACCGCCACGATCCGCGAGCTCGCCGCCAAGGGCGCCAAGGTCGTGCTGCTCTCGCACTTCGGCCGGCCCAAGGGCAAGCCCGAGCCGGGCCTGAGCCTGGGCCCGATCGCGCGGGCGCTCGCCGCCGTGCTCGGACGAGAGGTCGCCTTCGCCCCCGATTGCATCGGCGCGCGAGCCGAAGCGGTGGTCGCGGCGCTTCCCGAAGGAGGGGTCGCGCTTCTCGAGAACCTCCGCTTCCATCCCGGAGAAGAGAAGAACGATCCGGCCTTCGCCGATGCCCTCGCACGGCTGGGCGATCTCTACGTGAACGACGCCTTTTCGTGTTCCCATCGCGCGCACGCCTCGGTGGTCGCGCTCGCCGAGCGGCTCCCGGCCTATGCCGGGCGGCTTCTGCAGGCCGAGCTCGAGGCGCTCGAGGCGGCTCTGGGTGGTGCGGCGCGTCCCGCCGCGGCGCTCGTGGGCGGGGCCAAGGTGTCGACCAAGCTCGCGGTCCTCGGCAACCTCCTCGACCGGGTCGATGCGCTCGTCATCGGCGGGGGCATGGCCAACACCTTCCTCGCCGCCGAAGGTCTTCCGGTGGGCAAGTCTCTGTGCGAACCGGACCTCGCTCCCCGGGCCAAGGCGATCGTCGAGCGCGCTCAGCAGAAAGGCGTGGAGATCCTGTTGCCGATCGATGCCGTGGTCGCGCGCGAGTTCCGGCCTCATCCGCCGACCCGGGAGGTCGGGGTCGAGGAGGTGGGCGCGGACGAGATGATTCTCGACATCGGACCGCGCACCGTGCGCGACATCCGCGAAAAGCTCGCCGCCTGCAAGACGCTGCTCTGGAACGGTCCGCTGGGTGCCTTCGAAGTCCCGCCCTTCGATGCCGGCACGGTGGCGGTGGCGAAAGCCGCCGCCGAGCTCACCCGGGCCGGCCGGCTCGTGACCGTGGCCGGAGGCGGCGATACGGTGGCGGCGCTCGCGCACGCCGGGGTGCTCGATGCGTTCACCTACGTGTCGACCGCCGGCGGGGCCTTCCTCGAATGGCTGGAAGGGAAGGAGCTCCCGGGGATCGCGGCGCTCGCCCCGCGCGGCTGACGGTCCTCGTCCACGATCGTCCGCAGGCCGAGGCCGCCCTCGCCCTCGAGGCCGAACTCGGGCTCGCCGTCACCCTCGCCGCTTCGCACGCCCTCACCCGCTTCGCCGGGGTCGGCTACCTCGTCGCCTTGGGAGAGCTCGTCGGGCGGCCGATCCTCGTCGATTGCGGCGACGAGCCCGGCACGGCGCTCGAGGCCCTGCGCGCCGGGGTCCGCGCCCTCGTGCTCCGCGACGCCCCGGCCCAGATCGGCAAGCTGCGCGATATCGCCCGGCAGCTGGGAGCGGAGGTGCTGGACGAGCTGCCCTCCCCGGTGATCGCGCTCGCCCCGGGCGAGGACGCGGCGGCCCGGTTGCGCGCTCTCTTCGCACCAACGGGCCCGGGGCCTTCATCGGAAGCCGAAGCGGCAGTAAGAGGCGCCGAGCCTCTCGGCCGAGGGGTCAGGAGGGGAAGAGCCACGATGCGCGTCACTCCCGAGGTCAAGAAGATCCTGTCCTGGTACGAATCGGAAAATCCCGGCGTGAAGACCAACCTCGTGCGCCTGCTCATGCACGGGCGCCTGGGCGGGACCGGGAAGCTCGTCATCTTGCCCGTCGATCAGGGCTTCGAGCACGGGCCTGCGCGGAGCTTCGCGCCCAATCCGGCCGCTTACGATCCGCACTACCTTTTCGAACTCGCGATCGAGGCGGGGCTTTCCGCGTACGCCGCACCTCTGGGTGCGCTCGAGCAGGGTGCGGCGACCTACGCCGGCGAGGTCCCGCTCATCCTCAAGCTCAACAGCGCCAACAGCCTGCACGCCGGTATCCCCGATCAGGCGGTCACCGCTTCCGTCGACGACGCCCTGAGGCTCGGGTGCATCGGCGTCGGCTTCACGATCTATCCCGGCTCGGAGGCGTGCTACGCGCAACAAGAAGAGCTGCGCGAGATCGCCCGCGAGGCCAAATCCAAAGGGCTCCTCGTCGTCGTCTGGTCCTATCCGCGCGGCGGCAAAGTCTCCAAGGAAGGCGAGACCGCTCTGGACATCGTCGCTTACGCCGCACACATGGCGGCGCTCATGGGCGCGCACGTGATCAAGGTGAAGCCGCCTTCCGCGCGGATCGATCTCGATGCCGCCCGGCCGGCTTACGACAAGGCGCAAGTGCCCATGGAAACCCTCTCCCAGCGGGTGGCGCACGTGGTGCAAGCCGCCTTCAACGGCAAGCGCCTGGTGGTCTTTTCGGGCGGCGAGGCCAAAGACACCGAGGGGCTGTTGGCGGAGGTCCGCGCCATCCGCGACGGCGGCGGTCACGGCTCGATCATCGGCCGCAACAGCTTCCAGCGCAAAAAGCCCGAAGCTCTGGCCTTGCTCGAGAAGGTCGTCGCGATCTACCGGGGCGAAGCGTGAACGAAGGGGCGGCGCCCGCCGCACGGGCGCCGCGGGAACGAGACGGGTTCCAGCGCGCGCTTTTGCTCGAGGCGCCGCACCCCTTGCCCGCCGATTTTCCGGCCCGGCTCGACGAAGCGCTCGCGGGCGGTCGGATCGCGGGCGTGATCGTGGATCCGCGAGGCGTGGAGCATCCCGGGCGCGCCGCCTTCTTGGCCGATCTCGTCGCCCGCTGCCATCGCTTCGCCGCCGCGCTCTTTCTCGCCGAGGACGCCGCGGCGGTGATCGAGGCCGGTGCCGACGGCGCGCTCTTGCGCGCTGCCGAGGGTATCGAGGGAGCGCGCCGGCTTCTGGGCCTCGAGCGACCGATCGGTGTGACGATCGGTCGCTCGCGGCACGCCGCCATGGAAGCCGGGGAGGCCGGTGCCGACTGGCTCCTCCTGGGCGAAGGCGAGCCCTTCCCGTACCGCCTCCGCCTCGTCCGCTGGTGGAGCGAGCTCTTCGTGCTTCCGTGCGCCGCGCGCTGCGCAAGCCCGGAAGAAGGCGCGGCCCTCCTGCAGGCGGGGGTCGATTTCCTGATCCCTCCCCTCGCCGTGTGGGACGATCCCGAGCGCGCCCTCGCCCCGTACCGCGACCTGCTCGATTCCCCGCGTGCCACAGCCGCGGGATGAACGCGAGACCCCGCGGGTGCGTCTTCTGCGCTCGGGCCCTGGCCGAGGTCGCCGCGAGCGTCTATGTTGGGTTCGCGTCTGCGACTTTTCGCCGGAGTCCGTCCGGTGGCCCGTTGGTCCGCCAATGTCGAGGTCATGATCCGCGCCGCGCGCACGGCGGCGCGCTTCCTCGTGCGCGACTTCGGCGAGGTCGAGCAGCTCCAGGTCTCGATCAAGGGACCGGGCGATTTCGTCTCCGCCGCCGATCGCCGGGCCGAGCAGGTGATCCGGGAGACGCTGCAGCGCGCTCGTCCGGATTGGGGATTTTTGCTCGAGGAGACGGGTCCGATCGAGGGCCGGTCGCGGTTCAACCGGTGGATCGTCGATCCCCTCGACGGAACCACGAACTTCCTCCACGGCCTGCCGCACTGGTCGATCTCCATCGCCCTGGAGCAGCACGGCGAGATCACCGCGGCCCTCGTCTACGACCCCATCAAGGAAGAGCTGTTCATCGCCGAGAAGGGTGCGGGGGCGTATCTGAACGACCGCCGGCTGCGCGTCTCCCGCCGATGGCGGCTGGAGGAGGCTCTCATCGGCTGCGGTCTTCCCGTGCAGGATTGGCCGGCCCGCGCCAAGGGTTTCGCTCGTCAGCTCGATGCGGTGGCGGATCGGGTCGCGGGGCTGCGCCGGCTCGGGGCGTGCTCGCTCGACCTCGCCTATGTCGCCGCCGGGCGGCAGGACGGCTTCTGGGAGTACGGGGTCAAACCCTGGGACGCCGCCGCCGGAATTCTCCTGGTGCGCGAGGCGGGGGGCCGCGTGGGCCGGCTCGAAGGAGACGAGGATCTCTTCGCGCCGGGCACGCTGATCGCCGGCAACCCCGAAATCTACACGCGCTTGCGAGCCATTCTCGCCACCGTCACGCCACCGGAGACGGCGACCGGCTGAAGACCCTCCGAAGGCGCACCTCTCGCCCTCACCCGCCGAGGCCGCGCGCGCCTTCCCGGATGAACGCTGCGCATCGCTCCCCGATCATGACGCAGGCGGCGTTCGTGTTCCCCGAGACCACGGTCGGCATGATCGAGGCATCCGCCACCCTGAGGCCTTCGATCCCGTGCACGCGCAGCCGCGGATCGACCACCGCCATGGGGTTCGCGGCCGGCCCCATGGCGCAAGTGCCCGCGGGATGAAAGATCGTCGTGCCGCGCGTGCGCACGTATTCCAAGAGCTCCTCGCGCGTGCGGCATCGCGGACCGGGGAGGTGCTCTTCGGCCACGAACGGCCGCATCGCGGGTTGCCCCACGACGTGCCGAACGAGCTCGAGGCCGTCGACCATGGTCCGCCGGTCGGTCTCGGAATCGAGGTAGTTCGCGAAGATCCGGGGAGCGTCGGCGGGATCGGGCGAGCGCAGCTCGAGACGACCGCGGCTTTCGGGTCGGAGTTGGCACACCGAGACCGTGAAGCCGGGAAACGGATGCAACGGCTCGCCCGGACGATCGGCGCTGAAGGGGATGACGTGGAACTCGATGTCGGGGGTGGCGAGCTCGGGTCGCGTGCGCCAGAAAAGCGTGACCACTCCGGCGCCCACGGTCAAAGGACCGCTCCGCGACAGCGCCCATTCGAGCCCGGCCAGCGCCTTGCGCCACCACGACCGGCCGACCTCGTTGAGGGTGATCGGGCGCGTGCAACGGTAGACGATTCGCGCCTGGTAATGGTCTTGGAGATTGCGTCCGACGCCGGGCAGATGCTGCACGACCGGGATGCCGAGCGCCGCGAGATGCTCGCCCGGCCCGATCCCGGAGAGCATCAGGATCTGAGGCGAGCCGATGGCTCCCGCCGAGAGAACGATCTCGCGGTTCGCGCGCACGATCCGCTCGATGCCGTCTCGTCGATAAACCACGCCCACCGCCTTTCGGCCTTCGAACAACAGCCGGCAGACGAGCGCACGGGTGCGGATCGCGAGGTTGGGCCTTCTTTTGGCCGGGCGCAGATAGGCCACCGCCGCCGAGCACCGAAAGCCGTTGCGGATCGTGAGCTGGAACCATCCCACCCCGTCTTGCCGCTCGGCGTTGTAATCGGGATTGAAGGGGATGCCGGCTTCGGCCGCGGCGCGAATGAAAGCCTCGAGGAGCGGGCTGCGGTAGCGCGGCCCCGAAACGGCGAGGGGTCCGTCCCGCCCGCGCCAGCGGGGGTCGCCTTCGCGGTACGACTCGATCCGCTTGAAGAACGGCAGCACCTCCGCGAAGGACCAACCGTTACAGCCGAGCTGTCGCCAGTGCTCGAAGTCTTCCGCCTGACCGCGCACCCAGGCGAGACCGTTGATCGACGAGCATCCGCCGAGCACGCGCCCGCGCGGCCAGACGATCCTGCGCCCCGCCACCTTCTCGTCGGGTTCGGTCTCGAAACTGCGCGCCGTGCGCGGATCGAAGATCGTACGATAATAGCCGATGGGCAGGTGGATCCAGGGACTGCGGTCCTCGGGCCCGGCCTCGAGCAGGAGCACCCGCACCCCCGGGTCTTCCGAGAGCCGCGCGGCCAACGGGCACCCCGCCGAGCCCGCACCGACCACGACGAAGTCGAAGCGCTCTTCGGACACGCCCCCTCTCCCGCGCTGCGCCGGTGCGCCATGGGTGCGCGGCGGAAGGGCGGCGCACAAGCCGGGCGGCGGCGCTTCCGCGTTGCGCCCGGCGAAAGCCGGCGCGAGGCTGCGACCGAGCGCCGCCGCGAGACGTTCGGCGGCGCAGGCTATCTGGGCCCGGCGGAGAGAAGCGACGATGCCCACGATCCCTTGTCTCGTTCTCGGTGCCGGGGTGACCGGTGCGGCCGCCGCGCGGGCCGGCCGCCTGCCGGCGGTCGAGGCCGCCGCTCATCCCGGCGGGATCTGCCGCTCCTATTACGCGAGCGGATCGACGAACGAGCGCCTGGCGGCGCCGCCGTCCGACGGCAGTGCCTGGCGTTTCGAGACGGGAGGGGGGCACTGGCTCTTCGGAGGCGAGCCGTTGCTCCTCGACTGGCTCGACCGTCTCGCCCCCTTGCGCCGCTACGAGCGCCGCGCCGCGGTGTATTTCGCCCGCACCGGACTTTCGGTGCCCTATCCCATTCAGAACCATCTCGCCGCTCTCGGGCGCGAGGTCGCCCTCGCCGCTCTCTGCGAGATGGCACGACCCGCTCCGCCCGCCGAAACCCTGGCCGCGTGGCTGCGCGCCAACTTCGGGCCGACCCTCTACGAGCTGTTCTTCGGCCCCTTTCACGAGCGCTACACGGCGGGTCTGCTCGACCGCATCGCTCCCCAAGACGCGTACAAGTCGCCGCGCGATCTCGCCCTCGCGCTCCGGGGGGCGTTCGGTGCCACACCGCCCGTCGGCTACAACGTGCGCTTCGCCTATCCGCGCGACGGGCTCGATGCGCTCGTCCGCGCGCTCGTCGCCGATCTCGACATCGCCTTCGAGCACGAAGTCGTGCGCATCGACCCCGTCGAACGCACCGTCTTCTTCGCCCACGGCGGCGCCTGTCGCTACGAGAGGCTCCTCTCCAGCCTGCCCCTCGACCGCATGCTTTCGCTCTGCGGCCTCGAGCTCGCCGAGCCCGCGGATCCCCACACCTCGGTCCTGGTCCTCAACATCGGCGCCCGCCGGGGGCCCCGTCTGCCCGATGCGCACTGGCTCTACGTCCCGGATTCCGCCTCGGGTTTCTACCGCGTGGGCGTGTACAGCAACGTGGAGCCCGACTTTTTGCCGCGACGACCCGACCGCGACCGGCTCGCGAGCCTCTACGTCGAACGCGCCTGGCCCGGCGGCAGCCGGCCTCCGGCCGAGGAGACCGCGCGATACGAGAAGGCCGTCGTCGACGAATTGCAGAGTTGGGGATTCATCGGCGCGGTCGAGGTGATCCAAGCCGACTGGATCGACGTCGCCTATACCTGGTCTTGGCCGGGATCGCGTTGGCGCGAAAGCGCGCTCGACCTCTTGCGCCGTCATCGTATTTACCAGATCGGTCGCTACGGACGCTGGGTGTTCCAGGGCATCCTGGATTCGATCCGCGAGGGGCTGGTCGCCGGAAGCTGCACGCGATGATCGCAACGCCGTTTCTCGCCGGTTCCGGTCCCGCGCTCCGGGAGGAGCCGGACGCGCCGGCCGTCGTGCTTCCTTTCTCCGGCGAGGGCCCTCCGCCCCGCTGGCACTTCTGTCCCCCCGATCCCGCCTGCCCCCATTGCGCCCCGAGCGCCGCCAGCGAGGCTCCCGACTGGTCGTTCCTCGATGCCGTCTATTGCATCTCCCTCGCCTCGCGTCCCGATCGCGCGGCGAGCGCCGCGGCGCAGTTCCATCGCGTGGGCCTGTGCCGCCGAGCGATCTTCTTCCGCCCCGAGCGTCATCCGGTCAAAGGTCTGATCGGCAGCTGGGAATCCCATCGCCGGGTGGCGATCGACGCCCTCGCTCGCGGGGCGCGCCGCGTGCTCGTGTGCGAGGACGACGTCGCCTTCCGCCGCACGAGCCCGCGCACGGTCGCGGCGATCGGTCGCGCGCTCGCGCGGCTGCCGGAGGACTGGTGGATCTTCTACCTCGGCCATTGGCCGCTCTCGGCCTGGCCGGTCGGATGGCGCGTGCTGCGCACGCGGTCGGGTTGCGCACACGCCTATGTCGCGAGCGAGCGGCTGTTGCGCTGGCTCCTCGAGCATCCCTGGGAGCGGCCCGTCGCCAAACACCCCCTCGTCGGCCGCGGCGTCGATGCCGCCTTCGCCCTGCTTCCCGGCACTTATGCCTTCTTCCCGATGGTCGCGACCCAGATCGCGAGCCCGAGCGACAACTTCACCGAGGCGCAGAAACGGCGGAAGAAGAACAAGTGGCGCTGGCGGCATCTGGTCACCCATTCGCGCCACCGCGAATGGATGCTCGCCAATCTCATGCGCCCGGCGGAGTTTCTCGTTCTCGCTCTCTCGCCGGTGTTTTTCCTTCGCGAGCTCCTCCGTCGCTCCCTGGCGGGCGGAACGCCCGAGGCCAACGCGGACCCTCGGTGACCGCCTCCGCGCGCCCCGTCGCCTCAGCGACCGGGCAGGACCACGACCGTCCGGTGCGGCAGCCGATCGCGGGAAAGATCGAGCACGGGTTCCGCTCGGTGCTCGATGCGCCAGCCGCGCGCTTGGGCGAGCGCGAGGAAACGGCCGAGCACGGTCGGGCCGAAATAGTGCATCGGGATCACGACCTCGGGGCGGATCTGCTCGATCACCTCGAGCATCTCTTCCTGGCTCATGGTGTAGGTCCCGTCCACCGGCGCCAGGAGAACGTCGATCTCGCCGAGCTCGGCGCGCTGCTCGGGCGTCAAGAGATGGTGGAGATGGCCCAGGTGGGCGATGCAGAGATCGGCCACTTCGAAGACGAAGATCGAATTCGACAGCGCCTGCGTCCCGAAGCGTCCGTGGACCGCGGTCGGCACGTTGCGCACGCGCAGATCCGCGACCACGAGATCGTGTTCGGCCCATCCGCCCTGCGGATTCCAGCCGCGCAAGACGTGTTCGATGCGCGGATCGGGTCGGTCCGTATAATGCGTGTCGTGGGCGTTGTTCATGGTCGCGATGCGCGGCGGATAAGGCGGGACGACATAGGCGTTGTAATCGGTGACCGCGCTCGCACCACCCGCCGTCTCGATCAAGAAGCTGGCATGGCCCAAGAAGGTGAGGCGCACGACGACGCCCGCGGGCAGCTCGCTCGCGCGGACGAACCACGCCCGCGCCGGCGCTCGCGCGACCGGAGAACAGCCGCTCGCCGCGGCCGTTTCCGGAGCGAAGAGCGCCAAGACGAAGAACAACCACGCGAGCCTCGTCATGGGGGGTCTCCCGCGGATGGGGACCGGCCGTGCGCTCCTGTCGCCTTCCGGCCTCCCTCCGCCTCGCCTAACTCGGAGCTATGCGCAACCGCACCTTCGTCAAGAACGTGAGCGTCCTGACCTTTTGTCAGGCGCTCTTCTTCATGGCCAACACGATCGTCATCAGCACCGCGCCCTTCGTCGGCCTGCAATACGCCCCCGTCCCCGAGCTCGCCACCGTGCCGCTGGGCGTGCAGTTTCTGGGCACGATGAGCACGACCGTGCCGGCCTCGCTGCTCATGCAGCGCTTCGGCCGCCGGCCGGGTCTCGCTCTCGGCATGGCTCTCGGCGTTCTGGCGGGTCTGTGCGGCGCTTACGCGATCCTGCAGGCGAGCTTCCTCCTCTTCTGCGCGGCCGGCGTGCTCTACGGCGCGTACGCGGCCTTCGCGCAATATCTGCGCTTCAGTGCCGCGGATGCCGCGGATGCCGCCGGCTTCGCCGATCGGGTCGCGGCGCGCGGGCGGGCGATCGCGTGGGTCATGGCGGGCGGCGTGCTCGCCGCGGTACTCGGACCCGAGCTCGCCGATCGCACCCGCGAGCTCACGGCACCCGTGCTCTTCGCCGGAAGCTATCTGGCGATCGCCGCGCTCGCCGGGCTCGCGCTCCTCTCTCTCCTGCTCCTCGAGCTTCCCCGTTCGTCGGCTTTCGCCGATGCCGATCCCGCTCCAGCGCGGCCCTTGCGCGCGATCGCCCGGCAACCCGTGGCGATCGCCGCCTTTTCGGCCGCGCTCGTGGGCTACGTGACGATGAACCTGCTCATGACCGCGACGCCGCTCGCGATGCTCGCCTGCGGCCACGGCTTCACCGAGACCAAACGGGTCATCCAATGGCACGTGCTCGGCATGTTCCTGCCGAGCTTCGTCACCGGCCGGCTCGTCACCCGCTTCGGGGTCGACCGCGTCATCCTCGCCGGGGTCGTCTTGAACCTCTCCTGCGTGGCGATCGCCGTCGCCGGCGTCGACGTCGCGAATTTCGCGATCGCGCTGTTCTTGTTGGGAGTGGGTTGGAACTTCATGTTCGTGGGCGGCACCACCCTTCTGACGACCGCGCACACCCCGGCCGAGAAGGCCAAGGTGCAGGGCTTGAACGATCTTCTGGTCTTCACGAGCGTCTCGGCGTCGGCTTCGCTCGCGGGCTTCGTGCAGAGCACGCTCGGCTGGCAGATCATGAACCTCCTCGCCCTTCCCGGCCTCTTCCTGGTCGGGGGTCTCGTCCTCGCCCGGCTGCGGCCGGGTGCGACCGCCTCCGCCTTGCCGGCGCGCGGGTCGCGTGGTCTATGAGACCGCGTGCGGTCGCATCGTCGTCGGCCGAGGCTCGGGGAGATCTCCGCCGTGTCGCACTGGTTTCGGATCCTGGCTCTTCCCGCTGCGCTTCTCGCCTTCGCTGCGGGCGGTGCGGTGCAGGCGCAGCCGCGCGGGCCTCTGGGGTGGGCGGATGCGAACCGCGACGGAGTGGTCACGCGCGAGGAGTTCGAGCAGCTCCGGGCCCGTCGGTTCGATCGGCTGGATACGAACAAGGACGGGACGATCTCGCGCGAAGAGTTCATGGCCCGCGAAGCGGCTCTCTTCGAGCGCCTGGACCGCGACAAGGACGGCAGGATCACCCCCGAGGAGATGCACCGGCGCGGCAGGCGCTGAGCGCGCGCCCGGTACGGTTAACGCCTTTCGCGGTGCGCACCGCCTCCGCGCGCGAGGCGACGGCCGCCGCCGAGGCCGGGGACCCGCCCCGGTTCGGAGAGCGCTCGGACCGAACGCTGCCGAGAGCCGCCGAGGTTGCCTCGCCGCGGCCCCTCCTCGTGCGCGCCGGCCGCGCGAGCGACCGCGCGCGGCGCGCATCGAGAACCCGCTCGGCGCGCCGCCCGAGCCGGCGCGGCGTTTGAGGCGCGTGCGGCTTGCCTGGGCGACATGCGTCGCTATATTCGGCCGGCCGGCCGCAGTAGCTCAGCCCGGTAGAGCAGCGCATTCGTAATGCGCGGGTCGGGGGTTCGAATCCCTCCTGCGGCACCACGGTCCGCACCACCCTGCCGTCGTCGCGCGCGAACGCGTGGAGCCGCGGTTCCCCGCGCTTTCGCGATCGCTCGGACCTTCCCGCGAATGCGAATCCGTCCCCGCGATCCGGGGCGCCAAAACGACGACGCCTCCCGGACGGTCGTCCGGGAGGCGTCCGTTTTCGCCTCGTCTCGGCGCGTCAGCCGACGAGCTTGAGATTTTCCGCCGAGCTCTTGCCGTTGCGGCCGCGCACGAGCTCGTACTGGACCCTCTGGCCCTCGCGCAGGGTCTCGAGACCCGCGCGCTCGACCGCGCTGATGTGGACGAAGGCGTCCGGGCCGCCCTTCTCCGGCCGGAGAAAGCCGTAACCCTTGGTGGCGTTGAACCACTTGACGATACCGATCTGCAACTTCGCGACTCTCACGCTTCGAGTGGTGGCCGACCCCTGTGCCGACCACGGGTGACGGAACACGCGCGAGGGAGTCTCGAAGGACGACCGCCGCGACGGGCTCGGATCACTTGCGGCCCATATGGCGGCGGCGAGGCCGCCGCGCAAGGGCCGCGGCGGAAATTTTTCGGAACCTCACACCGCACCTTGCACCGAGTAGCCGCCGTCGACCGGAATCGCCGCCCCGGTCAGGAAATCCGAGGCGGGCGAGCACAAGAACACGGCGATGCCGGCGAAATCCTCGGGGGTGCCCCAGCGCCCCGCGGGCGTCCGCGCGACCACCTTCTCGTGCAGCCCCGGGATCTGCTCGCGGGCGCGGCGCGTGAGCTCGGTGTCGATCCAGCCCGGCAGGATCGCGTTCACCTGGATGTTGTCCTTCGCCCAGGCACAGGCCATGGCCTTGGTCATCTGCACGATACCGCCCTTGCTCGCGGCATAGGGTGCGGTGAAGGAAGCACCGAAAATCGACATCATCGAGCCGATGTTGACGATCTTGCCCCCGCCCGCCTTCTTCATCTCCGGATAAGCGAGGACCGAGCAAAAGAATGCCGAAGTCAGGTTGGTTTCGAGGATCAGCCGCCATTCCTCGAGGCTGTATTCTTCCGGACGCTTGCGGATGTTGATGCCGGCGTTGTTGACCAGAATGTCCAGCCGACCGAACGCGGCCACCGTGCGCTCGACCATCGCCCGGCAGGAAGCCTCGTCCGTGACGTCCACCGCGACCGCCAACGCCCGCGCCCCCAGCCCCTCGAGCTCGGCGACGGCGCGCGCGTTCTTGGCCTCGTCGCGCGCCGCCACGACCACCGCCGCACCGGCCTGCGCGAGCCCTCTGGCCATGCCCAGGCCGATGCCGCCGTTGCCGCCGGTGACGATCGCCACCTTGCCGGACAGGTCGAACAGCCGCATGAGGTCCCCCTCCCTTTTCCGCTCGCGCGAGGCGTTAGCGAGGGCGCAAGCGGCCGTCCACGGCGCCTCCTGCGCACGAGCCCCGCCGCCGACGCGCAGAGAGCCGCGGTCCCGCGCCGGCGCCGTTCGCGCGGCTCACAGGAGAAGCGGCCGGAGCTCCGCCGCGGCGCGTTCGCCCGCCTCGTCGAGACCCGCGAGCTCGATCGCCGCCGCCGAGCCGACCCCGATCCCGAGCGCGGCCGCGCGCGCGAGCTGCTCTTGGGCGAAGATCGGCCCCCGCGCCACCTCGGGCGTGGTGCCGAAGCGGCGCAAGAGCGCCACGCCCACGGCATCGACGGCCACCGGATCGGTGCTCGCGAGGAACAGACCCGGCTCGACGAGGGTACCCGCTTCCGGTCCGCCCGTGCGGAAGCCTTTGCGGGCGTCCATGATCACGAGATCGGAGCGGAAGGCGGTGGAGATCTCGGCGATCATCGCCCGCTGCCGCGCCGAGGCGTGCAGCTCGCGCATGTAATCGTAGCCGTCGCGGGGATCGAGCTTGGCCACCGCTCCCACCGCGTTCTTGAGCGCCATGGTGAAATGCCCGCCGAAGCGATGGGTCTTGAGGCAACAGGTCTGGACGACGAGTTCGGCCTCGGCGAAATCGCGCGCGAGCAGAAACCCGCGTTGCCAGCCGAAATCGGGCCGCCGCACGGCCACCCAGTCCTCGGCACCGAGCCCATCGAGCACGCGCACCTCGAGCCCGTGGCGTCGGGCGAGACGGAAGACCCCGGCCGCCTCGAGGACCGCCCGCGTATCGCCCATCCCCGAGCGCTCGGCCAGCACGAACCGGCTCGGGCGCATGGCGGAAAGACGCGCGACCAGAGCCTCGAGCGTGTCGGGGGCGGTCGCGGCGGGGAAGGGATCGGCGCTGTTGAAGTTGGCCTTGAGCGCCACCCGTCTGCCGGTCGCGAGATCGGCGGGAAGGCGGGCGAAGATGCGCGCGAGCGCCGCCCGGGGATCGGTCTCGCCCGTGATCCACACCCGCGCTCTTGCGCGCGCCCGTGCGGAACGCGCCCCCAAACCCGCGAGCGTCGCGACCCCGAGCGCGACCACGCCGCGCCGCGTACTCGCCATCGAAGGCCCCGAGTCTTTTTCTCTGGCCACGGCGGCCTCCCCCGCGTCTTCCGCTCGACCGAGAATCGCGCCTGCGAGGCGCTCGGGCAAGCGCGCCGATTCCCGGGGCGCTCAGCCCGCGGTCCCGGGCGCGCCCGCCCGCGTTCCGTCCGCGCGCGCCATGCGCAACGCGAGTTCCGCGGCGCGCAACGACGGCTCCGGGTTCGCGCGGCGCGCGCCCACGATGTCGAAGGCGGTGCCGTGGGCGGGGGTGGTGATCGGCACCGGAGTCCCCCACAGAAGCGTGACGCCTTCGGCGAAGCCCAGGAGCTTGACCGCGATCTGGCCCTGGTCGTGGTACATCGAGAGCACGGCGTCGAAGGCGCCGCGGGCGGCGCGCAAGAACACGGTGTCGGCGGGATACGGTCCTTCGGCCTCGATTCCGAGCGCCCGCGCCCGTTCCACGGCGGGTGCGATGATGTCGATCTCCTCGCGCCCGAAGGCGCCGCCTTCGCCCGCGTGCGGATTGAGGGCGGCGACCGCGATCCGCCGCGGCGTCCTGCCGGCGGCGGCGAGCGCCCGGTCGAGCGCGCACAGACGCTCGAGGATGCGCGCGCTCGACAAGAGGCCGGCCACGTCTTTGAGCGGGACGTGCGAGGTCACGCGCGCGTTCCAGAAAACGCTCGTGACGTTGATCTCCGAAACTTCGCTCGAAAGGCCGAACCACGCCCGGGCTTCGACCGCTTCGTCCTCGTACGTCGGATGGACGAGGCGGATGGCCTGCTTGTTGAAAGGGGTGAAGGTGATCGCCTGCACGCGCCCGGTTCGGGCGAGTTCGAGACCGGCGCGGAAATTGGAGAGCGCCGAGGCCCCGGCCGCCGCCGAAACGCGCCCCGGAGGGCAGGCCGCGGGATCGCAGTTGCCGAGATCCCAGAAGACGGGCCGGCCGGGCGCCGCGAGCCGGCACAGCGCTTCGGGATCGGTTCCGATCGCGACTTCGGGGCGCACGCCCGCCTGCTCGATGCCCCGCGCGAGCACGCGTCGATCGCCGATCCCGATCACGGCCGCGGCGTCGCGCACCCGCGGCTCGGCCAACAGCCGGGCGAAGAGCTCGGGGCCGATGCCCGCGGGATCGCCCATGACGAGAGCGAGCCGCTCGCTCACGCCGCGGCCTCCCGCGGGCGGCTCGTCTCCGGCGTCGCCACCGCTCCCTCTTCGAGGAGCGCTTGGATCTCGCTCGCCGCGAAGCCGCACTCCCGGAGCACCGCCACCGTGTCTTCCCCCAAGCGCGGCGCTCCCTTGCGCGGTCCGGTCTCCACCCCTTCGACCTTGATCGGACAGCCCAGCGTCGCCACCCGGCCGAGCGTGGCGTGCTCGACCTCGATGCGCATCTTGCGCGCGATCGTCTGGGGATCGGCGAGCATCTCGAGGATGTCGTTGACGGGCCCGGCGGGCACGCCGGCTTCGTCGAGCCGCGCGAGCCATTCGGCGGCGGGGCGCGTGCGGAAGCGCGCGTACAAGAGCGCGCGCAGCTCTTCGAGGTTGCGCATGCGCGCGGCGTTGGTGGCGAAGCGGGGATCGGCGGCGAGCTCGGGAGCGCCCAGGATCGCGCACAAACGCTCCCAGTTGGCCTGATTGGCCCCGCCCACCACGATCCAGCGCCCGTCCGCGGTGGGAAAGGCCTCGTAGGGCGCGGAAAGCGGATGCGCCGAGCCGAGCGGTCCGGGCGCCGTGCCGGTGGCGAGCGCGATCGCCGATTGCCAATAGGTGAAGACGATCCCCGCCTCGAAGAGCGAGGTCTCGACGAGCCGGCCGCGACCGGTGCGCGCGCGCTCGAGAAGGGCGGCGAGGACGCCCACCGCCAACAGCATCCCCGCTCCGATATCCGTGAGAGGCGGGCCGCATTTGACGGGAGGTTCGCCGCGCGCGCGCCCGGTGATGCTCATGATCCCGCTCATCGCCTGGGCGACGAGATCGAAGCCGCCCTTCTCGGCGTAAGGGCCGGTCCGCCCGAAGCCGCTGATCGAGGCGTAGACGAGCCGCGGCCAGCGCGCGTGCACCGCTTCCCAGCCGAAGCCGAGCTTTTCGAGGGTCTCTTTGCGGTAGTTCTCGACGAGCACGTCGGCGCGGTCGAGCAACCGCTCCAGGACCCTCTTGCCACCCGGCTTCTTGAGGTCGAGGGCGATGCCGCGCTTGCCCCGGTTCATCATCAGGAAGGCCGCCGATTCCTCGCTGCCGTCGGGGGCGCGCAAGCTGGGCGGGACCGATCGCCGCGTGTCGTCGCCATCCGGGATCCGCTCGACCTTGATCACCTCCGCCCCGAGATCGCCGAGGAGCTGAGTGCAGGTCGGCCCCGCCATGACATGGGTGAGATCGACGACGCGGATCCCTGCGAGCAGGCTCACGGGCGGGGCCCTTCAGCGGCCGACGAACACGGGCTTGCGCTTCTCGAGGAAGGCGCGGGTGCCTTCCCGGAAATCCTCGGTGCCGAAGCAGAGGTAGGACTCGTCCTCTTCCTCGGGCGAAAGCGGACGCGGGTCCATGAGGCGATTGACGAATTTCTTGTGCCAACGGGCGACGAGGGGGGCTCCCTCGGCGATCCGCCGGGCGGTGGCGAGGGCTTCGTCCATCACCCGGCCGTCCGCGACGACGCGGTTGACGAGGCCGATGCGCAGCGCCTCCTCCGCGTCCAAGAGATCCCCCTCGAGAAGGATGCGCAGGGCGTTGGCCTTGCCCACGAGTTGGACGAGCGGGGCGAGCTCGCGATAGGCGACGACGAGCCCGAGCCGCTTGATGGGGATGCCGAAGCGGGAAGACCGGCCGCAGATCCGCAGATCGGCGTTGCAGGCGAGCTCGAGCCCGCCGCCCACGCACAGTCCTTCGATCGCCGCCACCACCGGATGGCGCAGGCCGCGCAGAGCCCCGAGCGCGGCGTGCGTGCGCTCGGCGTAGGCCTTGGCCTTGTCCACGGTCGACCGGATCGCCTCGAATTCGGTGATGTCGGCGCCGACCGAGAAGGCCCGCTCGCCCCGTCCCGCGAGGATCGCACAGCGCAGGCTCTCGTCGCGGTCGAGCTCGCTCAGGATCGCCCCGAGCCTGTCCCACATCGCCCGATTGATCGCGTTCAGCCGCTCGGGCTGGTCGATCACCACCCGGACGATGCCCGGTTCGACCGTCTCGAGGTGCACGGTCCCGCTCATGGGCCGCTCCTAGCGGTAGAAGAGCTCGACGAGGAACAAGGGGATGGCGGGCAGGTAGGTGACGAGCAAGAGCACCGCCAGCAAGACGCCTATGAAGGGAACGTTCCAACGCGTCACCGCCCAGATGTCGGCCTTCGCGATCGAGCAGGCGGTCATGAGCACCGAGGCCACGGGCGGGGTCTGCTGGCCGATGGCGATGTTGAGCGTCACGACCAGGCCGAAATGCACGGGATCGATGCCCACGGCGCGCACGATCGGCATCACGATCGGGACCACGAGGACGATCGCCGCCGCACCGTGCAGGAAGCATCCCAGAACGAGAAAGAGGAGATTGAGAAGCGCGAGCACCACCCAAGGGCTCGTCGTCGCTTCCGTGATCGCGCGGGCGAGCATCTGCGGCAGGCGCGCTTCGGTGAGATATTCGCCCAGAAGCGCCGAGGTGGCGATCAAGAGCATGACGACCGCGGTCTGGACGACCCCGTCCGCCGCACCCGCGATGATCGCCCGCAGCGAGAGCTCGCGATAGATCGCCCCCACGAGAAGCGCCCCCGCCACGGCGAGCCCGGCGGCTTCGGTAGCGGTCACGAAGCCGCTGAAGATCCCGCCCAGGACGATCACCGGCAACACCAAGGCCCAGCCGGCATCGCGCGTGGCCCGCCACAGCCGGCACAGATCGAAGGCCTGCTCCACCGGAAAGCCGTACTTGCGGGCGTAGAGGGCGCACAGGACCATCATGAGCCCCCCGCCGAGCAAACCGGGGACGAGACCCGCGACGAACAGCTGGACGACCGAGGCATCGGCCATGACCGCGTAGAGGATCATGGGGATGCTCGGGGGGATGATGATCGCGAGGCTCGCCGAGCTCGAGGTGACCGCGGCGGCGAACTCTCTGGGATAGCCGCGCTTCTCCATGGCCGGCATGAGCACGCTGCCCAGTGCCGCCACATCCGCCACCGCCGAGCCCGAAATTTCGGCGAAGAACAGCGAGGCGGCGACGTTGACCATGGCCAGGCCGCCGCGGACGAAGCCCACGAGGGCGGAGGCGAGGGCCACGAGCCGGCGGGTGATGCCGGCCGTGTTCATGATCGTCCCGGCGAGGATGAACAGCGGAATGGCGAGCAGCGGGAAGTTCGTCGAGGCGCTGAAGAGGGTGACGGCGCTCGTGACCAGGGAATCGAAGCCCTGGGTCGCCCAGAAGGCGGCGAGCGCCAGGATCGCGAGCGCGACGGCGATCGGCACGTCGAGAACGACGAGCACGGCCAGGAAGACGAGCAGCACGAGCCCGCTCACCGCGCGACCTCGACGAGCGCGCGTTCGGGATCGCGCACCGGAGAACCGGCACGGGCCTCGGCGAGGCGCTCGGGCAGCGTCAACAGCTCGGCGACGACGAACAAGGCCGCGGCGACGGGGATCGCCGACTGGGCGAGGCCCACGCTGAGCCAGGGCACGGTGACGAGCCGCTCGTCGCCGAGGATCGCGACGATCTGCCAGCCGCACCAGGCGATCAGCGCCATCGCCCCGCACACGAGAAAAGCGCGCAGCAAGACGAGCGGCACCCGCCAGGGCGCGGGGGCGCGCGCCACGAGATTGGGCATGCCCAGATGCGCGCGTTTGAGGGCGGCGAGCGCGGCGCCGTACCAGGTGAGCCAGGCCAAGAGCACACCGGCGAGCTCGTCGTACCAGCCGATCGGGCGGCCGAGCTTGCGCGACGTGACCCCGAAGGCGACGAGCGCGGCGATCGCGAACAGAAGCGCCACCCCGATCGCCACGAGGCCCAGCTCGAGCAGCCGATGGACGAGGCGGAGCGCGCGCACCGGCCCCGCGCGTTCAGCAACCATTGGCGAGGGCGAGGGCCTTGTCGATCAGCGCCTTGCCGCCCGGGACCTCTTTTTCGAACATCTCGTACACGCCGCGCGAGGCGGCGACGAAGGCGTCGCGATCGGCTTTGTTGAACTGCATCCCGGCCTTGATCAGGCGATCGCGCGAAGCCCCGTCTTCTTTCTCGGCGAGCGCGTAGGTCCATTCCTGTATCGGGGCGGCTTCTTCGAGCAACGCCTTCTGGACCGCGGGCGGATAGCTGTTGAACTTGCGCACGCTGGTCATCGGGAAGGAAGGCGTGTAGACGTGATTGGTTTCCGAGAGATATTTCTGAACCTCGTGGAACTTGCCGCTTTCGATGTTGACATAAGGGTTCTCTTGGCCGTCGACCACACCGGTCTGCAGCGCCACGAAGGTTTCGGCGAAGCCCATCGGCACCGGCGCCGCACCATAGGCCTCGAACATCTTGGCGCGCCAAACCCCTTGCGGGATACGGATCTTGAGCCCTTCGAGATCCTTGGGCGTGACGATCGGCCGCTTGTTGTTGGTGATCTGCCGCACGCCGTTCTCCCACACCCCCAACAGCTTGTAGCCTTTCTCTTCGAGCTTGGGGGCGAGGATCGGCCAGACGATCTCCTTGGCGATGCAGCGCATGTGAGCCCGGTCCTTGACCAGGTAGGGCATGTCGAACAGGCCGAACTCGGGCACGATCGTCGAGGTGATCGTCGACGGCTGCGAGATGTCGAGGGTGCCGAGCTTGACTTTTTGGAGCATGTCCTTGTCCGAGCCGAGCTGGCTCGAATGGTACAGCTCCATGCGTGCGATCCCCCGCAAGCGCGCGTTGACGCGCTTGACGTATTCTTCGGCCGAGGCGACCTGAACCGAGCCGGGCTGGCTCGTGGTCCCGAACTGGATCACGAGTTCCGCGCGCGCCGTCGCCGTCGCCGACAACGCGCCCGCTACGAGCACGAGAGCCTTCGCCTTCATCTGCGCCTCCCCGATCGCTGGCTCTTTTCGCTGCCAAGGGCGACCGCGCGCGTCAACCGCCGGCCTCGTACAACCGCGACACGCTCGCCGCATCGGCCATGGGGTTCGCCGCCGCGAAGTCGTGGTAGCGCTCGACCGCGAGTTCGATCAGCGGCAGGTTCAATCCGAGACTGCGCACGAACTTCCGCACGTTGAGGAGATCCTTGTCGAGCTGACGGGCGTAAGCGCGCGGCGGATCGAAATCGCGCTTCTGTTGCTGGGGGAAGATCCGCTGCAGGATCGTGGAATCGGCCATTCCGCCGGAGAGCGCCTTCGGCAGGATCGCCGCGTCCAGTCCGGCTTTTTCGACCAGGGCCAGCACCTCCGCCATGAGCAGATAGCCCACCCCGACGATCGCTTGGTTGGCGATCTTGGCCGTCTGGCCGGCACCCAAGGGGCCGAGATGAGTGAGGTTCGCCGCCAGCGCCTCGAGGACGGGCCGAGCGCGCGCCACGTCCTCGGGATCGCCTCCGACCAGGATCGTGAGCCTGCCTTCCCGTGCCGGTCCGGGGCCGCCCGAGACCGGCGCGTCCACCCAGCGCCAGCCGGCCTCGGCCGAAAGCCGTGCCGCGATCCTGCGCGTATCGTCCGGATCGACGGTGGAGAAATCGATCACCAGGCGTCCGTTGCCGGCTACCCGCGCCACCCCCTCGGGGCCGAAGCAGCAGTTCTCGACCGCCGCCGCGTGCAGCACGCACATGCACAGGATGTCGCAGGCCTCGGCGACCGCCCGCGGCGAAGAGGCGGCTACGGCCCCGTGCTCGGTCACGAGGGGGATGCGCTCCGGCTCGAGGTTCCACACGGTGACCGGAAAACCTCGCTCGAGCAGGCGCAGGACCATCTCCTTGCCCATGATGCCGATACCGAGGAAGCCGAGTTTCGGCCGGATCATCCTTGACTCCTCCCTTCGCGCGCGGGCCCGATGCGTCCACGATCGTGATCCTCGCCCCGGCTCGACCGGAACCGGGCGCGGCCGCGGCTTCGCGTGTGCCCGCGGTGCGCGGCGAGCGCGGTGACGAGAAGACGCGCGCCGGCGGCGAACGCGACCGTGCATGCGCGGCACCGTTCCTCGAGCAAGAGGTCTTCGGGGAGGACTCTCCTGCGCGAAACGGAACCGCCGGTCGGACGACCGCGGCGCCCGCGAGAGCGCGCAGGAGCCGGCGCCCGCCACCCCGCCCGCGGGCAGCGCGTCCGCGGGCCGCGGGATCCGCACCACGGGCCGGGGCGCGCCCCGGCCGGAACCGGAAGCCGCGCAGCGGCGGCGATCCGGTCCGCGGATCCCGCGCCCGGCACCGATGGCCTCCTACCTTCGAATCGAAAGAGGCGCGTGCCTCGGCTCGGTCCGCTCGCGGATCGCGGGCGCGCCCCTCGTCGCGACGCCGGCCGTGCCCGCCGCGGCCGCACCCGGTTCGCCCGCGCCCCCGCCTCGCCTGCGGCGATCCCGCATCGCGCTGCGACCCGCACCGGTCGCGCACGGCCCGACTGCGATCGAGGAGCCGTCGATCGCGAGCGCTCCGGCTGCCGCCAGCCGCGAGAGGCGCCTCGGGCGCGCCGTCCGCGCTCCGGCCTCGCCGTTGCTCGGCGGCGGCTCGACCGTTTCGAGCTCTTCTAGCCGATCGTCGACCATTCGCGCCCCGGCTTCCGCGCCGTTCGGCGGCACAGCGACGAGGGTGGCTCGCTCGACCGTCGGGCGGGGCCCCGGCCGCGGCGATCGCCCGCGCGGCTTCCGCTCGCTTCGGCCCGGCCGATGGGGTCGGCGCCAGCCGACCCGTGGTCGCCGTTCGCAGAAGCCCGCGGCGGCCTCCTCCCGGCGGGCTCCCCGAGACCGATCCACGGCCCCTGCGCTCCCTTCGCGCGCGCGGGCTCGATACCGAACGGTGCGCGGCGGACCGTCGCGGCACGGCGCGCGCAACTTCGGGCTCAGCCGTCGCCCGGCTGCGGGCCTTCGTAACCCTCGACGATCGCGAGATCCACGATCGCCTTGCCCTCCCGCGCTGCTCTGGCCGCGGCGTAATCGGGCGAGTGATAGCAAGCGCGCGCGGCTTCGAAGCTCGGGAACTCGATGACCACGACGCGCGCGCGGGGCCGTCCCTCGGGAGCGTCGAAGCGGCCGCCGCGGACGAGAAAGCGCGCGCCGTATTTCGCGAAAGCCGCCGCGTTGGCGCGCCGGTAGGCCTCGTAGCCCTCGGGGTCGAGGACGTCGAGGAAGGCGACCCAGTAACCCTTGGCCATGGTCCTCTTTCTCCCTCGCCCCGGCCGGGCGCCGGGCGAGCGCCCGCGCCTTCGGCACCGGCCGCGACGCTAACCCGCTCCGAGACCTGCGGCCAGCGCTCATCGCCCGCCTCCTTCCGGCTCGCGGCCGTGCGCGGAAGGAGCCGGCGCGAGAAAGAGGAGGATCCGCCGCTCGCCCTCGGCCACGAAGTCCGAGAGCGTCACCCGCGCCTCGGGGAAACGGTGACGAACGGCGCTCCGGAAGCGCTCGAGGTCGGGCAGAGGGCGGCTCGCGAAGCAGGCGGCGACCACCGGGCCCCGCTCGGGGTGCCAGCCGAGGTCGATCCGGTCGGGCCGACACTCCGCCTCCCGACAGGCCTGCGCGACAGCGGCCACCGCCTCCCCGCAGCTCAGGCCGAGGGCGTAGGGCTCGAGCCGGTCGAACTCGTCGAGAGGAATCGGTCGGCGCGAGGGCCCGATGCGGATCGACCGGGTCGCGCGCGTGCGCGTTCCGAGTTCCTCGCGGTCGCCGAGGATCGCCTCGAGCCGCGCGAGCGCGGCGCGGCGTTCGGCCGCGGGTGTGCCCGGATGGCAAATGAGCTCGCGCAGTTTGTCGAGCTTGCCCGCCCGCACGCCCGCACCTTCGGCTCCCATCTCCCGCCCCTCGCTCTTCCCGCAACGGACCCTAGCGGCTTCCGATTAACGAAACCTTACTCGCGACCGCGCTCGCCACGGCGACGGGCCGAGCCGCCGCGGCTCGGCCGCGCGTGCCGCGGCGGGAGAGCCCTGTGTCGCTCCGGCTCGCCTCGCGTCCGCGGCCGTGCTAGAGGGCGCGATCGATGTCGCGCGCAGCTTCGCCGGTTGCTGGAACCGCCCCTTTGAGCCCCGCCGAACGCCCCGAGCTCACCGTCCTCTTGGCCGGACCGCGCGGCTTCTGCGCCGGGGTCGAGCGCGCGATCCGGATCGTCGAGCGGGCGCTTCTCGAGCACGGGCCGCCGGTCTACGTGCGTCACGAGATCGTCCACAACCGTCACGTCGTGGAAGAGCTCGAGCGCAAAGGCGCGATCTTCGTCGAAGAGCTCGACCAGGTTCCGGAAGGCGCGCTCGTCGTCTTTTCCGCCCACGGGGTGCCCAAGGCGGTGCCGGCGGAAGCGCGCCGCAGGCGGCTCCTATACGTCGACGCCACCTGCCCCCTCGTCTCCAAGGTCCATCGCGAAGTCGAGCGCCACGTGGCGGAAGGGCGCACCGTGCTCCTCGTCGGCCACGCCGGCCATCCCGAGGTCGTCGGCACGATGGGTCAAGTTCCCGAAGGAACGGTGATCCTCGTCGAGACCCCGGCCGATGCGGAGCGCGTCGAGGTGCCCGATCCCGCGCGGGTCGCCTATGCCACCCAGACCACCCTCTCGGTCACCGACACGGCGGCGATCGTCGCCGCGCTCGCCCGTCGGTTCCCGGCGATCAAAGGCCCGCGCGGAGAAGACATCTGCTACGCGACGACCAACCGCCAGCGGGCGGTCGCCGCGATCGCCCCGGAGGTCGACCTCTTCCTCGTCGTCGGCGCGGACAACTCCTCGAATTCGCGCCGGCTCGTGGAAACCGCGCTCGCCGCGGGAGCCCCGCGCGCCCGGCTCGTCGCCGATGTCCGGGCGATCGATTGGGGCTGGTTCGCGGGCGTGCGCCGGCTCGGTCTTTCCGCCGGCGCCTCGGCGCCGGAGATCCTGGTCGAAGAGATCCTCGCCGCCTGCCGGGCGCGGTTCCGCCTGCGCGTCGAGGAACGACGCCTGGTCGAGGAGCGCGTCAGCTTCAAGCCGCCGCCCATCCCCGCCGCGCGAACGGCCGCACTCGGCTGAGGCATGGCGGTCTACACCCGCGTCGAAGAACCGGAGCTGCGCGCTTTCCTTTCCGCCTACGACGTGGGCGAGCCGATCGCGCTCGTCCCCATCCCCGAAGGTGTCGAGAATTCCAACTTCCGCCTCGAGACGAGCTTCGGGCGCTTCATCCTGACGATTTACGAAAAGCGCGTCGATCCGGTCGATCTGCCCTTTTTCTTGGGCCTCATGATGCACCTGGCCGAGCGCGGCCTGCCCTGTCCTCTGCCCGTGCGCGCCCGCGACGGCTCGATGCTGCGCGAGCTCAAGGGCAAGCCCGCGGCGATCGTGAGCTTCCTCGAGGGCAAGAGCCCCAAGCGCATTCTTCCGCGGCACTGCGCGGCGGTCGGTGCGGCCCTCGCCTCGCTCCATCTCGCCGCCCGCGGCTTTCCCATGCACCGCGCCAACGCCCTCGGGCTCTCCGGCTGGCGCGCGCTCCTCGCGGCGACGCGCGCGCGCGCGGACGAGGTCGCCCCCGGTCTCGGCGATCTCCTCGAGGCCGAGCTCGCCGCGCTCGAGGCGAGCTGGCCGCGCGAACTGCCCGTGGGCGTCATCCACGCCGATCTCTTTCCCGACAACGTCTTCTTCGAGGGCGAGCGGATCAGCGGGCTCATCGACTTCTATTTCGCCTGCGAGGACATCCTCGCCTACGATCTCGCCATTTGCCTCAATGCCTGGTGTTTCGAGAAGGACGGAGCTTTCAACGTCACCAAGGCGCGGGCGCTCCTGTCGGGCTATCGCGACCGTCGCCCGCTCTCGGCGGCCGAGATCGCCGCCCTGCCGGTCCTCGCCCGCGGCGCCGCCTTGCGTTTTCTCCTCACCCGCCTGTTCGATTGGCTCAACCGCGTGCCCGACGCCCTCGTGCAGCCCAAAGATCCGCGCGAGTACGCGAGCAAATTGTGCTTTCACCGCGAGGTCCGCGGACCGGGTGCCTACGGGATCGGCTGATGACGAGCGGCGGTGCGAGGGTCGGAGACGGTGGCGCGGAAGCGACCGATCTGGTCGAGATCCACACCGATGGCGCCTGTTCGGGCAACCCGGGCCCGGGCGGCTGGGCCGCGATTTTGCGCTGGCGCGGCCACGAGAAAGAGCTCTCGGGCGGCGAAGCCCGCACGACCAACAACCGGATGGAGCTCATGGCCGCCATCGCCGCGCTCGAGGCGCTCAAGCGGCCGATGCGCGTGCGGATCGTCACCGACAGCGATTACCTGCGGCGCGGGATCACGGAATGGCTCCCGGCGTGGAAAGCCCGCGGCTGGCGCAAGGCCGACAAGGAGCCCGTCAAGAATCTCGATCTGTGGCAGAGACTGGATGCCGCCGCCGCACGCCACCGCGTGGAGTGGCGCTGGATCCGCGGGCATGCGGGCGATCCGCTGAACGAACGCGCCGACCGCCTGGCTCGGGCGGCGATGCCGCGGCCGAGCGCGGCGGCCGACGAGCGGTCTCTCAAATCTGAGAGAGGAGGACCTCGGCGCTCGAGCGGTCCATGACCCCAGGCGCGTCTTCCACGTTCAGGGCCTTCACCACTCCGTCTTCGACGTACATGCTGTAGCGCTTGGAACGCACGCCGAAGCCGAAGGCGGAACCGTCGAAATCGAGCCCGATCGCCTTGGTGAAGGTCGCGTTGCCGTCGGACAGGAACAGGATCTTGCCCTCCGCTCCCGTTTGCTTGGCCCAGGCGTCGAGCACGAAGGCATCGTTGACCGCCACACAGGCGACGGTGTCGACGCCCTTGGCCTTGAAGGCGTCGAGCTTGCCGAGAAACGAAGGCACGTGCTTGGCGTGACAGGTCGGCGTGAAGGCACCGGGGACGGCGAAGATCACGACCTTCTTGCCGGCGCACAGCTGGCTCGTGGTGATGTCCTTGAGCCCGTCGGGGGTGCGGACCTTGAAGGTCGCTTCGGGCAAGCGGTCGCCCACGGCGATCGGCATGGCGCGTCTCCTCCTCGCGTTGGCCGCGCGAAGATGGCGCGGGCGGGCCGCTCGGACAACCACCGCAGCCGTTAACCGACGAGCAAGGAAAGGGCGGTAGAAGGGATCCGGGGCCGACCGGAGCGTGGTCGTGCCCGGGAGGATCGTCGTGCATCCGCGCCTTGTCCTCGCGGTCCTGATCGCTCTCCTCCTCGCCGCGGGCGGGGCGCGCGCGCGCACCGCCTCCGAACTCGAGCCCGCTCGGTCGCTCTGCGCCGAGGCCGCCGCCCGCGTGGAGCGCGAAGAGGGCTTGCCCCCGGGGATCTTGCAGGCCATCGCCCTGGCCGAATCCGCGCGCTGGGACGGCGAGCGGGGGCGTTGGATCGCCTGGCCCTGGACGGTGAACGCCGGGGGCGAGGCGGCGCAGTTCGCGACCCGCGAAGAAGCCGTGGCGCACGTTCGCGAACTGCGCGCGCGAGGACGGACGAACATCGACGTCGGCTGCATGCAGGTCAATCTCGGATGGCATCCCGCCGCCTTTTCCGATCTCGAGACGGCCTTCGATCCTCTCGCCAACGCCACTTACGCCGCCGCCTTCCTCGCCACTTTGCACGAAGAGGCGGGCTCCTGGGAGCTCGCGGTCGAGCGCTACCATTCGCGCGATCCCGACCGCGGTCGCGGCTATCGCGAGCGCGTCTTCCGGCTCTGGGCGGGGCTCGGCGGAGGGCCGGAGGCGGTCGAGCCGAAAGACGCGGCCCGGGGCGGAGGTCGGATCCGCGCGGTCGAGCCGCGGACGGCGCCACTGCGGGTAGTGCCGGTGCACGCGGCCGCGGTCGAGCGCGCGGCGTTGCGTGCGATGAACCGGCTCGAGGCGCGCGCCACCTGGCGTTGGCTCGCGCTTCGGCTGCCCCTGCCGAGCCTGTTCCTGCCGAGCCCGCCGGCGGAGGTCGCAGCCGCGCTCGATCCGAACCGAGCGCTGCCCGAGCGCGGGGCGGTCGTGGCGGCGGCGGCGTTGTCCCGGCCGCTCGTCTTCGCCGGCCCGTCCAGACCCGCGGCGCCCGCGGCCGGCCGCGTCCCGGGCCCGTGGCCGCGCGCATCGCGCCCGCAACCGTTCTGGCGCGCCGCGCCGCCGCCCCGCGGCCAGCCGTCTTGAGCGCCGCCCAGGCCGCGCCTATGTCGAGAGCATGGCCAGGACCCTACGAGGGCTCGCCGGAGAGACCGGGCATCTGACCGGCATGCTCTTGGTCGCCATGCCGGGGATGCCGGATCCGCGCTTCGCGAAGAGCGTCGTTTACATCTGCGCCCATTCGCCCCAGGGCGCCATGGGCCTCATCGTCAATCAGGTCGCACCCGACCTGACCCTGACCAAGATCGTCGCCCAGCTCGGAATCCGACCGGAGATCGACCTCTCCCACGTCCCGGTGCACGTGGGCGGCCCGGTCGAATCGGGTCGCGGCTTCGTCTTGCACAGTCCCGATTACGTGCAAGAGAGCACGCTCGTGATCGACGATCGCTTCGCGCTCACCGCGACCCTCGACGTGCTCAAGGCGCTGGCCGAGGGTTCCGGCCCCCGCCGTCACGTCTTCGCCCTGGGCTACGCCGGCTGGGCACCGGGTCAGCTCGACGCCGAGATTCAGGCCAACGGCTGGCTCGTCGCTCCGGCCGACGAAGAACTCGTCTTCGGTTCCGACAACGACGCCAAGTGGCAGAAGGCGATGGCGCGCATCGGTGTCGATCCGGTGCTGCTCTCGAGCACCGCCGGACGCGCCTGATCCGAACCTCGCGCGTTTTCACCGTCTCCCGAGCGGCCCTGCGCGCAGACCCTCCCGATCCTCCGCGAATGGCGCACTTCTGCGCGCGCTCGGCGGCCGCGGGCGTCGGTTTTCGTGCGCTCTTCCGCGCGAACGCCCGGGCCGTCGCGCACGAACGCTCATTCGAGCCTCCGGTGAGCGCGACGATCGGGGCGCGGCACCGTACCGCCGCCGCGACCCGGGCGTCCCGCGCGCGCCCCGGCGGGGGCGGGTGCGGCCGCAGCCGTCTCGGCTCCGAGCGCACCGCAGACGAGCACGCCGGCGCGCGAACGCCCGAGCCGGACGCCGCTTTCTCCCTCGCCGATCGGGCCCTGCGCGCGGATCGAGCGGCCAGAGAGACCGGACCGCGATCGTCGTTCGCGCGCAGGGACACCTGCGATCCCGTGGCTCGCCTGCCGCGCAGCCCGGCCGAGCCCTCGGACACGCGCGGGCATCCTCGCGATCGCCGCCGGGCGTGCGCCGCGAGATCCCCGCACGATCGACCCGGCGGCGCATCCGTGCCGTCCCACCACGTTCTCCGTGCTCCGCGCGCCGAATCGCCGCGCACGGAGCCGGCCCCGCGCACCGCGGACGCGGATCGGAAACGGCACGGTCCCTTGCCGATGGTCGCGGATGCCCGCGCGCGTGGCGGGAAGCCCGCGGCGGTCGAGGCGCGGCGCACCGATCGCGCGTCTTCGTCCCGCGCGCCGACCGGGCGCCGGTTCGCGAACGCGACCGAGAATTCGCAAGCCCGTCCGATACGGGGCCGCGCCCGCGCCTCCCGACGCTTCGTCGTGGACCCCTCGCCTGGCTTCGCGCCGGGAAAAAGACCCTTCGCCCGGAGCACGAGCGCCCTCGGCACCGCGCCGGTGCGCGCGCGTCCGCGGTCTTTTTGCCACCTCCGGGTGCGCCTTCTCTGCATCTCGCGCGGACCGCGCCCGAGGTACGCCCCGTGGAGCGCCCGCGGGGCGGGCCGTACCCGTCTCTTCTCCTCGTGCGCCCGCGCGAGCGGGTGGCTTCCGGCTCGCCCTTCCGGCGCCAGCGCCGCTTCGAAACCGACAGCGAAGGACCGGCGCCGGCCGCGGCGGGGCGGTCGGCGGTTCAGCTGCGCGGCGGGGGCAGAGGCGGAAGCGGGCGCGCCGCGGCCTCGCGCGCGAGTTCGGCCTCCTTGGCCTGGATCGCCTTTTGCAGCTTTTCGAAGGCGCGCACTTCGATCTGCCGCACCCGCTCGCGGCTGATGCCGTATTGCGCCGAGAGCTCTTCGAGGGTCGCCGGATTCTCCTTGAGGCGGCGCTCGGTCAGGATGTGGCGCTCGCGCTCGTTCAACACCTTCATCGCCTCGACGAGCAGCGCCTTGCGGTGGTCGAGCTCGTCGGCCTCGGCGAGTTCGGATTCCTGGCTCGCTCGCTCGTCGACGAGCCAGTCCTGCCATTCGGTCTCGCTCTCGAGCCGCAACGGCGCGTTCAGCGAGTGATCCGGGCCCTCGAGCCTGCGGTTCATCTCGATGACGTCTTGTTCGGTGACCTCGAGGGTCTCGGCGATCTGCTTGACCGTCTCGGGGGAGAGATCGCCGCCCTCGATCGCCTGCATCTGGCTCTTCAGCCTTCGCAAGTTGAAGAACAGTTTCTTCTGGGCGGCCGTGGTGCCGAGCTTGACCAACGACCAGGAATGCAAGATGTATTCCTGGATCGCCGCCCGGATCCACCACATCGCGTACGTCGCCAGGCGGAACCCTTTGTCCGGGTCGAAGCGCTTGACCGCCTGCATGAGGCCGACGTTGCCTTCGGAGATGATCTCGTTCATGGGCAGGCCGTAGCCGCGGTAGCCCATGGCGATCTTGGCCACCAGCCGCAGGTGCGAGGTGACGAGCTTGTGCGCCGCCTCGACGTCCTGATGCTCGCGCCAGCGCTTGGCGAGCATGTACTCCTCCTCCGCGTCCAGCATCGGGAAGCGGCGGATCTCTTCGAGATAGCGGGCGAGCCCGCTACCTTCGGCGGGCACGACGGGCAGCTTGGCCATGGATCGGAGCTCCAACGCGCCGGAGCCTGAGGGTCCGGCTCGCCGAGCGGCGCGCGGTTCCTCGCGGCGCTCGGGACGATCACCGCTCCCAAGTTAACCTGCGCGGCCGGGAGTGCAAGCAACTTCCGCGCGCAAGAGCTCCATGAGCTCGGCGAACAGCGCCGGCGCGGGAGCCTCGAAACGCAGCGGCACACCGGTGATCGGATGCGTGAAGCCGAGCACGCGGGCGTGCAAGGCGATGCGGTCGAGCGCAGCGATGCGCGCGCGCACGGTCGGGGAAAGACCGGCCGGAAGCCGCGGCCCGTACAACCGATCGCCGATGACCGGATGGCCGATGCTCGCGAGATGGACGCGGATCTGATGCGTGCGGCCGGTCTCGAGCGCGAGCTCCAACCGCGCCGCCCGCGTCCCCGCCGCCTCGAGCAGGCGATAGCGCGTGACCGCCCGCTTCCCGCTCGCGGTTACCGCCATCTTGAGCCGATTGCGGGGGTCGCGGCCGATCGGCCGATCGATGCGGCCCTCCACCGGCGATGGCACGCCCCACACCAGCGCCTCGTAGATCCGCTCGATCCGGTGGAGCGTGAACTGCGCGGAAAGCCCGAGATGCGCCCGGTCGTGCTTGGCGACGACGAGCACGCCCGAAACTTCCCGGTCGAGCCGGTGCACGATGCCGGGCCGACGCACCCCGCCGATGCCCGAAAGGCTCGGCCCGCAATGGGCGAGAAGAGCGTTGACGAGCGTGCCGCCCTCGTGCCCGGGTGCGGGATGGACCACCATGCCCGCGGGCTTCACGAGTACGACGAGATGCTCGTCCTCGAACAAGATCTCGAGCGGCGTCGCTTCGGGCTCGGGTTCGGCCGCGCGCGGTGCCGGCACGACGATTTCCAGCGGCGGGCCGGGTTTGACCCGCTCGGCCGGGTCGGTTAGCACGCGGCCGGCGCGCGTCACGCGTCCCTCGAGGACGAGGGCCTTCAGGCGCGAGCGCGAGAGTTCGGGAAGTCGGCGCGCGAGCAGGCGGTCGAGGCGTTCGCCCGCGTCTTCGGCACCGACCTCGATGCGCTCGCACCGCTCGCCTCGAACTTCCGGAGAGGCCGTGGTCGTCGACAGCTGGCTCAGGTCCCTCAAGATCTTCGTGGTCTCGGCGGGGGTGGTGCTCGTCCTGGGCACTGCGGCGCTCGTCTTTCTCCTCGTCCAGCGCGGCGCACCGAGCCGCGACGCTCCGTCGACGGCCCCCGTCGCTCCACCCGCCTCCGCTCCGCGCGCCCTTTCTGTGTCGGGCGAGCTGCCCCTTCCCGCCGGCGCGGCGATCGTCGATCTCGCGACCGAAGGCGGCGAGATCGTCTTGCTCCTGCGCACGCCCGCGGGCGAGGACTATCTCGCGGTGGTGGACGCGGCAACCGGTGTGCGCCGGTTGTTGCTGCGCATCGTCCCCGAGCGGCGGTGAACGGGAAGCGCGCACCGTCGTCGCAGGCCGCGGACGAGCCGCGACCGGGCGCGGTGCTCGAAGTCGTGATCGAGCGACTGGGCGCGAGCGGCGACGGCGAGGCGACCCTCGGCGAGCGGCGCCTGTTCGTCCCCTTCACCCTGCCGGGCGAGCGTTGGCGGGTGCGCGTGGAAGAAGCGGCCCGGTCGATCTTGCGGGCGGCGCCGCTCGAGCGGCTCGCAGGCCCCGCGCGTGCCGAGCCGGTCTGTCCGCATTTCGGCAGCTGCGGGGGGTGCGGCTTGCAGCACCTGCCGCCCGCGACCTACCGCGACTTCGTGTGCGCGCGCATCCGCGAAGCCCTCGCCCGCGAGCGTCTGTCGGCGGAGAAGGAGCTTCCTCTCGTTTCGGCACCCCTGGGTTCCCGCCGCAGGCTGCGGCTCGCCTTCGCCCTCGGCCGGCGGGAGTGTCTTCTGGGCTTCCGCGCCCGCCGCAGTCACCGCATCGTCTCGGTCGCGCGCTGCCCGATCGCGCGTCCCGAGCTCGTGGCGCTCTTCGCGCCGCTGCGCGAAGCCCTCGCGCGGCTGCCCGTCGTCCGCCGGGCCGGTGCGGGAGAAGCGGCGCTCGCGCTCTTTGCCGAAGGTGTCGATCTCGTCCTCGCAGTGGCCGGCGACCTCGCGCGGGAGGATCGCGAAGCGCTCGCGGAGCTCGCCCGCGCGCTCGACCTCGCGCGCGTGGCGCATACGAGGCGGATCGAGGAACCGGCGGAGCCGATCCTCGTCCGCCGCGTGCCGACCCTTCGCTACGGCCGCTTCGCGATCGCGGCGCCACCGGGCGCCTTCCTGCAAGCCACCGAGGACGGAGAGCGGGCGTTGCAGGCGGCGGTGCGCGCCTGGGTCCCCGAGGGCGCGCGCCTGCTCGATCTCTTCGCCGGGACGGGTGCGCTCTCGCTGCCGATCGCCGATCGCCTCGCACGGCTGGAGCTCGTCGAGCGCGACACGGGAACCGTCGCCGCCGTCAAACGCGCCGTCGCGCAGGAAGGACGCATCGCCGTCGCCGCGCGCGATCTCGAGCGCGCGCCCGTGGGGCCGGAGGAGCTCGCGGCCTTCGACGTCGTTCTCCTCGACCCCCCGCGCGGCGGCGCGCTCGCTCAGTGTCGCGCGCTCGCCCGATCGCGGATCGCGCGCATCGTGTACGCGAGCTGCGCGCCCGCGAGCTTCGCGCGCGACGCCCGCGTCCTCGCCGATGCCGGCTTCCGCGTCGCAACGCTGCAGCCGATCGACCAGTTCCTCTTCGCCCCCGCGGTCGAGCTCGTGGCTCTGCTCGTGCGCGAGTCACTCGGAGGTCGCGAGGCGTCTTGATTTGTGCGGGGTCAACCGCTACCTCGCTGGGTGTCGCGCGGGTCCCCTTCGTCTAGTGGCCTAGGACATCGCCCTCTCACGGCGAAAACAGGGGTTCGAATCCCCTAGGGGACGCCAAACGCTGCGGTCGGTTCATCCCCCGGGCGTGTTCGCCTCGAAATTGTTCGTAGCTCACGGAGCGCGCAGGCTTTCCGCGTACGGGCGCGGTCGGGCTCGCCGCTCGCGATGGGGTTCGAGATCGACCTCGAGCCCGTAGCGCGCGGCCCAGGCCAGCGCCGCCTCGCAGGTCGGGAAGATCAGGCGCAGCTGCTCGCGCGGATCGCTCCCGCCGCACCATCCCACCAATCGATCCGGAAGCTGCGGTGCGCGCGGCTCGAGTTCGAGGAGCCAGCGCGTGTTCAGACGCGGCGCCGAACTCGTGGGTGCGCGTCCGAGCGGACGGATCCGACAGCGAGCGCCCGCGAAGGGGCTCGGCAGCCCGTCGGCGGGACGAGCGAGGCTGCGATCGGCCGTGGACGCGGGCGCCGGGCCCAGTTGCGGCCGCGCCCGCGCGCGCCGGGGCGGGGCTCTCCTCACCTCCTCGGGCTCGCGAACGGAAAAGCGGCCGCCCGGGACGGCGGCCGCGCGTTCGCGAACAACGGTCGGGCTCATGCTCCGAGCGCGACCTCGGGACGGCGACCCGGCTCAGGCCGCCGCCTTGACCTCGATGCGCTTGACCTCCTGGCGCATCGCCGCGGGCTTGAGCAGCTTCACCTGCAGCACGCCGTTCTTGTACTGAGCCTCCACCTGCTCGGTGTCGACCGAGAACGGCAGGCGCAGGCTGCGCGCGAAGCTACCGAAGCGCCGCTCGCTCACGTGCCAGGTGGCACCGCTCTCCTCGCGCCCGGCCTTCTTTTCGCCCTTGATGGTCAACAGATCGCCGCGAAGCTCGATCGTCACGTCCTTGGGATCGACGCCCGGCAGTTCGGCGACGATCTCGAAGGCATCGGGCGTCTCGACGATCTCGATCGGCAGCGTGTACGTCCTCCGCTCCGGCCAGTCGAGGAAATCGGTGCGGAAGACCTGGCTGAACAGACGATCCACTTCGTTCCACAAGCGCACGAAGGGATCGTCGTTGGCAGGACGGCTGGACAGCATCGAGCTGGTCCAGCCGAAGGGGACCGGGGCCAGCGTAGTCATGCTCTCCATCCTCCCTTCTCCTGCCCACCGATCGGATCTCCGATCGGCGAGCTCGTCCGTTAATTCGGTGTCGCAGGGAGCCGATCAAGATCTTGAACCGCGGAGACGGTCGCCGATTTGTAAATCTATCGCACCCGCGCGCGCCTTCCCCGCGCTGCGCGCCCGTGCCGATCCCCGTCGCCCGCCCCGCGACAGCCGCGCCCGAGCGCGCTAGGAGATCCCTCGTCGTCGGGGGAGGAAGCGGTGAGCCTCGCGCGCGCCGGTCCGGATACGGCTTTAGACGCGATCCTGCGCCGGGGCCCGGTGATCCCGGTCGTCACGATCGACGACCCCGGGGTCGCCGTACCGCTGGCGCGCGCTCTGCGCGCGGGCGGGATCGAGGTGATCGAAGTCGCCTTGCGCACTCCCGGCGCTTGCGCCGCGATCGAACGCATCCGTGCGGAAGTACCGCAGATGATCGTGGGTGCGGGGACGGTGCGCGGCCCCGAACAGCTCGCCAAAGTCGCGCGGCTGGGCGTGGCCTTCGCCGCGACCCCGGGGATCACCCCGCGGCTTCTGGCCGCCGCCGCGGCCTCGCCCGTCCCCGTGCTGTTCGGGATCGCGAGTGCGAGCGAGGCGATGCTCCTGCTCGAGCACGGGCGTTCGGTCGCCAAGTTCTTCCCGGCCGAATCCTGCGGCGGGCCGGAGGCGCTGCGCACTTTCGCCGGTCCTTTCCCGGACCTGCGCTTCTGCCCCACGGGCGGCATCGGGCCGGATACCGCCCCCCTTTATCTCGCCCTTCCCAACGTCCTGTGCGTGGGCGGCTCTTGGCTCGCCCCTCGCGACGCTCTGGCTGCGGGCGATTGGGCTCGGATCACCGATCTCGCCCGTGCGGCGACCACTCTCGCCTCGGAGAAAGAACGTTGAACGCCCTGGATTCCGCCTGGCGCGCGCTTCGGACCCACGCCGCCGAGGCCGGGACCTGGTCTCTGCGGCGGCTCTTCGCCGAGGATCCCCGACGGTTCGAGCGTTTCTCGCTGGTTTTCGAGGATCTCCTGCTGGACTGGTCGAGGCAGCTCGTGCGCCCCGAGACCATGCGGCTTCTGAGCGATCTCGCCCGAGCCGCCGATCTCGAGGGCTGGCGGGCGCGCATGTTCGCGGGCGAACCCGTGAACACCACCGAAAACCGCGCGGCGTTGCACGTCGCGCTGCGCCATCGCGGGCCCGAGCCGATCCTGTGCCGCGGAAAGGACGTCATGCCCGAGGTGCGCGGGGTGCTCGCGCGGATGAAAGCGTTCAGCGACGCCGTCCGCGACGGCCGCCTGCGCGGCGCTACCGGCCTTCCGTTCCGCGACGTCGTGAACATCGGCATCGGCGGATCGGATCTCGGCCCGCAGATGGTCTGCCGCGCCCTCGCCCATCTCGCCCGGCCCGACCTGCGGGTGCATTTCGTCTCCAACCTCGACGGAGCGCATCTCGCCCCGCTCCTCGCCCGCCTCGATCCCGCCGCCACCCTCTTCGTCGTCGCCTCCAAGACCTTCACCACCCAGGAGACGATGCAGAACGCCGCTTCCGCCCGCGCCTGGCTCGCCGCGCGGCTGGGCGAAGAGGCGGTCGCGCAACATTTCGTCGCGGTTTCGACCAACGAGGGTGCGGTGCGCGCCTTCGGCATCGATCCGGAGCGCAGCTTCGGCTTCTGGGAATGGGTGGGCGGGCGTTTTTCCCTGTGGTCGGCCATCGGCTTGCCGATCGCGCTCTGCGTCGGCTTCGATCGCTTCGAAGAGCTCCTCGAAGGCGGCTATTCGATGGACCGCCATTTCGCGAGCGCGCCTCTGGCGCGGAACCTGCCCGCGATCCACGGCTTGCTCGCGATCTGGAACCGGGATCTCTTGGGGTTTCCCACCCGCGCGGTGCTACCTTACGACCAGAGGCTCGAGCGGCTGCCGGCTTTCCTCCAGCAGCTCGAGATGGAGAGCAACGGCAAGCGCGTTCGCCGCGACGGACGCCCGGTCGAGCATCCGACCTGCCCCGTCGTCTGGGGCGAGGTCGGCACCAACGGTCAGCACGCCTTCTTCCAGCTCTTGCACCAGGGCACCGACGTCGTGCCCTGCGAGTTCATCGTCTGCGCGGAGGCCGATCACGGGCTTCCCGGCCATCACGAGAAGCTCTTGGCCAACGTTCTCGCCCAGATGCGCGCGCTCGCCTTCGGGCGCGACGAAGCCGAGGCCCGAGCCGGTCTCGAGGCCGCGGGGCTGTCGGGCGAGACCCTCGCGCTTCTGTCCCGCCACCGTGCTTTTCCGGGCAATCGACCGTCGACCGCGATCGTCCTCGATCGCCTCACGCCCCGCGCCCTCGGCCGCCTGATCGCGCTGTACGAGCACAGCGTGTTCGTCCAGGGCGTGATCTGGGAGATCGACAGCTTCGATCAGTGGGGGGTGGAGCTCGGCAAGGAACTCGCTACGCGCCTTCTGCCGGCGGTCGAAAGCGGAACCGAGCCGGAAGAGCTCGACGGTTCGACGCGCGGTCTCCTGCGCCATCTCCGCAGCAGGCGCCGAGCCCTCGCGGACGGGTGATGAGCCCGCTCGTCCCGCCCCGGCGGCTGGACGCCGCGACCGTCGCGGCGATCGTCGAGGGTCGGCACGGCGAGCCTTTCGCCGTGCTCGGCCCGCATCCGGTCGCGGAAGGGGTGGTCGTGCGCGCCTTCGCTCCCGGAGCCGAGCGACTGGAAGTCCTCGCCCTCGACGGTGCGCTCTTGGGCGAGCTCGCACCGCTCCATCCCGCCGGTCTGTTCGAAGGGCTTTTCGACCGGCGGTCCTTCCCGCGTGCCTATCGGCTGCGCGCCCACCGGGGCGCGTGGTCCTGGGAACTCGAGGACGCTTATCGCTTCGCACCGGTCTTCGACGAAGCCGAGCTCGCCCGGCTGTGGGAGGAGAACGGTCGCCCGTGGCTGCGCCTCGGAGCGCATCTTCGTGTGCACGAAGGCGCGAGCGGCGTCGTCTTCGCGCTCTGGGCGCCGAGAGCCGCGCGCGTCGCGGTGGTCGGCGATTTCAACGGCTGGGACCCGCGCACCCATGCCATGCGCCGACGCGCGCACGGAGTGTGGGAGCTGTTCGTTCCCGGCGCGACCCGCGGTGGCCGCTACCGCTTCGCGATCCGCGACGAGCGCGGCCGGGCGCTGCCCTTGCGACCCGATCCGTTCGCGACCCTGTGCGATGCCTCGGGTGCGGCCGTCGTCCGCGCACCCGCGCCGCCCGGCGGGGACGATGCGCCCCGGCTCGGCCCGCATGCGTTCGAATGCGCGAGCGAGCGGCCGCTCGCCTTCCTCGAGCTCGGCTTCGAAACCTGGCTCGATCGGCGGGCCGGCGGGCCCCGGGCGCGCGCACTTCCCGCCCTCGCTCGCGAGCTCGGCTTCACCCATCTCGCCCTGCGCGCACCGCGACGGGCCGCCGCGCCCGCTGCGGCCGGCTTTCCCGCGGGCCCTTTCGCGCCGCTCGCGGCCGAAGAGGCTTTGGAGGGGCTGCGGCGCCTGGTCGATGCGGCGCACGACGCCTCCTTGGGCGTCGTCCTCGATTGGCCCCTGCTGAAGACGAACCCCGCCGAGCTGGGCCTCGCTCTGTTCGACGGCGCTCCCCTCTTCGAGACGGAAGCGGGCGGAGGCTGGGACGTCGCGCGCGCCGAGGTCGAAAGCTTTCTTCTCGCGAGCGCGTGCTTTTGGCTCGAAGCCTTCCGGCTCGACGGGCTGCGCTCGGCCGTGCCGTTGCCTCCCCGGTGCACGGGACCCGCAGAAGGTGCGTGCGAAGCCCTTTCCGCTTTCCCGCGACGCCTCGCCGAGCGGCTCGCGCAACGATTTCCCGGGGTTGTCACGATCGCCGAAGAGACGGATCTCCCGAGCGGCCTCACCCGGCCGAGCTGGCAGGGCGGGCACGGCTTCGCCTTGGCCGAGAACGGCGCGTTCGCTCGTGCGCTCTTCGCCTTCTTCGCCTCCGACTTCGCCCTGCGCAGCCGCGAGGGCTGCGCCCTCGCCTTCGCCCGCGCCCACGCCTTCGCCGAGCGGTTCTTGCTGCCGTTGCGCCTCGAGGACGCGGCCTTCGGGGCCTCCTCGATCGAGCGGCTGCCCGGCGAGCCGGTTCGACGCTGGGCGGCTCTGCGCGCGCTCCTGGGCTACGCCTGGGGCCATCCGGGCAAAAAGCTCGTCGCCTGCGACGACCTCCTCGCTCCCGAACTCGACACCGCCGCGTCCACCGAGCCCGGTCCTGCGGCCCCCGACGCGTCGCAACGGCGGGGAATCCTCCGGCTCCTCGCCGCCCTCAATCGGCTCTATCGCGAGTTTCCGGCTCTCCACCGCCTCGATGCCGATCCCGCCGGACTCGCCTGGATCGATCTCGAAGAGCGCCCGCTCGTGGAGGCCTGGCTTCGGCTCGGTCGCCCGGGCGATGCGCCCGTGCTCGTGATCGTCAACGCCGGTCCCGAGCCGCGCGCGCGTTTTCCGATCGGCGTTCCGCACCCGGGCATTTGGCGCCTTCTTCTTTCGACGGAGGCGGAAGAGTTCGGTGGAAGCGGCACTCCCGCCGAGCCCGAACCGCGCGCCGAACCCGAGCCGCGGCACGGGCGGGCTTTCTCGCTCCGCCTCGATCTGCCTCCGCTCGCCACGCTCTTCTTCGCCTGGAACGGCGAGGGGTGAGCCGACGGCCGGGCACGGGAAGGCGCGAGCCGCGCCCGGCGCGCGGACCCGTGCCCTCAGCCCGCGGCGGCGGCGCGGCGCAGGCGATCGGGGTCGACCACGCGATAATGATGGCGGTCGACCAAGCGGATCAGTCCCTCCTCCTCGACCGCGCGGATCGAGCGGCTCACGGTCTCGATGGTGAGCCCCAGATAGTCCGCGATGTCGTTGCGGCTCATCGGCAAGGCGACGAGTTCGCGGCCGACCATCGCCTGCCGACGGGCGAAGCTCAGAAGAAAGCTCGCGACCCGTTCTTTGGCGCTCTTGCGCCCGAGCAACAGCATCTGTTCCTGCGCGGCGGCGAGCTCGGAGCTGGCTCGGCTCAGGAGCTCGCGCTCGAGCGCGGGGTGGCGTTCCAGGAGCCGCAAGAACCCCTCGCGGGGAAAGCGGCACAGGCCGACCTCGGTGACCGCTTCGGCGCTGTAGGCGTAACTCGTGAAATGGGCGAGCCCCAAGAAATCGCCGGGAAGCAAGAAGCCCGTGATCTGCCGCCTCCCGTCGGGCAAGGCCTTGTAGAGCTTGACCACGCCTTCGACGAGCGTGAACAGGCTGCGGGCGGGCTCGCCTTCGTCGAAGAGCAGCTTTTTCGCCGGAAGCTCGAGCCGCGTGGCGAGGGCCGCGAGTTCGTCCAGGGCTTGCGGCTCGAGCGCGCGGCAGACGGCGAGGCCGCGGATCCGGCATTGCTCGCACAAGCCGACGCAGCCGGGTCGAGAGAGCACACCGAGACGCGCCGCACCAGAGCCGTCGGGCACCTTCACCTCCCGAGCGGTGGCAAATAACTCCGAGCCCTTGATCTGGGTCAATGCCGGCTCTTGGCCGGCGCGACATTCTGCCCGCATGGGCGGAGTGGTCGTTCTCTGTGGCAGCGCTCGGGACGCAACCTGCTCGTGGCGCGAGCTCGCGCCGCACGAGCTCGCGCTCGCCTGGCCACTCGCTCGGCTCTTCGGCGCCGGCCCCGACCTCGCGGCCTGGCGCACCGCCACGCGGGCTTGGCTTTCGGGCGATGCGCGCCGCCGCCTCGGGGCGCTGTTCACCGCGCGCGGCGTGATCGGAGCGCGCGCCCGCTACGCGGCGCGAGGATCGCGCCCCGAGGCGGTGCTCGACGTGTCTTGGCTCGCCGCGCTCGAGGTGACCCCCGAGCCGCGGTACCACCTGGCCCTTCTTTCGGCCCTCGCTTCGCGGGCGCGGTCGGCCGGTTGCGCGAGCCTGCGCCTGTCCGGCCACGGCCCCTCGGCGGCCGCTCTCGCGGCCGCGGCCGCGCGCCTTCGCTTGCACGCCGAACCCGACGGCTGGCGCTGGTGGCTTGCCGCGGGTGCGGCACCCGTCCCTTCGGGACCGTCCGACCGGGGCTTTCGGTCCGTCACGATGGCGAGCCGTGCCGTAGAGGCGTTCGCGCGCGACGGAAAGAGCAGGGGGAGAAGCGATCCGTGACCATCGTTCGGTTCCTCGTGCCGGGGAGCGACATCGCGGCCCTGGTGGAGGGGGCGAGCTACGGCACCCTCGTCGCCGCGACGCCGACGGAGATCGTCGTCGCCGTCGACGACGTCCTGTTCGCCCATTTCTTGGGCAGCTTCGATTATTCCTCGCGTTCGCGTTTGATGGCCTCGCGCCTCGACCGCATCGAATTCACGCAAGACCTCGAACGCACGCTCCCACTCGTGACGTTCGAGGAGTTGAATACCACGCTGGGCACGCTGGGCCGAAATCCCGCTCGGCTGTTCGCCGGCAACGATCTCTTCGTCGGCTCGTACGGAGACGACGATTTGACGTTTCTCGAGGATCCGCTGGTCGGCCGCGGCAACGACACGGTGCGCGGCGGGGCCGGGAACGACCGGATCGCCGGTGGCCCGGGATCCGACAAGCTCTTCGGCGAGGAGGGCGAGGACGTCCTCTTCCTGGGTCCGGGCAAGGACCAGGCGACGGGCGGAGCCGGGGGCGACGCCTTCGTCCTCGGGGGCGGAAGTCGCGGCTGCAGGATCAGGGACTTCGCGGCGAGCGCGGGGGACGTGCTGGAGCTTCGCGTGGAAGAACGCGTCGGCGACCCGGATGCCGCGCTCGCCGACCCGGAAGGCTTTTTTCCCCTTTCTGCCGACCAGGACCGGTGCCGAGCTGCAGCGCGATGCGAACGGTGGCAGCGACCGCTTCGCGACCCGGGGCGACGATCACCGGCGATCTCGGCTCCACCGACCTCGACACCCTGATCGCCCAAGGCACCCTCGTGATCGCCTGACCGCGCACCGCGAGCCGGTGCGGCCTCGGCGCCTCGCTAGGCGTCCGGCGCCAGAAGGTCTCGGCCCTCCGCCCGGCGGCTCGGTTTATCCGCTCCCCGTCGGCGCGCGGCGGGACCGACGTGCAGACCGTCCGGCACGGTGGCTCGACGGTCGAAGTCGAGTGCGATAAGCGATTGCGTATCCGAACGATCGGACGCCGGGCATCGCCGGGGCTCGGTGAACCGCGGGGAGGCTCCTCGCATGGTCGAGGTGCGGTGTTTCGTCGTCACGAACGATCTCGTCGGTCTTCTCGAAAGGGTCGACGACGGCGAGCTGATCTCAAGGGACGGCTCCCGGATCGTCGGACGCTTGGATTCCGGGCTCTACGCCCATTTGTCGGGCGCGTTCGACTTCTCCTCTCGACCGGCGTTTCTCGCCTCGCCCCTCACGCGCATCGAGGTGACGGAGGATGCGGAAGGCCGGGTGCCGCTGATCTCGATCACCGGGATCGAGGGAAGGATGAGAGACCTCGAGATCGGTCTCGAGACCTTGTTCGCCGGCCGAGACCGGATCTCGGGCTCGTCCGGCGACGATGTGATCACCTTTCTCGATTATCCCTCGTTCGGCATCGGCGACGACACGCTGCGCGGCGGCGACGGCGACGACGTGCTCCACGGCGGCCTCGGGAAGGACCGCCTGTTCGGGGATGCGGGGAACGATCTGCTCTACCTCGGCTCGGGAAAGGACCGCGCGACGGGTGGCGCCGGTGCCGACGTTTTCGTTTTCCTGAACGGAAGCCGCGGCAGCGCGCTCGCGGACTTCTCGGCTGCCGCGGGCGATCGACTCGTACTCCTGGCCGATCAGCTGTTCTCGGATCCGGAAGCGGTGCGCGCCGACCCCGAAGGCTTCGTGCGCCTCCTCCCCGCCCGCTCGGGAGCGCGGCTGCAGCTCGATGCGAACGGTGGCGGCGACCGCTTCGTGACCTGGGCGACGATCACCGGCGATCTCGGGTCCACCGACCTCGACACCCTGATCGCCCAAGGCACCCTCGTGATCGCCTGAGCGCGCGCCGCGAGCCGGTGCGGCCGGCCCCCCGCGGTCGCTCGCGTCGGGGCGACGCGGCCTTCTGGCCTCCTCCACGCGGGCCGGCTAAGAGCGGACGCGATGACGCTCGTGACCGCCACTTCCGCGCTCGCCGCGCTCTGCGCTCGTCTTGCGCGCGAAACCTACGTCACCGTCGATACCGAGTTCATGCGCGACCGCACCTATTGGCCCAAGCTCTGTCTCGTGCAGGTGGCGGGGGCGCGGGAAGCGGCGGCGATCGATCCGCTCGCTCCGGGGCTCGATCTCGCGCCTCTTCTCGAGCTCATGGCCGAAGAGCGCGTGCTCAAGGTGTTCCACGCCTGCCGCCAAGATCTCGAGATCTTCTGGCTGCTCATGAAAGGCCGCGTGCCGAGCCCGATCTACGACACCCAAGTGGCGGCCATGGTGTGCGGCTTCGGTGAAGAAGTGGCCTACGACACGCTCGTGCAGAAACTCGCCAAGGCCCGGCTGGACAAGAGCTTCCGCTTCACCGACTGGTCGCGGCGGCCGCTCTCCGCGGCCCAGATCGCGTACGCCCTTTCCGACGTGACCCATCTGCGCACGATCTACGAGGAGCTCTCCCGCCGCGTGCAGGCCGCGGGACGGGCGAGCTGGGTCGAAGAAGAGCTCGCGCGCATCAGCGATCCCGCCCAGTTCGAACAGCCCCCCGAAGAGGCTTGGCGCCGGTTGCGGGTGCGCAGCCGCGACCGCCGCTTCCTCGCCGTCGTCCAGAAGCTGGCCGCTTGGCGCGAGCGCGCCGCCCAGGCGCGCGATCTGCCGCGCCAGAAGGTGCTGCGCGACGATCTCCTGCTCGAGATCGCGGCGCATCGGCCGCGCACGGTCGAGGAGCTGCGCGGTCACGAGCGCATCAGCCTGGACCGGACGAGCGCGCTCGAGGTGATCGCGGCGATCAACGAGGCCCTGGCGCTTCCCGAAGCGCAGCTGCCCGAACTCGAAGAGACGCCCGAGCCGCCGCGAGGGATCGGCCCGCTCGTGGACATGCTCAAGGTCCTGTTGAAGTTGCGCTGCGAAGAGGCCGAGGTGGCGCAGCGCATGGTGGCGAGCGCTTCCGACCTCGAGGCCATCGCGCTCGACGACGAGGCTCCGGTGCCGGCGCTTTCGGGCTGGCGGCGGGAGATCTTCGGCGAGGCCGCGCTCGCCTTGAAACACGGCCGCATCGCCCTCGCCGTGCGCGACCGTCGGCCGGTGGTCGTCGAACTCGCGCGCCCGCCTTGACCGTCCTCGTCCTCGGCCGCGGCTTTCTCGGCAGCGCGATCGCCGCCGCGCTCGGTTCCGAGGCGCGGCTCGCGAGCCACGCGCAAGCGACCGACCCTCGGCTCCTCGAGGGCGTGCGCTGCGTGGTCTGGGCCGGACGCCATCCCGCCCTCGGCACCCCCGCCTGGAGCCTCGCGCACGACGGCGAGCCTCTTTTCGCCCGGCGCGCGGCCGAGCGCGGGATCGCCTTCGTCTCGCTCGGAACCCGCAAGGTCTACGCCTCTTCCCCGCGTCCCTTGCGCGAAGACGACCCTCTGGGCCCGGCCGATCTCTACGGTCGTCACAAGCTCGCGCTCGAAGAGGCGCTTTCGCGCATCCCGGGGCTCGCGCTCACCCGCCTGCGTCTGGCCAACGTCTTCGGCTTCGAGCGCGATCTGCGCCGGAACAGCTTCATGACGCGGCTTCTGGACACGCTCGCGCGCACGGGCGAGGTGCGGTTCGACGTCTCGCCCTTCACGGTGCGCGATTTCCTGCCGATCGAAGAAGCCGCGGCGTGGGTCGCGGCGCTCGCGCGCGAGCCTCCGGGCGGGGTGGTCAACCTCGGCTCGGGAGTGCCTTCGCCCATCGGCCGGCTGGCGCTGCGCGTGATCGAGGGCTTCGGCCGCGGTCGGCTGGTGATCGAGGATCCGCGCGAGCGCGACGCCTTCGTTTTGGATGTCGGTCGGCTCCGCGCGCTCCTGCCGCAGGCGAAGGTGGACGCGGCGCGCATCGAAGCGGCGGCCTTCGCCCTCGGCCGTCGGCTGGCGGCCGCAGGTTAGCGCAGCCGCCGGGCCGTGAAGCGGTGCGTCGGCTCGACGAGTTCGCGTTGCGCAGCGATCAGGAGGAGCTCGCGGGAACGCGCGCGAAAGGTCGCCTCCACCAAACCGAAGACCGCAGAAGCGGTGCGCGACAAGGCGCGCTCGGGATCGCGCTCGACGAGCCAGTTGCCCAGCAACAGCGCCGCGAAGAGATCGCCCGTGCCGTTGAGCGCGCAAGGCAGCCGCGGCGTGACGACGATCCAGGACCCGAGGGCGGTATCGGCGAGCACGGCGAGCGCGTCGTCGCGCTCGGGCGAGGCGAGGCTCGTGACCACCACGAGTTCGGGCCCGCGTGCGCGGATGCGCGCCGCCGCCTCGAGTGCATCCTCCAGGCTGCGCACCTCCATGCCGGCGAGAAAGGAGAGCTCGAAGCGGTTCGGCTTGACGAGCGTGGCGAGCGGCACGAGGCGATCGCGCAGGAGCTCGGGGATTCCGGCGCGTACGAAGACCCCGCGGCCGTCGTCGCCGATCACCGGATCGCAGGCGTAAACGGCGTCGGGTCGATGCCGGCGGACCCGCTCGACCGCTTCGATCACCACCTCGGCGGTGGCGGGATCGCCGAGATAACCCGACAGCACGGCGCGGGTGCGGCCGAAGACGCCGCGCTCCTCGAGGCCGTGGAGGATCTCCCGCAGCCAATCGACCGGCACGGCGCGCCCGCGCGGGGGCCCGTAGCCCGTGTGGTTGGAGAAGAGCACGGTCATCACCGGCCAGACTTCGAAGCCCGAGCGCTGCAGCGCGAAGACCGCCGCGCTGTTGCCGACGTGACCGAACACGACGTGCGACTGGATCGAGAGGATCCCCTCCATCTCCGCTCCCGATGGCTCGCCGCGGCGCGCGCGAAACGGCCCTCGCCGAGGCGCGGCGGCTTGGATCAGATCAGCGACGCGGACAGAAGCGCCAATTCGGAGGTGGCCGGATGAGCCGCTTGGACACGCTGCGAGTCGATTACGAAGGCTCCGTCTTGCTCGAGGAGGAGGCGGCGGCCGATCCGTTCGATCAGTTCGACCTTTGGCTGCACGAGGCGCTCGCCGCCGACTTTCTGGAGCCGAACGCCATGGCGCTCGCCACCGTGGGCGCCGACGGTCGCCCCTCGGTCAGGATGGTGCTCTTGAAGGATTTCGACCGCCGCGGCTTCACGTTCTACACCAACTACGAGAGCCGAAAGGGCCGCGAGCTCGAGCGTTTTCCCTTCGCCGCCCTTCTTTTCTACTGGGATCGACTGCACCGTCAGGTGCGCATCGAAGGGCGGATCGAAAAAGTCGCTCCCGAAGAATCGGACGCCTATTTCGCCAAGCGGCCCTACGAGAACCGCATCGCCGCGCTCGCGAGCCCGCAGAGCCGGCCGATCGACCGAAACGAGCTCGCGCGCCGCTTCCTCGAATGCACCGAACGCTATCCCGCGGACCCACCTAGGCCGGCGTTCTGGGGCGGCTACCGCCTCGTTCCCGACCGCTTCGAGTTCTGGCAGGGCCGGCGCTCGCGGCTGCACGATCGCCTCGTCTACACCCCCTCGGACGCGGGCTGGCGCATCGAACGGCTCGCCCCTTGAACCCCGATCGGGCCGCCCGCCACCGCTCGGGGCCGGCCGATCGCGCGATCCTGTCCGTTCTCGACGACGCGCGGGCGGCCCCCCTGTAAACGAAGAAGGACATCGGCGCCGGCGAACGCGCAGCCGCCGGTGCCGACCGCCGACCCCGGCACGGCCCGCGCGCTCGACCCGCGCTCGCCGTCTCCCGCGATTGCGTTTCGCCCGTCCGCCCGAGCCGTTCCGCGAAGCCGCGCGCGGCCGCCTCGCCTCGGGGGACGTTCACGAAGAACTCGGGGGTCGGCGTCTTCGGATGAGCCGTGCCTTCCTCGGCGGGCGCAGACGCCGAGAGCGGAACCGGGCTCATTCGCCCATGACGATGCCGCTCGTCTCGACGAAACGCCTTTCGGAACCCGACCCCCCGAGCGAGGCCGTGTCCGTTCAAAGACGCCGTACCCACGAGCGGGCCCGCCCTTGGCGCTAGGGCGCGGGACGGGGAGCCGAACGATGCGCCCCGCGCTCCCGAGCGACGTCGCCGTGCCGGCCCAGCGTGGAGCGCCGGGACGACCGCGATCGTTTTCCGCGCGAGGTCGTCTTCGGTGGCCGCTGCGAGGAGCTCGCGTCCGCGCCCCCGGACGCGGCCACGGGCTCCTCGAAGACGGGAACCTTCCCGCTCGGATGCGAAGACCCGCGATCGGGCGGTTCCTCCGGGCGCGCGGAACCGAAGGCGGGGTTCGCACGCGGCTTCCCCCTCGCCGACCGGGGAACCGATCCGAAGCGGCCGAGCGTCGAGCCGATCCGGCGCTTCGTCTGCACGCGACGGAGGAACCCGGGGCGCGCGCTGCGG
>JANXAZ010000016.1 GCA_025062095.1 Geminicoccaceae bacterium
GCGGGCGCGCGCCCCCGCCTCGCGTGCCTGCGCGAGCGCGGTTTCGGTCTCGGCCAGCCGCGCCGCACCGCTCCGGGCGGCTTCCGTCGCTACGGAAAGCTGCGCGCGCAAGGCGTCGCTCTCTTCGGTCGCGCGCGCGAGCGCGGCTTCCGCGCGCGCCAGGCGCTCGGCGAGCTCCACCGCGCGCGCCGCGGCCTCCGTCTGCGCGCGAGCGATATCCTCGAGCTGCCGCAGCCGCGCGAGCTCGGCGCGCAGCTCTACGGCCTGCGCCTGCGCGGCTTCCAAGCGAGCGGCGAGGTCGCGGCGTTCGGCCTCGAGCCGAGCGACCTCCGCGGGCAACGCCCGCAAGCCGGAGAGCTCGCGCGAAAGCGCTTCGACTTCGGCTCGTGCGCGGGCGTGCTTTTCGCTTTGTTCTTCGAGAACACGTGCGAGGCGCGCGGTCTCGGCTCGGCTCGCCTCGAGCTCGCGCACCGCTTCGGCCGACCGGGCCGCCGCTCGGTCGCGGTCGCGCGCGAGCTCGGCGGAGGCTTCGCGCAACCGCACGAGCTCGCTCCGCGCCTGCTCGAGCTCCTGCGCGATGCCCTGCATCCGCGCGAGCGCTCCTTCGCGCTCGCTGCGCGCCTGTGCGATCGTCCGGGCGAGCTCCTCGCGCTCTTCCGCGAGCCTCTTCGCCTCCGCCTCGCGCACGGCGTGGAGCCGACGCGCCTCCTCCAACGCCCGCGCGAGCTCGGCCTCGCGCGCCCGGGCCTCGGCTTCGAGCGCCTGGGCACGCGCGCGCTCCGCCTCGAGCGCGCGCAGCCGCTCGGCCTGCGCCTGAAGATCCCGGGTCAGCTGCTCGATCCGGGTGCGCGCGGCGAGGTCCGCCGAGCGCAGCGCCGTCTCCGCCTCGGCCCGGGCGACGGCCAGCATCCGCTCGGCCTCCCCGAGCCGCACCCGCAGCTCTTCTGCTTCCCGGCGCAACCCGTCGCGCTCGGCCTCCAGAGCGCGCAGCCTTTCGCGGCCGGCTGCGGCCTCGGCGCGGAGATCGGCGAGCGCCTTCGCGAGGCCGGCGGCCTGCTCTTCGCGCACCCGGCGCTCGGCGACGGCGTCCTCGCGCAACCGCACGAGCTCGCCGCGGGCTTGTTCGAGCTCCTGCGCGATGCTCTGCATCCGTGCGCGCGTGTCTTCGCGCTCGCTGCGCATGGCATCGAGCGCATCCGTCAGACGCGCACGCTCGCGGCGGATCTCTTCGAGGGCTCGGACGGCACCGTCGAGGCGGGCGCGGATCGCGTCCAGTTCGAGCCGGATGCGCTCCTCGACGGCCTGCCCTTCCGTGCCGCCGCGTTCCGCCGCTTCACGCGCGCGCTCGCTGTCTTCGAGCCGCGCGACGAGCCGGTCGCGCTCGGCACGGAGCTCGGCGAGCGCTGCCTCGCGCTCGGCGAGGGCGCGCTCGAGAGCCGAATTCTCTTGTGCCATTTGCGCGCGCAGCGCCGCGAGCTCGCGTTCCCGCTCGACCAGGCGCGCCGCCGAGCCGGCCGCTTCTGCGCGCGCTTCCTCCAATCGGGCGGCGAGCTCGCGTCGCGCCGCCTCGAGCTCGGCGAGCTCGCCGGGCAGGGGGCGGAGCGTCTCGAGCTCGCGCACGAGCTCCGCGAGCCGAGCTTCGCGTCCGTTCTCGCGAGCGCCGACGTCTACGCGACCGAGAACGGCGCCGAGCTCGCGGTCGACCGCGGCGATCCGCTCCTGGACCCAGAAGCCGAAACCGGCGGCGGCCGCGACGGGGACGAGAAAGAGGAGACCGGAGCGGAGCCTGCGCTTGCGCTCCCAATGGTCGAGCTGGTCTTCGAGCTCGGCCAGCCGGGGATCGAGGGCCATGCGCTCAACCCTTGTCGATCGGCGGATACAGTCGCTCGACGAGATCGAGGAGACCGGCGCGGCGTCGCGCGACGAGCTCGGGCGGCCCCGGCTCCGACCAGTCTTCGGCCAACACCCGGAGCCCTTCGGCACGGTCGGCGAGCTCGACGGCTTCCGCCCACAGCCAGGGAACCGAGGCGAGGGCCATGGCGCCCGCGCCGATCAGATCGACGCGCCCCAGCCAGAGGCCGGCTCCGAGCACGAACGCGCCCGCGAGCAGCGAAGCCGCCGCCGCGATGCGCCGCAGCCGGGCCGCGCGGACCAGGGTCGCCGCCATCCGTTCGAAGACGATCCGCCCGGGAGCGGTCGTGGCAGCGAAGGCCGCCGCTCCGCCCGCGGTCTCCCCGTTCATCCCCGCCCTCGCGCGTTTCCTCGGTTCGTCCGAGCGGCGAGAGTGCACGGCGCGAAACGGATTGCAACGCCGCCGGGCGCCGCGCGCGACGGGCGCGCGCCTTGCTGCCTCAACGCGTGGTGAGCTTGAGTTCGATCCTGCGGTTGCGGCGGTAGGCCTCTTCGCTGTCGCGGGGGTCGAGAGGTTGGAACTCGCCGAAGCCGCGCGCCGCCAGCCGCTGCGGCGGGATGCCCTGGGCCATCAAGAAACGGACGACCGAGAGCGCGCGCGCGGTCGACAGCTCCCAATTCGACGGAAAGCGCGCAGTCGCGATGGGACGTTTGTCCGTATGCCCGTCGACCTGCAGCACCCAGGGCAGCTCGTCGGGGATCTCGGCCGCGATCTGGCGCAGCGTCTGAGCGAGCTTCTGCAGCTCGGCCTGACCCTCGGGGCCGAGATCGGCCTCGCCCACGCCGAAGAGGACCTCGGCCTGGAAGACGAACCGGTCGCCGACGATGCGCACGTCCTCGCGTTCGCCCAACACCCGCCGCAGCCGACCGAAGAAATCCGAACGATATTGGGAGAGCTCCTCCACTCGAGCGGCGAGCGCTTCGTTCAAGCGCTGCCCGAGTTCGGCGATGCGGACGCTCTGTCGGTCGATCTCCCCGCGCTTCTCGGCGAGGGTCGTTTCCAACAGCTGCAGTTGGCGGCCCAGCTGTTCGATCCGCGCCACCAACCGGGCCACCTGTTCTTCGGCCGCCAGGCGGCCCGAGGCTTCGGCCGCCTTCTCGGCCAACAGCGCCTCGCGCGCGGCCCGCAGAGCCTCGACTTGCCGTCGCAGCTCCACGAGCTCGGCGAGCTGCATCTCGAGCTTCTCGCGGTCGGCGGCGAAGGCCCGTTTGGTTTCCTCGAGCTCGCGCTGCAGCGCGAGGGTGCGGCGCTCCGCGTCTTCGCGCGCGAGCCGTCCTTCTTCGAGCAGCCGTTCGAGCCCGGCCCGCTCGACGGCCAGCCGACGCAGCCGCACCTCTTGCTCGGCCTGCTCGGCGGTCGCGCGGGCGAGCCGGTCTTCGAGCTCGCGGCGGCCGGCTTCGCTCGCCAGCAAGCGCTGATCGAGATCCGCCAGGCTCGCGCGCAGCTTGCGCGCCGCCGCGCGCTCGGCTTCGAGCTCCTCGGTCGCGCTTTTCAGACGCGCTTCCAATCGCGCCACGGTCTCGGTTCGCCCCTCGAGCATCTGGCTCAAGAAGAACTGGCCGAGCACGAAGACGACCAGAAGAAAGATGATGCCGAGGAGAAGCGTCGACAGCGCATCGACGAAACCCGGCCAGATCTCGGCCGCGTGTCGCTGCGATCTGCGCGCGCGCAGCATCGCTCACTCCTTGAGCAGCGCGGGCGCGCCCGCGCTCGCTGCGACGGTGCGCGCGAGCACCCTGAGCTCGGTGCGCAGCTCGCGCAGGAGCTCGTTGCGACCGCGGGTGATTTCTTCTGCGAGACGGCCGAGCTGGAGATCGAGATTGCGGATGTGCGCGCGCATCGTCTCGTCGAGCACCGGGGTCGGTCGCGCGAGCGCGCGCGCGAGCTCTTCCTGGAGCTCGGCGAGCCGGGAAACGAGCTCTCGTTCGCGCGCCAAACCGTCACCGAGCGCCCCCAGGCGCTCGCTGAGTTGATGCAGCGTCGCGACGAGCTGGGCGCGCCCGTCCTCCCCGCGCGCGAGATGGGCCTGCAGCCGGTCGAGGTTCTCGGCAGTCTGTTGGAGAAGGGCGGTGACGTAGGCGGGAAGCGGCGGTCCCGCGGCCTCCGCCGGCAGGGCTTCGGCGGCCCCGTAGCGGGTCATGCTCGTGAGCCATTCCTCGAGCTCGTTGGTGAAGCCGTTCTGGGCCTGGGTCGCCTGGAGATCCAGAAACCCCACCACGAGCGAGCCGGCGAGGCCGAAGAGCGAAGCGCCGAAGGCGGTGCCCATCCCCGAGATCGGCTGGCGCAGGCCCTCCTTGAGCTCGTCGAAGAGGGCCACGAAATCGCCGGAGCCCAGGCTCAGCCCGGAGATCACCGTCCCGATCGCGCCCAAGGCCTCGATGAGACCCCAGAAGGTGCCGAGAAGGCCCAAGAAGATGAGAAGGCTCGTCTGGTAGCGGGCGATCTCGCGGCTCTCGTCGAGCCGCGCCGCCGTGCTGTCGAGGAGATAGCGGGCGACCGCGGGCGAGAGCTGGGTCCGTCCCTTGCGGTCGCGCTCGCCGATCACGGACAAGATGGGAGCGAGCACGGCGGGCTGGGGGAGACGGCTCAACGGCGCGCCCATGCGGTGGGCCTCGATCCACTCGATCGCCGGCTTGAGCGCGAGGATCCGGCGCAGATTGAAGACGATCCCCACCAAGAGCACGCCCAGGATCAGCCCGTTGAGCCAGGGATTGAAGCGGAAGGCGCGCCAGATGACCGGGAAAAGGACGGCTGCGACCACGGCCGCGATCGCCAGGAACAGGAGCGCACGGTACAGGAAACGCTGAGGGCTCGACATCGCAGGTCCTACCTCGGGACGAACGCCCGCGCACTCTAGCGCAGCGCGTCTGCGCTGCCACGCGCCGGGATGCCCGTCCGCGGCACTCGGGGGCGGTAGTCGAAGAGCGGGCGACGTGGCAGCATAGCGCGCAACCGCGCGAAGGAAGGAGCCATGCCGACGATCGACCGCGACAAGGTCTGCTGGATCATCCTCAAGGCCCGAGAGTTCGACGCCAAGACCGCACCCGTGGAAGAGGACTACGGGTCGAACCCGATCGACGAGGACATGCGCGAGATCCTCGAGGATCTGCCCGACGACCCGGTCGAGGAGGAGCTCAAGGAGTTCATCAACACGCTCACCGAGGACGAGCAGGTGGAACTCGTGGCCTTGGCCTGGGTCGGGCGCGGCAGCTTCGGCCCCGAGGAGTGGGCGGAAGCGGTGGCCGAAGCGCGCCGGGTCCACAACGACCGCACCGCCGAATATCTCTTGGGCATGCCGCTTCTGAGCGACTATCTGCTCGAGGGGCTGGCGGCGTTCGGCTTGAGCTGCGAGGAGTGAGCCCACCCGGCGCTCAGCCGTGCTCGCGCAAGACGTGCCCGGCGAGGTAGAGCGAACCGCAGATCAAGACGAAACCGGGCGGCGGCTCTTCCCGGACGATCGTCCGAACCGCCTCCAGCGGGGACGAGGCGGGTTCGGCGCGAGCACCGAGCGCGCGGGCGATCTCCGCTCCCTCCCGGGGATCCCGCGAGGCCGGCTCGTCGGGAACGGCGACCGTGCGCAGGCTCGCGATCAGCGGCACGAGCGGGCGCAAGAAGGAGGCGAGGTCCTTGCTGCGCAGCATGCCGAGGACGAGATGGACGGGACGCCCGCGGGCGAGCGCGGGCAGGCTCGCCGCGAGCACCTCGCCGGCTCCCGGATTGTGCCCCCCGTCGAGCCAGAGCTCGAAGCCGTCGTTCGCGAGCTCGACCATCGGCCCGCGCGACAGACGCTGCAAGCGCGCCGGCCAACGCGCGCATCGAAGACCCCGGGCGATCGCGCCCGGAGACGGGGCGAGGGACCCGAGCCTGCGCGCGGCGACGACCGCGAGCCCGGCGTTGTCGATCTGATGGACCCCGGGCAGGACGGGAAGGGGCAGCGCCAGCCGTTCCGCGCCGTCTTCGACCACGAGCTCTTCGCCCGCGGCGCGCGCGTGCCAATCGCGACCGTGCACGAGCAAGGGGCAGCCGAGACCCCGGGCGCGCTCTTCGAACACGGCCAGAGCCTCGGGCTTCTGCGGGCCGCAGAGGGCGGGGACACCGGGCTTGAGGATCCCGGCTTTCTCGCGCGCGATCGCGCCGAGGGTGGGCCCCAGGTAAACTTCGTGGTCCATCGAGACGGGGCTCAGAAGGGTGAGAAGGGGCCGCTCGACGACGTTGGTGGCGTCGAGCCGGCCGCCCATCCCCGTCTCGAGGAGCAGGATCTCGGCGCGCGATTCGGCGAAGATCAAAAAAGCGGCGGCGGTGGTGATCTCGAAGAAGGTGACGGGTGCCTCGCCGTTCGCCCGCTCCGCGGTTTCGAGCGCGGCCAAAAGACGTCCGTCGTCGACGGGTTCTCCGTCGAGCAGGATCCGCTCGTTGAAGCGCACGAGATGGGGCGAGATGTAGCGCGCCGTTCTGCGGCCCGCGGCCAGAAGCATGGCGTCGAGGAAGGCGAGCGTGCTGCCTTTGCCGTTGGTGCCGGCGATGTGGACCACCGGCGGCAGACGGCGCTCCGGGTGGCCCAGACGTTCGAGCAGCCGCAGGATCCGGCCGAGGGAGAGATCGATCTTCTTCGGGTGCAAGGCGGCCAGGCGGCGGAGGATCGGATCAGTCGGGCTCGGCATGGGTCGCGGCCTCGATCGGCGCGCTCGCCGGGACCGGAGCCTCGGCCGGCTCGACCGTGGCCGGCAGGGGCACCGGCCGCAACAAGAGGTTCAGGATGCGGGCGAGGGTGGCGCGCAGCTGGAAGCGGTGCACGACCATGTCCACCATGCCGTGGGCGAGCAGATATTCCGCGCGTTGGAAGCCGGGGGGCAGCTTCTCGCGGATCGTCTGCTCGATGACCCGCGCGCCCGCGAAGCCGATGACGGCTCCGGGCTCGGCGATGTGGATGTCGCCCAGCATCGCGAAGGAAGCGGTGACCCCGCCCGTGGTCGGATCGGCCAGCACGACGATGTACGGCAGGCCGGCCTCTTTCACCCGCGCGACCGCGACCGTGGTGCGCGCCATCTGCACCAAGGAGAGCGTCCCCTCCTGCATGCGCGCACCCCCCGAGGAGGTGACGACGACAAAGGCGGCGCGCCGCTCGATCGCGCGCTCCGCCGCGGCGATGAAGGCTTCCCCCACCGCCGTGCCCATCGAGCCGCCCAGGAACTCGAAGTTCATGACCGCGAGCACCACCGGCAGCCCGCCGATCGTGCCCTCGGCAGCTTCGAGGGCGTCGTAGGTCCTGGTCTTGGCCTGGGCTTCCTTGAGCCGATCGCTGTAGCGCTTGGCGTCGCGGAAGCGCAGCGGATCCGGCGCCACCTTGGGCGGCTCGAGCCGATGCCAGCTGCCTTCGTCCAAGAGCGTCTTGAAGCGGAACTCGGGGCCCACGCGCATGTGATGCCCGCAGTGCGGGCAGACCCTCTGGTTGGCCTCGAGGTCGCGGTGGAAGATCATCCGCTCGCAGGACGGACACTGGTGCCAGAGGTTCTCCGGCACCTCGGTGCGGTTCTGGGTCCGCTCGACGAGCGCCCGGATGCGCGGCCGGACGTAGGAGGTGAGCCAGTTCACGGCCGCGCCTCGCGCACCGCGCGGGCGAGCGCCGCGACCTTGGCGTGCACCGCGGCCACGAGGCCGCGTCGCGGCCGGCCGTCCTCGTCGAGATGCGCCGCCACCTCGGCGACGAGGGTCGAGCCGACGACCACGGCATCGGCGATGCGGGCGATCGCCGCCGCTTGCTCGGGGGTCTTGACGCCGAAGCCGACGGCGATCGGCAAGGCGGTGTGGCGGCGGATGCGCGCGAGCCGAGGGGCCACGGCTTCGGCGACGGCGTCCTTGACCCCGGTGATCCCGGTGAGGCTCACGTAGTAGAGAAAGCCGCGGACGTTCTGGAGCACTTTGGGCAGTCGCGCGTCGTCCGTGGTCGGTGTCGCCAGACGAATGAAGTCGAGCCCGCGTTCGAGGGCGGGAAGGCAGAGTTCTTCGTCTTCTTCGGGCGGGAGATCGACCACGATCAGGCCGTCCACGCCCGCGTCCACCGCATCGTCGAGGAAACGCAAACGGCCATAGGCCCAGATCGGATTGTAATAACCCATGAGCACGAGCGGTGTGGTCCGGTCGTGGTCGCGGAAGCGGCGCACGATCTCGAGCGTGCGGGCGAGCGTGATCCCGGCTCCGAGCGCGCGCGCGTTCGCCGCCTGGATGACGGGCCCGTCGGCCATCGGATCGGAAAAGGGCATGCCGACCTCGACGAGATCGGCACCCGCCGCCGGCAGGCCTTCGAGCAGCCGCTCGAAGGTGGGGATGTCCGGATCGCCCGAAACGAGGAAGGTGACGAGGCCGGCGCGTCCGTCCCGGCGCAGCTCGGCGAAGCGGCGTTCGATGCGCGTCGTCAAAGCCGGACTCCGCGATGGCGGGCGACCGTATACACGTCCTTGTCGCCGCGGCCGCAGAGGTTCACGACGACGAGCGCGTCCTTGGGAAGCGCGGGCGCGAGCTTGACCGTTGCCGCGAGCGCGTGGGCCGGCTCGAGCGCGGGCAGGATCCCTTCCAGCCGCGCCAACAGCTCGAAAGCCTCGAGCGCTTCGCGATCGGTGGCGGTCGTCACTTCGAGCCGGCCGATGTCCTTGAGCCAGGCGTGCTCGGGGCCGATGCCGGGATAATCCAGCCCGGCCGAGATCGAATGCGGCTCGATCACCTGCCCGTCCTCGTCCTGCAACAAATAAGAGCGCGAGCCGTGCAGGATGCCCGGCCGTCCCCGCGACATCGCCGCCGCGTGCAGCCCCGTGTCCAATCCTTCGCCCGCCGCCTCGACCGCGATCAGCCGCACGCCCGGATCGTCGAGGAAGGGATGGAACAGACCCATGGCGTTCGAACCGCCGCCCACGGCCGCGACGAGCACATCGGGCAGCCGTCCCTCTTTCGCGAGCATCTGGGCGCGCGTCTCGCGCCCGATCACCGATTGGAAGTCGCGGACCATGGCCGGGTAGGGGTGCGGGCCGGCCACCGAGCCGATGAGATAGAAGGTGGTCTCGACGTTGGTGACCCAGTCCCGCAGCGCCTCGTTCATCGCATCTTTGAGGGTGCGGGAGCCGGAGCTCACCGGCCGCACCTCCGCCCCCAGAAGCCGCATCCGGAAGACGTTGGGTTGCTGGCGCTCGATGTCCCGCTCGCCCATGTAGATCACGCATTGCAGGCCGAAACGCGCACAGACGGTGGCGGTGGCGACACCGTGCTGACCGGCGCCGGTCTCGGCGATGACGCGCTTCTTGCCCATGCGGCGGGCGAGCAGGATCTGCCCGATGCAGTTGTTGATCTTGTGGGCGCCGGTGTGATTGAGCTCGTCGCGCTTCAAATAGATCTTCGCCCCGCCGAGCTCGGCCGTCAGGCGTTCGGCGAAATACAGGGGCGAGGGACGCCCGACGTAATCCGAGAGCCAGCCGTCGAGCTCGGCCTGGAACGCGGGGTCGCGCTTGGCTTCTTCGTAGGCCGCCTCGAGCTCGAGGATACAGGGCATGAGCGTCTCGGGCACGAAGCGGCCGCCGTACAGGCCGAAGCGGCCGCGCTCGTCGGGGCCCGTTCTCAGGCTGTTGGCTCGCATGCCGAGGCTTCCTCCGGGCGCAGCGCGCCGAGCCGGCGCGCTTCTGCCATGAACGCCGCGAGCTTGTCCGGATCCTTGATCCCCGGTGCGGACTCGATGCGGCTCGAGACGTCGACGATCGGCGGCGCCAAGAGCTCGACGGCCGCCGCGAGATTGCCGGCGTCCAGCCCGCCCGCCAAGGCCCAGGGGAGCGGCACGGCGAGCCCCGCGAGCAGGCGCCAGTCGAAAGGCAGACCGTGGCCGCCGGGCCAGGCCGCGCCGCGGGGCGGCCGGGCGTCGAACAGGAGCAGATCCGCGACCTCGAAATAGGCCTCGAGACCTTCGAGATCGGCCGCCTCGCCGACCTTGACGGCCTTCATGACCCGACAGCCCGTGCGCAGGCCGACGGCGCGCACCCGCTCCGGCGTCTCCTGGCCGTGGAGCTGGAGAATGTCGAGCGGGGCCCAAGCGAGAACCTCCTCGAGAAAGGCGTCGGTCGGATCGACGGTCACGCCGACGGTGCGCACCCCTTCGGGCACGGCGGCGACGAGTTCGGCGAGCCGCTCGGGACGCACGAAGCGCGGCGAGGGAGGATAGAGGACGAAGCCGAGAAAGCTCGCTCCGAGCGCGCAGGCACGCCTCACCGTCTCGGTATCCGTGATACCGCAGACCTTGACCCGGAACCGCGCGCCGCCGCGGCCGGCGCGCGGGGACGAGGGGTCGCCGAAGACGGGAGTCATGACTTCTTCGGGCGCGAAAGCCTGGCGGCGCTCCTAGCAGATCACCGCCCGCCGCCCAAGGGTCGGATACGCCGGGGGTCACCGCCCGCCGGCGATCGCGCGCTGACGGAGGAGATGATCGGCGAGAACACAGGCGAGCATGGCCTCGCCCACGGGAACGGCGCGGATACCGACGCAGGGGTCGTGCCGTCCTTTGGTGACGACCTCGGTCTCGCGACCGTCTTTCGTGATCGTCCGGCGGGGGATCAGGATCGAGGAGGTGGGCTTGACCGCGAAGCGGACGACGATGTCCTGGCCGGTCGAGATGCCGCCGAGGATCCCGCCCGCGCGGTTGGAAAGGAACACGGGGCCTTCGGGGCCGGCGCGGATCTCGTCGGCGTTCTCCTCCCCGCGCAGGGCGGCGGCGGCGAAGCCAGCGCCGATCTCCACCCCCTTGACCGCGTTGATGCTCATGATCGCTTTGGCGATGTCGGCGTCCAACTTGTCGTAGACCGGCTCGCCGAGCCCCGCCGGGACCCCCTTGGCGACGACCTCGATGATCGCGCCGATCGAAGAACCGGCCTTGCGGATCGCCGCGAGCTGCTCCTCCCAACGCGCGGCCGCGCGCGCATCCGGGCAGAAGAAGGGGTTGCGGTCGATTTCGGCGGGATCGAAGCGGGCGGGATCGATGCGGTCGCCGCCCATTTGCACCATGTAGCCGCGGATTTCGACGCTCGGTCCCAGGATCTTGCGGGCGATGGCGCCCGCTGCGACACGGCAGGCGGTCTCGCGCGCCGAGGCGCGGCCGCCGCCGCGGTGATCGCGGATCCCGTACTTCAGGTCGTAAGCGATGTCGGCATGCCCGGGCCGATAAACGTCTCGGAGTTCGTCGTAGTCCTTCGAGCGTTGATCCACGTTGCGAATGAGCAAGCTGATCGGTGTGCCCGTCGTCATGCCCTCGAAGACGCCGGACAAGATCTCGACACGATCAGGTTCGCGCCGTTGGCTCGTGAATTTGGACTGTCCCGGCCGCCTGCGGTCGAGCCAATACTGAATGTCGTGTTCGCTCAACGGAATGCGCGAGGGCACGCCGTCCACGACCACCCCGATCGCCGGTCCGTGGCTCTCGCCCCAGGTCGTGAACCGGAAGAGCGTGCCGAACGACGATCCCGCCATCGCTCCCTCACCGCCTCCGCGCTCGCCCGCGGAAGGGCTCCCCCGTGCCGTCGTCGGCCTTCGGAAACGACGGCCCGACCACGGACCGCGGGAGCGCGCTCCTCGGCGCCGGCCGTGCGGCGGCCGGGCGGACCGGCCGAGCGGAGGGTCCGGCCGCCTTCCCGCCCACCGATCGCGGGGCGCGCAGCCGGGGATGGCCACCGACCGAACGGCGTACCCTTCCGCCCCGCCGAGGGCGGCGCGGATCCGATCCCGGCGCATCGTACGACGCGCGGTGCGAGCGGCCGCCGGCGTCTTCTCCGCGGGCCCGGATCCCGCACCGGTCCATCGCGTTCGCCTCCGAGTTCCCTCCGCCCTCGGCACGCACGCACCGGCTTCTCAGACGGTCGCGATGTCGGGTGCGTCGACCGCCTTCATGCCGACGACGTGATAGCCGCAGTCGACGTGGACGATCTCCCCCGTCACACCGGCTCCGAGTTCGGAGAGAAGGAACAGGGCGGCACCACCGACGTCGTCGATCGTGACGTTGCGCTTGAGCGGCGCGTTGTACTCGTTCCATTTGAGGATGTAGCGGAAGTCGCCGATGCCCGATGCCGCCAGGGTGCGCACGGGCCCCGCCGAGATGGCGTTGACCCGGATCCCCTTGCCGCCGAGATCGACGGCGAGATAGCGCACGGAGGCCTCGAGCGCCGCTTTCGCCACGCCCATGACGTTGTAGTGCGGGGTGACGCGCTCGGAGCCGATGTAGGTGAGGGTGAGCAGGCTGCCACCGGACCCCATCAGCGGCTCGGCGCGCCGTGCGAGATCGGTGAAGGACCAGCAAGAAATCATCAAGGTTTTCTGGAAATTGTCGAGTGTGGTATCGATGTAGCGACCTTTGAGCTGTTCCTTGTCCGACCAGGCGATGGCGTGGACGAGGAAGTCGAGCTTGCCCCACAGCGCCGCGATTTCCGCGAAGACCGCATCCAGGCTCGCCGGATCGGTGACATCGGCCGGCATCAACAACGGAGCCTCGAGTTCCTCGGCGAGCGGCTTGACGCGCTTGAACAGGGCTTCGCCTTGATAGGTGACGGCGAGCTCCGCCCCGTGTCGGCGGACCGCCCTGGCGATCCCCCAGGCGAGCGAGCGGTCGTTGGCGATGCCCATGACGAGGCCTCTCTTCCCGGCCATCAGCGGGGTCGGGGCGGTCATGCGACGAGGGCTCCGGAAACGAATGGAGGCGGCGCGATCCTACCGGTCGCGCACTCCCGACGAAAGGGCCCGCGGCTGCATCGCCGAGTTCGCGACGACGGGAGCGCAGGCGCTCCCTCCTTCGACGAGCACGCGACCGCGCCAGAGCAGACGCTCGAGCCGGAGCGTCCCGCAGGGCCGGCCGGGATCGCGCGTGAACACGAGTTCCCCGTTGCGCATGGCGAGACCCAACAGCGCATGAGCGGCGCTCAACATCCGGGCGGCGGAGCCGGTGTACCAGGCCCAGCCTCCGCGCTCCTCGTAGCCGGGCCCGAAGCTCACGTCGGCCGGCTGCTGATGCGGGGGCAAGCCGTAGCGCGCGAGCTTGGCGGGATCGCTCTCGCCGATCGGCGAGATCTTGTACCAGACCTCCACCGCCCGAGCCTCGAGCCGCTCGGCTTCGCTCTCGCGGCCCCGCGCGCGCGCCCGCGCGGCCAGTTCGACAAGCGCATCGACCAGCCAGGAGACACCGTGGCTGTATTGACCCCCGTTCTCGCGCACCCCGGGGGGATAGGCGGCGATGCGGCCGGGATAAGGATCGCTCGTCTCGTCGAAGGGCGGATGGAGCAAGAGCACCATGCCGTCTTGCTCAAGTACCGCGAGCGCCGCTTCCACGAGCCGGACGCCCTCGTCGAGGTCGACGACCTGCGCGAGCACCGGCCAGGCCGCGGACAGTGCATCGGTGAGCACGAGCTCGCGGCCGCGATCGTCGGTCGCGCGGACGAAGCGATCGCCGCGAGCCATGCGGCGCAGCGCCGCGCGCAACCGCTCGGCGGCCTCGTCCCAGGCGCGCACGAGATCGTCGCGGCCGCGCGATGCCGCGAGCCCGCTCATGCCGCGCAGCACGTCGAGGAGGAAGCAACCGAGCCAGACGCTCTCGCCGCGCCCGCGATGACCGAGGCGGTCGAAACCGTCGTTCCAGTCGCCGGTGCCGATGAGAGGCAAGCCGTTGGGTCCCGACCGGGACAGAGCGAGGTCGATCGCGCGCCGGCAATGTTCGAAGAGGCTTTCGACCTCCCGCGAGGGACGCGGGGCGAAGACCACGCCGTCGGCTCCGGGCGGGATCGGCCGCCCTTCGAGAAAGGGAACCGGCTCGTCGAGGACGGCGTCGTCGCCGGTCGCGGCGACGTAGCGCACGACCACGTACGGAAGCCAGAGATGGGGATCGCTCGCGCGGTTGCGCGCTCCGAGGCCCGTCTTGCCCTCCCAGGAGAGATGCCACCACTGCAACGCGTCACCCTCGAGGAACTGCTGGGCGGCGTGCAGGAGGATCTGAGCGCGGGCGAGCTCGGGGTCGAGGAACAGAAGCGGCAGGACGTCCTGGAGCTGGTCGCGGAAGCCGAAGGCGCCGCCGCGCTGCTGCGGTCCGCAACGACCCCACAGGCGCGCCGCGAGCAGCTGATAGGGCAGCCAGTCGTTGACCAAGCGGTCGAAGGCCGGATCGCGCGTCTCCACGCGCAGGACGGAAAGCCGTTCGCGCCAGCGCGCGAGCGTCTCCTCCCGGGCTTTGCGCGCCGTGGCCGGCTCGCGGAAGCGGCGGGCGAGGGCCCGCGCTTCGGCGAAACGGGGGGCCTGGCCCAAGGCGAGACAGACCTCCGCTTCCTCGCCGGGAGCGAGCTCCAGATCGCCCGCGAAGGCGACCAGCCGTTCGCCGTCGTCGCGGCAGCGCGGGTCCGGCAAGCCGGCCGCGAGCAGGATCGGCCGGCGCGCCCAGTGCTCGGGCATGCCCATGGCCCGCGTGCGCCAGCTCTCCACGGCGTCGACCTGCAGGCTCGTGGCGACGAACAGCCAACCCTTGGCGAAGTCGTTGCGGTCGTGCCGGAGATAGACCGCGAAGGGACCGGTTTCTTCGACCCTCGTCTCGAGATGCCCGCGACTGTCGCGCGGCAGCTCGGCGAGCGCGACGTGCACGGCGGGCACGATTCTGAGCCTGCGCGGTTCCTTCCCGCGGTTGCACAGGCGCAAGAGGTCGACTTGCACCGGAGAATCGTCCACCACCAGCACCTCGAGCTCGAGCTCGAGGCCGTCGCGCACCGGATCGCGCGGCCTCTTGAGGTAGCGGACCGCGCCGGGCTCGAAGGAAACCTCGTAGTCGGCATCCGGCCGGCGCGCAGGGGCGAACGTCGCGGTCTCGAGCGCGCCCGTGTCGCGGTCGAGAACGAACAGGCCGCGGCTCGGCCAGTCGACGGGAACGGTATCGAGCTGGAAGCGGTTCCAGGCGTTCTGCTGGGCGTTGGTGCCGAAGGCGAAGAGCTCGCCGTCCGAGCTCGCGACCACGCCGTGTCCGAGGGGGCTCGCGAGGAGATGGTGCCAGGGGCGCGGCAGGCCACCGGGGAGCACGACCGCGCGACCGTCGGCCGCGAAACCCGCGCGCAGTCCCGCTGGCAGCACCGGATCGCGAAGCCCGCGGATCGCGCGCGTCTCGGCTTCGAGCCGGGCGGGGTCGGGCGGGGGATTGCCCGTGTAGCGCGCGATGAGGGCGACCGCGCGGTCGCGGTCGCGCGCATAGCCGTCCACGAAGCGGATCCGACCGCGACCGCGCGGCGGCAGGTCGATGTCGAGGGCGAGGCTCGCAGCGGGATCGAAGGTGTAGAGCCGTCCGGCGTCCTCGACCGGTCGCGGAGCCCCTAACGCCAGGCCGTCGGGACGGGCGATGCCGCCCGCGCCCAAGAACCGGGAGCGGCTGTCCTCGTAACCCGCGAGCCGCACCGAGCCATCGGAGCCGATGCCGACGGCGTGGAAGGCGACCTCGGGCGAGGGTCGATCCGCTTCGGGGCGGCGCGCACCGCCCGGGAGCATTCGGTTGCGGGCGAGGACGGCGCCCAAGCACGGCAGGAACCAGGTGGCGACGTGCAGCGCCGCGTAGGCCGGAGCGCGTTCGTAGGCGTCGCGCGGGGCGAGAGCGAACTCCTGGTAGCTCGTCAGGCGCAACCGCCGCGGCCGATCCTCTCGATTCTCGACCTCGACGTCCCAGAGTTCCACGGGATCGCTGGCGGCCACCGATACGGTCGCCTGGAAGCGAAGTCCCTGGCAGCTCCGGCGCAGCCGCGCCTGCCAGGGCCGCAAGCGTTCCATTTCCGGGAAGGAGGGATCGGCCGTGCCCGGCAGGGCCTGCAGGCCGATCGGAAGCGCCTCGGGCAGGTCGCGGTCGCGCAACCAGAAGAGCTTGCCGCGCCGGCGCAGAGGGTCGTCGGGTCGGCGCGTGAGGTCGAGTTCGAACTCGCGATGGAGCTCGCTCAAGACGCGCGAGAAGCCGCGGCCGTCCGCGGCGAGCTCGACCGTGTAGCGGCCGTTCGACAACAGCCAGGGCCGGTCCGGAGCCCAGCCGACGCCGGGCTGCGTGCGCGGCCGCGGCTGGCGGATGCGCCGGGCGCGGGCGAGCTCGTTGTAGAGGATGGCGAGCACGAGGCAGCACAGGCCGGAGGCGAAGGCGTAGCCCACGAGCGCGGTGCCGACGGCCGGGAGCAGAGGCGCGGCGGCGCCGCGCAGCTGCTCCGCCCCGCTCCAGACGGCGTCCCATTCGGCGCCGCGGGGCAGGTAGAACGGCACGAGCAAGGGCAACCACGTGGCGAAGCGGCGGACGCCTTCGGGAATGCAACGGGTGCGCGCCGAGTGGCCCAAGAAACGTGCCGCCTTTTCGTCGATCACGTCGCCACCGACGAACGAAAGATTGACGAGGGTGGCGACGCGCAACCCCATGTGATCGAACCAGATCAGGATCCGCAGCCAATCGTACGCCAACAGACCCAAGAACAACTCCAGGCTCCAACTGCGGAAATCCTCGGGTTCGAGCCGCAGGTACTGGACGGTGGCGACGATCGTCCGCACGAGACCGTCCTGGTTGTACCAGGTGGGATCGGGGGCGAGGCGCAAGAAGGAATAGATGATCGGGGCCATCCACAGCCCCCAGCGCAGGACGCGGATCGCTTGCTCGACGAGGGCGATGACCCCGCGCGAGGAGAAGAGCTCCTCGAGCGGACGCAGCCGACGCTCGACGATGGCGGTCAAGACCAGCAAGTTGATCGAGAAGAGGGGCGCCGCGAGCGACCAATTGATCACCCCCGAAAGCGACTCGGCATAGAACAGAGCGACGCCCCCCGGGGTGGGACCGAGATCCTGCGCTCCCCATTTGCTGAAAAGGGGATAGACGACGTAGCTCTCGATCGCGCGACCGTCCGAAGGATAATAGACGCTCGCGTAACGCGCCCATTTGTCGAGCACGGTCGCGAGCTGCCAAGCGTCGAGGTACCAGGCGAGCACCCCGCCCGCCGCTCCCCCGAGCAGGGCCCCCAAGGCATAGAGGCGCCAAGTCTGGAGCCGACGCCGGCGGCCGCCGGCGATCGCGAACCCATCGCGCAAAAGATCGACCCCGGCGTACGCCGCCGCACCCGCGAGCAGGCCGAAGGAGAAACGCAGCCAGGAATCCGCGCGCGGTAGCTCGGCCGAAAGGGCGAGAGCGAAGGCCAGGCCGATCGCGGCACCGCGAACATAGCCCCAAGGATCGCGCGCGGCGAGCAGGAGCCTGCGCCAGAACGCGGGGCTGCCGTCGAAGGTCTCGACGATCGTGCGCGCGGCCGGGAACAGCACCGCCCCCGCTCCGACCGCGAGGAGGAAGGGTGCCCGCGCGAGGGCGAACCGGAAGGAATCGAGGCTCGCGACGAGAGCCGGGAGGTGGACGATGAGGAGGAACACCGAGCCGTAGACAGCACCCTTGGCGAGACCGTCGCGCCAGTGCCAGAGCGCGGCGATCCTGGTCGGCCGGCGGTAGATCAGAGCATCGAGCAAGACGCCGGTGACCAGGAAGACTTCGCCCCAAAGCCCCGCCTGGGCGAGGGACCCGGTCGCGAGCAGGGCGGCCAGGCGCGGCAACGCGGGGAGCTCGGCGACCGTCGGGCTCGAGCCGAGCTCGGCGATCAGAGGCGTCACAGTCGCGAAGGCGGCCGCAGCGACCAGCACCGCGAGCAGGATCGGATCGCGGGTCCATCGCCGATCCATGACGAGCCCGATCGCGACGGCGAGGCCGAGATTGAACCCGGCGAGGACGACGAACCGTCCGATCCCGACCGCGACGACGGGTCCGACGTCGATCGGTGCCAAAAGCCCGCCGAGCTCGCCCAGAAGCGGCCGAGCACCGAGGAGCAAGAGGACATTGAAGGAGAACGGAGCGACCGCCCAGGCGCAGGCGGTCAGCGGTCGCGGCGGGCGCTGCTCCCGCGCGAGGGTCCAAAAGCCCGCGGCCAGATAGAGCGCGATCGCCACGGCCGCACCCAGCGGCGTCAAGGTCGCGAGCTCGGCCCAGCTGCGCGGCGTCGCCCAGGGCGCGGCGCCCGGATCGGCGGCGGACGCGAGAAGCGCGAGGACCGCACCGTCGAGCAACACGCGGGGCAGGGGCGGCGCGCCGGTCCCGACGACCCGCCCGGCGGCGAACAACGCGAAAAGGCCGGCGACCGCGGCGAGCGCGGCGGAGGTCGGTCCGCTCGCCCTGAGGCCCGCGGCCGCCGCGACCGAAGCGAACAGAGCGGCCGCGGCCGCGAAGGCGACCTGCACGCCGAAATGGCGCATCGGGGGGATGCACTCCGCGCGCGGCACGGTCTGCATGCGGGCTCCTCGTCTTCCGGGCGGCCCCCGTAGCGCGCCGCACGTGCCGTGCGCGGGCGAGGGGTCGCCGACCCGAGTAGCGTCCTACCCGCTGGCTGCAAACGGGTACCCCGCGATCATCGACGATCTCGTGGCGGACGCAACGGTCCGTTGAGAGGTCGATCGAGAACGCAACCGACGCGAGTGCGCCTCAGGCCTCTTCGGGTGGTCGGGCGGCCTGCGCTAGCAGACGGATCACCTCCTCGTCGGAGGTCTGGGTGAAATCGAGGTAGAACTGGCCCACCGCACCCATCCATTCGGGCTGCTCGAGGGCGACGATCTCGTCGGCCTCCGAAGCGAGAGCGGCGAGGCTGTCGGGCGGCGCGACGGGGACGGCGAGGACGCGCCGCGCCGGGCCGAGCTTGGCGAGGGCGCGCAGGGCGGCGCGCACCGTGGTCCCGGTGGCGATGCCGTCGTCGACGACGATCGCGGTGCGGCCGCGCACCGGAACCGGCGGTCGGTCGCCGCAATAGAGTTTTCGGCGACGCTCGATCTCCCGGAGCTCGCGTTTCATTTCCGCCCGGATCCAGGAATCCTCGATCCCGTAGGCGCGGATGACCTCCTCGTTGCGCACCAGCACGGGCTCGGGCCCGTCCACCACCGCCGCGGCGGCGAGTTCGGGCTGAAAAGGCGCACCGATCTTGCGCACGAGCAACACGTCGAGCGGGGCGCCGAGCGCCTTGGCGACCTCGAAGCCCACCGGCACGCCGCCGCGCGGCAGAGCGAGCACCACCGGATGCTGCGCGGCGAGATGCGCGAGCGCGGCCGCGAGCCGGCGGCCGGCGTCGGTGCGATCGGCGAACATCGGCGCTGCGCCTCCTTCAGCCACCGGAGCCCGCAGGCGCCGGGACCAGATGCTCGAGGAACCAGTCGCGGGCGAGGGCTGCGACCTCTTCGAGCGCGCCGGGTTCCTCGAAGAGATGCGTGGCTCCGGGAACGATCACCAGCCGATAGGGCGCGGAAAGGCGGCGCGCGGCGGCGCGGTTGAGCTCGACGACCGGCTCGTCGCGCTCGCCCACGATCAACAGCACGGGCGCCCGCACCCGAGCGAGCGCCTCGCCGGCGAGATCGGGCCGTCCGCCGCGCGAGACGACGGCGCGCACGGCCGGTTCCTCGGCTGCGGCGACGAGCGCCGCTGCGGCCCCCGTCGACGCTCCGAAGCAGCCGAGCGGCGCTCCGCGGAGCTCGGGACGCTTGCCGGCCCAGCCGATCGCCTCGAGCAGCCGCCTGCCCAAAAGGGCGATGTCGAACACGTTGGTGCGATCGAGCGCTTCGAGCGGGGTCAAAAGATCGAACAGGAGCGTGGCGAAGCCCGCTTCTTGGAGAACGCGCGCGACCATGCGGTTTCTCGGGCTTCTCCGGCTCGAGCCGCTGCCGTGGGCGAACACGACGATCCCGCGCGCCGATTCGGGAATCGCGAGATCCCCGGGAAGCGCCTTGGCACCGATCTCGACTTCGAGTTCCTCGACTCGCACGGCTCAGACCTCCACGCTCGCCGGAAGCGCTTCGCCGAGCTCCTCCACCGATCGGCCATCGTGCAGCCGTCGGATCGCTTCGGCAAGGAGCGGAGCGATCGGCACGAAGGTGACGCGCGACCGGACCTCGGCCGCCAGGCGGAAAGGCGGGACCGAATCGGTCAGAAGCCAAGCGGCGACGGCCGGATCGGCGAGCACGGCCGCAGCCTCTCCGGTGAACAGGCCGTGGGTGGCGATCGCGCGCACCTCTGCGGCACCGCGCGCGAGGCACGCCCGCGCGCAGCGCAGCATCGTGCCTCCCGTGCTCACGAGATCGTCGACGACGAGCGCCAGGCATCCGGCGACCTCTCCCGCGAAGGCCTCGCCGCTGACCACACCGGCGCTGCGGTGTTTTTCCACGAGCGCGAGCGGCACCGGGCGGCCGAGGGCCTCTTCGAGCCCGCGACGCAGGGCTTCTGCGCGCTTGACCCCGCCGGCATCGGGCGCGACGACGACGAGCGGCCTTTCGCTCGTGCGCAGGAGGAGGTGCCGCAGGAACAGCGGCCGCGCTTCGAGGTGCACCGTTTCGATCCGAAAGGCGTTCTCGAAGGCGGCCGGGTTGTGGACGTCGAGCGCGACGACGCGTTCGATGCCCACCGCCTCCACGAGCTGCGCGAGATAGCGGATGGAAACCGGATCGCGCAGCTTGGTCCGCCGGTCCTTGCGGGCATAAGCGAGATAGGGGGCGACGAGGGTCACGCGCGCCGCACCGTGATCGCGCAGAGCCGCGGCCAAGAAGAGCGTGCGCACGATCTTCTCGTCGGCCGACAGCCCGGGTTCGCCGTGAAGACCCTGAACGAGGAAGACCTCGAGCCCGCGCACGCAGGCGAGCGGGCGGATCTTGTGCTCCCCGTCCTCGAAGGCGCGCTCTTCGACGGGCAAGGGCGCGACACCCAAGCGATCGGCGACCGCGCGGGCGAGCTCGGTACCGCAGGCGAGAGAGAGCACGGCGAGGGTCACGGCAGCGCCTCCGCCAACCAGCGCGCCAAATGTAGCGCCTCGCGCCCGCTGCCGTCGCGGATCTGTTGCCGACAGCTCGTGCCGTCGGCGAGGATCGCGGCATCGGGGGCGGCGCGCACCGCCGGCAGAAGCGCGGCTTCGGCCATCGCGCGCGAGATCGCGAGATGCTCGGCCTCCAAGCCGAAGGCTCCGGCCATGCCGCAGCAGCTCGTCGCGATCGCCTCGACGCGCGCCTCGGGAACCAACCGCGCCGCCTCGAGCACCGCCGGGAACAGGCCGAAGGCCTTTTCGTGGCAGTGACCGTGGACGAGAACGCGGCACGCGCGGGGGCGGAAGGCGAGCGCGAGGCGGCCGGCCCGCCGCTCGCGCGCCAAAAACTCGGCGAGGTGCAGCACGACGCCCTCGAGTCCACGGCGCTCGTCGGGGGGCAGGAGCACCTCGAGCTCGTCGCGGAAGGTTCCCAGACAGGAGGGTTCGAGCCCGACAACGGGCGCTCCCGCTTCCTGCCAGGGGCGCAGGGCGGCGAGACAGCGGCGCAGCTCGGCTCGGGCCTCCTCGAGCATGCCGGCGGCGAGATAAGTGCGCCCGCAACACAGGGGACGCGCTCTCGGCGGGGTGGCATCGAGGACCCGCCATCCGGCGGAAGCGAGCACGCGCTCGGTGGCGCGGGCGTTCTCGGGTTCGAACCAGCGGGTGAAGCAATCGACGAAGAGGATCGCGGTGCCGCGCGCGTCGGCGGACGCGCCCGCGCGCACACCGCGCCACGGGCGATGGGCGAAGCGGGGAAGCGGGCGCTCCGCGGCGACGCCCAGGAGCCGCTCGCCCAGCCGCGCCAGGGTCGGGCTGCGGTTGCGCAGGGCGAGCAACGGATCGAGGGCGCGGCCCCACCGCGCCCAGCGCGGCAGCGCGGCGATCAGCCGGGCGCGCGGGCTCGTGCCGCGGACGCTGCGGAGCTGGTGGGCGAACTCGATCTTCATGCGCGCCACGTCCACCCCGGTGGGGCATTCGCGCCGGCAGGCCTTGCAGGACACGCACAAATCGAGCGCCTCGGCGAGCGCGTCGAGATTGTCGGCGAAACCGCCCAGCCGACCGAGCAGAACGTCCCGCAAGAGATTCGCGCGCCCGCGGGTGACGTGCATTTCGTCGCGCGTGACGCGAAAAGACGGGCACATCACCCCGTCCGCGAGCGCTCTGCAGGCACCGTTGTTGTTGCACATCTCGGCGGCGCCGAGAAATCCGCCCCAGGCCGACCAGTCGAGCCCGGTGCGCAGCGCGATCGGCCGGTCGGTGGGCCGCCAACGCAGGAGTTCGAGCGCGTCCATGGCGGGAGCGCGCACGATCTTGGAGGGTGCCGTGTTCAACAGGCCTTCGGGATCGAAGAGGTCTTTGATGCGCTCGAAGGCGCGCACGAGCTCGGGGCCGAAAACGCGCGCGTGCCATTCGCTGCGCACGATGCCGTCGCCGTGCTCCCCGGAATGGGTGCCGTTGAGGCGTCGGACGAGGTCGACCGCTTCTTCGGCTATCGCGCGAAGGGCTTTGCGGTCTTTCTCGAGACGAAGGTTGAGGATCGGGCGGACGTGCAGACAGCCGGCGCCGGCGTGGGCGTACCAGGTCCCCTTCGTGCCGTGGCGCGCGAAGAGCTCTTCGAGGGCGGCCGTGTACTCCGCCAGCCGTTCGACCGGAACCGTGCAGTCCTCGATGAAGGAAACCGGCTTGGCGGCCGAACGCATGGCCATGACGATGTTGAGACCGGCCGTGCGCAGATGGTTGATCTCGGCCTGAAGAGCCGGCGTTTTCGCTTCGACGACGCCGTCCGGAAAGCCCATCTCGGCCATCGCTCCGGCCAGCCGACACAGCTGTCGTTCGAGCGGAGCGAACTCCTCGCCCGCGAATTCGACGAGCAGAAGACAGTCCGGAGCGCCGCGGACGAATTTCGGCAGGCTGTCGGCGAACGCGGGGATCGTCCGCGCGAGCTCGAGGATCGTGCGGTCCACCAGTTCCACGCAGGTGGGGCCGAGCTCGACCAGGCGCGGCGCGGCGCGCATCGCCGAGGCGAAGTCGGGGAAGTGACAAACGCCCAAAACCCGATGCGCGGGAAGGGGATGCAGCCGGAGTTTGATCTTGCGGAACAGCGCGAGGGTTCCTTCCGAACCCACGAGCACGGAAGCGGGATTGAAGGGACCGGAGGGACGGATGCGATCGAGGGCGTACCCGCCCACCTGGCGCGCCGTACGCGGCCATCGCTTTTCGATCTCCTCCTGCACGCTCGCAGCTATGGCGCGCAAGCCGTCCACGATGGCGCGATAAACCGCCGGACCGGAGACCGCGTCGGAATCCCCGAGGGGGGCGAAAGTGCACACGGTGCCGTCGGCGAGCAGGGCTTCGATCGCGAGCACGTTGTCGATGGAGGCGCCGTAGGCGAGCGAGCGCGCCCCGCAGGCGTTGTTCGCGGTCATCCCCCCGAGCGTGGCGCGCGAACTCGTCGAGACGTCCACCGGATAGAACAGCCCGTGCGGTTTCAAGAAACGGTTGAGCTCGTCGAGGACCACGCCCGGTTCGACCCACACGGTTCGTGCTCGAGGATCGAACTCCAGGACACCGGTGAGCCAGCGGGAGCAGTCCAGGATCAAGGAGCGGCCCAGGGTCTGGCCGGCCTGCGAGGTGCCGCCGCCGCGGGCGATCACCGAGATCCCTTCCTCGCGCGCGATCGCGAGAGCGACCGCGAGCTCGTCGAGGGTCTTCGGGCAGACGACGCCGATGGGCTCGATGTGGTAGATCGAGGCGTCGGTGGCGTAGCGCGCGCGATCGGCGGGCGAGAAGAGCACCGCACCGCGCAAGTTCCGCCGCAGTTTTTCCGCCAGACGCGGATCGCCGATGCGGCTTACGGGCGGGCGCAAGGAGATCGTGGCCAAACCTCGTCCTTCCCTCTCGGGCTGTCGGCGGGGAGCCTGGCACGGCCAAGGGATCAGGGGCAACAGGGCTGCGCGCGCAGCGCCTTGACGCGAAGTCGCCGGGCGCCGAAGCCTCCGTTCGGTTTTCTCGTCGGAGCCTTCGGATGTCCGAGACCCGCCGTGCCGGCCGCCATTTCCTCCAGATCCCGGGGCCGACGAACGTCCCCGATCGCATCCTGCGGGCCATCGATCGGCCCACCATCGACCACCGGGGCCCGGAGTTCCGGCGCCTGGCGCTGGCCGTGCTCGACGGCCTCAAGCGCGTCTTCAAGACCCGCGGGCCGGTGATCGTCTATCCCTCCTCCGGGACCGGTGCCTGGGAGGCGGCGCTCGTGAACACCCTTTCGCCCGGGGATCGGGTGCTCATGGTCGAAACCGGCCATTTCGCTACTATGTGGAAAGAGATGGCGGGGCGCCTGGGCCTCGAGGTCGAGTTCGTTCCCGGCGATTGGCGTTCACCGGTCGACCCCGAGCGGATCGAGGCTGTTCTCGGCGAGGATCGGGCGCGGCGGATCAAGGCGGTGTGCATCGTCCACAACGAGACCTCGACCGGAGTGCGCAGCGACGTCGCGGCGGTGCGCCGCGCCATCGACCGCACGGGACACCCGGCTCTTCTCGTGGTCGACACGATCAGCTCGCTCGCTTCGATGGACTATCGCCACGACGAATGGGGCGTGGACGTGACCGTGGGCGCCTCTCAGAAGGGGCTCATGTTGCCCCCGGGGCTCGGCTTCAACGCGGTCTCCGAAAAGGCGCTCGCCGCGCACCGGACGGCACGGATGCCCCGCAGCTATTGGGACTGGAGCGCGATGCTCGAGGCCAACGCGCGCGGCTTCTTCCCCTACACGCCGGCGACCAATCTCCTCTACGGCCTCGCCGAGGCCCTCGCGATGCTCGAAGAAGAGGGGCTCGAGCGGGTTTTCGCCCGGCACGATCGGCTCGCCGCGGCGACCCGGGCCGCCGTGCGCGCCTGGGGGCTCGAGATCGTCGCCCGCCGTCCCGAGAGCTATTCGAGCTCGCTCACCGGCGTGTTCGTGCCGGACGGGGTGGACGCGGACCGGGTCCGAGCGGTGATCCTCGAGCGTTTCGACGTCGCGCTCGGAGCCGGCCTCGGCAAGCTCGCCGGCCGCGCCTTCCGCATCGGGCATCTCGGCGATCTCAACGAGACCTGGCTTCTGGGCACCCTCGCCGCGGTCGAAGCGGGGCTCGAGGCCGCGGGCGTGCAGCCGGCGGGAAGCGGGCTCGATGCGGCCAAGCGCGCGCTTTCGGGAGCCCAAACGGAGGCGGTGGCGGCGGCCGCCTGAGGCCCCGCGCCGGCGCCGAGGCCGGCGCGGGGCGCGGTTCGTCACGGCACGAAGCGGTAACCCTCGTGGATTCGCAAGTTCTCGGGAATGGGCGGCAGGTCGGCGAAAAGCTCCGGCCGGGTCGCCATGACCTCGAGGATCGGACGCGGGTCGATGTGACGGTTGACGTCGAAGGTCGCGGGCAAGAAACCGAGCCGGTGCAAGGTGGTCATCGCTTTGTGGAGCGCCGCGTAATTGGCGGCCGACAACCGACGGTCGTTCTGCTCGATGTTGAACTTCATCGCCTCGCGAGCGACGGGAAGCGCCAGCCCGGGGATCCAGCGAGTGGCCACTTCCGCCGCGCCGTCGGGGTTCTTGCGCATCCATTGATCGGCCTTGGCGAGCGCGGCGAGGAAGCGCACGAGCGCGGGCCGGTTGGCCTCGGCGTAGCGGCGTGTCGTCACGTTGAAGCCCAAATAGGCGATGACGTCGCCGCCGCGCTTGACGAGGAACGCGCCGGGGACGTCGCGCAGGGCGATGATCGGCCAGGGATCCCAGCAGGAGATCGCGTCCACCCCGCCCGTGAGCAAGGCGACCGTCATGTCCGGCGGCGGCGTGTTGACGAGCGTCACGTCGGTCGGAGCGAGACCCGCTTTCTCGAGCAGGGCCAAGATGTAGAGATGGTTGATCGTGCCGAAGGAGGCGGCGATGCGCTTGCCCTTGAGGGTCTCGAGGCGCGCGGGATCGATGCCCGAGCCGGCACGCGCCACCACGGCCATGGTCGCATCCGACCCCAAGCGGGTGGCACTGCCCGAATAATTGCCCAGGGCGACGAGATCCATCCCGCGCACCACGGCTCCGATCATCGGCACGCCCACCTGCACCGTGTCGACCTCGCCGGCCTGCAGCGCGTTGAGCGCGTCCACGCCGGTGGCGTACGGACGGGCGATCGTCACGTCGAGCCCTTCCTCCTCGAAGAACCCGCGCTCGAGCGCGATCGGCAGACCGACCTGGTCGATGCCGGTGACCATGCCGGCGCGCAGCTTCACCGGCTCGCGCGCCCGGGCTCTGGCGGCCCACGCCGCGCCGGCCGCGGTCAGAAGAAGAGTTCTGCGCTTCATGATCAGCCTCCCTGGTCTCGGAAAGGTTCGATCCGCACGACCCAGAAAGGTCGCGCCAGCCGTTCGAGATCGCCCGCGCGCACGGCGCGCACTTCCACCCGCGCGTCGCGGGCGCCCGAAACGCGCCCGAACTTCTGCAGCTGCTCGATGTGGAACCGCTCGGGCGGAAAACGCAAGACCGCGACCACGTCCACGCGCGGGCGGGCGCGCGGGACAGCGGGATCGATCTTGCCGGGGGCGAGGAGCACGAGAGCGAGCTTCCAGAGCCCGTAAAGGAGAAGGAGCGCGAGGAGCGAACGCGCCTGCCGGGTGGCCAACAGGGCGGCGAGCACGCTCATGCGGCGCGGACCGCGGAAAGCGTACGGGCGACGAGGGCTTTGAAGTCGTCGTCTTCGACGAGCCGCGGCCAGCGCCGGGGGCGCGCGATCGGCACCGGGATCTCCTCGCGGAGACGACCCTTCGAGAGCAGGAGCACGCGGTCGGCGAGGAACACGGCCTCGTTGACGTCGTGCGTGACGAAGAGGATCGTCGGGCGGCGCTCCTCGTAGATCCGCGCGAGCTCTTCTTGCAAGGTCATGCGCGTCTGGGCGTCGACCGCGGCGAAGGGCTCGTCCATGAGCAGGATCTCGGGCTCGTTGGCGAGGGCGCGGACCACACCGACGCGCTGCTGCATGCCTCCCGAGAGCTCGCGCGGGTAGCGGTGCGCGACGTGGGCGAGGCCCACGAGCTCGAGATAACGCATCGCCTTGGCGTGACATTCGGCTTTCGGCAGGCCGCGCATGCGGGGGCCGAAGGCGACGTTCTCGAGCACCGTCTTCCAGGGGAAGAGGGCGTAGGACTGGAAGACGACGCCGCGGTCCGGTCCGGGACCGCGCACCGGGCGGCCGTCGAGGAGGATGCGGCCGCTCGTGGGTTCGAGAAAGCCGGCGATGAGGTTGAGAAGCGTGCTCTTGCCGCAGCCCGAGGGGCCGACGACGGCCACGAACTCGCCCGGAGCGATGCGCAGACTGACCTCTTCGAGGGCGGCGATCCGTTCGCCGCGGTCGGGGTCGAAGTAGATCTTGGAGAGCCGCTCGACGAGGAGTTCCTTCATCGCGCGACGAGCCCCCAACGCTCGCCGGTAGCGCGCTCGAGCGGTGCGAGAATCCAGGAATCGACGATCGACCAGAGCACGCCCAAAACCACGAGCCCGATCACGACCTCGGTCACCGAGCCGGCGCGGCGGGCGTCGAACATCATGAAGCCGATGCCGCTCGTGCCGACGATGATCTCGGCGGCGACGAGCGCGCGCCAGCCGAATCCGAGCCCGTTGCGGATGCCGGTGACGATGTTGGGAAGCGCTCCCGGCACCACGACCTCGAGGATCACGCGCGCGCGCGAGGCTCCGAGGCTCAGCGCCGCGCGCGGCAAGACCTCCGGTACGGCGCGCACGCCGAGCGCGGTGTTCATCAGAACCGGGAACATCACGGTATAGACGATGACGAAGGTCATCGTCGTCAAGCCGAAGCCGAACCACACGAGCAGGATGGGCAGCCAAGCGATGTCCCCGATCGCCTGGAAGAAGAGGAGAAGCGGCCAGAGCGTGCGATGCGCCCGATCGCTCAAGCCGACGAGCAGGCCGAGCGGCAGGCCCACGGCGATCCCGGCCGCGGCGCCGACGGCCAGGCGCAGGACGCTGTCCTCGAGATAAGCACCGAGGACACCTTTGTAGGCGAGCTCCACCCCGCGGCGCAGGACTTCGAGCGGATGGGGGAAGAAGGCCGGGGGAAAGATCTCGATCTCGGCCACCGCCCACCACGAGAGCAAGAGCGGCACGAAGGGCGCGAAGACGGCGGCGCGGGGCCAGTGCTCGACGAACCACAGCCACCGGGCGGCCAGGCGTTCCACGGCGTCAGGCTCCCCGGACCACGCCCCAGCGCTCGATCGTACGGCGCTCGAGAGGAGCCAAGAGCAGACGGTCGAGGGCGAGCCAGGTGCAGCCGACGAGCACCATGCCCAGCACGATGACCTCGGTCCGATAAAAGTCGCGGGCCAAGAACAACATGTAGCCGAGGCCGGTGGAGGTGGCGATCATCTCGGCCGCGATGAGCGCGCGCCAGGCGAAGCCGAGGCCGGTGCGGATGCCGGTGACGATATTGGGCAGGGCTCCCGGCAAGAGCACCTCGCGCACCATGGACCATCGGCGGGCGCCCAAAGACGCGGCGGCACGGCGGAGCTCGACGGGGATCGTGGCCACGCCCAGAAGCGTGTTGTAGGCGACGACGAAGAAGACGGCGTTGAAGATCACGAAGACGATCGCCCCGAAGCCGTAGCCGAACCACAGCGTGGCGATCGGAATCCAGGCGATGCCGGCCAGCACCGAGAAAAAGCGCAAAAGCGGGGTGAAGAAGGCGGCCACGGCGCGGCTGACGCCCATCGCCATGCCCAAAGGCACGGCGAGGAGAAGCGCGATCGCGGTACCGATGGCGACCCGCGCCAGGCTCGCCCCCAAGTGAAGGAACAGGCTCCCGTCGCGCAGACCTTGCCCGGCGGCGCGCACCACCGCCGAAAGGCTCGGAAAGACGAGGGGCGAAACCTGCAGGCCGGCGACCAGCCCCTGCCAGAGCAAAAGGAGCAGGACGAAGGGCAGGGCCGCCTGTACGATCGCTCCCGTCCGCGCTCGTCGGTGCGCGCGCACCGGTTCCGCGCTCGCCGTCACCTCCGCCTCCCCGCGCTCGCGGGCTCTTCCTTAAGGGCGCACCGGCCCTCCCGAGAAGCTGCCGTGCGCGCAAAGGGGCGGCGCGTGCGGCCTCTTGCCGGCGCGCGGCGCGGGCTCGCGGCCTAGCGGCGCAACTGCGCGGCGCAGCTCTTCTCGACCGCGCTCGTGATGCGCTGCACCGCGGCTTCGATCTCCGCCTCCGAGAGGGTGTGGTCGGGAGCCTGCAGGCGCACGGCCACGGCGAGCGACTTTTTGCCGGCGGGGATCCCGGGCCCCTCGTAGACGTCGAACAGGCGCACTTCGCGCAAGAGCTTCTTCTCGGCCGCGCGTACCGCTTCCAGCAGGGTCTGGGCGGGGAGGTCGCGGTCGACGAGGAAAGCGAAGTCGCGATCCACGGGCGGGAAGGGCAGGGGCTCGAGCGGCGGCCGTGCTTTGCCGATCCGGGGCTTGGGCTTGGGCAGGGGATCGAGGTCGAGCTCGAAGGCGACCACCGGCACCTCGATGTCGAAGGCTTCGAGCACCGCGGGATGCAGCTCGCCGAACAGCGCGACGGTGCGCGGGCCCAACATCAGCCGTCCGGCTCGTCCCGGATGGTACCAGGGCGGCGGCTCGGGGGCGGTGACGAGCGGCTCGGTGCGCACTCCCGCCGCTTCGAGCGCGGCCAGCGCATCCGCCTTGGCGTCGAGCGCATCGACCGGCCGCTCGGGGACGGCCCAGTGCCGCGGCTGCGCCCGCCCCCAGCGGATCCCGGCCACCGCCCAGACCTGCTCGCCCGGCTGATCTCCGGTGAAGCGCGGGCCGAGCTCGAAGATCGCCCCTTCTTCCTGCTTGCGCGCGAGGTTGCGCGCCGCCGCCGCCAACAACCCCGGCAAGAGGGAGGCGCGCAGGACCGAGAGCTCCGAGCTCAACGGATTTTCGATGCGCACGGCGGCTCCGCCGAACAGCGCGGCGTGCTCGGGGTGCACGAAGGACCAGGTGACGGCCTCGGCCAATCCTTGCGCCGCCACGCTGCGCCGCACCGCCGCCCGGCGGCGCTGCTCGGCGCTCAAGACGACCGGGCTCACCGCCGCGGCGCGGGTCACCGAGACCGGAGGGATGCGCTCGAAGCCGTGCAGGCGCGCGAGCTCCTCGACGACGCAGGCTTCGGTCGTGACGTCCTGCCGCCAGGAGGGCACGGCGAGGCTCCAGATCTCCGGGCCGCCTTCCACGCCGAAGCCCAGAGCCTCGAGGATGCGCCGGATCTCCTCGGGCGGCAGCGCGATTCCGGCCAAGCGCGAGAGCTGGCTCGTGCGGAACCGCAGCGGCGGCCGGCGCGGCGGGATCGCACCCGCCACGATCACCGGTCCCGGTTCGCCACCGCACAGGTCCAAGATCAGCCGGGTCGCGTATTCGGTCGCCGGCAGCGCGAGTTCGGGGTCGACCCCGCGCTCGAAACGGGTGCGCGCTTCGCTCTCGACGCCCAGCCGGCGACCGGTGGCGGCGATCCGCAAGGGATCGAAGAGCGCCACCTCCAAGAGCACGTTCCGGGTGTGCTCGCTCACCCCCGTCCGCTCGCCACCGATGATCCCCGCGAGGCTCGCGGGGCCGGTGGCATCGGCGATCACGATCATACCGTCGTCGAGCTCGTATTCGCGCCCGTCGAGCGCGAGCAACCGCTCGCCCGGGCGGGCGAAGCGGACCACGAGGTCGCCCGCGAGCGCGTCGGCGTCGAAGACGTGCAGCGGCCGGGCGAGGTCGAAGGTGACGTAGTTGGTGATGTCGACGAGCGCCGAGATCGGTCGCAGCCCCACGGCCTCCAGCCGATGCCGCAGCCAGGCGGGCGAGCGGCCGTTGCGCACGCCGCGGATCATCCGGCCGACGAAGAGCGGGCAGGCCCCTTCCGCGCCTTCGGGGAACGCGAGGCGGATCGCCGGTCCCGGGCCGCCGATCGCCGCGACCGGGCGGAAATCGCGACTTTTGAGCCGGCCGATGCCGGCCGCCGCGAGGTCGCGGGCGATCCCCGCGACCCCGAAGCAATCCGCGCGATTGGGGGTGAGCTTGAGGACGAAGACGGGGCCCTCGAGCCCCAGAGCGCGCGCCGCCGGCATGCCGACTTCGAGCCCTTCCGGCTCGAGCTCGATGATCCCCGCGTGGTCGTCGCCCAACCCGAGCTCGCGGGCCGAACAGAGCATCCCTTGGCTCTCGACGCCGCGGATGACGGCGCGGCGGAGCACCTCGCCGGTGGCCGGGATGACGAGACCTTCGGTAGCGAGCACGCCCCACAGCCCCGCGCGCGCGTTGGGCGCTCCGCAGACGATCTGACGGATCCCGTCCCTGGTCTGGACCGTGCAGAGCTTGAGCCGATCGGCATTCGGATGGGGCCTCGCCTCGAGGACGCGGGCGACGGTGAAGCCCTGCAGCGCCCGCCCGGGATCGAGGATCTCTTCGACCTCGAGCCCCAACGCGGTGAGCTTGGCGGCGATCTCCTCGGCGCCGGCCTCGGTCTCGAGATGTTCGGCGAGCCAGGGAAGCGTGAACCTCATCGCGACAATCCCCCCCAACTCGTCGGCACCTCGAGCGGCAGGAAGCCGTAGTGCCGCAGCCAGCGCAGATCGGCTTCGAAGAAGGTGCGGAGATCCGGAATGCCGTACTTGAGCATCGCCACCCGGTCGACCCCCATGCCGAAGGCGAACCCCTGCCAGATCTCGGGATCGAGCCCGACCGCTTCCAACACCTTGGGGTGGACCATGCCGCAGCCCAGGATCTCGAGCCAATCCGAGCCTTCGCCGACGACGAGCTCGTCCTTGCCGCGTCGGCAGCCGATGTCCATCTCGGCCGAAGGCTCGGTGAAGGGGAAATACGAGGGGCGGAAGCGAACCGGGATGTCGTCGCGCTCGAAGAAGGCGCGCACGAAATCCTGCAGGCAACCTTTGAGATGGCCCATGTGCGTGCGCCGGTCCACGACCAGACCTTCGACCTGGTGGAACATGGGCGTGTGCGTCATGTCGTAGTCGCGGCGGTAGACCCGGCCCAGCGCGATGATGCGGAAGGGCGGCTTGCCCGCGCGCATGGTGCGGATCTGCACCGGGCTCGTGTGCGTGCGCAACAACAGCGGCTGGCCCTTGGCGTCGCGCGAGGAGAGGTAGAAGGTGTCCTGCATCTGCCGCGCGGGATGCTCGGGCGGGATGTTGAGAGCCTCGAAATTGTGCCAGTCGTCCTCGACGTCGGGTCCTTCCGCGACCGAAAAGCCCATGTCGGCGAAGATCGCGACGATCTCCTCGCTCACCTGGGAGACCGGGTGCAGGCGTCCCTGCGGCCGCTCGCGCGCCGGCAGCGTGACGTCGAGCCGCTCGCGCGCGAGCCGCTCTTCGAGCGCTTTCGCTTCGAGCTCTTTGCGGCGCTCGGCGATGCGCTGCTCGAGCGTCTCTTTGAGCTCGTTGTAGAGGCGGCCGTATTTCGGCCGTTCCTCGGGCGGCAGCCGGCCCAGGCTCTTGACGAGCTCGGTGACCCTGCCTTTGCGGCCGAGGGCGGCGACGCGCACCGCCTCGAGCGCCTCGAGGCTCGCCGCGGCCGCGATTTCCGCTTCGATCTCGCTTCTGAGCGCCTGGAGGTCCATCTCCCACCCCTTCGAGCCCATGCGCAACGAAAAAGGGGCCTCGCGGCCCCCGGACGCCAGCGAGCTCCGAGCTCAGGCTTGGAGGGCCGCTCGGGCGCGGGCGACGATCTCGTCGAAGGCCGGGCGGTCGCGCACCGCGAGATCGGCCAGGATCTTGCGGTCGACCTCGATGCCGGCGCGCTCGAGCCCGCAGATGAAGCGGGAATAAGTGAGCCCCGCCTCGCGCACCGCGGCGTTGATGCGCTGGATCCACAGGGCGCGGAAATCGCGCTTGCGCTGCCGGCGGTCGCGGTAGGCGTATTGCAGCGCCTTTTCGAGCGATTGGAGGGCGGTCTTGAAGCAGGTCGAGCGGCGTCCCCGATGACCCTTGACCTGCGCCAGCACCTTCTTGTGCCGGGCGTGGGAGGTGACACCGCGCTTGACACGAGCCATGAGCGTCGAACCCCGTTGCCTGAAGCCGCGCCTCAGCTGCCGTAGGGCAGCATGCGTCGGACGAGGGCCGCATCGCCGCGGTCGAGATAACCCGCCTTGCGATGGCGCCGCTTCGCGTCCTTGGGCTTACCGGTGAAGTTGTGGCGATGATAGGCGTGGGCGTGTTTGATCTTGCCCGTCGCCGTGAACGAGAAGCGCTTGGCGGCGCTCCGCTTGGTCTTGACCTTCGGCATCGAAGGGGGACTCCGGGATCGGAGAACGTGCCGCACCGACCGGCGCGGCGAGCCCGCGGCTCTTAGCAGACTCGCGCCGTTCCTTCAACTGCCCGGGCTTCACGCTCGGGGCTCGGACGACCGTCGGCGCAACAGGAGCGGGGCGAACAGCACGAGCACGGCGAGGGCCCACAAGACGAGGGCGATCGGGCTGGCGAAGAGGATGCCGAGCTCGCCGCCGCTGATCGCGAGCGCGTTGCGGAGGTTCGTCTCCGTCACCTTGCCCAGCACGAAGCCCAGGATCACGGGGGCGAGATCGAAGCCGAGCTTGCGCAAGAGATAGCCGAAAATCCCGACCGAGATCATGAGCACGATCGACAGCGAGCTCGCATAAGTGCTGTACACTCCCAAGAAGGCAAGGGCGAGAATACCCGGCAAGAGAATCCAGTTCGGGATCAGCAACATCCGCACGAAAATCTGAACGAGCGGCAGGTTGAGGACGAGAAGCAAGATGTTGCCGATGTACATCGAGGCGACGAGGCCGCCCGCGAGTTCCGGCCGCTCGGTGAAAAGCTGCGGTCCGGGCTGGATGTTGTAGAGCAACAGCGCCCCGAGCATGACCGCGGTCGTCCCGCTGCCCGGCACCCCGAGGGTGAGCATGGGCACGAAGGCGCCGCCCGCGGCGGCGTTGTTGGCGGCTTCCGGGGCCGCGAGGCCGCGCGGATCGCCTCTGCCGAAGGTGCCGGCGCGATCGGAGATGCGCTTTTCCGTCGTGTACGACACGGCGCTCGCCACCGAGGCGCCGGTCCCCGGCAAGACCCCGATGAGAAAACCGATCCCCGTCCCGCGCAGCATGGCCCCCAGGCACAGGCGCAACGTCGCGAGGCTCGGGAAACCGCGGCCGATGGAGACCGTCTCGAGCCCGCCGCGGTGCTGTCGCTCGAGAAGGACCAGGACCTCGCTGATCGAGAAGAGCCCGATGACGAGGATGATGAACTCGATTCCGTCGTACAGCTCGGGCTCGCCGAAGGTGAAGCGATAAGCCCCGCTCGTGGGATCGAGACCGACGGTGCTCAGCGCCAGCCCAAAGGCGGCGCCGATCATCGTCTTGACCGGCTGATCGCCGACCATCGAGGTCAGGGTCGCGAAGGCGAAGATCATCAGGACGAAATATTCCGCCGGACCGAAGCCGATGGCCAGTTGTCCGAGAAGGGGCGCGAAGAACGTCAGGGCGAGGACGCTCAACATGCCACCGACGAACGAGGCGATGCCGGAAAGGGCGAGGGCCTCCGCTCCGCGTCCGTCGCGCGCCATGGGGTAGCCGTCGAGTGCGGTCATGACGGCCCCGGCGTCGCCCGGCACGTTGAGGAGGATCGAGGAGATCCGGCCGCCGTATTCGGCCCCGTAATAGACCCCGGCGAGGAGGATCATCGTGCTCTCGGCCGGCACGCCCAACGTGTAGGCGAGGGGCAGCAGGAGCGCGATCCCGTTGATGGGACCGATCGCCGGCAAGGCCCCCACGACCGTGCCGAGCAGGCAGCCGAGAAGGCCGAAGAGGAGATTGTGCCACTGCAGCGCGACCGCGAAGCCGGTCCACAGATAATCGAGCGACACGGGCTCACGACCCCGTGAACCAGCGGCCCGCGGGCAGGGGGATGCGCAGGCCGTAAGCGAATACCAGCCACCACAGCACGGCTTGCGCGATGCCGCTCGCGAGCGCCTGGCGGAGCGTGGCGCGGAACATGAGGGCCGCGCCCGTGCACAGCACGCCCATCGCGATCAGGAAGCCCGCCCGATCGAAGAGCCAAGCGGCGAGATAGGCGAGGGCGACGAGCCCGGCGGTCTGGACGAGGAGGCCGCCGCGCGGCCAGGGCTCGGCGCCACCGGGCCTGAGAAACCAGGCGAGAGCAAGCAGCGCCAAGAGGATCGCGAGGCCCAGAGGGAAGACGCGAGGGCCGAGCGGGTCCGAGCTGAAGGCGTATTCGATGCGCGCCGCCGCGAAACCGTACGCGAGCGCGACCAGGAACAACACCAGCGCCGGGAGCCGCTCTCCCCAGCCGAACCCGTCGCGCGCGCGCACGGGCTCTTCCTCTTCCGCCCGGACCCCGCGGCCCGCGCCGCTCACAACAGTCCGGCTTCCCTGGCGAGTTCGCGGAAGCGCGCCACGTCGGCTTTGACCTGGCGGTCGAATTCGGCGCCGATCTTGGTGAAGGGGAAGAGCCCCTTGGCCTGGCGCTCGGCCGCGAACTCGGGGGTGGCGGCGAGCTTGCGCAAGAGCTCGACCCACCAGGTGTAATCGGCGTCCGAGACCTTCGGCCCCATGTAGAAGCCGCGCCAGGTGGTCCAGACGAGATCGAGGCCCTGCTCGCGGGCCGTGGGCACGTCGGCGAGATCACCGGGCAGGCGCTGTTCGCTCAGGACGGCGAGGACGCGCACTCTGCCCGCCTTGTGGTGGGCTCCCACTTCCGATGCGTCGCCGGTGCCGATCCGGACGTGGCCACCCAGGAGCGCGGTGAGCACCGCGCCCCCGCCCTCGAGCGCCGCGTACCGCAACCCCTTGGGATCGATGCCCAAGGATTTGGCGAAGATCGCGGCTTTCATCCAGTCCTGCGAGCCCACCGCACCGGCTCCGCCGAAGGGAAAGGCCGCGGGGTTGGCCTTGAGCGCCTCGCCCAGTTCTTTGAGCGATTTGAAGGGCTCCTGGGCGTTGACGACGATCACGCCGTGATCGGCGCCGATCGCCGCCAGCCACCGGACCGCGTTCTCGTCGTGGACGCCGAACTTTTTCTGCGCGAGGAGGAGCGCCGAGCCGGCGGAGGCCGCGACCACGAGGCCGGGATCGGCCGGACGCGTACCCACGACGTGGTTGTAGGCCACCGCTCCGACCCCGCCTTCCATGTAGGTCACCGCCACGGGTTGGGGCACGAGCTTGGCGTTCTGGAGCGACAGCCTCAGGAGCTGACAGGTGATGTCGAAGCCGCCCCCGGGCTTGGCCGGCGCGAGGCACTCGAGCTTTTCGGGTGCGGCCCGCGCCGATGCGGCGAACAGGACGACGAGCGCGGCTGCGAGCAAAGAACGCATGGTCGGCCTCCCCTTTTCCTCCCGCATGCGGGCGCATAGCACCCGTGCGCGGTCGGCGCCAAGGTCGGATGCTCGACCCTCTCAGGCCCTCCGACCCGCCGCTGCGAAGCGCTTGCGGCGGCCGAAGACGCGCGCGCTCCAGGGGCGCTCGTCGAGCCGCGCGAGCAGGACGAGCCCCTGCGCGCGATAGGCGGCTTCCACCGCCCCCGCCTGCCGGTCGAGGAAGCCGGAGAGCACGAGCCTTCCGCCGGGCGCGGTGGCACGGGCGAGGTCTTCCGCCATCTCGAGGAGGGGATCGGCGAGGATGTTGGCGAGCACGAGATCGAAAGGGGCCGCACGGCGCAGAGCCGGATGCGCGAGACCATCGGACAAGAGCACCCGGACCCGGTCGGCGACGCGGTTCCGGCGCACGTTCTCGCGCGCTACCCGCACGGCGATCGGATCGTTGTCCGCCGCCCACACCCGCGACGGCCGCGCCTTGGCCGCGGCGATCGCGAGGATCCCCGATCCGCAGCCGAGATCGAGGGCGCGCGCGTAGCGCACCGCCGAGGCCGCGTGCTCGATCGCCCGCAGGCAGAGCCGAGTCGTGGGATGCTCGCCCGAGCCGAAAGCCAGCCCGGGCTCGACGAGGATCGGAACGGTCGCGGGCGGGACGGGTTCGCTCGGATCGGAATGGACGAAGAACCGCCCGACCCGGATCGGGGCCGAGCGCATCCGCGCCGCCTCGAGCCAGGTCTCGGGGGGTTGTTCTTCGATGGGCAGAGGATCGGGCACGAGGAGCCCGAGCCCGCCGCCCGCCCGCTCGAGCGCCGCGCGCAGCGCCGCGGCATCGGGCGCGCGCGCGAGCCACAGATCGACCTCGAAGGAAACCGGCTCTTGCGCCTCGTCGACCTCGTGCTCGAACACCGAGACGGCATCGGCCAAGGGCTCCAAGCGCTCCAACAGCTCGGGCATCGCGCGCGCCGGGGCGTAGAGGCGCACGCGGTACAAGCGCGGCCCGGCCGCGGTTCGCTCGTTCATGCCGGCTCGACGAAACTGTCGACGACTTTTTTGCGCCCCGCTTTGTCGAAGGCGATCTCGAGCTTGTCGCCGTCGATCGCCTCGATCCGGCCGTAGCCGAACTTCTCGTGGAAGATGCGTTCGCCGACGCGGAATTTGCGACTGCCGGGCGCGGGACGGACGAGGAGGATCTCGGCCTTGCCCTCGAGGAGCGCGTTTGCGGTCGCGCGGCGCGAGCGGAAGCGCGAGGCGCGCGGTCCGTATTCGGGCTCGCCGAAATATTCGCGGTCGGGACGGGCCGCCGGGCTGCGGTGCAACACTTCGATGTGCTCGCGCGGGAGCTCTTCGAGAAAGCGCGAGGGCAGGGTGCTCGTCCACTGACCGTAGACCCGCCGGTTGGCGGCGAAGGTCACCACGCAGCGCTTCTTGGCCCGGGTGATGCCCACGTAGGCCAGTCGCCGCTCTTCTTCGAGCGCCCGCTCTCCGCCTTCTTCGAGAGCACGGGCGTTCGGGAACAGCCCCTCTTCCCAGCCGGCGAGAAAGACGCTGTCGAATTCCAGGCCCTTGGCCCCGTGGAGGGTCATCACGCTCACCATCTCCGCCTCGGGGTCGGTCGTCGCCTCGGTCACGAGCGCGACGTGCTCCAAGAAAGCCGGCAAGGTGTCGAACTCTTCGAGGCTCTTGACGAGCTCCTTGAGGTTGTCGAGGCGCCCTTGCGCATCCGCCGAGCGCTCGTTCTGCCACATCTCCACGTAACCCGATTCCTCGAGCACGATTTCGGCGAGATCGCGCGGTCGCTTCTCGGCGAGCAGCGTCCGCCAGTGATCGAGCTGGTCCAGGAAGCGGGAAAGGGCGCTGCGCGTGCGGGCGGGGAGCTCGTCGGTGCGCACGAGTTCGCGCGCCGTGCGCAGAAGGCTCGCCTCGCGCCGTCGCGCGAGGGTGCGCAACGTCCTCAAGGAGGTCTCGCCGATGCCGCGGCGCGGGAGGTTGACGATGCGCTCGAAGGCGAGATCGTCGTCGGGCGAGGCGACGAGCCGCAGATAGGCGATCGCGTCGCGGATCTCCTGGCGCTCGTAGAAACGCGGACCGCCCACCACGCGATAGGGCAGCCCCATCTGGATGAAGCGCTCCTCGAAGGCGCGGGTCTGGAAGCCCGCGCGCACGAGCACGGCGATCGAGGAGAGCCTCTCGCCCGCGCGCTGCAAGGCCTCGATCTCCTCCCCGATCCAGCGCGCCTCCTCTTCGTCGTCCCACAGCCCCGCCACGCGAACGGGTTCGCCCATGGCTCCTTCGGTCCACAGCGTCTTGCCGTGGCGCGCCCGGTTGTGGGCGATGAGCCCCGTCGCCGCGCCCAGGATGTGACCGGTGGAGCGGTAGTTGCGCTCGAGCCTGACGATCCGGGCACCGGGAAAGTCCTGCTCGAAGCGCAGGATGTTGCCGACGTCCGCGCCGCGCCAGGAATAGATCGACTGATCGTCGTCGCCGACACAGGTGATGTTGCCGTGCCGCTGCGCCAACAGCTTGAGCCAGAGATATTGGGCGACGTTGGTGTCCTGGTATTCGTCGACCAGGATCGCCCGGAAGCGTTCCTGGTAGCGTGCCAAGACGTCGGGATGACGGTTGAAGATCTCGAGCCCGTGCAGCAACAGATCGCCGAAGTCGCATGCGTTGAGCACGCGCAGCCGCTCCTGGTAGGCGGCGTAGAGCGCGCGCGCCTCGCCCATGGCGAAATCCGAAACCTCGCACTCGGGCACCGCCTCGGGCGTCCAACCCTTGTCCTTCCAGCGCTCGACGAGCGCGAGGAGAGCCCGTGCCGGCCAGCGGCGCTCGTCGAGGTCCGCCGCCTGGATCACCTGTTTGAGGAGGCGGAGCTGATCGTCGGTATCGAGGATCGTGAACGTGGGTTCGAGGCCGACGAGCTCGGCGTGCGCGCGCAACAGGCGCACGCCCATGGCGTGGAAGGTGCCCAGCCACATGCCCTCGACCGAGCGACCGATCATCCGCTCGACCCGCTCGGCCATCTCGCGCGCCGCCTTGTTCGTGAAGGTGACGGCGAAGATCTCGCCCGCCCGCGCCCGGCCGCTCACGAGGAAATGGGCGAGGCGCGCGGTGAGCACCCGGGTCTTGCCGGTTCCCGCTCCGGCGAGCACGAGGAGCGGCCCGTCGGGAGCGGTCACGGCGGCGCGCTGCTCCGGGTTGAGGCCGCAAAGATGCGCGAGCTCGCCTTCGGCGTCGCGCGGAAGACGGCGGTGGGCCGGGTCCATGCGGCGGAAACGCACCCCATCGCTGCGATCGCGCGCAAGCTAGTCGCTCCGGGCGCCGAGGGCCACCCCGTCGGGGTGCGACTTGACAGGCCCGGCGCGCGACCCCGAGGGTGGACGCGCGGACATCGCATGCCCTCGCGGATGGGATCGTCATGGGATACGATGGCGCGCTGTTCGTCGTCACCGGCGCCGCCGGGGGGATCGGCCGGGAGACGGTCAAACTGCTGCTCGCCAAGGACGCCCGGCTGCTCCTGATCGACCGCGACGAGGGGCGGCTGCGGGCCCTGGAGAGCGAGCTCGCGGCCGGCAAGCGGATCACCGCCGTCGTTTCCGACCTCGCCACCCCCGCGGCCTGCGAGCAGGCCCTCGATGCGGTCGACGGCCCGGTCTACGCCTTCGTCCATCTGGCCGGGCTGTTCGAGCCCGAGGACTTCGCTTCCGACGCGCGGGCGGTGTGGGACCGGGTGCAGGCGGCCAATCTCACCAATGCCTTCGACATGGCGGTGGCGGTGAGCCGGCGGTTCGACGAGGAGCGGGTCTGCCGGATCGTGCTCGTGAGCTCCTTGGCCTTCCGCCGCGGGTCGTTCGACCACGTGAGCTACAGCGCCGCCAAGGGCGGCATCGTCGGGCTCGTGCGGGCGCTGTCCCGGCGCTTGGCGCCCCACGTGCTCGTCAACGGCATCGCCCCGGGCCACATCGAGACCGGGATGCCCGCCCACATCTGGGCCGATCGCACGCGCAGCGAGCGCATGCTCGCCGAGATCCCGCTGCGCCGCCGCGGCCATCCGCGCGAGGTGGCCACGGTCATCGACTTCCTGTGCGGCGACGGGGCGACCTACATCACCGGCCAGGTCATCAACGTCGACGGAGGGGTGGTCAACAGCTGAAGCGTCCGCCGGCCGGATCGTTCATCCCCGCTCCCCGGGCATCGCGAACGGGGCGGGATCGCGGAACCGGCGCAGGACGTTCGTGGTCAGCCGGGCGAGATCGTTGTCGAAGCCGTTCCAGGGAAGAGCCGTCGCAAAGGCGATCGAGCCCGCCGACCACACCGCTCCGCCCCCGGGCGTCTCGAAAAAGGTGATCTCGGCGCGGATCGCGGGGTTGAGGGTGGCATCCGAGGCCCCGTGGGGCACGAGCACCTCTTCGCTCACGAGCTCGTAAACATTCGAGTGGTTCTCCGAGCGGGCGACCACGAGCGCATGCGCCGGCGTTCCGAGGGCGGGATCGGTGGCGTCGATCTCGAGCCCCGCGGCACCACCGTAGAGGATCCCGTCGCGACCGAGGATCTCGCTTTCCACGCCTTCGAACATCCACGCCGCGCGGGGATCGCGCGCGGCTTCCGTGCGCCGATAATACGAGCATTTGTCGAATCCCTGGGAGATGAAGCCGACGCCCACGAGCCGCTGCGGCGGCCGGGCGTTGCGACGCCACAAGCCGCCGAATTCGCCGGTGAAGCCGTGGTAGTATTCTCCGGGTTCGGCGTCCCAGGTGCGCACCCCGCCCTCGGCGCGGCGGACCTCGATCACCCCCGGCCGCGTCGGATGGTGCGCGATCCGCCAATAAAACCCGTTGCCTCCCATGTACATGAGCCGGCCGCCGCGCGAAAGATAAGCTTCGAGAGCGTCGAGCATTTCTTTACTGTGATATTCGGGGTGCGAGCCCGTGACGATCACGCGATAAGGCGCGAGGAGGTCCACGCCTTCCTGGTGCAGCTGTTCGTCGGTGATCACGTCGTAATCGCCGTCGACGTGCTCCAACCAGTCGATGATGAACAGATCCAAGTTGAAGTTCCAGTGGCGCCCCGTCGGTCGGAAGTTCTGGACCGGACGATGCCGGCTCGAATAGCATACCCCGCTGCCGTCACGGTGCCGATCGTAAGTCGAAAGGCCCATCTCCGGATGCTCGAGAAACACGATGTCCGTGCGATCGAGCACGAGAAGCCGGCCGTGATAGAGCTCGGTGGCGAGCGAGGCGAAACGGCTTCTGTGGTTGAGATAAGCGATATAGGTCGCGGTCGGAGCGAGAAAGGCGGTGTGCGAACGCGCCGTGCCCCGGGGCGGAGAGACGAAGAAGGGAACCCAGAACTCGCCGTCCCCCGCGCGCAGATGGAGCGCGTACACTCCCGAGCGCCACTGCGCCGGCACCTCGAGCTCGAGGTCCGGCTCCCATCGCGCGTCCACGAGATCGTCGTCGTGGAAGTGGATGGCGGCGTAATGGCGGGGATCGCGCGTCCAGTCCTGGACCGAGCCGTCCCAGCGGGCACCGCGCACGGCACGGGTCGGAAGATTGACGGTGACCCCGTCGAGCCTATGGGGGCCCAGATCACGGATCGTTTCGCTCGGGATCTCGGCCGCGAAGTCCCAGGCCGCGATCAGCCGCGTCGCGAGACGCGCGGGAAGGGGCTCGGCGAAGAGCTCGGCCACGGTCTCCGGCGAACAGGCGTCGGAGACCAGGCGCGGTGCCTCGAGCCGACCGTTGAAATGGAAGGCGGTGGCGATCCCGCCCCACGCCGAGGGACCGCGCGCCGGCCCGGCCTGCGCCGCGGCGAACAGAAAGGGACCGGGGCCGCGGATCGGCCCGAGCCTCGCCTCGACCCGCCCCGAGCTCGGGCGATCGAAGTCGAAACCGTGGGCCGAGAGCGGTTCCGCGCGCACTTCGAGGCTGCCGGCGGCGCGATCGAAGACCAGGCTCGCCCGATACCAGCGGCGCGCGCCGAGGGGCCGGTCCGCGCGCGCCGCGACCTCCTCTTCGCCGTCCGCGATCCGCCCTTCGAGCCGCCCCTGTTCGTCCAGGAACAGGCCGTAGCCGGTGCGGGACGCCACGCACCAGGTCCCGGCGAGCATCTGTCGCCCCCCGGCGGGCGTGGTCGGCCACACGAGCAGGGCGAGGGCGAAGCTCCCCTCGGGATGGAGCGCGGGATGCGCGGGCACGGCGGCGAAGGAGCCGATCGGAATGGATTGCCAACGCAAGGGATGGCTTCCGTTCACCGGCGCCTCGATCGGCTCGGGCGCGAAAGGCGAGGCGAGCCGGCCGGCCCGCGGCTGTCGCAGGCGGACGATGCGGGCATCGAAGCGCTCCGCCCCCTTCCCGCTCACCATGAAGCGGATGCGATCGCCGGGACGGCAGCTCCAGCGATCGGCGTACGCCAAAAGCACGCTCACGCGCGTTCCTCCGTTCGGATCGCGGCCGGGCTCAGTCGATCGGCAACTCTTCGCCCGCGAGCTCGCGCCAGCGGAGTTTGAAGACGTACCATTCCGCCTCGCGCAGATCGGTGAACACGACCTCGGTCGGCCGGGGCGGGCTCTTGGCACCGGGCTCGAGGAAGGCGAGACGCCAGCGTTCGTCGTCCTCTTCGACGACGAGGCAGGGAAACGGCCGATCCGAGGGCCGTCGCATCAAATGGAGGAGATACTGCAGATCCGGGCTGTGCTCGCCCAAGGGGTCGGCTTTGAACTCGCGTGCGAGGTCGAGCCGGGTCTTGTCGAAGCGGTACACGTCCGCCTCCACCGCGCTTGCTCCGGGGAGGATCGGGAATGCGCGGCGAGCGGACAAGCGCGCGCAAGCGCGAGGGGGTCTGCGCGGCTGCGCGCGCGGAAGCGGAAAGAAGGCCGCGGCTCAGACGAGCCGCCCGTGGCACTGCTTGTACTTCTTCCCCGAACCGCAGGGGCACGGGGCGTTGCGCGGCACCTTGCCCCAGGTCCGGGGATCGGCGGGGTCGATGCCGTCGCCGCCCTCGGCCACGGCCATGGCGCGGGCGCGCACGGTGGGCGTGACGGACACCGGTTCCGGCTCGGGCGGCGCGAGGCGGATCTCCAAATGCGAGAGCACCTGGGTGGTGGTGAGCCGCAGCTGGTGGAGCATGCTTTCGAAGAGCGCGAAGGCCTCGCGCTTGTACTCGTTCAGAGGATCGCGCTGACCGTAGCCCCGCAGGTGGATCCCCTGCCGCAGATGGTCCAGGTGCAGAAGATGCTCTTTCCAGAGATGGTCCAGGATTTGCAAAAGTAGGCTCTTTTCCGCCATGCGCATCACGGGCTCGCCATAGGTGACCACTTTCTGGGCCATCTTGGCATCGGAGGCGTCCTGGATGCGCCGGCGGATCTCCTCTTCTGCGATGCCTTCTTCTTTGACCCACTCCTCGATCGGCAGATCGAGGGCGAGGTAGCGTTGGACGTCGGCCTTGAGGCCAGCGGCGTTCCACTCTTCGGGATAGGCTTTCTCGGGGATGTGCTTGGCGACGAGCTCCTCGATGACCTGCTCGCGCATGTCCTTGATCATGTCGGACACGTCATCGGCCGCCAGGATCTCGTAGCGCTGCTCGTAGATGACCTTGCGCTGATCGTTCATTACGTCGTCGAAGCGCAAGAGATTTTTGCGGATCTCGAAGTTGCGGGCTTCGACCTTCTGTTGAGCCTTCTCGAGCGCCTTGTTGATCCACTTGTGGACGATCGCCTCGCCTTCTTGGAGGCCGAGCTTCTGCAACATCCCGTCCATCCGATCGGATCCGAAGATCCGCATCAGATCGTCCTCGAGGCTCAAGAAGAACTTCGAGCGACCGGGGTCGCCCTGACGGCCGGAACGCCCCCGCAGCTGATTGTCGATCCGCCGGCTCTCGTGCCGTTCGGTCCCGATCACGTAGAGCCCGCCCAGGGCCTTCACCTTCTCGCGTTCGGCGAGCACTTCTTCGATGATTTTCTTCGCTCGCGGATCGTCTTTGGGAACGTCGGGGCCGAGCTCTTGGCGGATGCGCATCTCGGCGTTGCCGCCGAGCTGGATGTCGGTGCCGCGACCGGCCATGTTCGTGGCGATCGTCACCGCGCCGAGCCGTCCCGCCTGGGCGATGATCATCGCCTCCTGCTCGTGGTAGCGGGCGTTCAAGACCTGATGGGGAATGCCGCGCTTCTTGAGCATCTCGGAGAGAAGCTCGGATTTCTCGATCGAGACGGTGCCGACGAGCACCGGCTGACCGCGCCGATGGGCCTCTTCGATCTCGCGGCAGATGGCCTCGTACTTCTCCCGCGCGGTGCGATAGACCTCGTCGTCCTCGTCCTTGCGGATCATCGGCAGGTGCGTCGGGATCTCGACCACCTCGAGTTTGTAGATCTCGGCGAATTCGGCCGCTTCCGTCGCCGCCGTGCCGGTCATGCCGGCGAGCTTCTCGTAGAGCCGGAAATAATTCTGGAAGGTGATCGAGGCGAGCGTCTGGTTTTCGGCCTGGATCGGCACTCCCTCTTTGGCCTCGAGAGCCTGGTGCAACCCGTCCGAGTAGCGCCGGCCGTGCATCATGCGGCCGGTGAACTCGTCGATGATGATGACCTGATTGTCCTTGACGATGTAGTCCACGTCGCGGCGGAAGAGGTGATGCGCCCGCAGTGCCTGCTGGACGTGGTGCAGGATCGTCACGTTTTCGATATCGTAAAGATCGGGCGCCTTGAGCAGACCGAGCTCGCTCAGTTTCTGCTGCACCCGCTCCTGACCCTTTTCGGTCAGGGTCACGGTACGCTGCTTTTCGTCCTTCTCCCAATCGTCCGGTTCGAGCGTGGGGATGATGGCGTCGATCACCCGGTACAGATGCGAGCTGTCCTCGCTCGGCCCGCTGATGATGAGAGGCGTGCGCGCCTCGTCGATGAGGATGCTGTCGACCTCGTCGACGATCGCATAATAATGGCCCCGCTGCACCATGGCATCGAGGCTGTGACGCATGTTGTCGCGCAGGTAATCGAATCCGAGCTCGTTGTTGGTGGCGTAGGTGATGTCGCAGGCGTAAGCCTTGCGCCGTGCCTGATCGTCCATCAACGGTACGATCACGCCCACCGATAGGCCGAGCATCTCGTAGATCGGTCCCATCCAGGCGGCGTCGCGGCGGGCGAGGTAGTCGTTGACGGTGACGATGTGCACGCCTCTTCCGGTGAGCGCGTTGAGATAGGCGGGAAGGGTGGCCACCAGGGTCTTGCCCTCGCCCGTCTTCATCTCGGCGATGCCGCTGCGATGGAGCACGATGCCGCCGATCAGCTGTACGTCGAAATGGCGCTGCCCGAGCGTGCGCTTGGCCGCCTCGCGAACGGTGGCGAAGGCGTCGACCAAGAGGTCGTCGAGGGTCTCGCCCTTGGCCAGGCGCTCTTTGAACCAGTCCGTGCGGGCCCGCAGCTCGGCATCCGAGAGCCGCTCGAGCTCCGGCTCTTTCGCGTTGATGAGCTCGACCGTCTTGCGGTGGGCCTTGATGATCCGGTCGTTAGCCGAGCCGAACAACCGGCGCGCCAGGGATGCGAACATGACGGGACGCGACCTCGCGAGAAAGCGGTCTCTTCCGGAATTGAGACGAGTTAGGCAGGGGGGCGCGGGCTGTCAACGCGAGCCCGAGCGTCCCCTCAGCCGGCGTGGCGGAGATGGAAGCTCTTGGGGCGCGTGAGATGCTCGAAGGCGAGCCGCGAGAGCGCCACGCCGCGGCCGCTGTCCTTGACGCCCACCCAGGCGAGTTCGGGATCGAGGTAATCGCAGCGGTTCATGAACACGGTCCCCGTCTCGAGCCGCTCGCCGATGCGGATCGCGGCTTCGAGATCACGCGTGAAGACGGCCGCGGTCAGGCCGTAGCTGCTGTCGTTCATGAGCGCGATCGCCTCTTCGTCCGAGCGCACCTTCATGACGCCCACGATCGGGGCGAAGCTCTCCTCGCGCATCACCCGCATGCCGTGATCGACATCGACGAGACATTGCGGTGCCATGTAGGCCGACCCCGGAGCCTCGCGCGGGAAGCGGCGGGGATCGATGAGCGCCCGCGCCCCCGCGCGTACCGCCTCCGCCACTTGCGCGCGGGCGAAATCCGCGGCCTGCGGCCGCACCATCGGCCCGAGGGTGGTCGAGGGCAGAAGCGGATCGTCGAGGACGTAGCGCGAGGCGAGCTCGACATAGCCCTGCACGAAGTCCTCGAAGAGCTTCTCGTGCACGTAGATGCGCTCGATGGCGCAGCAGGACTGTCCGGCGTTGAAGCAGGCGCCGTCGACGAGCGTCTCGACCGCCCGCTCGAGGTCGGCATCGGCCCGCACATAGGCCGGATCCTTGCCCCCGAGCTCGAGCGCGAGACCACAGAAGCTCTCGCCCGCCGCCCGCTGCACGGCCCGGCCGCCGCGCACCGAGCCCGTGAACACCGCGTGGTCGACGAGCCCTTCGGCGAGAAGCGCGGCCGTGAGCTCGTGGTCCATGTGCAGATGCTGGAACACGCCTTCCGGCAGCCCGGCCGCGTCCATCGCTTCCTGGAAGCGCTCGGCGCACAGCGGCGTCTGATGGGAGTGCTTGAGGAGCACGCAATTCCCCGCCGCGAGCGCCGGCACGATCGCGTTGACGGCGGTCAGATAGGGATAGTTCCAGGGCGCGACGACGAGCACGAGCCCCAGGGGCTCGCGCCGCATGAAGCGGGTGAAACCGGGCTTGTCGGGCACGCGCACGGTTTCGAGCGCTTCCGGAGCCAGGGCGAGCATGGTGCGCGCCCGCTCTTCGAGCCCGCGCAGCTCGCCCGGGCTGTGGGCGATCGGCCGCCCCATCTGAAGCGTGATCTCGCGCGCGATCTCCTCGCGCCGGGCCAGCATGTGGTCGATCGCCCGGTGCAAGAGCTCCACCCGTTCTTCCACCGGCCGCACGCGCCACGCGGGAAGCGCGCGCCGCGCCCGGTGCACCGCGGCTTCCACCGCGGCGCGGTCGGCGAGCGGGCGCTCGACCACGATCCGGCCGTCGATCGGGGACACGGTGCGCAAGACGCTCATGTCGGCTCCTCCTCGCTCGCGGATGCGGGTCTACTGCGCGCCGTCGCCGCGGGCGAGGGCCCTCGGTGCCACGGGACAGCACATTAGACGGACCTTATATAAACGTCCGTCGGCGTCCGAGATCGCCGACGATCGCGGGAGGACGAGAATGCAGGCAGCGAACCGAACGGCCCGACCGAGCGCACTCGAGGGGCTCGCCCACCTGCCGGTGGGCGTGTTCGCGACCGTGATGGGGATGGCCGGTCTCACCCTGGCCACCGAGCGGATGGCGCACGGCCTTCCCGCCCTCGCCCCGCTCGCGTTCGTCTCGATGTTCCTCACGGCGCTCCTCTTCCTCGCCCTGATCGGCGTTTACGGGCTCAAGTTCGTGCATCATCGCGAGGCGGTGCTCGCCGAGTGGCGGCATCCCGTGCGGCTGGCGTTCTTCCCGGCGATCACGATCGGCCTTCTCCTCGTCGCCACCGCGCTCGCCCCGCGCGTCCCCGCCGTCGCCGAGCCCCTCTGGCTCGCGGGGGCGCTCGCGCATCTCGTCCTCATGCTCGCGGTGGTGAAGGCCTGGATCGAGATGCAGCATTTCGAGCCGCCGCATCTCAACCCGGCCTGGTTCATCCCGGCGGTGGGAAACGTGCTCGTGCCGATCGCGGGCGTGCCTTTCGGCTGGGTCGAGTTGTCCTGGTTCTTCTTCGGGGTCGGGCTGTTGTTCTGGCTCGTGCTCTTGACGCTCGTGTTCAACCGCTTGATTTTCCACCAACCCTTGCCCGCGCGGCTGTCGCCCACTTTCTGCATCCTGATCGCCCCGCCCGCGGTGGCCTTTCTCGCCTGGGTCAGGCTCGCGGGGGAAGTCGGTGCCTTCGGCCGCGTCCTCTTCGCCGGGGCGGTGCTCTTTTTCCTTCTCCTGCTCGTCCAGGCACCCAAGCTTCTGCGCCTGCCTTGGGCGCTGAGCTTCTGGGCCTATTCGTTCCCCCTCGCGGCCTTCACCCTCGCCACTTCGCTCGCCGCCGAGCGCCTCGCCCAGCCCCTTCTTTCGGTGGCGAGCTGGGTTCTCTACGCGCTTCTCGTGCTCGTCATCGGCGCCCTCGCCGTCCGCACCGTCCGAGGCGCGCTCGCGGGCGAACTCTTCCGGCCGGAAGGGTGAACGTGCGGCCGTCTTGCCGGCCGCGCCTCCGCCGCTATGGTCGGAGGCCGCGAAGGGAGGGCAGGGGATGCTGCACAAGAACCTGATCGGCGGCGAGTGGGTCGAGGGCGTGGGGGTGACCAGGAACATCAACCCCTCGAACACCGACGACGTCGTGGGCGAATACGCCCAGGCCGACGCCGCCCAGGTCGAGGCCGCGATCGCCGAGGCGCGGGCCGCCTTCGCCTCCTGGTCGGCGACCCCGGTCGAAGCGCGCGCCGACATGCTGGACGCGATCGGCAACGAGATCCTCGCCCGCAAAGAAGAGCTCGGGCGCCTGCTCTCCCGCGAAGAGGGCAAGCCGCTCGCCGACGGGATCGGCGAGGTCGTCCGCGCCGGCCGGATCTTCAAATTCTTCGCCGCCGAGTGCCTGCGCCTTGCCGGCGAGACGATCCCCTCCACCCGCCCCGGCATCCAGGTCGAGATCACCCGCGAACCCGTGGGCGTCGTGGGCCTGATCACCCCCTGGAACTTCCCGGCCGCGATCCCGGCCTGGAAGATGGCCCCGGCCCTCGCGTACGGGAACACGGTGGTCTTGAAGCCGGCCGAGCTCTGCCCGGGCTCGGCCTGGGCGATCGTCGAGATCTGCGCGCGCAACCTGCCCAAAGGCGTCGTCAATCTGGTCATGGGCAAGGGCTCGGTGGTGGGCGAGGCGCTCGCCTCTTCCCCGCACCTCGATGCCCTGAGCTTCACGGGCTCGGTCGAAGTCGGCCGACACCTCGCCGAAGTCTGTGCCAAGACGATGAAGAAGTGCCAGCTCGAGATGGGCGGCAAGAACCCCCTCGTGGTGCTGGATGACGCCGATCTCGAGGTCGCGGTCAATTGCGCGATCCAGGGCGCCTTCTATCAGACGGGCCAGCGCTGCACGGCCTCCTCGCGCCTCGTCGTCACCGAGGCCATCCACGATCGGTTCGTGAGCGCGATGATCGAGGCGATGGTCAAGCTCGTGGTCGACGACGCCTTGAAGCCCGGGACCCAGATCGGGCCGGTGGTCGACCAGCGCCAGCTCGACCAGGACCTCATGTACATCGAGATCGGCAAGCAGGAGGGGGCGCGGCTCGCCTGCGGCGGCGAGCTCCTCACCCGCGCCACTCCCGGCTTCTACTTGCAGCCCGCGCTGTTCACCGACACCACACCGGAGATGCGGATCAACCGCGAGGAGATCTTCGGGCCCGTGGCCTCGGTGATCCGGGTCAAGGACTACGAGGAAGCCCTGGCGGTGGCCAACGACACGCCTTACGGCCTGTCTTCGGGCATCTGCACGCGGTCCTTGAAGTACGCGCAGCACTTCAAGCGCCACGCCCAGGCCGGATTGGTCATGGTCAACCTGCCCACCGCCGGCGTCGACTACCACGTGCCCTTCGGCGGGCGCAAAGCGAGCTCCTACGGACCGCGCGAGCAGGGGCGGTACGCGCTCGAGTTCTACACGACGGTGAAGACGGCGTACGTCCTGCCCGTCTGATCGGCTCGCGGACCCGCTCTCCCGACGCTCCGTGCCGTCCGTTCTGATCCGCTACGTGCGCCTGGTCGATGCGCTCAACCGCACCGTCGGGCGCGTCCTGATCTGGACGATCTTCGTCTTCCTGGTCCTGCTCCTTTACGCGTCGTTCTCGCGCACGGTCTTGCGGGTGCCGCTCGTCTGGTCGGTGGAGACGGCGCAGTTCCTGTTGGCCGCCTATTTCCTTCTCGGTGGCGGCTGGTCGCTGAAAGCGGATGCGCACGTGCGCATGGATCTCCTCTATGCGCGGTGGAGCCCGCGCACCCGCGCCTTCGCCGATTCGCTCACCGCCTTCTGTCTCTTCTTCTATCTCGCGGTGATGCTCTTGGGCGGGATTTCCAGTACCCATTACGCGATCGTTTACGATCAGCGCAACTATTCCGCCTGGGCACCGCCCCTGGCGCCGATCAAGATCGTCATGGTCATCGGTCTGGTGTTGATCTTCCTGCAGGCCACCGCGCTGTTCGTCCGCGATCTCGCTCGCTGGCGCGGCCGGCCCTTGCCCGAGGACGACGCCGCGTGAGCCACGAACTCGTCGCGCTGCTCATGTTCTCGGGCATGATGCTCATGCTCTTGACGGGTCAGCGGGTGTTCGCGGCCATCGGCTTCGTGGCCTCGGTCGCGACGCTCGCGCTGTGGGGGACGGGCGGCTTCGAGATCCCGTTCAACGCGGCGATCCAGGTCATGAACTGGTACGCTCTCGTCACCCTGCCCTTGTTCGTGCTCATGGGCTACGTCTTGGCCGGCTCCGGCCTCGCCGACGATCTCTACCGCATGGTCCACGTCTGGTCGGGCGGGGTGCGGGGCGGCCTCGCCATCGGCACGATCGTGCTCATGGTCCTGATCGCGGCGATCAACGGCCTTTCCGTGGCCGGCCTCGCGATCGGCGCCACGATCGCGCTGCCCGCCATGCTCCGCCGCGGCTACGACAAGCTCATGGTCACGGGCGTGATCCAGGCGGGCAGCACGCTCGGCATCCTCATTCCGCCCTCGGTCGTGCTCGTGCTCTACGGCATGATCGCCCGCCAGCCGGTCGGCCATCTGTGGCTGGCCGGACTCTTCCCCGGCCTGCTCATGGCCGGCTTGTTCGTTCTCTACATCCTGGTGCGCTGCCGGCTGCAACCGCATCTCGGGCCGCCCCTTCCGCCCGAGGAACGGGCCGCGATCCCCTGGCGCGAGAAGATCTCCTTGTTGCGCGCGGGCATCGTCCCCTTGCTCATCTTCGCGCTCATGATCGGGCTCTTCGTGAGGGGCGTCACGAGCCTGGTCGAGAGCGCAGCGGTGGGCGCGCTCGCCTCCCTTCTCGTCGCGGCCTTCAAGGGCAAGGTGACGCTCGCCTTCCTCGAGGACTGCGCCAAGAAGACCCTCGCCGTCTCCTGCATGTTCTTGTGGATCATCACGGCCGCGCTCGCCTTCGGGGCGGTCTTCGACGGGCTCGGTGCCGTCAAAGCGATCGAGCGGCTCTTCCTGGGGCAGCTGAACCTCGAGCCCTGGCAGGTCCTGGTCTTGATGCAGCTGTCGTTTCTGATCCTCGGGACCTTCCTCGACGATACGGCGATGCTCGTGATCGTCGCCCCGCTCTACATTCCGCTCGTGCGCAAGCTCGGCTTCGATCCGATCTGGTACGGCGTGCTCTACACGATCACCTGCCAGATCGCCTATCTCACGCCGCCTTTCGGCTACAATCTCTTCCTCATGCGGGCGATGGCCCCGCCCGAGATCACGCTCACCGACATCTATCGGTCGGCGGCGCCCTTCGTCGCGATCATGATCCTCACCCTCGTGATCGTCGGGCTCTTCCCGCAGATCGCGCTCTGGCTCCCCAAGCTCGTCTACGGACGCTGAGCGCGCACGAAAAGCCGGGACGGGGCGGGGATTGGCCGCGACCCGGTCGCGTGCCAAGTTCCGCCCGGGGGCGGGGCCCCGGCTTCACGGGAGAACGGGATGACCACCAAGCGCGATCTCTTGAAGAGCGCCGGCGCGGCCGCGGTGGGCGGTGCCGCCGCGCTCGCCGCACCGGCCGTGCTCCGGGCACAGACGCCGATCCGATGGCGCTTGCAGACCTATGCCGGCCCGGCCTTGGCCGAGCACGTGATCAAGCCCTCGATCGACGCCTTCAACCGCGCGGCCAAGGGCGAGATGGTGATCGAGCTCTACACCGCGGATCAGCTCGTGCCCCAGAGCGAACTCTTCCGCGCCGTCCAGCGCGGGACCATCGACGCCGCGCAATCGGACGAGGACTCGATGGCCGCTCCGGTCGACGTCTCGGTGTTCAGCGCCTATTTCCCCTTCGCCTGTCGCTATTCGCTCGACGTCCCGACCCTCTGGCACTGGTACGGCCTCAAGGAGATCTGGGAAGAGGCCTATCGCGAGGTGCCGGGCGTGACCTGGCTCTCCACGGGGGCGTGGGATCCCTGCAACATCGCTTCCACCAAACCCATCCGCTCGATCAAGGACTTGCAGGGCCTGCGCCTGTACATGTTCCCCACCGGCGGCAAGTTCCTGCAACGCTTCGGCGTCGTTCCCGTCTCGCTGCCCTACGAGGACGTCCAGGTCGCCATTCAGACCGGCGAGCTGGACGGCGTGTGCTGGTCCGGGATCACCGAGGTGTACACGGTGGGATGGGCGGATGTGACCCGATATTATCTCACCAACAACATCTCCGGCGCTTGGGCGGGGTCGTATATCGTCAACACCGAACGGTGGAACAAGCTCCCGGCGCACCTCAAGGAGCTCTTCAAGCTGTGCATCGACAGCTCGCACTATTACCGGCTGCACTGGTACTGGTGGGGCGAGGCCCACTACCGCACCAAGGGCGGCAAGCTGGAGCTCACCTCCATTCCCGAATCGGAATGGGCGATCGTCGAGAAAGAGGCGCTCAAGTTCTGGGACGAGATCGCCAAACAGAGCCCGCGGACGGCCAAGATCGTCAAGATCCTCAAAGACTATCTCGCGACTATGGAAAAAGCCGGTCCGCCCTACCGCTACGCCTGACGCGGGCGCGGCGGATGCGGTACCTGGCGGCGGGCGGCGGGCTTCTGCTCGCCGCCTGCGCAGCGAGCCCCGAGCGTCCCGACGGCGGGGCGCTCGCGGCGATCGCTCTCCCGGTCTTCGTCGCGTTCAAGGCGGCGGGATGCGCCGTCACGATCGCCTTCGCCGCACCGGGGGCGGCGGTGGTGCAGCTCACCGACCGGCCCGACCGCGAGCGGCTCGTGGCGGATCTCGAGCGCGGCGTGGCCCACAATTGCGGCGGCCGTTGGACACCGGGCGACTCTTGAAACGTCCGTGCCATCCTGCCGCGGCGCGCTTCCCTTGCCCGCCGGCCTCGGGGCCACGATCTAGACCGCGGGATGGGCTTCTCCCGAGGTCTCGATGGCCGAACTCGAGACGCCGCTTTCCGCGGGCGGCGCACCCGCCCGGACGCGGGTACGGCTTTCCAGCGTCGTCGTGCGGCTGTCCGGTGACAGCGGCGACGGCATCCAGGTCGCAGGCGGTCAGCTCGCGCTCGCGACCGCGCTTTCGGGATCCGATCTCGAGACCTTCCCCGACTTCCCGGCCGAGATCCGCGCGCCCAGCGGCACCACCTACGGCGTCTCCTCCTTCCAGATCCACATCGCCGATCACCGCGTCCACACGGTCGGCGACCGACCCGACGTGCTCGTCGCCTTCAACCCCGCCGCGCTCAAGGTGAATCTCCCGGATCTGCGCGAAGGCGCGCTCGTCGTCCTCGATCCCGACAGCTTCGGCCCGCGCGCGTTGGAGCGCGCGCGGTTCGCGGAGGATCCCCGCCGCGACGGTACGCTTTCCCGTTTCCGCGTCCTCGAGATCCCGATCGAAGCCCTCGCCCGCGGCGCCGCCCGGGGCAGCGGCGTCTCCGCCCGCGAAGCCGGGCGCACCAAGAACTTCTGGGCTCTGGGTCTCATTTTGTGGATGTACGATCGCGATCCGGCTCCGGTGCGCGCCTGGATCGCGCGGCGTTTCGCGAGCGATCCGCGCCTCGCCGCCGCCAACCGCGCCGCTTTCGATGCCGGCTACGCGTTCGGGGAGACGAGCGAGCTCGCGCTTCCGACCTACACGGTGGCGCGCGCGCCCCTGCCTCCCGGGACCTACCGCACGGTCACCGGGCACGAGGCGCTCGCCTTCGGCCTTCTCGACGGCGCCCGCAACGCCGGGCTCGAGCTCGTCTTCTGCTCCTATCCGATCACTCCGGCCTCGGGGCTCTTGCATCTTCTCGCCGGCATGCGGGCGTACGGGGTGACGACCTTCCAGGCCGAGGACGAGATCGCCGCCGTCTGCGCCGCGATCGGGGCCTCCTATGCCGGTGCGATCGGGGTCACGGCGAGCTCGGGACCGGGGATGGCGCTCAAGACCGAGGCTCTCGGCCTGGCGGTCGCGGCCGAGCTGCCGCTCGTGGTCGTCGACGCCCAGCGTGCCGGCCCCTCCACGGGCATGCCCACCAAGACCGAGCAGTCCGATCTCTTCCAGGCGATCTGGGGGCGCAACGGGGAGACCCCGCTCGTCGTGCTCGCCGCCGCGACCCCGGCCGACTGTTTCGCCATGGCGCGCGAGGCGATCCGGATCGCGGTCCACCACATGACCCCGGTCGTGCTTTTGACCGACGGCTATCTCGCGAACGCCGCCGAGCCCTGGCGTCTGCCCGCCTTCGCGTCCGAGCCCGAGTTCCCCGTCCGCTTCCCGAGTCCGGGCGAGAAGACGTCGCCGTGGGCGCGCGACGCGCGCGGGGTGCGGCCCTGGATCCCTCCCGGAACTCCGGGCCTCGCGCACCGCATCACCGGCCTCGAGAAGGATTTCGAGACCGGGGCCATCTCCTACGATCCCGCCAATCACGCCCGCATGACCGAGGCGCGCCGGCGCAAGGTCCTCGCGGTCGCCGACGACATCCCCGAGCAGCGCTGCGAGCAGGGGGAGCCGGGAGCGCGCCTCGCGGTGGTGGGCTGGGGCTCGACCTACGGGCCCATCGCCGATGCGGTGGCCGAGGTGCGCGCGCGCGGCGGCGACGTGGCCCAGATCCACCTCCGCTATCTCTGGCCTCTGCCGCGCAATCTCGGAGAGCTCCTTTCGAGCTTCGGGCGGATCCTGGTCCCGGAGATGAACACTGGCCAGCTCGCCGCGCTGTTGCGCGCGTGCTTTCTCGTGCCGGCCGAATCGCTTTCCAAGGTGACCGGTCGGCCCTTCGCGGTACGCGAGCTCGTGGACGCGATCGAGCGCGGTCTCGGAGAAGCCCCGTGAACGATTCGGCACGCATGTTCGAGCCGGCGGATTACCGCAGCGACCAGGAGGTCCGCTGGTGTCCCGGCTGCGGCGACTACGCCGTGCTGCGCGCGGTCGAAAAGGCGCTCGCCGAGCTCCGCGCCGACCCCGATCGTACCGTCTTCGTCTCCGGCATCGGCTGTGCGGCGCGCTTTCCCCATTATCTCGCGACCTACGGTTTTCACGGGATCCACGGCCGCGCTCCCGCGATCGCCACCGGGATCAAGCTCGCCAAGCCGGAGCTCGACGTGTGGGTGGTGGGCGGGGACGGCGACATGCTCGCGATCGGCACCAACCACCTGATCCACGCCCTCAGGCGCGACGTCGACCTCGTGATCATGATCCTCAACAACGAGGTCTACGGGCTCACCAAGGGCCAAGCCTCGCCGACGACGCCTCTGGGCACGCGCACGCCCTCCACGCCTCTGGGTGTCGTCGAGCGTCCGCTTTCGGCCTGCGCGCTCGCCCTCGCCGCGGGTGCCCGCTTCGTCGCCCGAGCCCTCGACGTGCAGCAGAAGCTCCTGCCCGAGCTCCTCGTGCGCGCGCGCAACCACCGCGGCGCGGCCCTGGTCGAGATCCTGCAGAACTGCGTGATCTACGCCGACGGAGCCTGGTCGCATCTCTCGGACAAGACGCGCGCGCCCGAGACCCGGATCGTCGTCCGCCACGGCGAGCCGCTTCTGTTCGCGAACGGCCGCAAAGGTCTCGCCCTCGCCCGCGATCGCGCGGGTCTGGCGATCGTCGAGGTCGGCCCGGAGGGACCGGATGCCGCCGGGGTGCTGCGTCACGACGAGCGCGACCGCACGCTCGCGGCCCTTCTCGCCGATCTCGCGCCACCGATGCCGGTGGCCCTGGGGGTGTTGTACGCCGATCCCGCACCCCAGAGCTTCGAGCGGGCCCTGCGCGCCCAAGAAGAACAGGCGCGAGCGCGCGAGGGCGCGCGCGACCTCGACGCGCTCGTACGGCGCGCGCCCACCTGGGAAGTCGCGGCCTGATCAGCTCCCCGCCGCCGCGGGCCGGGCCACCGGCAACCCGGCGCGGCGCCAGGCCGACATGCCGCCCGCGAGCTCGCGGGCGTCCAGGCCGCGGGCGCGCAGAAGCCGTACCGCCGGCTTCGAGCGGTGGCCGCTCGCACAGACCGCGACCACCTCGGCCCCGGGCGCGAGGCCGAGCTCGTCGATGCGCCGGGCGAGCTCGTGCACCGGCACGTGACGCGCCCCGGGGATGGTGCCGCTCGCCACTTCCGCCGCGGTGCGCACGTCGAGGACGAGGGGAGGGCGGGGACCGGCGAGCCGTCGCGCGAGCTCCTCGGCCCCCACGGCCGGGACGCGCCCGAAGGGCAACCATCGCCACCAGGACACGGGCTCACCGGAAATCGCGGGAATGGTCGGAGCGGCGTGATTTGAACACGCGACCCCTGCCTCCCGAAAGCAGTGCTCTACCAGGCTGAGCTACGCTCCGACCGGGGCCGCCCGAGGAGATAATCGGCTGCCGCGCGACCCGCAAGTCCCGCCCCTCAATAGGCGCGCTCGATGCAGAAATCGACGAGCCCCGCGAGCACCTCGCGAACCTGCGAGCGCGGGAAGACGGCGATCGCCTCTTTGGCGCTGCGCCCGTACGCGCGCGCCCGCTCGAGCGTGGCCTCGATCGCCCCGTGGCGGGCGAGCAGACGCTGCGCTTCGGCGAGGTCGGTGTCGGTCTGCTCGCAGCGTTCGAGCGTGCGCCGCCAGAAGGCCCGCTCGCTCTCGTCGCCGCGCGCGAAGGCGACGAGGACGGGCAGCGTGACCTTGCCCTCGCGGAAGTCGTCGCCGACCGTCTTGCCGAGCTCGCTCTGGCGCGCGCAATAGTCGAGCGCGTCGTCCACGAGCTGGAAAGCGATGCCGAGCGCCTCTCCGTAGGCGCGCAGGGCCATCCGCTCCGGTTCCGGCCGCCGGGCCACCACCGCTCCCACCTCGCAGGCGGCACGGAAGAGGGCCGCCGTCTTGCCGGTGATCATGGCGAGATAGGCTTCTTCGCTCGTGCTCGTGTCGTTGGCGGTGACGAGCTGCAGGACCTCGCCCTCGGCGATCACCGCCGAGGCGTCGGCGAGGATGCGCAGGACCTCGAGGTCGCCCACCTGGACCATGAGCTGGAAGGCGCGCGAGAAGAGGAAATCGCCCACGAGCACCGGCGCCTTGTTGCCCCACACCGCGTTCGCCGTCGCTTTGCCGCGTCGCAGTTCGCTCTCGTCGACCACGTCGTCGTGGAGCAGGGTGGCGGTGTGGATGAACTCGACCGCGGTCGCGAGCGCCAGGTGATGCTCGCCGCGATAGCCGCACAGGCGGGCGGCGAGCAAGGTGAGCATCGGCCGGATGCGCTTGCCGCCGGCGGCGATGAGATGCCGCGCGAGCTCGGGGATGAGCGGGACCCGACTCTCGAGCCGTTCCAGGATGAGCCGGTTGACCCGGGCCATGTCCTCGGCCACGAGTGCTTGCGCCTCTTCGAGCGCCGAGCGGGTCGCTCGCTGCTCTTTCGCTGCTGCTACCGACACGAGGCTGCTCCCTCGACCCGCTTGCGCGCGCGGATCGTGTCGGGGAACTGCTTAACGGCTGGGGAAGCGACTGGCAAATGCGGCTCTTCGCCGAAGACACGAACCCGAGCGCACGAGCGCCGACGCGCGATCGGCTGCTCGGGGGCAGGGTCGTCATCCTCCAGCCGCGCAGCGGCTATCGCGCGGCGATCGATCCCGTGCTGCTCGCCGCCGCCGTCGCCGCCGCGCCGGGCGAGAGCGTGCTCGATGCCGGCTGCGGGACGGGCGCCGCCGCGCTCTGCCTGGCGGCGCGGTCGCCCGAGGTACGCGTGGTGGGACTCGAGCGCGATCCCGAGATCGCCGCGCTGGCGCGGGAAAGCGTCGCCCTCAACGGATGGGAGGGGCGCGTGCGGGTGATCACCGGCGATCTCTTGCGGCCGCCGGGCGAGCTGCGGCGTACCGGGTTCTCCTGGGTGATGAGCAACCCGCCCCATCTCGAGCCGAGTCGCGCCCGTCCTCCGGCGGAAGGCGGGAGGCGCGCGGCGCGGATCGAGAGTGTTTCTTTGGCGGATTGGATCGCGGCCTGCCTGGCGCGGCTCCTCCCCGGCGGCCGGATCGTGCTCGTCCACCGCGCCGACCGGCTCGCCGATCTCCTCGCCGCACTGCGCGGGCGCAGCGGCGAGATCACCGTTTTCCCGTTGTGGCCCAAGGCGGAAGAGCCGGCGCGGCGGGTGCTCGTGCGCGCGCGCAAAGGCTCGCGGGCGCCCTGCCGCTTGCTGCCCGGGCTCGTCTTGCACCGCGCCGACGGGACCTTTACCGAGGCGGCCGAGGCGATCTTGCGCGAAGCCGAGCCTCTCGCATGGTGAGCCCCGCCGCCCCGCCCGTACGAACGCGGCCGTTCTGGGCGTTCTGGCGCCGGCCGGTGTTCGTGCCGGCGATCCGCCTGCACGGAGTGATCGGCGCTTTTCCGCTGCGCGGACCGGGATTGGCGCTGTTCGGGCTCGAGCGGGCGATCGACCGGGCGTTCGGCGTCCGCCGCGCCCCGGCGGTCGCCCTGATCGTCAACTGTCCCGGTGGAGCCCCGGTGCAGGCCGCGCTCATCGCCCGCCGCATCCGCCGGCTCGCGGAGCAGAAGCGCCGCACGGTGCTGGCCTTCGTCGAAGACGTCGCGACGTCCGGTGGTTATTGGCTGGCCACCGCCGCCGACGAGATCTTCGTCGAAGCCTCTTCGATCGTCGGCTCGATCGGCGTGATCAGCGCCGGCTTCGGCTTCGCGGAGGCCCTCGCGCGCCTGGGAATCGAGCGCCGGGTGCACACGAGCGGCGCGCGCAAGAGCTTTCTCGATCCGTTCCGCCCCGAACGCCCGGAGGACGTGGCGCTTCTGGCCGAACTCCAGGCCGAGATCCACGAGCGGTTCAAAGAGCAGGTCCGAAGCCGCCGCGCCGGTCGGCTCAGGGCGAGCGAGGAAGAGCTCTTCGACGGTCGCGTCTGGACCGGGGCGCGGGCGGTCGAGCTCGGCCTCGCCGACGGCGTGGGCGAGATCCGCACGGTGCTCGAGGAACGCTACGGGCCCGAGGTGGTGGTGAGCGTGGTCAACCCCCCGCGCCGACGGTTCCTCGAACGGTTCGGATTTTCGGCGCTCGCGAGCGAGGCCACGGCCGCGGTCTTGGCGATGCTCGAGGAACGGGCCATGTTGCGGCGTCTGGGGCTGTGAGCGGCGGAAGGCGGCGATGTTCACCTTGAGCTTCGGCAAGATCCTGCTCGTGCTCCTCGTGATCGTCGCCGCCTGGAAGGGGTGGCGGCTCCTCGCTGCAGTGCAACGCAAGCTGACCCAAGCCGATCGTCGCGCACCGGCTCCGCAGGCGACCGCCGCCGCGCCCCCCGAGGCCACCGATCTCGTCCGCTGTCCGCGCTGCGGGGTCTGGGTGCCGAACGGGACCTGGTGCCCGAGCGTGGAAGCGTGCACGCTGCGGCGGAGTTGAACGCCGCATCCGCCTTGACCGGGTACCGAGGGCGCCTCTAGACCTCGCCGCACCGCAGCACGAAGGCGCGACCAGGTGGCCCGCACGCGCGCTCCGAGCTTCCAAGATCTCGTCTTGCGCCTCCAGCACTTCTGGAGCGAACGGGGCTGCGTGATCCTGCAGCCTTACGACATGGAAGTGGGCGCCGGGACCTTTCATCCGGCGACGACCTTGCGCGCGCTCGGGCCCGAGCCCTGGCGAGCGGCCTATGTGCAGCCCTCGCGGCGGCCGACCGACGGCCGCTACGGCGAAAATCCCAATCGCCTGCAGCACTACTACCAGTTCCAGGTCATCCTGAAACCTTCCCCCCCGGATATTCAGGAGATTTATCTCGAGAGTCTCGCAGCACTGGGCATCGATCCGCTTCTGCACGACATCCGCTTCGTCGAGGACGACTGGGAGAGCCCCACCCTCGGTGCCTGGGGTCTGGGCTGGGAGGTCTGGTGCGACGGGATGGAGGTGACTCAGTTCACCTACTTCCAACAGGTGGGCGGGATCGACTGCAAGCCGGTATCGGGCGAGCTCACTTACGGCCTCGAGCGCCTGGCCATGTACGTGCAGGGGATCGAGAACGTCTTCGAGCTCGACTTCAACGGTGCCGGCGTCACGTACGGCGACGTGTTCCTCGAGGCCGAGCGCCAGTTCTCCGCTCACAATTTCGAATACGCCACCGTCGAGCGGCTGTTCCGGCACTTCGAGGACGCCGAGGCGGAATGTCGGCACCTGCTCGCGCACGGGCTCGTCCTCCCGGCCTACGATCAATGCCTGAAGGCGAGCCATCTCTTCAATCTCCTGGACGCGCGCGGAGCGATCGGCGTCGCCGAGCGCCAGGCCTACATCTTGCGCGTGCGCGCCCTCGCCAAGGCCTGCTGCGAGGCCTGGCTTTCCGCCCGCGGTCACGGCACGGGCTGAGGCGATGGCCGAGCTCTTGCTCGAGCTCCTCTCGGAAGAGATCCCGGCGCGCATGCAAGAGCCGGCGCGGCGCGATCTCGCCGAGCTCTTGTCCGGTCTGTTCGCCGAGGCCGGGCTGAGCTTCGATCGGCTGCGCACCTTCGCCACCCCGCGGCGGCTCGTCGCGGTGGTCGAGGGTCTGCCGGCGCGCACCCCCGATCGCGTGAGCGAGCGCCGCGGCCCGCGCGAGGACGCGCCGGTCGCGGCGATCGAGGGCTTCAAACGCTCTTTGCCCCGCGAGGGGGTGACGATCGAGGTGCGGGAGGAGAAGAAGGGCAGGGTCCTCTACGCCCGCATCCGCGAAGCCGGCACGCCTACGCGGGAGCTTCTGGCTTCCCGGCTGCCCGATCTTCTCGCCCGCTTTCCTTGGCCCAAGGCCATGCGCTGGGGCGAGGGCGAAGCGCGCTGGATCCGCCCCTTGCGTTCGATCCTGTGCCTGTTCGACGGCGAGGTCGTGCCCTTCGTCTTCGCCGGGGTCCGCGCCGGTGCGACGACGAGCGGGCATCGTTTCATGGCTCCGGCGCCCTTGCGCCCCGCCGACTTCGACGAGTACGCCCGAGCCCTGTTCGCGGCCAAGGTCGTGCTCGACGGCGAGGAGCGCAAGCGGCGGATCCGCGAAGGGGCGGAAGAGCTCGCCCGCCGCGAAGGCCTCGCGCTCGTTCCGGACGAGGCGCTCGTCGAGGAGATCGCCGGACTCGTGGAATGGCCGGTGCCGCTTCTCGGGCGCATCGATCCCGCCTTCATGGACATCCCGAGCGAGGTGCTGGTGCTCACCATGCGCCAGAACCAGCGCTACCTGGCGCTGCGGACCCCGGACGGCCGGCTCGCCCCGCGCTTCGTCGTGGTGGCGAACATCGAAGCGCGCGACGGCGGGGCGGCGATCGTCGCCGGGAACGAGCGCGTCCTGCGGGCGCGGCTGTGGGACGCCCGCTTTTTCTGGGAGCAGGACAAAAAACAAAGCCTCGAGAGCCGCTTGCCCAAGCTCGCCGCGATGGTCTTCCACGAGAAGCTGGGAAGCCAGGGCGAGCGGGCGGAGCGGCTCGTCGCCCTCGCCGGCGAGCTGTGCCGTTTCGTCCCCGGGGCCGATCGGCTGCTCGCCGAACGCGCGGCGCTGCTCGCCAAGGCCGATCTGCTCACCGGCATGGTGGGCGAGTTCCCCGAACTCCAAGGGATCATGGGCGGGCATTACGCGCGTCTCCAAGGCGAACCCGAGGCGGTGGCGCGCGCGATCGCCGAACACTACGCGCCCAAGGGTCCCACCGACCGCTGCCCGCGCGCGCCCGAGAGCGTGGTCGTGGCGCTCGCCGATCGCATCGATCAGCTCGTCGGGTTCTTCGCCGTCGGCATCCGGCCCACCGGGACCAAGGATCCCTTCGCCCTGCGCCGCGCGGCCTCGGGAGTCGTTCGGCTGGTGAGCGAGAACGGGCTCCGATTGCCGCTCAAGCGCGCTTTCGCCGCCGCCCTCGCCGGATACGGTGCGCGCCTGGGGGAGGTGGACGGGGCGGCGCTGGCCGAGGAACTCGTGCGGTTTCTCGCCGATCGGCTGGTCGTGCATCTGAGAGGCGAGGGGATCCGGCACGACCACATCGACGCCGTGCTCGCGGTCGGTCTCGACGACGATCTCGTGCGCCTGCAGGCCCGCGTGCGGGCTCTCAAGGCCTTTCTCGAAAGCGAGGAAGGGCGCGATCTCCTGGCGGGATATCGGCGCGCCACGGGCATCGTCGCCATCGAGGAGCGCAAGGACGGGCGCAGCTATCGCGGCGAGCCTTCGCCCGCGCTGTTGCGGGCACCGGAGGAGATCGCGCTGTTCGAGGCGCTTGCGAGCGCCCGGGTGCGCATCGGCGCGGCGCTCGCGGCCGAGGATTGGACGGGGGCGATGGCCGCGCTCGCCACGCTGCGCGGTCCGGTGGACCGTTTCTTCGAGCGGGTGATGGTCAACGTGCCGGAAGCCGAGCTCCGCGTTAACCGATTGTTCATGCTGTCGCGAATAGGAACGGCCCTGGGCGAGGTGGCCGATTTCGCCCGCATCGAGGAACCCGGGCGCGGCTGAGAAGCCCCTCGGGCTCGCGACCGTTCGCGGCGACGCAGGGTACGGGGGCGAGATGAGCGACGAGAAGAAATGGGTGTTCAGCTTCGGCCGCCGGCGCGTGGACGGAGCCGCGCACCAACGCGCGCTTCTGGGCGGCAAGGGCGCGAATTTGGCGGAAATGGCGGCCTTGGGCCTGCCCGTGCCGCCCGGGTTCACCATCTCCACCGAGGTCTGCGCCTATTATTACCGTCACGACCGCGGCTATCCGCCGGGGCTGCGCGCGCAGGTCGAAGAGGCCCTGCGGCTGGTCGAAGACGACGTCGGCGCGCGCTTCGGCGATCCCGACGATCCGCTTCTCGTCTCGGTGCGCTCGGGCGCCCCCGTATCCATGCCCGGGATGATGGACACGGTCCTCAACCTCGGCCTCGACGACCGCACGGTGGAAGGCCTCGCGCGCAAGAGCGGCGATCGCCGCTTCGCCTTCGACAGCTACCGCCGCTTCATCCAGATGTACGGCGACGTCGTCCTGGGCATCGACCACTATCTGTTCGAGGAGCGGCTGGAGGCGATCAAGCGCGAGTACGGCGTGCGCTTCGACCACGAGCTCGGTGCGGGCGCGCTCGAAGAGCTCGTGCGGAGCTACAAGGCGCTCGTGCGGCGCGAGCTCGGCCGCGAGTTCCCGCAAGACCCGCACGAACAGCTGTGGGGTGCCATCGGCGCGGTGTTCGGTTCCTGGATGAACCAGCGCGCCCAGACCTATCGCAAGCTCCACAACATCCCCCAGGACATGGGCACGGCGGTCACCGTCCAGGCCATGGTCTTCGGCAACATGGGCGAGGACTGCTGCACCGGTGTCGCCTTCACGCGCAATCCCTCCACCGGCGAGCGCAGCTATTACGGCGAATATCTCGTCAACGCCCAGGGCGAGGACGTGGTCGCGGGCATCCGGACCCCCCAGCCGCTCTCCCGCGCCATGGCGAAAGCGGGGGGTGGTGATCCCGAGCAGTCGATGGAAGCGCGGATGCCCGAGGCCTATGCCGCCCTCGTCGCGGTCTTCGACCGCCTCGAGCGGCACTACCGGGACATGCAGGACATCGAGTTCACGGTGCAACAAGGCCGGCTGTTCGTGCTCCAGACCCGCGCCGGCAAGCGCACGGCGCAAGCCGCACTCAAGATCGCCGTGGACATGGCCCACGAGGGGCTGATCAGCCGCGAGGAAGCGATCCTGCGCGTCGATCCGGCCTCTTTGGACCAGCTCTTGCACCCGACCCTCGACCCCAAGGCGGAGCGGCGGGTGATCGCCAAGGGTCTGCCCGCCTCGCCCGGTGCGGTCTCGGGCAAGGTGGTCTTGAGCGCGGAAGAGGCGGAACGTCTCGCCGCCCAAGGCGAAGCGGTGATCCTCGTGCGCATCGAGACCTCGCCGGACGACATCCACGGGATGCACGCCGCGCGCGGGATCCTCACCGCGCGCGGGGGCATGACCAGCCACGCGGCGGTGGTCGCCCGCGGCATGGGCAAACCCTGCGTGTGCGGCGCGGGCGATCTTTTGATCTCCTACGAAGAGCGCGCCTTCACCGCCGGCGGGGTGCGGGTCGAAGCGGGCGAGGTCATCACCATCGACGGCTCCACGGGCACGGTCATGCTCGGCGCGGTGCCGACCGTGGAACCGCAGCTTTCGGGCGATTTCGCGACGATCATGACCTGGGCGGATTCGGTGCGCCGGCTGCGGGTGCGCACGAACGCCGAGACGCCGTCCGACGCCCGCACCGCCGTCCGCTTCGGCTGCGAGGGCATCGGGCTGTGCCGCACCGAGCACATGTTCTTCCAAGAAGACCGCATCGTCGCGATGCGCGAGATGATCCTCGCCGCCGACGGCGAGGGCAGGCGACGGGCGCTCGCCAAGATCCTGCCCATGCAGCGCGACGATTTCGTCGAGCTGTTCGAGATCATGGGAGCGCGGCCGGTCACGATTCGGCTCCTCGATCCGCCCCTGCACGAGTTCTTGCCGAGAAGCGAAGTGGAGATCGGCGAAGTCGCCGCGGCTCTGGGGGTCGAGCCGCGGATCGTGCGCCGGCGGCTCAAGGAGCTCGAGGAGGCCAATCCCATGCTCGGCCTCAGGGGTTGCCGGCTCGGGATCGTCTATCCCGAGATCTACGAGATGCAGGTCCAGGCGATCGTGGAGGCGGCGATCGCGGTCCAGGAGCGCAGCGGTGCCGCGCTCGTCCCCGAGATCATGGTCCCGCTCGTGGGCTCGGCGCGCGAGCTCGAGCTCGTGGCCGAGCGGCTGCGCGCGGTGGCCGAGCGGGTGATGCGCGAGAAGGGACGGCGGATCGAGTATCTCGTCGGGACCATGATCGAAGTGCCGCGGGCGGCGCTGCGCGCGGCGGAGATCGCCGAGCACGCCGCCTTCTTCAGCTTCGGCACCAACGACCTCACCCAGATGACGCTCGGACTGTCGCGCGACGATTCGGGCAAGTTCCTCGACGCCTATCTGGAGGCCGGCATCTTCCGTACCGATCCCTTCCGCTCGCTGGACACCGAAGGGGTGGGCGAGCTCGTGCGGCTCGCCTGCGAGCGCGGGCGCGCGCGCCGACCCGATCTCAAGCTCGGCATCTGCGGGGAGCACGGGGGCGATCCGGCATCGATCGCCTTCTGCGAAGAGGTCGGGCTCGATTACGTCTCCTGCTCGCCCTACCGCGTCCCGATCGCGCGACTGGCCGCGGCGCAGGCGGCGCTGCGCCGCCGCGGCGCGACCGCGGGATCGAGCGAGTAGGGGCGTGGCCGCGGTCGATCCGCTGGCCGAACTCGCCGCCGGCGGCAAGCCGGCCTTCGCCCGCGCGCTCGCGCGTCTGGAAGAGGCTCCCTCGGCCGCCGAGACGGTCGCGCTCCTCGAAGCCGCCTGGGCGCGCCCCTCGGGGGTGGCGATCGGCCTCACCGGGCCGCCCGGGGTGGGCAAATCCACCCTCGCTTCGGCGCTCGTTCGCGCGTGGCGGGGCGGGGGAAGGCGGGTCGCGGTGCTCGCCGTCGACCCTTCTTCCCCGCGCACGGGCGGGGCGCTTTTGGGCGATCGCACGCGGCTCGCCCTCGATCCCGAGGACGAGGGCGTCTTCGTGCGCTCGCTCGCCGCGCGCGACCGGCTCGGCGGGGTGGCGGCGCTGTGTTTTCCCATGCTCGTGCTCGCCCGCGCGCTCTTCGACCGGGTGCTGATCGAGACGGTGGGCGTGGGCCAGTCGGAGACCGAGATCGTCGACCTCGCCGATCTCGTGATCCTGGCGGTGCAGCCGGCCTCGGGGGACAGCCTGCAGTTCCTCAAGGCGGGGATCGCCGAGATCCCCGATATCGCCGTGGTGACGAAATGCGATCTCGGGGCGGTGGCCGAGCGCAGCGCGCGCGAGCTCGAAGCCGCTCTCGCGCTCTCCGCGCCCGCGGGCCGCGAGCCGCGCGTTCTGCGGATTTCGGCGACGACGGGGCGCGGGATCGACGCCCTCCTCGAGGCGATCGAAGGGCGGATCCCGACCGCGGTGCGGGCGAGCGAGCGCCGGCGGCGCGAGCAGGCCCGGCGTTGGCTTTTGCGCGAACTCGAAACGGAGGCCGCGCGGCGGCTGCGCCTCTGGCTCGATCCCGGGCTCGAGCAGGCGAGCGCGCGGCCTTTCGCGAGCGCGGCCGTGCTCCTGGCCGAGATCCGAGGGCTCTTTCCCGAAGCTCCGCGCACCGTCGAGGCGACGTCGCCCGAGAGCCCCGGCGCGTCCGTCGCGTGAGGGAGCGGAAAACCGGAGAAGACCGAAAAAGGGGCGGCCGCCGCCGGGAGGCGAAGGGAGGCGAGACGAGAAGGCGGCGGCCGCCGAGCGAGGAGGCAGGAGAGCGATGACCGAGGTCGTCTCGAGCGACCTCGTCGGGGATAATATAGGCTTTTGAGCCTATGTCAAGGTTGAAGTTCTTCGACGAGCCATGCAGGCGGTTCTACGAGGAGTTCCGTCTCCTCGGCCCTCAGGCCCGCGCGCCCGAAGGCTTCGGCGCGCAAGAGGGCGAGCCCGTGTTCGCCCGCGACCCGGCGGATCTCGCCGACCTCCCGATCCTCCAGCCGCACGGGCGCGCCCTCCGCGGGCGGGGGGCCGAGGAAGCGGACCGGGACCAGGCGTTTGCGCACGAGCCCGCGGTGCTCCATGCGCGCCGTCACCTCCTGGCCCACGAAGCAACCTTTGGTAAAGGAGACGATATCGAGCGCATCGAAGTTGGCCTCCAGAGGAAGCGCGCGCTCGGGAGGGAGATCGCGCGCTCCCTCGGGCACACCGAGCCGGATGCGATGGACTTCGAACCGTTCCTCGGGAAGGAGCTCGAGGCCGTGCTCGAGGAGGAAAGCGGCGAAGCGGTCCGCGGGGACGAGCGCGCGCACACCGAGCTCGATCGAACGCGGATCGACGAAGACGAGCGCCTCGCCGAGCCGTCGCGCCCGCCCGCGCTCGCGCGGCAGAGCGAAACGCTCGGCCGCTTCAGGCCCGGGCACGGCGAGCACGGTCCAGGCTTCGCTTCGCTCGCAGATCGCGACGCGCGCGCGCAACCGATAGAGCGCGAGGCGCCGCGCGAGTTCGCCGGCGCGCGCGCGCTCGACGTCGAGGAGCAGGGTGTCCTCGGCTCGCACCACGCCGAAGTCGAAGAGCACCCGACCCTGGGGCGTGAGAAGCGCGGCCCACAGCGCCCGGTCGGGCGCGAGCCGACGCAGATCGTTGGTGATCAACCCCTGCAGGAAGTCGTCCGCGTCTTCGCCCGAAAGCGCGAGCACGCCGCGCCCATCGAGCCGCACCGCCGTCCGTCCCGTCATGGTTCGCCGTCTCGGCCCCGGTTTTTCGGTTCGGACGAAAGAAGTAGCCGCGGCGCGCTCCGTGCCAAGCGCACGGCGGATGTTCGTATAAGCTTTGTTATGGAAAGAACCCAGCCGCGGCTCCGCCGCACCCCCGTCGTCCGTCGCGGCTGTCCGTCTCCAGCGCCGGCTCGCCCCCGAAGCCTTCCCCGAGCGAGCCCGAGGTTTCCCCGTCCGCGGCGGAGCGCGGCCGGCCTTCGGCGCGCCGCGCGGCGGGCCGCTTCGGTCGAAGGCGCGAACTCCTCGGGCGCGTGGCATCGCAACCGCGGTCGCTCGCTCCGCGCTCGACCACCGCGACGACGCTTTTCGGGGCCCGTCCGCGCGAGCCGAGGCCGCCCGGTGCCGCGGGATGCCGCGGCAGAGGTGCGGTGCGAGCGACCGTCGCGCGCCGATGCGAGCCCTCGGGCGCATCGCCGCGGGTGGCCCCGCGCCCCCCCGCCCCCCCCCGGCGGGCCCCCCCGGGGCTGCTGGCGCGCGCCCCCCCCCCCCCCCGCCCCCGCGACGCGGGGTAGAAGCGCCGCGAAGTTCCGCCTGCGACCCTCGAAGCGCGAGATGCAGATGCGGGCGCCTTCGA